>JAXMDH010000059.1:0-26913 GCA_046348915.1 Amaricoccus sp.
ATCTCGGCCGGCTGCAGTTCGGGGGTGTAGGGCGGCAGGTACGTGGTGAAGGACCGGAAGCTCATGGTGGAAGACTCCGCGGCGGCGGTCGTCCGGTCGATCTTCGAGCGGTTCGTGAAGGTCGGCTCGGCGACGGTGTTGGCGCGGGACCTGCGAAAGGAGGGTGTCCGCACCAAGCGCGGCAAGCTCGTCGACAAGGGCTACCTCTACAAGCTGCTCAACAACCGGACCTACCTCGGGCTCGCGGTGCACAAGGACGCGGAGTACCCGGGCGAGCACGCCGCCATCATCGATCAGGGCCTCTGGGACAAGGTCCACGCAATCCTCGCCGAGAATGCCCGCACCCGCTCGGCGAACACCCGAGCCCAGACCCCGGCGCTGCTCAAGGCGCTACTCTTCGGGCCGACCGGCGCGGCGATGTCGCCGACGCACACCCGGAAGGGCAACCGGCTCTACCGCTATTACGTGAGCCAGGACGTGCTGAAGCGCGGTCCGGATGCCTGTCCCGTCGGGCGGGTGCCGGCGGCGGAGATCGAGGCGGCAGTGATCGACCAGCTGCGCGGCATCTTCCGTCAGCCGGAGATCATCATCGGCACAAGGCGGGCCGTTTGCGCTGAGCAGGACGACATTACCGAGGACGAGGCGCGGGAGGCGCTCACCCAGCTCGATCCGCTGTGGGACGAGTTGTTCCCCGCCGAGCAGGCGCGGATCGTGCAGCTGCTGGTCGAGCGGGTCGACGTGCGGATGAACGGCGTCGAGGTGACGAGCTCGATCGAGCTCTTCCTTCGCCCGCTCCCGGAGGGCCGCAAGTCCTTTGCTCTCTACGCACGGGGTCCGATCATCCTTCCGGGCGAGCGCAGGTACTTTGGCGGCGCGCCAGCCTACGGCGCGATCATTGCCAGTTGGCCGGCGCCGCTTTGTTGACCGTGGCCTCGATCGAGCTGCCTGCGTTGTTGAGGAGGACCGCCGGCGTGTTGACCGACAGCCGGTTCCAGGCGTCGGCGACGGCGCCGCCTAGTCCCAGCAGCAGCGCGGTGAGGTTGGCCTGGGGCATGCCGACGACGGTGACGTCGTTGGCGAAGGTGACGGTCGGCGTGTTGATCACCGTCACACCATCGGCTCCGGGCGTGTCCGAGCCGATGTTGACGACGGTGTCGGAACCCGCGACGCCGCCGGTGCCGAGGTTCACCGTCTTGGTAACCCCGGCCGCGGTCGCTCCGGTGCCGAGGCCGTAGGTGGCGGTGCCCGGCGCGGTGCCGATCGTCACGACCGGGCCGCTCGCCTCGAGGTCGCCGGCAAAGGTCTTGTCGCCGTCGAAGGTCTGGGCGCCAGAGAGCCCGGCGAGCTCGGTCGAGACGTCTGGTAGCGCGAAGCTGCGGACAGCACCCGCGGCAATCGCCGCCAGGTTGAACACCGCCCGACGCGTCGGGTCCCCCTCATGCGCGAGTTCGAACACCGCGTCCGAGAAGTAGGCGGGCAGCCCGGCCGAGACCCAGGCGCCGCCGTTCCAAGCGAGGAAGTTCGCCTCGTCGACCACCCAGGCCTGCCAGCCGGTGCGCGGCACCAGCCGCATCCACGCGCCATCGACCCAGTAGGCGACGTTGAGGTCCCAGCCCACCCAGGCGCCGGCGGCACCGGAGGCCACGATGTAGCGGGCGCCGTCGGCCGGGTTCGTTGGCGGCGTGGTCAGGTGCCGGTCGAGCACGGCGAGCTGCACGAGGCCGTCGAGGAGCCGCAGCGCCTCGTTGACGGTGACGTGCTTCTGGGCTTGTGCCGCGAGCAGATAGGGTAGCAGGAGATGGGTGCTGGTGTCGGGCATGGGACTTCGCTGTTGGAGGGAAATGGTCGTGCCCTGAACAGACGTGAGCGGAGCGGCGCGAGCGCCGCGGTGTTCGGGGCCGCGTGGCGAACTTGTGGAGCCGACAGGCCGCGATTAGTGTTGCGTGCAACACCTGCAGCATCGATATGGGCCCGATCGACGTCGGGCGCTCATGACAGGTGATCCGAGGGCAGCGGCATTTCAGGAAGGACCACCATGTCGGAAGACAACACCATCAGCCGGAGCGAACTGCTCGCCCTGACCGGCGAGATCGTTTCGGCTCACGTCGCCAACAACGCTGTCGCGCGAGACGAGGTCGCGCCGCTGATCCAGTCCGTGTTTGACAAGCTGAGCGCGCTCGCCACCGATGAGGCGCCGACGTCAGTCGAGCTCACCCCGGCGGTGCCGATCCGACGCTCTGTTACCGACGACTACATCGTCTGCCTTGAAGACGGGAAGAAGCTGAAGATGCTGAAGCGGCATCTAATGACCGCCTACAACATGACGCCCGAGGAGTACCGGGCGAAGTGGGGGCTGAAACCCGACTACCCGATGGTGGCGCCGAACTACGCCCAGAAGCGGCAGGAGCTCGCGAAGAAGATCGGGCTCGGCCGCAAGCCGCGGGTCGACCCGCAGCCCGCGCCGAAGGCCACGCGCTCCCGCCGCAAGCCCGCCGCCTGAACGAAGTCGGTCACGCTCCGGCCCTTCAGAACTGGAGCGTGACGGGCGTCGGCGCGCCCCGCCCGACGAGGGCGGAGAGCTGGAAGATGCGGACGTCGAGCGTGTCGCCAGGACCGAGCAGCGCGCCCCAGTCGGTGATCTGCTGGGCGGCAGTGTAGGTCACGCCGGTCGTCGAAGTGGCGAGCGTCCGCAGCACCGCCGATCCGTCGAGGACCTCGACCTCGTAGGCCTCTCGCTCCTCGGCGAGCGGGATGTCGGCCGCGGTCCAGCTGTCGGCGGCGAGCGCCCGCGAGTGGCGGTTTCCAGGCGATCACGAGATCGCCGGGCTCGCGGGCCGTCCGCCACGGCTGCGAAACGTGGCCCACCGAGAACGGCCGTAGACCGACACCCTCCGGGGTGAAGGCGAGCTGGCGGTAGGAGCGGTCGGCCACCGGCTTCGAGGCCGGACCGAAGCGTCAGTTCGCTTCGAGCCCGAGCGCCGCCTCCGGGACCGGCAGCGGCACCAGCGCATCGTCGAGCGCGACGACCCTCGCTCCGGCCGGAGCCGGGTTGCCGATCGCGCCATCGGTGCCGCGCTGGCCGCGCAGGAGCCGTGAGAGACGATAGCGGCTCGGCGCGATCAGCTCGGCGACGCCGGCCTGCAGCACCTCCCAGACGCCGGGGCTCGCCTCGACCGCCAGCGCGTTGGCGCCGGCGAAGAGCGCGAGATCGGTGACGCTGGCGAGCGTGCCAAACAGACGTGAGCGGAGCGGCGCGAGCGCCGCGGTGTTCAGGGCGAGGGGCGAACTTGTAGAGCCGAAGGGCTGCGACTAGGGTCTGTTGAGATTCACCGTATGTGTAGGACGGTTGCGACGAGATAGATCATTGCGGCGAAGCTCTGGTCGGTCTTGCAAGCTCGCAGGGCGATGCGCTTGAAGTCTTTGAGCTTGCAGAAGAAGTTCTCGATGAGGTGGCGCCACCGGTAGAGGTCGGCGTCGATCGGCCGGGGCTTGGTCCGCTGCGGGTGCTGGGAGATCACCACTTGCGCGCCGCGCGCGTCGAGTTCGGCGACGATCCAGCCGGCGTCGAAGGCCTTGTCAGCGATCAGCCCGCCGAAGGCGACACCCTCGATCAGCGGCGTCACGCCGACCGTGTCGTGGCGCTGCCCGGGCAGCAGCTCGAAGCGCACGAGGTTGCCGAGCGCGTCGGTCAGCGCAAGGATCTTGGTCGTCCATCCGCCGCGGGACTTGCCGATGGCCTGGCTCTGAGTCCCCCTTTTGAGCCCTGTCCGTGGCGGTGGACCTTGACGATCGTGCCGTCGACCATCGCGAGCTCGAGATCGGGATCATCCGCCAACGCGTCGAAAATTCTCTTGAATACGTCAGCCTTTACCCAATAGCGGAACCGCTTGAACACCGAGTTCCAGGGGCCGAAGGCCTCCGGCAGATCGCGCCAGGGGCTGCCGGTCCGCGCGATCCAGAGCACCCCCTCGACGAACACCCGCGCATCGCTGCCGGTTCGACCGGGGTCCGTTGCCTTCCCCAGACAATGCGGCGCGACCAGAGCCCATTGCGCGTCCGTCAGGATCGTCCTCGTCATCTACTGCTCCCTTTTGGGAGCTTGAATCAGAACAACCGCAATCTGGGAATCCTGAATCTCAACAGACCCTAGTCTTCACCGTGACCAGCTGCTCGGCGACGAACTGCTTCAGCCACTCGGACTCGACCCAGTCGGGCAGATGGATCGTCCCCGGCGGCATCTTCGCACCGCCAGCGAGCTCCTCCGCCGTCGGCCGCTGGAGCCTGAGGTGTCGATAGGTCTCGGCCTTGAAGGTCGAGACCGCCACGGTCCAGAGCCGGGCGCCGCGGCGCAACCGCTTGCCGCCTTCGGTGACATCGACATAGGTCGGCCCCGACACCGGGCTCGCCCGGTTGAAGCCCTCGACGCCCTTGACCGGCGCCACCTGCGCGAAGCCCTGCCGCCGAGCCCAGGCGTAGACCGCCGGCGCCTCGTAGCCGGTGTCGACCGCCAGCCGGGCGATCCCGAGTTCGGCGCCAAGCGTGTGCGGCCAGGTGCGGCCAAGGAGCGCCGCAAGCCCCTCCCAGCTCGCCTGATGCTCGGGTCCACCTTCGATCACCAGATGATCGATCAGCCAGCTCTCGAGCCCACGTCCCCAGGCCCAGACGTCGACCTCGATCCGGTCTTTCTGCACGTCGGCGCCGGCGGTCAGGATCAGCCCGCCCTCGGGGACAGTGCCGGCCGGCCAGCGCTCGCGGCGGTCGTAGAGCCGCCGCCAGTCCGGCGCCTCGCCGGTCTCGACCCAGGTTTCCCCGAGGATGGTGTTGCGGAAGGCGCGGATCGCCTCGTCGGAACCCTGAGCAGCCTCCCAGGCGCGCGCGATCCGCTCCCAGCTCAGCCAGCCCGCCGGCGAGTAGAGCGCCGAGAGATGGAAGCCGACGGTCGCCGGGTCGGCCGAGTTCGCCGTGGCGCGCCACTCGCCGCCTTCGAGCATCGCGGTCTTGTGGTGCTCGGCGATCGGCGCGTCGCAGGCCTCACAGACGTAGGCGGCGGTCTCCGGCTTGCCTTTCTCCCAGCGCAGTCGCTCGAACTTCAGCCATTGTAGGACCCCGCAGTGCGGGCAGGCGACGAAGTAGCGCCGCTGGTCGGAGGCTCGTACTCGCGCTCGATCCGGGAGAGGCCGCGGATCGTCGGCGTCGAGGCGAGGAACACCTTTCGCCGGTGCGCGAAGGTCAGCGACCGCGCCTCGGCGAGCGACACCGGATCGCCTTCCTCGTCGACCGAGGCCGGGTAGGCGTCGACCTCGTCGAGGAAGATGTAGCGCGCCGGGGTCGAGCGCAGCCCGACCGCCGAGTTGGCGCCGGTCATGATCAGGATGCCGCCGGCGAACTCCTTCGACAGCATGGTGTTGCCGGCATCGCGCGAGCGCGCCGGCTTCACCTTGTCCCGGAGCGCCGGGCTCTCCTCGATCAAGGGATCGATCCGCTGCCGCGAGTTGCGCTTGGCGAGCTCGACGGTCGGCTGCACCGCCAAGGCCGGCCCCGGCGCCTGGTGGATGATGAAGCCAAGGAAGCAGCTGCCGGCCTCGGTGGCGCCGACCTGGGCCGCCTTCATGAAGACGATCCGCTGCGCCGGGTGGCCCGGCGACAGCGCGTCCATGATCTCCTTCATGTAGGGCGTCCGCTTCGTGCGGTAGCGCCCGGGCTCGGCGGCGGCGCGTGAGCTGAGCATGCGGTAGCGGTCGGCCCACTCCGAAACGGTGAGGAGCGGATCGGGCTTCAGCCCGCCGCCCCAGGCACGCATGAGCGCCTCGGCGCCGTCGAAGGCAAAGAAGCCGTCATCCGAGATCGACCCGGTCCCTCTGGCCAAGCTCGTCGAGGTGGGCGCGGACATGGGCTTCGAGCACCTTCTGCATGGCGGCGGGGTCCGCGCCCATCTCCGCGGCGATCAGCGCCGCGGCGCGGGCTGGCCAGTTCACCCAGGCGTCGCGGGTCTCGCGGGCGAGGCGGAAGACCAGCGCCTCGGCCCGGGCGCGGTCGACGAGTTCGCCCTTCAGCTTCTGCAGCTTCAGCCGCCGCTCCTGCGACTTCAGCACCTCGTTGGCGGTCTTCGCCTGCAGGAAGGTGGCGCCGCCGCCCGCGGGTGACGGCAGGCCGTTCTCGCGCAGCGTGTCGCCCACCGCGATCACCGCCGCGGTCGGCACCGGCTTCAGTTTCGGCGACGAGGATTGCGCCGGCCGCTCCGCCGTTCGCTCGGGCGCTCTCGCGCCGCGCTGCTTCGACGGATCGGTCGCCGCCGCTCGCCGGGCGTCCGAGGCCGCCGCGTCGATCGAGCCGTCGGGGTGCAGCACCAGCCGGCCGGCCAGCTTCGCCTTCTGGATCGCCCCGCGCGAGAGGCCGGCGCGGGCCGCGTAGTCGCGCTCGCTCATGCCCTGCATCGTCGCCTCGATTTAGCAATGATATGATCCACTTATTAGCTTGGATTGTCCGCAGAACCGAGCATGTGTGGTGTCAGCAGACGCACCCGGTGACGACGATGACCACCACGATCCTGCCGACCCGCAACGAGGCTTGGGGCTTCTACGGCACCATGCAGCTCGGCGGGGCCGACCCGATGCAGAGCTGGAACGCGGCTAGCGCGATGATCGCGGCCGCGACCGACGCCTCGGCCGAGGGCGTCCGCGACTTCCTCGACTCCCGATACGGCCGGCACTTCGCCGACGACGTCCTGAGCGCGCTCGCCGACCTCGGGGCCCACCGGCTCGAAGCGGCGATCGAGGCGGCGGTCACCCGCTGGCAGGCGTGGCGGATCGGCCGCCAGACCGAGCGCGACGAGGGCATCCCGCGCGGCCTTCCCTACCTGAACGGCTGGGTCACCCATTTCCAGATCCTCGACGAGGCCAACGCCTGAGCCTGTGCCGACCTCACGTGTAACCACGCCGCGCTGCGAGGCGCGGCTCGGGGTCGTAGCAGGGTCGGGATGGTTCCGATCCTCGCCACGAAGGACGACCCGATGACCAAGCTCTCCGATACCCAGGCGATCATCCTCTCCACCGCCGCCCAGCGCAGCGGCGGCAACCTGCTGCCGCTGCCCGGTAGCCTCCGCGGCGGCGCCGCGGTCAAGGTGGTCGGCGCACTGCTCTCTCGCGGCCTCGCCCGCGAGGATGTGATCGACCGCAGCATCCCCGCCGACAGCGCCCTCAACACCGTCTGGCGCAACGAGCCCGACGGCCGCGGGGTGCTGCTCAAGATCACCCCCGACGGCCTCGCGGCGATCGGCGTCGAGACGGCCGGCGAGTCGGCGGACGCGCCCGCGACGCCGGCCGAGCCTGCGGCCGCGACGCCAACCGAGGGGGCGGTCGACTACCGCATCAACGACGGCATCAACTCGGCCGGCGAGCCGGCGGCGGGTCCGGCCGCGACGGCGGCGAGCCCCGCGACGCCGGTTGCGCCCAAGAAGCGCGGCCGGCCGACGAAGGCGGCTGCGGCCACCGAGCCGGCGGCCACGCCGAAGAAGCCGGGCCGCCCGAAGAAGGCCGCCTCCGAGCCTGCCGTCCCGGCCCCGCTGCGCAAGACCCGCGACGACACCAAGCAGGCGCAGCTGATCGCGATGCTCCGCCGGAAGGAGGGCGCCACCATCGCCCAGATCGTCGCCGCCACCGGCTGGCAGCCGCACACGGTGCGCGGCGCCTTCGCCGGCGCGCTGAAGAAGAAGCTCGGCCTCACTGTCACCTCCGAGAAGGTCGAGGGGATCGGCCGGGTGTACCGGCTGGATTCGGAGGCGGGGCAATGAGCCCCGCCGATCCCTACGGCGTCGCCGGCGCGGCCTACCTGCCGCTGGAGGGCGACGGCGACGTCCGCTTCAACGACGGGCAGGCGTTCGCCTTCCGGACCCGCGTGGACAACACCGGCTTGCGCCGCATCCGGCTGCTGACGCTGGAGCACGGGACGCCGGTGTCCTCGACCAGGCGCGAGGCCAGCCTCCGGGCGTGGCTCGACGAGCGGTACCCCGTCGCCGGGACCGCGCCGCAGGAGACGGAACGATGAGCACTTCCAACCGCCCCGACCCGCGGCACCGCATCTTCGGACTCGCGTTGCAGCTCGCTGCCTACGCTCCGGTCCGCAAGAACAAGTACGCCTACGAGGTCCGGGTGCCGTGGCGGCTGATCATCGAGCTCCGGCAGGCGCTCGGCGACGCCGGCGTCGACTGGCGCGCCGCCCACGTCGCGCTCCGGAAGGCCGACGAGTAGCCGACCGACACCACGGCGCCGTGGACCGCCGCTCCGAGAGGGGCGGCGGTTCCTCGTTCAGCCGCCCCACGGTTTGTTCGATGCCTCACGAATGCGCATCTCTGCGGAAAGCGCGAGCACGTCAGCCACACACGGCATCGTAAACACCGGGTCCAATCGCGACCCCTTGCGTTTGCTGCGGTGCAGCATAGGTTCGGGTCGTGGTGTTCGCACCACACACGCCCTACGGGCGTTTCCTCCCTAAACTTGGGTCGTGCTTCGGCACGGCCTCTTTTTTTGCCGAGCGTCGTCAGTGATGGCGCACCCTGGCGCGAACGGTCACGACCCGCCCCATTGCTCGGCCATCGCGGTGGCAATGCCCCCGAAGGTGCGGCTGCAGTTGCGCCAGCGGTCAGGCCCCGGCGGTTCGCGGTGCACCCGCGCGTCGCGGCCCTCGACCACATGCGTCGGCCGGAGCCGCGCCAGGCTCCGCAGCCAGAGGCAGGTCGCCTTGGTCTCGGGGTGACCGAACTGCCAGGGTTGAATCGTCTGCGACGGCGCGGGGATGTCGAAGAGCCGCCGCACGTGCCCGAGCATGATCGGGTTCTCGACCGCGATCCGCGGGATCGGCGCCCGCAGCATGTCGAGGAAGAAGGCCGCGGCGTGGCCGAGGTTGGCCCCAGCGGTCGCCGGCGGCGCCGTTCTCCCGGCGGCAGCCGAGGTAGAGATGCTTGGCCCCGCTGTTGGCGAGGAAGGTGCAGGGCGGGTGGGCGATCAGCAGGTCCCAGCCGTCGGCGAAGTGGTCGCGCACGTCGCCGACGACATGCGGTCCGGGGCGCTCGCTGGCCAGCAGATCGCAGGACACCGCATCGTGGCCGCGCGCGCGGAAAGCGTCCCGGACCACGCCCGAGAACTCGCAGGCATCGAGCACGCGCATCGGAGAACTCCTCGGTATCAGGTGAGCCGGCAGGCGCCGTTCGCGGCTTCGATCCGCTCGACGAGGATCGCGGCGCGCAGGTCCTTCGAGCGCGGCCGGTAGGTGCCGCGCCAGGCGGCCTCGATGCCGATGTTGCGCGCGACGTTGGTACTGTCGGCGCTGGCGAGCGGCAGCGCGGTGAAGATCGCGGGGTTCAGCATCCGGAGCCCGTGCAGCTTGCAGGCGGGGTAGCCGTCGTCGTCGCAGATCGCCGCCAGCGCCTCCCGCGCCCGGGCGAGGAACGGCTTCGGCCGCGACACGTCGAAGGCGCCGCTCGAGCCGATGGCGACCCGCGGCCATTCCTCCGCGAGCCGAATGAGCCGCTCTACGCTCTCGTTGATGTGCCAGACGATGGCACCCTCGTGACGGGCGAACGGCCAGTCGGACGCGAGGGCATCGTTCTCGGCCTCGCTGCCGTCGATGACGTCGGGCACCACGGCGAAGTCGAAGCCGGGATGCCGCCGCCAGTCGGCCACCCAGCCGTAGTAGGCATCCCAGTCGACCCGCGTGCCGGCGCGCCAGAGCGAGAAGGCGCCGTTGTCGAGGGCGAAGGACTGGCAGACCTCGGCCGCCAGCGGCAGCTGCTCGGGCCGGGCGAAGGAGACGAAGGCGTGCCGCCCGCTCCAGGTCCGGAGCGCCGCCGTCGCCGGCGTGATCGGCCCGCCGTGGTAGTGGATCACGATGCCGCAGCCGCGGGCCGACGCCGCGAGCGGAGCCAGAGGAAGCTGGCGGCCGCGCCGACCATCCAGAGCTTGCCGACGACCTGACCGGCGACGTGGTCGAGGCTGCCGAAGGCGAGCCAAAGGAAGAGCGCGGAGTCGGCAATCGCGCCGACAACGCCGGAGGCGACGACCGCGAGCACGAGCCGCCGATGGCGGAGCGGGGTGTAGACCACCTGGTCGAGCGCCTCCGACACCGCGAAGGCGACGAACGAGGCGAGCGCCAGCTGCGGCGGCGCGATCGCGAAGGAGAGCGCCGAGCCGACCGCGATCCCGGTCGCCGCCCAGCGCGCGCCGAGGTCGCGGTGCACGAGGTCGCGCAGCACCACCGCGATGCCGATCAGCAGCACGCCCGACGGCGCCGTCAGCCCCAAGCCGACCGGGACGAGGCAGGGACCGCCCGGCATGCAGATCGTGCCGACGTTGCCGATCATCCAGTTCGCCGCCGGGATCGTCGCGAGATAGAGCGCGAGCCGGATCATGCCGGCGCTCCATCGGTCGGGCCGCGCCGCGCGGCGGCGAGGTCGGCGAAGCTCTCGCCCGAGCCGTCGAGCACCGCCGGCTTGCCGGCGAACCGCTGCCACCGCTCGATGGCGACGTCGACGTAGGCCGGGTTGAGCTCGACGCCGAGGCAGACCCGGCCGGTGGTCTCGGCGGCGATCAACGTCGTGCCCGAGCCCATGAACGGCTCGTAGACCGCCTGGCCGGGGGAGCTGTTGTTGAGGATCGGGCGGCGCATGCACTCGACTGGCTTCTGGGTGCCGTGGACGGTGTCGGCGTCCTGGTCCCGCGAGGAGATCTGCCAGAGCGTTGTCTGCTTGCGGTCGCCCGCCCAGTGCGCCTTCCCGGTCTTCCGGACGCTGTAGAGACACGGCTCGTGCTGCCAATGATAATCGCCGCGGCTCAGCACCAGCCGCTCCTTCGCCCAGATGATCTGAGAGCGGATGGCGAAGCCGGCGGCGATGAGGCTCTCGGCGACCGTCGTCGCGTGCAGCGCGCCGTGCCAGACGTAGGCGACGTCGCCGGGAAACAGCGCCCAGGCCTCGCGCCAGTCGGCGCGGTCGTCGTTCAGGACCTTGCCGGTCCGCCGGGTCGATGCCGCGCCGGCCTTGTTCCTCCACGACGGGTCGTACTCGACGCCATAGGGCGGATCGCTGACCATCAGGAGCGGGGTCACGCCGTTCAGCACCCGCTCGACGTCGGTCGCGACGGTGCTGTCGCCGCAGAGCAGCCGGTGCGGGCCAAGCAGCCAGAGATCGCCGGGCCGGCTGATCGGATCGGCAGGTGTCTCCGGGACCTCGTCCTCGCCCTCGTTCCCGCCGTCCGCGTCGCCGTCGCCAGCGAGCAGCTGGTCGAGCTCGGAGTCGGAGAAGCCGACGACCGAGAGGTCGAAGTCGTCGGCTAGCAGCTCCTGCAGCTCGCCCGCCAGCAATGCCTCGTCCCAAGCGCCGAGCTCGGTCAGCTTGTTGTCCGCGATCCGGTAGGCCCGGCGCTGCGCGTCAGTCAGGTGGTCGAGGACGATCACCGGCGCGTCGGTCAGCCCGAGATGCGTCGCGGCGAGGATGCGGCCGTGGCCGGCGATCACGTCGCCGTCGCCGCCGACGAGCACCGGCACTGTCCAGCCGAACTGCGCCATCGACGCGGCGATCTTCGCAACCTGGTCGTCCTCGTGCGTCTTGGCGTTCCGTGCATAGGGCTTCAGGCGTTCGAGCGGCCAGCGCTCGATGCGCTCCGGAGCGAAGCTCAGGGTCATGGTCGGCACCTTGGCGGAAGGACGGGTGGACTCCGGGAGGTGGACTCCGAGCTGGATTCCACTGGGCCCGCGTGGACTCCTTCAGGGTCCAGCGGAATCCACCCCCGGATGGCGGTAAGTCTTTGTCGTGGCGGCAGGATTTACCCGGCCTCGGTGGACTCCCGAGCCGGGTGGACTCCCAAAAATCTGCGGCTGTCGCTAGCGAACTAGCGCGCTTGGCCCCCCGGCATACGATCCGGGCCGGGAAGGACCCAGAAATCAGCGGGTTGGCCGTCTACCTTCAGGTCGGGTTCGGAAGGCGGCGCCCGCTTCGCTCGCGCCTCTCCCGATCATGCCGAGAACCTAGGGGCATTCCCGCGAAAAGTGAATCCCCCGTGATGTCTCAACTGACGATGTCTCACGAAGGCGGAATTTGCTTGACAGCCGCCTCACAAGCCCGCGGCCGAAACGATCATCGCCACGTGTAGCCGAGGTCAGGCTGGGAGGAGCAACGACGTGGCTTCATCCAGGTCCGGCACCTCTGCATAGGGCAGCCAGTCCGGGTTGCCACGCTGCCCGAGCCGGTTCACCCAGATGCCTCGCACCCGGAGGTCGTGACAGGCCTTCATGTCGAGGAACATGCCCATCGCGACGTGTACCGTCTCGTCCTTCGAGACCCCCATCGTGCGGTAGCCATACTCGAAGAGCTGGCTAGACGGCTTGTAGGCCTGCGCGCGCTCGGCGGTGATGACGAAGTCGAAGGGCACGCCGATGCGCGCCACGTTGTGGACAATGAGGTCGTCGTCGGAGTTCGTGAAGATCGCGAGCTTGTAGCGCTCCCGTAGCCGTCGCAAGGCACTCGGCACCTCGGCATGCGGACCCATCGTCGGGATCGCGGTCGCGAGCCGCTCCACGCCGCCCTCGTCGGGAGCGAGACCGTGCTCCGCCAGGGCTGCACGGAAGGCCATGCGCAGGATGTCCTTGTAGAGCCGGTGGGGTCGCTCGGCTTCGAGGTGGCGCGAGTGCCGCGAGAAGCTGTCAAGCACCGCGGACGCGCCTGCGATGTCCCGGTTCTGCGCGGCGAGAACCGCGGCTATCTCGCGTCGCAGCACCTCGTACCACTGCACGAGCGTCCCGTAGCAGTCGAAGGTGATGACCTTCGGTGCGGGATCGAGATTGAACGTGGGGACGTCAGGTTCTTGCACCAGGAGAAGTCCACGGCTGGGACGGCCCGTCGACACTACCGACGGCCTCACCGCCCGCAAGACCCTCGCGTGCGGACGCGATCCGGTGTTCGATGAGGCTCATGCTGCTCGGCGTCATCTCCGACACCCATGGCCTGTTGCGACCCGAAGCGCTGGCAGCGCTAACGGGCGTCGAGCACATCATCCACGCCGGCGACATCGGAAGTCCGGACATAGTGCCGAGGCTCAGGGAGATCGCACCGGTCACGGCCATCCGTGGCAACGTCGACACGCAGGCATGGGCGCGCGAGTTGCCATCGTGGGAGGCGGTGACACTCGCCAGCCGGACGTTCTACATCATCCACGACCTCGGAGACCTCGACCTCGATCCGGTGGGAGCTGGGTTCGACATGGTCATCTCCGGCCATTCGCACATGCCCAAGATCGAAACGAGGCAGGGCGTCGTCTTCCTCAACCCAGGAAGCGCCGGACCACGCAGGTTCAGGCTCCCCGTCACCATCGCCACCGTCGACCTCTCCGCGGAGCCGCTGCGGCCAGTGATGCAGCGGATCGTCGACTGACGGCATCGTGTCGTCTCAGAGATGCAATGGGACACATGCGACGCGACATCCGATTCCCGCTTACGCGCGTGTGCGCGCGCGTAGGAGGAACTGGATCGCCTGTCACATGTGTCGCACCACGCTCGCGGTGCGGACAAATGGGGGCTCGGCAAGACAGGCACGTGCGATGGGCTACGCCGTTGTCCGACTCCAGAGCTCGCGGACAATGGGGTCATACTCCGGGTTCGAGCAGAATTGGCAGTCGGGATGGCGAGGCCGGCGGACTCGCCCGCGGGAGAGCGGGAGATTCCAGGGGTCGACAGACCAGTAATTGGTCGCCACACCTGTGAACGACCGCAGCATCTCTACCGCCATCAGAACCCCGGCCCACGCTGAAACAAAGGCGAACGGAGCAAGGACCTGCTGGCCTTCGGGGGTTGCCAACGCTTGTTCGGAGCATAGCTGTCGAAAAAGGCTATCGAATGCCATTCCGGTGATCGCACCAGGGCTGATCGCCGGATGGGTCTGGCTGATCAGCGCTGCAACGTCAGCAGTGATCAAGCCTGCCTGAACGTCAGTAACTCGGACCCCAAGACCCTCAGCGATCGATTGCTCTCGCGCGTGCTCCTCTGGAACGTGTCGGTATATGCAGGCAAGGCACGCATGCTCAGTCGGCAGGACATTGGAGTGTACCACGACGCCGCGCGCGTCGGTGGTCGAGGCTTCAACGATGCGCCGGGGAACTTCGAGCTGAATCGAACGCCGGGCGCGTCGGCTATCGACCGTCACGAAAGCAGTCTCCGGCGGGAGCTCTAGGCCACGGACATAGGTTTTGAAGTCCATAACGTATGGCTGGAGCTGAAGTCGGGCAAAGTCACCTTGCGCGCGCTCGGCGAGGGAGAGAGCTTTATCGCGATGAACGTCGCTTTCACTTGGGTATACACAGCGATTAAGGATGCCGGACTGCACTACCTTAGGATCGACGATGGCCAGTTCTCCCGCCAGGTCCAGATGGCGAGCAGCATGTAGGAAACCGTGGGCGACTGCTCCGGCGCCTACCACCGCGGCGTGACGCAACTCAAGCGGTCGGTCGAGTGCTCCCTCCGGAACTCCGAGCTGCCGGAAGTCGAAGCGCGCCGGCAGGCGAACCTGCGGCAGCGCCAGATCGTCGATGGCAGCCCATACTGCGGCGGCAGCGGCCGCACAGGCGGCGGCAGCGGCATAGAGACCATGAGGTTTCCCGGTGCCAGCCTCCACCGGGTTGGTGGCGAGCACTGCTGCGGCCGCGTCCATGTCGGCGAAGAGGCGCTTCGCGCTCGTCCGAGGGCGCGCCGCACCCACAACGATCTCCAAGTCAGGCGGACCGCCATCCTGATTGAAGCTAACCTCAACGGTACGGCTGATAATCCGACCAAGCTCAATGCCCCATGATGACTTCCATCCCGGTTCCGTGGTGATAAGGATCGTTCGCTTCAGACGGTTGCTGGCCTCCCGCTCGTCCACGCCGAGCAGCGAAGCGAGCATCATGGCGTTCTGCTGGCTGGCGCCGCTCATGCGGTCACCGTAAGACGTGCGCCCGGTCCCATGTTCGGCCGGTGATCCCAATCGCCGGCGGAAGTGTATTCATACGTCACGACCTCCTCCAGAAAGTTCTCGAGGGTGGTGGTAGCGGCGAAGCGCGGCAAGACGAGCGACAGCGCGCCGATGTGGCTGACGATCGCCCAGGCGGCGTCCGCCTCGGAATGGTAGGCCCGTCCCGGGTGGGTGTGGATCTGCGCAACGACGCGCCTGCGCGTCGATCTGAGATGATCCATCAAGGCCCGCATCGAGGCCGGAGGCAGCCTGAAGAAGTCGATCTCAGTGACTTGATCGGGTTCGTACACCTCGACGACCGAGGCCGGCATCCGCACGGCGGTCGCGGATAGCCAGAGCACCACCCGCTCCTCCCGGACCGCGGCGCCGCGGCTGAGAACATCGATCGTTGCGCGCACGATGGCTTGGGTGCAGACAATCGTGTTCATCCGACGCTCCGCTTCCAAGCCCGCCAAAGTTGCAGAACGATCCCTCCCAAGTCCATTCCGGAGATGCCCCTGTAGTTGTCCCAGCTGTCGGTCGTATGGCTCTCGTGGGCGTGGTACTCGCGTGCACCCCGCATACAGACGAAGGGGCGGCCAGTAATCGGGTGGGGGCCTGAATTGAACACCCCGCCGGCGTTCGGCGGCACCTCCACAACAGGACGCCCGCCGGCGTCGAGAAGCTCGATTGCGGGAGGGAGCTCGTCCCAGTCGGTGCAGGTCAGCCGCAGTCGCACGGGGACAGCGGTGGCGTGGTCAAAAAGGACGTCGAGGAGTGGATAGCCGGACTCCAGAATCGTCCAACCGTACAGGCGGGCGGATCGCGCATGGATCCGCCCGACGTCGCGGCTGAACGCCGCCCGGGACAGTGCCTCAAGCACCGCCGCCGCCCTCGCGCGGGCCCCACTCGAGCGCGACCTCGCCCGAAAGCCCAGCCTGTGCGAGCGTGAGCGTCGAGGCCACGTCACGGCCCGCCACAGTCACGATCCAGGCCTCGGTGTCCGAGATGTGCAGCTTTCGCGCCGCATGTGCCAGCACCTCCGAGATTGGCGTCGACGTCGGGTAGCGCTTCGCGCCCTCCGCCGGGAAGGTCCCTGCAGTGGTGACCACGGTGACCAAAACCTTGCGGTCATGCTCATCCTTGCGGGAGACGACGTCCTCTACGCCGCCCTCTCCAAAGGACAGCAGCCCACCCGGGACCAGCGCGGTGTCCGGCTCGTCCTGACGCTCGAGAACCCAGTGCGAGCCCGCACGGGGCGGCCAAATCGTCAGGAACTCGTCGACCTCCATGTCCTCGGCGCCCCACACCTGACCTACCTCATCAACGGTAAAGCTGAAGCTCCGGTCCGAGCGGAAGGCGCGGAGGAACCCGCCCTTCTCCGCATTGAGGTCGATCTCGTCATCGGTTCCGATCAGGCGGGTCAAGGTCACGCACGCCGCCGCCCATGACGGCGCCCAGCTCTGCGCCGTGCTCGACCCGGCCAACACCGCGAGTGCGGTCTGGGCCGACACCGCCTACCGCTCCGCGGCCAACATTGAGAAGCTTGCGACGCGCAGCCTGAAGTCCCAGGTCCAGCGCCCCAAGCCGCCGGGCAAGCCATGCCCCGGCAAATCGCCCGCGGCGACCGACACTAGGTCCATGGCGGCACGATCGAGTTAGAACGAAGAGCAACGGCCAATGGCGGATCGGGACTTGCGAGTGCAGACTCCCGAAGCTCTTCTAGTTGAGGCTCAGCTTTCGGAGTTCGAAGTCGAGGGTTCGAGAGCGGAGCGCTTCGCACACCCAAAGCCCACCTGCAACCAAGCCAACGAAAGGATCGAAATTTGGTTGCAAAATCAAAGATCCAAAGCTGTTGACCGAAATGCCGAAGTCAACAGGTTCGGAGACAAGGGCCTCTCTGAGAGCGGACTTCGGTCACACACTTTGCGCCGCAGTCAACAGCCGCACGGCTATAACCCTCGAAAACAACGAGATTTTTTGGCCGAGCGACCAAGCAGAGAACAGGTTTCGACAGGGGCTTGGCTGGGGAACCTGGATTCGAACCAGGACTAACGGAGTCAGAGTCGCTACGCACCCTTTGATTTCTTTGGATAAAAGGGCAGAAATTCCGCCGCCAGTCTGCGGCAGTCGCCCGCGACCGAACGTGCCGGCATGGGCGCAGGAGGCGCGCTTGCCAAACGGTTCGGCGATGGTCTGTTTCTGGTGTGGAATGCGCGATCCGCGCGAAAGTGGGCATTCGTGCAACGCACCCGGGCGGGCGCGGGAGGGCCACCATTTCCGGTGGGAATTCCTCGGCAGGGGTGATTAACTGCGCGCAGGCAGTAGTGATTTGCCGGCGACGAGAGATCAAGCGGCGGGCGATGACGAGTGCGCGCTACATCATCGGCTTGCTGAAGAGCCATATCGAGCGGGACGATGACCGCTTTCTCTCCACTGCGATGCAGCTCGCGGCGCACGAGGCGCGACAGGGTCATGGGAAGCTCGCCACCGAGGTCAAGAACCTCATAGATGAGGCCAAGAGCCGGGAAGCTCTCGCGGAGCCTCGTCAAGGCCCAAGCCCAGTTCCGATCACACAACCGAAGGGTGAGCTAGCCTCGGTTCTGAGCGTCAGGTATCCAACCGAGCAGCTTGGCGACTTAGTACTGCCAGACGAGTTGGCGGCACGGCTTCGGCGCGTTCTCCTGGAGCAGCGCCAGCAACAGCGACTCCGCGACCACGGCTTGCGCCCGCGCCGAAAGCTCCTGCTTGTCGGACCGCCAGGGTCGGGGAAGACCATGACCGCATCGGCGCTTGCAGGTGAACTGAAGCTTCCGCTGTTCACCATCGTCCTGGACGGTCTCATCACGAAGTTCATGGGTGAAACGGCAGGTAAGCTCAGGCTTATATTCGATGCCATGTCAGCCACCCGCGGCGTCTATTTCTTCGACGAGTTTGACGCTATCGGAGCCCGCCGCGGCGAGCGACAGGATGTTGGCGAGATTCGGCGCGTACTGAACTCCTTCCTCCAATTTCTGGAGCAGGACGACAGTCATGGGTTGGTAATCGCTGCCACCAACCACCCCGAGCTTCTGGACAGGGCGCTCTTCCGCAGGTTTGACGACGTCCTGGAATATGGTCTGCCCGACGGCGACCTGCTTGAGCGTCTGTTGCGGGCGCGTCTCGGAGGCTTCGAGGTCACGGGGCTCGACTGGAAGGGATGCGCCGAACTCGCTGCGGGGCTCTCGCAGGCGGAGACGGTGCGCGCGGCCGAGGATGCCGCGAAGACTGCGGTCCTTTCCGGCACGAGGTTGGTAACGACGGAGGGGCTGCGAGAAGCCCTCGAGGACCGCCGGCGGGCGTCGATCGGCGCGTAAGGGAGCGCCGGCGCCTGTGGTTGACGACTTCCCTCGAGACCAACCGCATCTGTTCATTGCCGGCGGCGGAGCGGTTGAGCCTTACCGCCGCCCGCCACTGAAGATGGACGCACCCGCTCTGCCGGAACGGGACCGGGAGGGTCATTCTACCGCCCTTCAAGCCGCACTTGCCGCCGCCATCGACACCGCACATCGACAGCGCGCCGATCGCGATGCGGCGCTTGATGCGGGTACTCCCGGCTTCTACCTCGACGTCGAGATCCCTTCCGACCAGATGAACGTCCTCGATAAGCTGGAGAACAGGCGACAGCACGTTGAGCTGGTCGCCGTCCGAGAGCCATCTCAGGCCGATGCCCCGCTGGTCGCCTCGGTCTTCGTTCCAACACGGGCTGAAGAATACTACACCCGGAAAGTCGAGCAATACCGGACCGGGGAAACTGCGAAGGGTCGTCCTCGGAACGAGCCGCTAGTGGCCGGAATCGAAACAGTACGGATCGGATCGGCCCGATCACTCTTCACGGACCCGGAGGAACTCTTCCCCCGTGATCGAGACGAACGGGTCTGGTGGGAGGTTTGGCTCCGCGGCGGGAGACGAGAGGACTTCGAGCGCGTCGCGCGTGCGCTCGACATCGGACTGAAGCCCCATGCCGTGAAGTTTCCCGAGCGTGAGGTGGTCCTCGCGCTCTCCAGCGCAGCCAACCTCGATCGGCTCGTCGCCCATAGTGATGTCGTCGGCGAGTTGCGGCGGGCGAAGGACACGCCGGCGTTCTTCATCGGGCTCGGCGGCGCCGAGCAGCGGGCGTGGAGCGACGATCTTCTGGGTCGGCTGACTCGTCCTGACACGGCCGGTACTGTGTCAGTGTGCCTGCTGGATAGCGGCGTCCGTCGCACGCACCCCCTCATCGAGGGGGCCCTCTCGGAGGAGGACTGCCATACGATCAACCCCGCGTGGGGCACGGACGACACGCCGGTCTGGCAAGGGCACGGCACACGGATGGCCGGTGTCGCCCTCTATGGCGACCTGGTTCCCGTGCTGACAGGCGCCGAGATGATCGCAAGCCCGTTTCGGTTGGAGAGCGTCCGGATTCTGCCCCCGGGAGACGGCCCCGCGAACGAGCCCGACCTCTATGGAGCGATCACGGAGGAGGCGGTCGCTCGGGCTGAAATCCAGGCGCCGCGCCGCCGACGCGCCATTGCGTGCGCAGTCACAAGCACATCGGCCGCGCGCGGGCGGCCATCCTCCTGGTCATCGGCCGTTGACCAGCTGTGCTTCGAGGAACCCGATCGCCGCCTAGTCATTCTCTCGGCTGGCAACATCAGAGACGACTTAGTGCCGGCGGATTACCCCGCCCGCAATGAGGTCGAACCGGTCGATGACCCGGCGCAAGCGTGGAACGCGCTGACCGTGGGCGCATACACCGACAAGGTAGATATCATCGATGCGGACTTCGGCGGATGGCATCCGGTAGCGCCGGCCGGGGAGTTGTCACCCCGCAGCAGAACCTCCGTCACCTGGGACGGTCAGTGGCCGATCAAGCCGGACGTCGTGTTCGAAGGCGGCAACCTTGCGCACGACGGACGGCAGCCGGGCCAGGCCATCGACGACCTGCAGCTGCTGACGACGTACTTCCGACCCGAAACAAGGCATTTCGCCACGCTCGGCGACACCAGCGCCGCAGCCGCCTTGGCGGCCAATATGGCTGGATCGATCCTGGCCGAACGGCCGCGGCTGTGGCCCGAAACAGTTCGTGGCCTGATAGTGCATTCCGCCGAGTGGACACCGCCGATGATCGCGGCGATTGAGGCCTGCGGCGGCCGAAAGGGGCAGATCAATCGATTGCAGCGGACCTTCGGTTATGGGGTTCCGGACCTCGACCGCGCACTACGGTCGGCCCGCAATGACTTGACCCTGATGGTGGAGGACGACCTGCACCCATTCAAGCGCGAAGGCAACGCCGCGGCTAGCACTCGCGACATGAAGCTCCACTCTCTGCCTTGGCCACAAGAGGCACTGGCCGAGATCGGTGAGGCTGCTGTGGAGCTGAGGGTGACGCTGTCCTACTTCATCGAGCCGAACCCAGGCGAGCGCGGCAGAACCCGGCGACACCGGTACGCGTCCCACGGGCTGCGGTTTCAG
Source organism: Amaricoccus sp. (assembly GCA_046348915.1). Classification (GTDB taxonomy): domain Bacteria; phylum Pseudomonadota; class Alphaproteobacteria; order Rhodobacterales; family Rhodobacteraceae; genus Amaricoccus. The sequence goes on from JAXMDH010000059.1 coordinate 20,462, forward strand.
GTCAAGCGCGCCGCCGAAACGCTCGATGAGTTTCGGGCACGTATCAATCAGGCGGCGCGGGATGAAGAAGCGACGTCGAGCGGCGGCGGCGCCTATGGCGGCGACGAATGGCTACTCGGGACCGCTCGCGACCGCGGATCGGTCCACTCCGATATTTGGAGGGGCTCGGCTGCCGATCTCGCCACGCGTGACGCGGTGGGTGTCTATCCCGTAGGGGGCTGGTGGAAAGAAAAGCCATACCTCGAGCGCTACGCTGCTCAAGCGCGGTACAGCCTCATTGTGACGATCCGAGCGCCCGGAACCAACGTCGATATTTACACTCCCGTCGCAGCGCGGATCGCCGTTCCGGTACGCGTGTAGCCGGGGAGCGGGCCCAGCATGAGCATCTTCGAGCACATCAAGCCGGGAGCACGGGTCAAGGGTCTGGGTGCAGGCGGCGTAGCCGACGTGGTGTCGGTCTCCCGGTTCGGCGCAGACGCATTGAACCTCGTGTTTCGCCTCGACGGGCGCGTGCACGAGCGCCTGCTCTATCGCGGCGAGGATGCGGACCTGGAGCTCGTCGAGGAAGGACGCACTTTTGGGTTCGGTGCGGACCCGGGCTTGCTCCGGCTCGCTTCCGAGGCCTATCGCATCCGCCTCGCCTACCTCTTCGACCCCTACTTGGCGGTCAGTGCGTCGGACATTGAAGCTCTGCCGCACCAGATCACCGCCGTCTACGGCGAGATGCTCCCGCGGCAGCCACTCCGCTTCCTCCTCGCCGACGATCCGGGCGCTGGCAAGACGGTCATGGCGGGCCTGCTCACGAAGGAACTTCTGATCCGGGGCGACCTCGAGCGCTGCCTGATCGTGGCGCCCGGCGGGCTGGTCGAACAGTGGCAGGAGGAGCTGCAGGAGAAGTTTGGCCTGCATTTCGACATCATGACCCGCGACCAGATCGAGGCCTCGGTCACCGGCAACCCGTTCGCCGAGAAACACCGGCTGATCGTGCGGCTCGACATGACCGCGCGCTCGGACGAGCTGAAGGCGAAGCTCGATGCCGCGCCGGATTGGGACCTCGTGATCTGCGACGAAGCGCATCGCATGTCGGCCTCCTATTTCGGTGGGGAGGTCAAGGAAACCCAACGCCACAAGCTCGGCCGGTTGCTCGGCGGCAAGACGCGGAACCTGCTGCTCATGTCGGCGACACCGCATAACGGCAAGGAGGCTGACTTCCAGCTCTTCATGGGGTTGCTCGACGCCGACCGCTTCGAGGGAAAGCCACGCGAGGGCGTCCACAAGGCCGATGTCTCCGATATGATGCGGCGGCTGACGAAGGAGGAACTCTACCGCTTCGACGGCACGCCCCTTTTTCCCGAGCGCCGGGCCTACACCGCGAGCTACGAGCTTTCGCCCATGGAGGCCGATCTCTACCAAGCGGTCACGACCTACGTCCGCGAGGAAATGAACCGGGCCGACCGGATGGGCGACGACAAGCGGCGGTCGAACGTCGGCTTCGCCCTCCAGATCCTTCAGCGCCGACTCGCCTCATCGCCAGCGGCGATCCACCGTTCCTTGGAGCGCCGGCGCGAGCGGCTGGAGGCGCGGTTCCGCGAGGAGCGGCTGATGCGGCAAGGTGGCGGGAACGGGCCGCTGCGCGCCGCTCCCGCGCTTCCGAGCTACGACCCGGACGACTCTGACGAGGCGCCAGGGGAAGAGTTCGAAGCTGCCGAGGAGGAAATCGCCGACAAGGCGACGGCGGCGGCGACACTGGCCGAGCTCGAGGCGGAGATTGCGCACCTCCGCGACCTGGAGGCACGGGCCCTCGCTGTGAAGCTCTCGGGAACCGACGCGAAGTGGCGCGAGCTCGAGTCGATCCTCGACGAGCCGCTGATGACCGATCCGGCGACCGGCATGCGGCGCAAGGTGCTGATCTTCACCGAGCCGAAGGACACCCTCGACTATCTCCACCGCAAGCTCGAGGCGCGGCTCGGCAATCCCGAGGCGGTGGTCGTCATCCATGGCGGCATCGCCCGCGAGGCGCGCCGGGCGGCGATCGCGGCGTTCAACTCCGACCCGCAGGTCCGGATCATGATCGCCAACGACGCCGCCGGCGAGGGTGTGAACCTCCAGCGCGGCGCCCACCTGATGGTGAACTACGACCTGCCCTGGAACCCGAACAAGATCGAGCAACGCTTCGGGCGGATCCACCGGATCGGCCAGACCGAGGTCTGCCACCTCTGGAACCTTTGCGCCGCCAACACGCGCGAGGGCGAGGTCTACCGCCGGCTGCTCGAGAAGCTCGAAGAGGCTCGCGAGGCGCTCGGCGGCAAGGTCTACGACGTGCTCGGCGAACTCTTCGAGGGCCAGGCGCTGCGCGAGCTCCTGGTTCGGGCCATCCGCTATGGCGATCAGCCGGAGGTCCGCTCCGAGCTCGCACGCAAGGTCGAGGGCGCTGTCGATGTCGGCGAGATCGAGCGCCTGGTCGCCGAGCGCAAGCTCACCACCGAGGGCATGAGCTCGGCCTCCGTCGCCGACATCCGCGACCAGATGGAGCGCGCGGCGGCCCGGCGGTTGCAGCCGCATTTTGTCGGCGCGTTCTTCCGGGCAGGCTTCGAGATGCTCGGCGGGCGCCTCTCCGAGCGTGAGAAGGGGCGGTTCGAGATCTCCCGCGTGCCCGCGGTCCTGAAACAGCGCGACAGGCTGATCGGCCGCGCCGATCCTCTGCTCGACCGCTACGCCCGAGTCACCTTCGAGAAGGCGCTCATTCCCGGCAAGCCGCAGGCCGAGCTGGTCGCTCCCGGGCACCCGCTCCTCGACTCGTTGGTCGACGTCATCCTCGAGCGCTTCCAACCGCTGCTCTCCGAGGGTACCGCGCTGGTGGATGATGCAGACGCCGGCACTGAGCCGCGGTTGCTCGTCTACCTCGAGCACGCCGTCCGGGACGGGCGGTCGGCGCGGCGCGGTGAGCCGCGGGTCGTTTCGCAGCGGCTGCAGTTCCTCTACCTTGCCGAAGACGGCACGGCCACAGAGGCCGGCCCCGCGCCGTACCTCGACTTTCGGCCGGCGACGCCGGAGGAGCGGGCCGCCGTCGACGAGGCGGTGTCCGCGCCCTGGCTGTCCGGCCTGGTCGAGGAGCGGGCGCTCACCTACGCCATTGAACGGCTGGTGCCGCAGCATCTCGCCGAGGTTCGGACCCGCAGGCTGCCCGAGATCGACAAGGTGGAGCGCGAGGTCCGAGCCAGGCTGATGCGCGAGCGCGACTACTGGGACGCCCGCGCCGCCCGCCTGCGCGAGGAGGAACGTGCGGGCAAGGTCCAGCGGCTGAACGCCCGCAACGCCGAGGCCCTGGCCGAGAAGATGGTAGAGCGGTTGCATCGCCGGCAGGCCGAGCTCGACACCGAGCGCCGGATCAGCGCCCTGCCACCGCAGCTGAAGGGTGCGGTGCTCGTCATCCCGGCCGGCCTGATGGGGTCGCGTCTCCCGGCCTCCGACGGCGCGCCGCCGGCCTTCGCGGACAATGCGCCGGCCCGGGCAGCGGTCGAGAAGGAGGCCATGGCTGCGGTGATGGCTGCGGAGATCCGCCTCGGCCACGCGCCCCGCGACGTTTCGGCCGAGAAGAAGGGCTGGGACATCGAGAGCCGCGATGGCACGACCGGCCACCTCCGCTTCTTAGAGGTGAAGGGCCGGCACGAGGACGGCGACGTGGTGATCCTGACCAAGAACGAGGTCCTCGCCGCGCTCAATGCCCCAGAGGCCTTCATCCTCGCCATTGTCCGCATTGCCGCCGACGGCGCCCGCGAGCCCGTCTACATCCGCCGCCCGCCCTTCCGCGAGCCGGGATTTGCGGAGTCACACGTGGCGCTGAAGGTCACGCAACTGCTCCCCTTAGGGAATCCTCCCGGTTGAATCCGCTGGCTTTGCGCGGGTCTCGCACGTTACCAAGGCCAAGGTGACTTGTACCGCCGGAGCTTGATCTTGAAGGCACTGATTGTGGACGAGCCGTGGATTACCCACATACTGAAGGGCGAGAAGACCTGGGAGATGCGCAAGACCCAGTGCAAGATCCGCGGTCCCGTCGCGCTCATCCGGAAGGGTTCCGGGCATGTAGTCGGCGTCGCGGAAGTCGCCGGCTCGCTTCCCCCGATCGAAACCCTCGCCGACTTCGCCGCAGCCGAGCCGAGGCACCGCATCCCGCCGACCCGCCAACCGCGGTCCTTTGCCGACGGATGGCGCAACCCATGGATTCTTGCGAAGGCCCGGCAACTCGCACGCCCCGTTCGCTACGAGCATCCCAGTGGCGCCGTCATCTGGGTTAGCCTCGAGCCGCGCGTCATCGAGCAGATCGAGGCCCAGCTGTGACGGCCGCGCCACGCAAAAAGCTGATTGAGGTCGCGCTGGTGCTTGAGCCGATCAACAACGCATCCAAAAAGCAGAAAGCCCCAAAGGGCTACCCCACCTCGCTTCACAAGTACTGGGCGCCTCGACCGCTCGCGGCCTGCCGGGCTGTGCTCTTCGCCCAGCTCGTCGACGACCCTTCTTCATGGCCCGAGCGGTTCCCGGATGCTGACTCCATCGCGGCGGAGCGTAGACGACTGAACGAAATCATTGAACGGCTGGTGCCTTGGGCAGCCTCGAACGACGAGGCCATCCTGACAGAGGCGCGCTGGGAGATCGCTCGCTCGGTCGCCTGGGGCCGTGGCGAGGAGCCGCCCGTCCGCGACGACCCTAAGGCGATCCTCGCCTACCTGCAGGAGAAGGCGCCGCCAGTCTACGACCCGTTCTCCGGCGGCGGCTCGATCCCGCTCGAGGCGCAGCGGCTCGGCCTGCGCGCGCACGGGTCGGACCTGAACCCCGTTGCGGTGCTGATCGGCAAGGCTCTGGTCGAGATCCCGCCGAAGTTCGCCGGCCTCCCCCCTGTCAACCCGAAGGCGCGCGCGGAGCTCGCGCGCGGTCGCTGGAACGGCCGCGGCGCGCAGGGGCTGGCCGAGGACGTCCGCTACTACGGCCAGTGGATGCGCGATGAGGCCGAGAAGCGCGTCGGCCACCTCTACCCGAAGGCGACGCTCCCCGATGGCTCGCAGGCGACCGTCATCGCCTGGCTCTGGGCCCGCACGGTGCGCTCGCCCGACCCCGCAGCGAAGGGCGCGATGGTGCCGCTCGTCTCCTCCTTCATGCTCTCGACCAAGGAGGGTCGGAAGGCCTGGGTCGAGCCGGTGATCGACCCGGTCGCGCCGGACGGCTGGCGCTTCGAGGTACGGACCGGGAGGGTGAGCAAGGCGGACGAAGATCGGCTGAAGAAGGGGACTGTCAAGCGGAGCGGCGGCGGGACCTGCATACTGACTCAGACCGCCATGCCATTCAGCTACCTGAGAGCCGAGGCGAGTGCCGGAAGGTTTTCGGACCGACTCATGGCAGTCGTTGCCGAGGGAGCGAGAGGGCGCACCTTTGTCTCGCCAACGTCCGATCATGAACAGGCTGCTCGTGTTTCCCCCGTTGAAGGCCCCGAAGGAGAGATCTCGCATTGGCCTGGCCGAACGAATGTCGTGGAATACGGGATGACAACCTTCGCCTCGCTCTTCACCCCTCGGCAGCTCGTCGCGCTGACGACGTTTTCCGGCTTGGTGGCCGCTGCTCGGGAACGGGTGCTTGCCGACGCCATCGCAGCAGGCCTGCCCCACGACGCGCCCCCACTCCACGCCTCCGGCACAGGCGCCACTGCCTACGCCGATGCGGTGGCGACGTACCTGGCGTTCGCGATCAGTCGAGCGTGCGACTACGGCAGCACCATTTCTACGTGGCTGACTGATGACAACGCTATCCGGGGGACGTTCGCTCGCCAAGCCATTCCGATGACGTGGGATTTCTGCGAGGGGAACTACTTTGGCGACTCGAGCGTCGCCTTAGACACGATTCTTGCGACGACCTCGGCAGTCATCGAGAACCATAGAAGCACCACGGCTGGTGAAGTGGTTCTGGTGGATGCGCCACGCAACCACTATCCCGTTCGTCCCTGCGTCATCAACACTGACCCTCCATACTACGACAACATCAGCTATGCAGATCTCTCCGATTTCTTCTACGTCTGGCTACGTCGTACGCTCGCCGACATCTGGCCGGACTTGTTCCGTCGTCTGAGCACCCCAAAAGGCGAGGAGCTTGTGGCCAAGCCGTATCGGCATGGCGGCAAAGAAGGCGCCGAAGCGTTCTTTCTGAAGGGGATGGCAGGCGCGCTGACGGCAATGCGCGAAGCGGCGACGTCGAATGTGCCGCTGGTAATCTACTACGCCTTCAAGCAGTCGGAGGTCGCCGCGGAAGGGGTGACCTCAGCCGGCTGGGCGAGCTTCCTGCAGGCGGTGGTCGACTCAGGGCTGACGGTGGACGGGACGTGGCCGCTCCGTACGGAAAGCGCCGGCCGGATGATCGGGCGCGCATCCAATGCTTTGGCATCCTCGATCGTACTGGTTTGTCGAAAG
>JAXMDH010000060.1:0-26300 GCA_046348915.1 Amaricoccus sp.
CATCGCGCCGCCGCCATAATCGCCCACGAGGTTCAGTGGCGGCACCGGCGGGCCGTCCATCGGTCCGATCATGTCGAGCGCCCCGGTCAGCGCGATGTAGTTGACGTCGTGCCCCGCCGCTTGGGCGAGCGGGCCGTCCTGCCCCCAGCCGGTGGCGCGGCCGTAGACGAGGGCTGGTCGCACCGCCAGGCAGTCCGCCGGCCCGATCCCGAGCCGCTCGGCGACGCCGGGGCGGAAGCCCTCGATCAGGATGTCTGCCGTGGCGACAAGCCGGAGCAGCGTCGCGTGGCCCGGGGCCGACTTCAGGTCGAGCGCGATCGAGCGCTTGTTCCTTCCGCGCAGGTCGGTCAGCCCGGCCACGTCCGCCCCCGGGACCCGGTCCACGCGGATCACGTCGGCCCCAAGGTCGCCGAGCACCATCCCGCAGAAGGGCCCGGGCCCCATCGCGGCGATCTCGATGACGCGCAGGCTGGCGAGCGGACCCATGGCGCTCACCACGCCTTGCCGGCGCTGTAGCCCCCGTCCACCGCCAGCACCGCGCCGGTGATGAAGCTCGCCGCATCCGAGCATAGGAAGGCGACCGCCGCCGCCACCTCGCCCGGGTCCCCCGCCCTGCCGAGGGCATGTGCCACGCGGATCCGCTCGGCCGTCCCGGGGTCCTCGAAGTGCTTCGCGGTCATCGGCGAGCGGATCACCCCCGGCGCGACGGCGTTGACGCGGATGCCGGCCGCGCCGAACTCCAGCGCCATCTCGCGCGTCAGCCCAACGACCGCGTGCTTCGACGCGATGTAGGCGGGCCGGTCCGGGATCGCCAGCAGTCCGGCGACCGAGGCGATGTTGACGATCGCTCCCGGGGCGCTGCGCTCGACGAGCCGACGGACGAAAGCCCGCGATGCGAAGAACGTCCCGTCGAGGTTGATCGCGTGGACCCGCCGCCACTCCTCGGGCTCGGCGGCGACGGTCCCGACGATGCTCGCCACGCCGGCGCAGTTGACGAGGATGTCGACGCCGCCGAAGCGCGCGAGGGCGGCGTCGAACGCCCGGTCGGTCGCAGCGGGATCGGTGACGTCGAAGCCCGACGGCTCGACGCGGGCGCCGCCGATGGCTTCGGCAGCCCGCTCCGCCTCGGCCTGCGTCCGCTCAGCCGCGACCACCGCGGCACCCCCCTGCGACAGGAGCCGCACGCAGGCCTGGCCGATGCCGCCGCCGGCCCCGGTGACGAAGGCCGTGCGTCCCTCGAATCGCTCCATTTCGTCCTCCCGACCGAAGAATCGCACGCAAACCTACGCCGGGAGCCGGTGCCCGCACCCTCGGCCGGGCGTCGGCGTCCGCTGCTCCGGACCGAACCTATGCCAGCCAGAGGCGCCTTCTATCGTCGGCCGGAGGCGGGATGCGGCTGTTGCCTGGGCGAACGCGCGCGGCGCAGTGTTCGTCATCCGCACCATGGCGCCCCGATGGCGACTGCCGCGTCGCCGCCGGGGCGCTGACAGCGAGGAGCGTGCCCATGAACATCGGCTATGTCGGCATCGGCAGCATGGGCGGCGCCCTCGCCGCCCGCCTGCGGCTCACCCATCCCGTCACCGTCTACGACCGCTCCGAGGCGGTGGTGGCGCGCCTGCGTGACCGCGGGGCGACGGCGGCCCGGTCGCTGGCGGAGGTTGCCGAACGCTGCGACACGATCTTCCTCTGCCTGCCCACCTCCGTCCAGGTCCGCGAGGCGCTCCTCGGCCCGGGCGGCCTGGCCCCGGCCCTTCGTCCGGGCTCGATCGTCATCGACCAGACGACCGGCGATCCGAACGAAACGCGTGCCCTGGCCGCCGAGCTCGCTGGACGTGGTGTCGATCTCGTCGACGCCCCGGTCAGCGGCGGTATCGCCGGGGCCGAGGCCGGCACCATCGCCATCATGGTCGGCGCCGACGAGGCGCGCTTCGCGCGGGTGCTGCCGATCCTGCGCGCGATCAGCCCCAACGTGTTCCACGCCGGCGGCGTCGGCAGCGGCCATGTCGTCAAGCTCGTCAACAACCTGCTGTCCTGCGCCCAGCGCCTGCTGTCGTTCGAGGCGATGGCGCTCGCGGCCAAGAACGGCGTCGACCCGAAGACGGCAACCGCCATCTTCGTCGCCGGCGGAGGCCGCAACGCCTATCTTGAGAAGATGATGGGCCCGCGCATCCTCGAGGGGAAGCTGAACGTCGGCTTCACCCTCGGCCTGGCCCACAAGGACGTCCGGCTGGCCTGCCAGCTCGGGATCGACTCGGAGGTGCCGATGTTCTTCGGCAACCTGGCGCGGGAGCTCTATCAGAGCTGCATCGCGGAAATGGGCCGCGACGCCCAGGTCGACACCGTCGGCCTGATGGTCGACCGCCTGTCCGGGACGGCGGTGGTCCCGCGCGAAAACGATCTGAGCGGAGCCGACAGTCCTGCGGAGGTGGATGCATGAACCGGGAACTCTACGAGAAGGGCCTCGCCGTACGGCGCGAGGTCGTCGGCGCCGAGTTCGTCGAGCGATCACTCGCTGCCGCCGACGACTTCACCATGCCGATGCAGGAGTTCGTGACCGAATACTGCTGGGGTGCGATCTGGACGCGTCCGGGCCTCGACCGGCGCAGCCGCAGTATCCTCAACATCGGCATGCTCGCCGCGGCCAACCGGCCAAACGAGCTCGCCGGACACATTCGCGGCGGGCTGGCCAACGGGCTGACCAAGACCGAGATCCAGGAGTGCCTGCTACAGGTCGCGATCTACCTCGGCATGCCCGCCGGCCTCGGCGCCTTCGCGGTCGCGAGGCAGATCTTCGACGAGATCGAGGCGGCCGAACCGCGGTAGGCGCGGGTTGCGCGCGGGTGGGCAAGTCCCCACCCCGGCTCGTGCGGCGGGCACCGCCGGCGGCCGCACAGGACAATCCGACCAAGCCCGTCAAGATCGTCCTGGGAGTTCCGGCCGGCAGCCTCACCGACGGGCTGGCGCGTCACGCCGGATCTGCTGCAGCAGCGCCTCTACGAGGATGGTGGTCGTTGAGAACCGGCCGGGCGCCTCATCGGCGACCGGCACCGACTACGTCTACAACTCACGGCTGGGCCGGCTAGACCGAGGCACGCCACCCCGCCGGAAGGAGTTTGGGGCACGTTCTTGATGCGCATCACGAACAGGGCGGCCAGCGCTACGAAGAAGGCCGCGACCGTTTCCAGCTCGCAGCGCCGCGGTATCGTGCTCACCGGACTCGAACAGCAGCGACGATTGACTGCGCGACGCCGCGCGCGCCTCGGCACGCCGCTCGGCGTAAGGCACGTCACCTCGTCGTAAGGCACGTCACCGCGGGTGCTCGGCGGCGATCTCCTCCAACCACGGCTGCAGCGCGTCGAGGTTGCCCCGCTCCTGATTGCATCGCAGCACGAACGGCTCGCCGGCAATGGCCGCCGACGTGAGGCCGCGCAACTCGTCCAGCGACGAGCCGACGCCGTATCCTCCGTGTGTGACGAAGGGGAGGACGAGATTTCCCGAGAACTCCTGCCCGGAAAGAAGGCTGCGCATTGCGGCGGGCAACGCCATGCCCCAGATCGGGAAGCCGACGAGGATCTTCCGGTAGCCGGACAGGTCCGGCGTAGACGCGAGCGGCAGGATCCCGTCGCTTTCCCGCCAACGCGTTGCCCACGCGACCATTTCCTCGTAGTCCTCCGGCCACGGATCGCGTGGGCGCACCTCGACGAGATCGGCGTTCAGCCGGCGCGCCAGATGGCCCGCCAGCATCCGTGTGTTGCTCGAGCGCGAAACGAACACCACGGCGCAGCGACTGTCGTTCTGCGCGCGGGCCGGGGTATGCCGGGGCCGATCGCGTTGATCCGCGCGCCGCGCTTCGCCCAGTTGACGGCTTCGCCGCGCACCCTCAGCGAGTTGCAGCGCTTCGACATCTGGTAGGCGTGGAGCGTGTCCTTGACGCCTTTGACGAATTCGAGGGCGAGCAACTCGTCTGCCGGTGCGGTGGCGAGAAGCGCGTCCTGCTCGGCGCTGAGCGCGGGCATCCGGTAGCCCGACTGCGACGAGATCACCACGCCCGAGCCGCCCGCCGCCATGACCTTGCCGAACTCCTCGAGCAGCATGGCGGTCCCGTAGAGATTGACCCTCAGGATCGCCTCGATCGGGGCCTGCGATGGGGACACTCCCGCCTGCACCAGCGCCTTGATCGCCCCGAGCTCCTGCGCCTTGCCGGCAACGGCCCGGACCGAGCCGCGGTCCGATACATCCGCTTGCATCGCCGTGACCTCGAAGCCCGCACCGGACAGCACCGCGGCGGCCTCGTCAGCTGATTTCAGGCTGTGGTTGGCCACCAGGATGTGGCGGCCGCTGCTGATGCAACGAGCGATGGCTTGGCCTATGCCGCCCGCGCCGATCACGACCGTGACGTCGATCATGTCAGTCCTCGACCCGCAGCATGGTCTTGATGGCGCGCCGCTCGTCCATCGCCTTGTAGCCCTCGGCCACCTTGGCGATCGGCAGCGTCAGGTCGAAGACCTTGCCCGGCTGGATCCGGCCCTCGAGCACCCGGTTCATCAGGTCGGGGAGGAAGCGCCGGACCGGGGCCGGGCCGCCGAGCATCCGCTGCTGCCGGAAGAAGAGCTGCTGGCCGTCGAAGCTGACGCCGTGCGGCACGCCGACGTAGCCGATGCTGCCGCCGGGGCGGCAGACGCCCATGGCCTGGCTCATCGACTGCTCCATGCCGACGGCCTCGATCACCGACTCCGCGCCGACGCCGTCGGTCAGCTCCATGATCCGGGCGACGCCCTCCTCGCCGCGCTCGGCGACGATGTCGGTGGCGCCGAACTCGGTCGCGAGGCGCGCGCGGGTTTCGTGCCGGCTCATGGCGATGATGCGCTCCGCGCCGAGCTGCGACGCGGCCAGCATGCCCATCAGGCCGACGGCGCCGTCGCCGACGACGACGACGGTGCCGCCCTCGCGGACGTTCGACGCGACCGCGCCGTACCAGCCGGTGCCGAGCACGTCGGAGACCGCGAGCATGTGCGGGACCATGTCGGGGTCGGGCAGCTCGGCGGCGGCGACGAGCGTGCCGTCGGCCAGCGGAACGCGGGCGTAGGGGGCCTGCGCCCCGCTCATGAACTCGCGCTGGCGGCAGGAGGACTGGAAGCCGAACCGGCAGTGCGGGCAGGTGTTGTCGGAGAGGCAGAAGGAGCCGACGACGAACTGGCCGGGACGGACGCTGGTCACCTCCGCGCCGACCTCGACCACGGTGCCGCAATATTCGTGGCCCATGTACAGCGGCTTCGAGGTGTCGTTGAATCCGCGGTAGGGCCAAAGGTCCGAACCGCAGATGCAGGTCGCCGACAGCTTGATGATCGCGTCGGTGGGCTTCAGGATCTTCGGGTCGTCGACGCGCTCGTAGCGGACGTCGCCGGGGCCGTGCAGGACGGTTCCGAGCATCAGGCGGTCTCCTTGTCTTGTGGGAGGGGGCGGGGGGCGTCGAGCCTGGTCGGGGCCATGTCAGAGCCCCGTCGCCGCCAGGCCGGCCGGCAGGTAGCGCTCGCCCTCGATCGTGATCTGCGCCGCCGCCTCCTCGATGCCGGAGAAATCGGCGGGGGTCAGCTCGATATCGGCGGCGCCGAGGTTCTCCGCCAGCCGGTGCGCCTTGGTGGTGCCCGGGATCGGCACGATGAAGGGCCGCTGCGCCAGCAGCCAGGCGAGGGCGATCTGCGCCGGGGTGGCGCCTTTCGCCTCGGCGATGCGCTTGAGCGGGGCGACGAGCGCCTGGTTCTTCGCCAGCGCCTCCGGCTGGAAGCGCGGCAGGGTGGCGCGGAAGTCGCCGGCGTCGAGCTTGGTGTCGGGCGTGTAGGTGCCGGTGAGGAAGCCCTTGCCGAGCGGGCTGTAGGGGACGAGGCCGATGCCGAGCTCGTCGCAGAGCGCGAGGACGCCGTTGGTCTCCACCCCGCGGGTCCAGAGCGAGTATTCGTTCTGCAGCGCGGCGATCGGCTGCACGGCGTGGGCGCGGCGGGCGGTGGCGGCGCCGGGCTCGGACATGCCGAAGTGGCGGACCTTGCTGGCGGCGATCAGGTCGCGGACGGTTCCCGCGACCTCCTCGATCGGCACGGCCGGGTCGACGCGGTGCTGGTAGAAGAGGTCGATGGTCTCGATGCCGAGCCGCTTCAGCGCGGCGTCGGCGACGGCGACGGCGCGGATGTTTTCCGGCCGGCTGTCGACGCCGGCCTGCCTGCCGCCCTCGATGCGGAAGCCGAACTTGGTGGCGATCACCACCCGGTCGCGCACCGGCCTGAGCGCCTCGCCGACCATCTCCTCGTTGGTGAAGGGGCCGTAGACCTCGGCGGTGTCGAAGAAGGTGACGCCGAGGTCCACCGCCTCGCGGATCAGCGCGACGCCTGCCGCCCTGGTCACCTTGGCGGCATAGCCGACGTCGAGGCCCATGCAGCCGAAGCCGAGGGCGGAAACCTCGAGGCCCTGGCCGAGCTTGCGCGTCTTCATCTGTCCCTGATCCTCCTCCCGGTCAGCGGTTGGTGAGGGCGAGGACGGCCGCCGGCAGCCGCGCGCCCTCGACCTCTATCGTCGCGAAGGCGGCCTCGATCCGCGCCATGTCGTCCGGGGCGAGGGCGACCTCGGCCGCCCCGAGGTTCTCCGCGATCCGGTCGAGCCGGCGGGTGCCGAAGATCGGCACGATGAACGGCTTGCGCGCCAGCAGCCAGGCGAGCGCCACCTGCGCCGGCGCGGCGCGCTTCTCGGCAGCGATCTCGCTCAGGAGGGCGACGATGCCGCGGTTGGCTGCCATCGCCTCGGGCGTGAAGCGGGGCGAGATCGCCCGGAAGTCGCCGGCGGCGATCGTCGTCGTGTCGACCTTGCCGGTCAGGAAGCCGGCGCCGAGCGGCGAGAAGGGGACGAAGCCGATGCCGAGCGCCTCGCAGAGCGGCAGCACCTCGGCCTCGGGGTCGCGGGTCCAGAGCGAGTACTCGCTCTGGACCGCGGTCACCGGCTGCACCGCGTGGGCGCGGCGGATGGTTTCCGCCGCCGCCTCCGAGAGGCCGAAGTGGCGGACCTTGCCGGCGGCGATCAGGTCGCGCACGGTGCCGGCGACCTCCTCGATCGGCACCGCCGGGTCGACGCGGTGCTGGTAGAAGAGGTCGATCGTCTCGATGCGGAGCCGCTTCAGGCTGGCGTCCGCCACCCGCCGGATATGCCCGGGGCGGCTGTTGACGCCGCCCTTGCGGGCGCCGGTCGCCTCGTCGATGTCGAAGCCGAACTTGGTGGCGATCACCACCCGGTCGCGGATCGGCGCCAGCGCCTCGCCGACCAGCACCTCGTTGCTCCATGGGCCGTAGGCCTCCGCGGTGTCGAAGAGCGTGACGCCGAGGTCGTGGGCGCCGCGGATGACGCGGATCGCCTCGGCCCGGTCCGGCGCGGCGCCGTAGGTCGAGGCGAAGCTCATCGTGCCGAAGCCGATCTCCGACACGGTCAGGGGGCCGAGCTGTCGGGTCTTCATGGTCCGCGTCTCCTTCAGTCCGCCACCGGCTCGAGCCAGGTGACCGTCACGCCGTCCAGCGCCTCGGCGATGGCGATGTGGCTCATCGCCGTCTCCGTGCCGGCGCCGTGCCAGTGCTTCTCGCCCGGCGCGAACCAGACGATGTCGCCCGGACGGATCTCCTCGACCGGCCCGGCCTCGCGCTGGCAGCGGCCGAGGCCGGAGAGCACGATCAGCGTCTGGCCGAGCGGGTGGGTGTGCCAGTTGGTGCGCGCGCCGGGTTCGAAGGTGACCGTTGCGCCGCCGACCCGCGCCGGCGCCTCGGTGGCGAAGGGCGCGTCGATCCGCACCGTCCCGGTGAAATACGCCGCCGGCCCCTTCGCCGAAGGCTTCGTCCCGGCCCTGGTGATCTGCATCTGCACCTCCCATCGCGGCTTCGATGACGGGGGAGATAGCGCAATGGGACCTTTTCGATTAGACCTCGCGGGCAGCAAGGGTCTATGTCGGAGATTCATCAATGCAGCGCGAAGAACTCGGCGACCTCGCAGCTTTCCTCGCCGTCTGCGAAGAGCGCAGCTTCACCCGCGCCGCGGCGCGTCTCAACACCTCACAGTCGGCGCTCAGCCATACCGTCAAGCGGCTGGAGGCGCGGCTCGACCTCAGGCTCCTCACCCGGACCACGCGCAGCGTCGCGCCGACCGAGGCCGGCGAGCGGCTCGCCGCCACCCTCCGCCCGGCGCTCGACGAGATTGAGGCGCGGCTCGACGACCTGAGCGCGCTTCGCATCTGCCCCGCCGGCAACGTGCGCATCACCGCCAATCGCAACGCCGCCCGCAGCATCCTCTACCCGAGGCTGGCGCGCCTGATGCAGGACTACCCCGACATCCGGGTCGAGATCTCGGTCGACCAGGCCTTCGTCGACATCGTCGAGCAGCGCTTCGACGCCGGCGTGCGCCTTGGCGAGAGCGTGGCGCGTGACATGATCGCCGTCCGGATCGGCCCGGAGATGCGGATGATGGTGGCGGGCTCCCCCGGCTACCTCGCCCGCGCCGGCCGGCCGCGCACCCCGCACGAGCTCACCGCGCACGCCTGCCTCAACCTCCGCCTGCCGACCCTCGGGGGGCTCTATGCGTGGGAGTTCGAGAAGGCCGGGCGCCCGCTCAACGTCCGCGTCGAAGGCGGCTTCACGTGCAACGACCCGGACCTGATCCTCGCCGCCGCCCTCGACGGGCTCGGCCTCTGCTGCCTGCCCGACGACCATCTGGCGCCGCTGGTCGCCGACGGCCGGCTGGAGGCCGTGCTCGCCGACTGGTGCCCGCCTTTCCCCGGCTACCACCTCTACTACCCGAGCCGCCGCCAGCCCTCTCAGGCATTCTCGCTGGTCGTCGAGGCGCTGCGCTGGCACAAGGGTCGATGACCTCTCTGGAGAAGCAACAATCACTAGGATCAATTTGGCTTACATGCGTCTCCAACCTAGATATGCTCGTCAAAGCGGTGATAGTAGCCGGATGGCAGACGCAGTAGGTCGAGGTGTCGCGAACCGCATGCTGCCAAAGACAGTCGTCGGCCCCTAGTGCACGAGGCACCGGCGAGGCTGGCCAAGGAACGGGGAGAAGAGGCGTCAAGTCCTCACACCGCAGCCTGAAGCGAATGTCGGTATCGGTGGTTGCGCGCCCCCGCAACCATCTCAAATTGCGATCGGCCCGCCACAACGGCGGGCCTTTTGCTATCCGCAGAGATCGCAAGGATCCCCGCGAGATCACCGCGGACGTCAATCTGCTCGGGCTGTTCGATGACGCGCTCGGGGCCATCGATCCTCAAGGATCTCTGCCGGTCCTTGACCGCCTGCCAGAGATCCTCGTCGACAATGCGGAGTTCCGGCGCCTCCTGGGTCACCCACTCCGCTTCGGGGTTCGGCCGCGCCTGGCGCTTGCCGGTGTCGGGGTCCTTCACGAAGCGCTGGCGGTCCAGACGATCCGGCCGACATACATCTCGTTGTTGAGGATGCCGGTGCCGCGCTTCGGATTGCCGTTGATGGTGCTGAAGCCCCAGGCGCCGCCGGACGGCGCCGGGATACCGTCCCTGTTGAGCGCGACCGCGATGGTCTTCGCCGACTGGCCGGCGGCGTAGGCGCGGAAGATGCGGCGGACGACCTCGGCCTCGACCTCGTTGATCGCCCGGTCGCCCCGGACAGCCTCGCCGTTGCTGGCGAGGCTGCGGACCACGTCGTAGCCGTAGGAGTTGCCGCCGCCGGACTTGCCGGCCTCGACGCGGCCGCGCTGGCCGCGGCGGGTCTTGTCGGCGAGGTCCTTGAGGAAGAGCGCGTTCATCGTGCCCTTCAGCCCGACATGCAGGTGGGTGATCTCGCCCTCGGACTGGGTGACGATCTTCACGTTGGCGAAAGACATCCGCTTGAAGAGGCCGGCGATGTCCTCCTGGTCGCGGGAGAGCCGGTCCATCGCCTCGGCGAGGATCAGCTCGAAGCGCCCTCGCCCGCCATCGGCGATCAGGGCCTGGATGCCGGGCCGCAGAAGCGAGGCGCCAGAGATAGTGTGGTCCGTATATTCCTCGACGATGTGCCAGCCCTGCTTCTCGGCGTGGAGCCGGCACAGGCGCAGCTGGTCGGCGATCGAGGCGTCGCGCTGGTTGTCGGAGGAATAGCGGGCGTAGAGCGCGACCTTCACGACAGAGGCCTCCCTAGCGCGAGCGGTGCGGCCGGCGAGCGTCTCGGCTTCGAAGGTCTCGCGGGCCAGCTGCCGCCCGAGCAGCCGGGCCAGCTGGACGAGACGCGGGTCCGGGTCGCCGCGCGGCGTGAAGGTCAGTTCCTCCCCGCCAGAATGGGAGGCGCTGAGAGCCTGACGAGGTCCGCGCCCATTGTCCGCCTTGTCTGAACTGTGTCGATCCTGCGCCATGTCGCCGAGCATTGGGGCGGCGCTGCTCGTAAGCAACGGAAATCAAATGAGAAGAGCTGACGGCGATTGGTGGCGTCTTTAGCGCTGTGGCGAGCGCGTTCGCGCTCCGGCGTAGGATGGAGAAGTAAAATGACCGGGCTCTGATCGGCGATCTGTCATCCACGAACATGCAAGCCCCCACCTGGATTTGCCAGACGCCAGCATAGTGTATTGCGATACGCGATACAATACCGTAATGTCCTGCCCCAGGGCACCGAACTCATGTGACAGGTGACAGGCGGGGATTTCTCTGAATCGATGCGGCGGCCCTGAATCGGAGCCGCGCATGATCCCCGCCGAGAGCCTGCCCCGGAAGTCGCGCCTGGCGGCGCTGCTCGATCACTTCGCCGACGTCGAGGACCCGCGCGACGTGCGGCGCATCCTGCATCCGTTGCCCGAGGTGCTGTTTCTCGTCGTCTGCGGCAGCATCGCCGACTGCGACGACTACGAGGACATCGCCGGCTGGGGGGCGGCGCACCTCGACTTCCTGCGCCGGCACCTGCCCTATGGGAACGGCGTGCCGGGCGAGCGCTGGCTGACCATCCTGATGAACCGGATCAACCCGGCGCTCTTCGCCGACGCCTTCGCGGCCTGGGTGCGCGCGAGCTGGCCCGAGAAGGCCCCCCTCGTCGCCATCGACGGCAAGACCTCGCGCCGCAGCCACGACCGCGCCCAAGGCGTCGCGCCGCTGCATCTCGTCTCCGCCTTCGCCACCACCGCCCGCCTGGTGCTGGCCGCCGAGGCCGTCCCCGACAAGGCGAGCGAGCTCGCCGCCATCCCGCCGCTGCTCGAGCGCCTCGGCGCCGATGACGGGCTGAAGGGCGCCCTCGTCTCGATCGACGCCGTCGCCACCAACGCCGAGGTCGCCCGCGCCATCGCCGCCCAGGGCGCCGACTGGCTGCTCGCGGTCAAGGCCAACCAGCCCACGCTCCGCGCCGAGGTCGAGGCCGCCTTCGCCGAGGCGGCGCGGGCAAAGGGCGACGCCCTCGAAACCTACGCCGATCTCGACAAGGGCCACGGCCGCATCGAGGAGCGCCGCGCCGCCGTGCTCCGCGACACCGGATGGCTCCAGGGCGACCGCCGCTTCCCCGGCGAGCTGCGCCTGCCGGGTGCTGCCTGCCTCGTGCGCGCCCAGACCCGGGTCGAGGCAAGGGGCGCGACCCGCACCGAGACCCGCTACTTCATCTCCTCCCGCGCGCTTTCGGCAGCCGACGCCGCGGCGGCGATCCGCGACCACTGGGCGATCGAGAACCGCCTGCACTGGGTCCTCGACGTCACCTTCGCCGACGACCACTCCCGCCTCCGCAGAGGCCACGGCGCCCGCAACATGGCCACCGTCCGCCACTTCGCCCTCAATCTCGTCCGGGGCATCGCCGACAAGAGGTCCATCAAGTCCAGGCGCAAGGTCGCCGGATGGGACCCGAACTACCTCGACGCAATCCTCTCAGCCTTCCCGTAATTTGGATTCGGAGCCCTGGTCCTGCCCGAGGAGATCATCATGGCCGGAACCGCCGAACGCAAGGAATACCCGATCTCGATGCGCCTGCCCGAGGCGGACGTCGCGATGATCGATCGTGCCGCCGGGCTGCGCGGCCGGTCGCGCACCGACTTCGTGCGCGAGGCCGCGGTGCGCGCTGCCGAGGAGGTGCTGATGGACAACCGGCTGATCCGCATGAGCCCGGAAGGGTTCGCCGACTTCCTCGGGGCGCTGTCGGTCGCGGCGGCGCCTGTCCCGGAGATGATGGAGCTGTTGGGACGGCCCGCACCCTGGGAGGCGGATCGCGCGGAAGAGGTGTGAGCCTCGTTCTCTCCGCGCCAGAGCCGCTGACCGCGGCGCATGACGTCTCGAGCTTCACCTGTGGCAAGCCGACACTCGATCACTGGCTGAAGACCCGCGCGCTCTCGAACCAGCAGAAGGGCTTCACCGCTGTGCTGGTCGTGCACGAAGCGGGCCATGTGGTCGGCTACTACGGCCTGGCGCCGACGGCGGTGGTGCCGTCGATCCTGCCGCGCTCGGTGCGCACCGGCCAACCGCCGGACCCGGTCCCCTGCCTGCTGCTCGGTCAGCTCGCCACCGATGTGGGTTGGGCCGGCCGCGGTATCGGCGCCGGGCTCGTGAAGCACGCGCTCGAGCGCTGCGTACGGGCAGCGGGACTGGTCGGGGGCCGGGCGCTGATGGTCAACGCGATCGATGACGACGCGGCGGCATTCTGGCGTCGGCGCGGCTTCCTGCCGTCGAGGGACGACGCGCTGCTGCTGTTCCAGTCGATCGCTGGGATCGCCGCGTCGCTCGCCGCGGCGCGGCGATAGAGGCAGAGGGTGGAGCGGGGCTTCGTGACGGGTTGAGGTCCGGGAGAGAGGCTCCTGGCGCCCGTCGTGGAGATGTCTCGCATGAACATGGCAATGATAGGCGCAGACCAGGGCGCCGGCGGCTACAAGGTCGACGTGAGCCGGGGCGAGCGGATCGGCCGGGTGTCCTCGGAATGGTTCTCGCGGCCGGACGACGAACGCTTCCTCTCGCTCGACGACCTCGCCCGCTCGGTCCGGAGCCGCGCCGAGCGTAGCCGGACGCGGGTGGTGGAGACCGCCGCGATCCACGTCGAGGCGAGCCGCGCCGATCCCGAGCGGCTGGCGCTTATCCTTCCCGGCGCCGAGCGGCCGGTGGCGCCGACGCACTGGAGCTTCGGTCAGCTCGCGAGCCAGGTCGGCGCACCGGCCGCCTACCTCCGGCAGCTGCCGGCGGCGCTCGCCGCGATCAACCTGCAGTACGGGCTGAGCGCGCACCGCGCCGAGCAAATCAAGACGCTGGAGATCGAGGAGGACCGGGTCGAGCTCCGCGCCGTCACCGGGCCGGACTACGGCCGGATCTACGACCACGAGCTGGTCGAGGCGGTGCAGCGGATCGCCGGCAACGGCACCGGCGACACCCGGTGGAAGGTGCCGGGCGTGCTCGACTGGTCGACCGGCGTCTACAATCCGCGCGTCGACATCAGCAAGGACACGACGACGCTCTACGCCTCGGATAGCGACGTCTTCCTGTTCCTCGTCGACGACCTCAATCCGATCGAGGCGGGGAAGCTGCCGGACGGCTCGCCCGACCTGTTCTTCCGCGGATTCTACGCCTGGAACTCGGAAGTCGGCGCCAAGACCCTCGGCATGGCGAGCTTCTACCTCCGGGCGGTCTGCCAGAACCGCAACCTCTGGGGCGTCGAGGACTTCGAGGAGATCACCATCCGGCATTCGAAGCATGCGGCCTCGCGGTTCGCGCACGAGGCGGCGCCGGCGCTGCTCACCTTCGCCGACTCCTCGCCGCTGCCATTCGTCAACGGCATCCGGGCGGCGCGAGAGAAGGTGGTTGCGCGGAGCGACGACGACCGGACCGAGTTCCTGCGCAAGCGCGGCTTCTCACGGCCGGAGACGGGACGGATCATCGATGCGGTGCTGGCGGAGGAAGGACGGCCGCCGGAGAGCGTGTTCGACTTCGTCCAGGGGATCATCGCCGTCGCCCGCGACAAGCCGCATCAGGACGCCCGGCTCGACATGGAGGCCAAGGCGAAGCGGCTCCTCGATCAGGCAGCCTGATGCCGGAGGGGCCGAGGGCGGCATAGACACCCTCGGCCCTGAGCGGACGTCCGAACATCGGCCGACGCTGCGGCGCGACATCCTGCTACCGGCCGTTCGCTGTAGGCGCGAGCGGCTCTGGACATAGCCGCAGGCCATTCCGGGCACAAAGCAGCAGCCTATCGTCGCCGCCTCCGCCGCCTCTCTTGCTTACGGGCCGCCAGAACCGGACTCTCACCGCCACGTCCGGCCTGTTTTGCCAGCCCCCTTTTTGCGACATCTTCAATCTCGCGCATGGCCGCTGCGACGTCCCGAGCAGGCAGAAAGTGGCCAATGACCCATTGGTCCACGTACTGACAGACGGCGGGGGCACAACCGCGCATGAGGAATGCAAGGACAAGTGCCCACTGTCGGGATCTGCATTGAGTTATCCGCTCCAGAACGACGCTCGTGGCCTGCATGCAACACAGATCGAACTGATCCGACCTCCGCCAGAGTAAGTTCAGGAACTCGGTAGTTACCGCGATATGCGACCGAAGGTCCGCGTCCGGCGTCCCAATGAAATTGGCGATCGCCCTGAAGTCCGCCAGCGAATGTTCGCCTTCGGATCGGAGGACCGCCATCATGGTTCCGGAATCGAGGGCCAGATGCCCGTGACGCCGCCAAGCGAGCTTTACTACGAGATCGACATAGCGACGATGATCAATCAGCGCCGTCTCATACCGAATCCGCGTGATTGATTCCGAGCAGGGGGATTCCTCTGTTGAATGGAGGCCGTTAGAGTCTGCTGCAAAAGCAGGAGGCAGAATGGCGGTCGGGCAGCGGGAGACGGTCGAGGACCTCGAGGCGCGGTTCCGCGCGGCGAAGGACGTGGTGGAACGGAGCCATTGCCAGGTGGTGTGGCTGCTGGCGAAGGGGCACTCGACCGCGGAGGTTGCCGAGATCGTGGCGCTGAGCCCGCGGTGGGTGAGAAAGCTCGCGCGCCGCTACGAGGCGGAGGGAGCGGAGGGGCTGGGCGACCGGCGGCGGGGGAACGCCGGGGCGAAGCCGCTCCTGTCGGCCGACGACCTCGAGGCGCTGCGGGAGCGGCTGAGGACCCCGCCGGACGACGGCGGGGTGTGGAGCGGGCCGAAGGTGGCGCGCTGGATCGCGGCGCGGCTCGGGCTTGTGCACGTGCACCCGCCGCGCGGCTGGGAGGCGCTGCGGAAGCTTCGCTGGTCGCTGCAGGCGCCGCGGCCGAGGAACCCGCAGGCGGCGGGGCCCGAGGAGCAGGCGGCGTTCAAAAAAAGCTCGGCGAGGTGGTCGCCGAGGAGCGGGAGAGGACCGACCTCCCGGTCGAGCTCTGGGCGACGGACGAACACCGGCTCGGGCTGAAGCCGGTGCGGCGCCGGGTCTGGGCGCCGGTGGGCGAGCGGCCGACAGCCCTCGGCCACCACCGCTTCGAGTGGCTCTACGTCACCGCCTTCGTCGCACCTTCGAGCGGCGAGACGGTCTGGTATCTCTCGAACGGCATCGACAAGCGGCTCTACGAGATGATGCTCGCGAGCTTCGCCCGCGCGACCGGCGCCGGCCGCGACCGGATCATCGTCCTCCTGCTCGACGGCGCGGGCTGGCATACCGAGCCGAACCTCGCGGTCCCCGACGGCATCCGCCTCGTCTACCTGCCGCCCTACACCCCGGAGCTGCAGCCGGCCGAGCACCTCTGGCCCCTCGTCGACGAGCCGATCGCCAACACCTATTTCGCGACCCTCGAAGACCTCGACGCCGTCCTCGCCGAGCGATGCCGCACCCTCGAGCGCGACCGTGCGCTCATTGCCGCAAACACCACCTTCCACTGGTGGCCCAAGCCGGAGCGCATCCACTGATCAGCCGAATCCGGTATGAGGCCCTGACGGACAATGTCGAGCGCTGCGGAAAACTCTTCGAGGGCAGCCAATCCCACCACGACGTTGCCACAGAGCGCGGCGTCTTCCGGCCGCAAGGGACCATCGGTCACGCGCACGCGATCCCATTCGGTCCTGAGCGCGGCAGTCGCCACCTCCAACCGCTTCCGCTCCGTCGATGATAAGATGCGCATGCGCTGGAAGCGCTGGCTGGTGAGGATTTCATCGAGATCGGCCTCGGCCGCAAACTGCACGGCGTGGGGTTCGGAAGGATGCCACGCGAGCACCTCGCGTGCCGGCGCCCACCATTCCCCCGGCTTCCCGCGGCGCCTAAGGAAGTCGATCCAACCGATCCGCACAGCCGCAGTTTCGCGCAGTGCGTCCGGAACCATTCCGAGCGGATCCATCTCCGACAGGTCGAACCGCGCAGCCTGGAGGAGATAGCCGGCGAGCCATTCGTTCGAGGGGTCGGCCTCGAGCTCCGATGTTCCGAACGCCAGCAGCTCTTGCCACTCACCCTGCAGCAGAAGACCAAGGGCCTTGTTGGCGATCGCCTTCGGCTCATTCGGGGCGTGCCCGTAGGAGGCGAGCAGTATGACGGCGGCTTCGGCATCCCTGCCAAGCGCCAAAAGGCAATGGCCGATATTCGCCTTGATGCGAAACAGGATGCGGCCGGAGGCGCTACCAGCGACGCGTGCCAGCAGCCTTTCCAAGAGAGGCATGGCGGTCAGTGTCTTGCCGCTCTTGTAGAGGTCGCGATATTCGTCGATCTCGGCGTCGAGGTGAGCTTCCAGCGCGCTTATTGCAACAGTGCTGTCGCCAGGCGACGTCGTCAGTCGCGCGGTAAGCAGTGCTTCGACACGCATCACACCAGCAGCGACCGCCGCGATCTCTGTTCGCGTTTCGCCTTGTCCGACGGAGATCGATTTAGCCTCGGCGAGAATTTCCTCGCTGAAAAGCGAGTGGGTCGGATCGAAGGCCTTACGCGCGGCCCCGTCCTCGCTGATCCGTTCCTCCAGCGTGTTCCATCCGTAGATGAACACGCGCATCGCCTTGCCAGCTACAGCGAGCTCCTTCGTGATCTCGCGCGCGATCTCCTGCATCGCGACATCGTCCGGCGCGGTCGTGGTGACATAGTATTCCTTGAGATGCGGCCTGAAGGTCAGCGCCTTCGCAACCTCGCCGCGTACTTCAACTTCCGAAAGAGCGTGCCCCTCGCTCTTCAGTTTGCACTGGATACCGACGTGCCAGTCCGCATCACCGTTGCGAATGCCGAAGAGGTCGACGCCATTCTGACGTTGGCCTCGTCGGCCGTTCCTCTGAACCGATGGATCGTTGAGCAGGCCGCGCCACAGGACGACGGATGCGCGCTCAAACGCCTGCTCATCGGCGGGCTTAGAGATCTGCGTGGCGGCAAGGAGTGACATTTGGAAAACTCAAGTTAATTGGTCGGCATCGTCGAGCAGTTGCGCCAACCCTGTGTGGATGCGCGTTGTCATGCCAATCAGACCGAGATGAAAAGGGTTTCGTCGCGCTCCGTCAGATAAGGTCGCCAAAGGTGCGGATCTTCAGCCTGAATCGGTGGTTGGTTGCCCAGTCGTCCTTCATGGCATCTGCATCGGCCACGCTCAGGAGGCCTTCGCGGATCATCTGCACAGTGAGGTCTGCGGTCCCGACGATGACAAGCCGGTCGCTGATCAGGCGAGCCTCGATCACGGCCCTGCGGTCATCAATGGCGAGACCCGCGCCAATCGACAGCGCATGAGCGATAGTGGCACTCTCGCCAATCCCGAGGCGCGATGTCTCGGTCAACTGCCCCAACAGTTCGAGTGCCCCTTCGCCTTCGACGCGACAGAGTTCGCAGCATCCGCCCGCGAGTGCAGCTGCGAAGCGCGCCCGCTGTTCCGCATAAAGCTCGCTGATCTCTTCGGCCGCGTGATCGGTGACGAGGAACTTGGGCGAGAGATCTCGGATCAGATCCATTCGATCGATCCGGAGAAAATTCACCAGAACGGAGGTATCGGTCACGAGTAGAACGCGTGGAGGCATGGGGATCTTCGACGTCACTCTGCCCGCGCGGTCTCCGCGAGGTCGAGAAGCTTGCGTCCGTCGACGCCAATGGTTTTGCCCACATCGAGCAGGCGACCTCGGGAAATCTCACCAAGCCGGTAGGCTTCGAGCCCGAGGTGCGCGATCCGGCTGCGAAGTTCGCGGGTTCCTCTTTCTGGTTTGACCGGCTCCTCGAGATCATCGAACAGGTCCAAGGCCCGAAGGTAGTCCTTCCCTGCCGCCACCTGTTCCGCAGACAACAGCTGCGCACTCTCCGGCTGATTGACATGGCGAAGACTCTTCAACCGATAGACCGCTGCCTGATAGCTCACCCCGAAACGATGCGCGACAAAGGCTATATCCTGAAATCCAATGGCCTGAGAGCGCGGCGCCGGGCGCAACTGGCCGTGGATGCTACCTCCGGTCGCAACGTCAAACACGATCTGATCGGTTCGCGCAGGCTGACCCTTTCCAAGCTGGCGCAGTTCTTCCTCAAGACCTGCTTCCGGTAGCAGGAAAGCTGCTGCAAAAGCGTTCGCACGCTGCTCGATCCGCTCGCTGCTGTTGTTGGCGCTACTGACGCCGACGACGCGATCCCGGTCAAGAAGCGCATGCGCATATTCGTGCGCCAGCGAAAACCGCTGACGCGCGCGAACGTGACCGGCATTGATCAAGACCGCCATGCCGATGCTCGGATGATGCAAGAAAAGGCCGGACATCGTATGAGGAAGCTCGACGGTAGATGCCCAGATCCCCTGATCGCCGAGGAGTTCCGTCATGTCGGGAACTGGCGCACCACCAAGTGCAAGGCGCTTGCGCTCCTGTTCGGCAACCCGCTCGCCCTGCATGACGGCCTCGCCGGTCGACCTTGGGACGGATTCGCGGTAGGCTGGAGGACCGTCTCGCTCTTCCCGGCCGAGCAACCCTTCGAGGCTGATGCCTTCGCGGCACATCTGGACACACCGATCCACTTGGCGCCGGACGTCAGGTTCTGCGTCGAGGCCGGGGGCGATCCGGTGCAGGGCGACAACGACGTCGTCTTCGACGTCAGGCGCCTCCGCAAGGAACCAACGCACAGGCCGACGGTAAAGCTCTGCCAGGCGTGAAAGTTCGAGCGTAGACACAGCGCGATTGCCGCCCTCCATCTGGGTCATGGCGGTCCGGGGTAGACCGAGGGCGTCGGCTGCTTCATTCTGGCTGATCGATGCAAGCTCGCGGGCCTCCCTCAGGCGCCGCGCGATTTCGAGACGGTTCATATCGGCTCCCTGTGGTTCGCGCGGCGGATTCCTGCCCGCCACCTTCTCATGATAAGGTAACCCATTCGAACCATACCGTCAAATTCTTACTTGAAAGTTCGCATGGGCGTCTCCAGATGTGGTCGTGCCGATGAAAGGAGGTGATAGTCATGGCAGGCAAGAACCAGCACGTGGTCAAGCGCGAAGGCGGTTGGGCCGTCCGCGGCGCGGGCAATGGAAAGGACACCGCGCATCTTCCGACCCAGCAGCAGGCGATCGAACGAGCTACCGAAATCGCGCGCAACCAGCACAGCGAAGTTCTGATCCACGGAGAGAACGGCCGCATCCGCGAGCGCAACAGCTACGGTGACGACCCGTTCCCGCCTCGCGGGTGAATATATCGCGGAGGATCGCGAGGCCCTCCGCGTACTCAACAGCGAATTATTCGACGCTGGCGGGGCTGGCCGCAGCGGAAAGTCGGCTAGTGATCTTCCGTGTTGGAACGGTGCCGCAGCGCAAGATGTCAGCTTCCCGCCCGTTTTTGTGCCGGACGCGGTCCACAAACCACAAACTTGGCGGGAGTTCATGGCGCCGCGAGCGGCTTCTCCTCCCGCGGCAGCCTGGCGTTGGCGGGGATTACAGTATGAAGTCTCCCGCCTTGTAGGCCGAGGCGGCCACGCCGCCGTCCTCGATCAGGATCTCGACCTCGAACGCGGCGTCGCTGTCGGTGTTGGCGCGGACGAGGCTATCGGCGCCGAGGGAGACGACCGAGACGCGGCCGGTTCCGGTGCCGCCGAAGGCAAAGGCCTGGTTGCCGGCGGCGCCCGTGTTGGCGTCGATGCCGGAAAGATCGAGCACGTCGCCGCCGGCGACTCCGGCGCCCTCGAAGGCGAGGACGTTGGTGTTGAGCGAGCGGATCACGTCGCGCGCCGCGGCCGACGTGTCGGCGGCGGTGTCGAAGTCGAAGACGTCGGCATCGAGCCCGCCGTAGAGGATGTCCGCCCCGGCGCCGCCGCGCAGCACGTCGGTGCCGTCGCCGCCGGAAAGCTGGTCGTTTCCGTTGCCGCCGGCGAGCACGTCGCCGCCGGCCGCCCCCATGAGCTGGTCGTTGCCGTCCGCGCCCGAGAGCGCGTTGGCGAGGCCGTCGCCCTGCAGGACGTCGTCGAAGGCGGAGCCGGCGAGGTTCTCGACGCCGACATAGGTGTCGCCTGCCGCCTCGCCGCCCTGGGAGCTCGGGCTGCCGGTCAGGATCGCCCAGACGCGGCCGGAGGCGGTGGCGTAGGAGGCCGTGTCGGTGCCGGCGCCCCCGACGAGGCGATCCGCCCCGGCGCCGCCGATCAGCACGTCGTTGCCGTCGCCGCCGTCGAGCGTGTCGGCTCCGGCGCTGCCGGCGATGGTGTTGGCGAGCGCGTTGCCGATGCCGGTGAAATTGCCGGTGCCGTTGAAGGAGAGCGTCTCGACGTTCGCGGTCAGCCGGTAGGCGTTCATGACCGACCAGACTGCGTCGACGCCCGCGCCGGCCGCCTCGTTCACCAGATCGCCGGCGTCGTTGACGTAGTAGGTGTCGTTGCCGGTGCCGCCGGACATGGAGTCGGCGCCGGCGCCGCCATCCATCAGGTCGTCGCCGGCGTCGCCGGACATCCGGTCCGCGTCGCTGCCACCGGAGAGCCAGTCGTTACCGTCCCCGCCCCAGAGCGTGTCCGTGCCGGTGCCGCCGTCGAGGGTGTCGTCGCCGCCGTGGCCGAAGAGCTGGTCGTTGCCGTCGTCGCCGTAGAGCCGGTCGCTGCCGCCGATCCCGACCGCGTTCTGGTTGTTGTCGGTCGAGTCTCCGTAGATCCGGTCGTTGCCGGCGCCGCCGCGGATCACGTCGGCGCCGCCGCTAATGGCCTGGAGGCCCGGATAGGCGGAGTAGACGTCGCCGGAGAGGATGTCGTCGCCTGCCCCGCCATCGATCGTATCGTTGCCGCCGGTGATCGTCACGCCGAGACTGGCGGCGCGGTAGAGGTCGCCGGCGATGATGTCGGCGCCGCCGTTGCCGTAGATCGCATCGTCGCCGCCGATCACGCGCGCGGCCCCGGTCGCGGTCGCCAGCGCCGTGTGGACGTCGCCGGCGAGGATCTCGCCGAAGCCGCCGCCGGTGAGCCGGTCGTCGCCGCCCTCGACCCGGGCGCTCGCCTCCATCAGGTGGACATCGCCGGCGAGGGAGCCCTTGAAGTAAAGGCCCGCGGTCATCGTGTCGTTGCCGCCGACCACCGTCGCCAGCTTGCCGTTGAGGGACCAGGCGCGGACGGCGTCGCCGGTGGCGTAGCTGTCGGTAGACGTCGACTGGATCAGGATCGTGTCGTTGCCGCCGGTCAGCTTGCTGCCGCCGTAGACGAGCCCGGCGTCGCCGTGGGCGTACTGGACGGCGTTGGTGAGGAGACCGAGCATCTCGTCGGCCCCGCCCTTGTAGTCGACCGCCGAGGTCGCGCCGACGGTGTAGACGTCGCCCATCGTCGCGCCGATGCGGTCGCCGAGCTGGATGTAGTCGTTGCCACCCGTCGCGCCGTTGCGCGCCGCCAGGCCGTCGCCGAAGATGCGGAAGATGCCGTTGGCCGCGCCCTGCGCCGAATCCGGGCCGAGGATGACGTCGTTGCCGTCGAGGAAGCGCCAGAAGCCGCCCGCGCCGTCGTCGAGGCTCGCTGCCGGCGCATTGATGCCGGAGATCACCAGATCGACGCTACCGTTGTTGTCGACGTCGATCTCGATCGCGGTCGCGGTGCCGCCGGTCGGGCGGCCGGCGGCGTCGAAGGTCAGGCCGGTCCCGGTGACCTGGACGCGGTTGCCTGCGACGGTGCGGAAGCTCAACGAGGTCGCGGTGCCGGCGCCGAGTCCGGCGGCGAAGTCGATGAAGCCGGGCTCGGTGGTGTCGACGCCGAAGGCGGCGCGGGTGAAGTCGAGGGTGGCCATTCTCTTGATCCTTCGAAGTGTGGGGAGGCATGGGTTCGGGCACTGCCGGACGCGGTGCCGTGGTCCGAGAGCCTCCATCGGGCCAGCTCGGACCGGACCCCGTGACGGCGGCGGAGTTACGGTTGCCACCGGGCCAGCCGTCGAGAATGCGACGCCGCCCGGCACGCACGG
The DNA here is from genome assembly GCA_046348915.1 of Amaricoccus sp. GTDB lineage: Bacteria > Pseudomonadota > Alphaproteobacteria > Rhodobacterales > Rhodobacteraceae > Amaricoccus. The sequence continues at coordinate 22,271 of JAXMDH010000060.1, forward strand.
CAGTTAACCGGGACCCGACGCCTGCCGCTTGAGGACCGCGTGGGGATTGTCGGGAGGGAACTGCGGCTTTTCCCGGGGACGCCGCGACAGGTGCCGCGCCAAGCGGTGCGCCCCGAGACGGGCCCTGTCGGTCGGGCGGAGTCCCAGGGACCGCGCGGGGAACCGGGACGGCGCTGCGCGCCGCCCCTCGCGGCAACGTCCGATCAGGCCATCGCCATCTCGACCGGGTCGGGGCGGATGATGGCGGTGGTCGCCACCTCGTAGAACTCCTCGCCGGGCATGCCGACGCGGGCGGCGTGGGCGCGGATCGCGTCGCCGTCCTTGGCCTCGTAGATGCAGAAGGTGCCGATGCGGCCGTCCGGCTCATGGACGACGTAGCTGCGGATCCAGCGGATGGTGTCGGGGAACTCCTCCTCGCCGACCTGCGCGGACCTGGCGCCCGCGGCCTCGAGCTCGGCGAGGGTCGCCCAGGCGCTGGGGCGGCGGATGACGTAGAGCTTCATCTGGTCTTCTCCCTTCGAGCGGCCTCGGGGGCCGCAGGTGATCGCCACGGGTTCGTGACGGGGAGAAGGTGCCGCAGGTCGGGCGCCGGCGTCCTTACCGGGCGCTGATCCTTGCCTGATCTCTCGCGACCAGCACGGCGAGGGCGTCGGCCTCGGCCACGAGGCGGCGCGCGCCGATGCGGTCGGCTTTCAGCCGGGCCGCGGCGACCTCGGTGGCGGCGCCGGCGGCGTCTCCGGTGGCGAGATGGTCGCGGGCGAGGGCGAGGCGGACGCGCGCGGCGTGGTAGTCGAGCCCGGCCGCCGTCCACAGCTGGCGGGCGAGGAGGAGCAGGCGCCGGGCCTCGGCCGGGTCAGGCTCGAGCGCGGCGCGGGTTTCGTCGAGCAGCGCCTGGATCGCCGGCTGCGGCCAGCGCGCCGGGGTCGCCTTGATCTCGGCGAGGAGCGGCGCGGCGACCTCCGGCCGGCCGGCGAGGGCGGCGATACGGGCCTTGTGGACGAGCAGGTAGCCGCGGCGCTGGAGGTGGAACCAGCTCCGCCCCGCGAGCGCGCGGTCGAGGGCGGCGAGGGCGGCGTCGGGCTCGCCCGCCTCGAACAGCAGCACGGCGTTGCCGGGCTCGGCGTCCCAGCCGACGGCATAGGCGGCGGTATGATCGGCGCGGGCGGCGTCGAGGTCGCCGATCATCGCCTGGATGTCGCCGCGGACGCGGTGGCCCTCGCCGATGCACCAGGCCTCCTCGTCGACGAGCTTGACGAGCGCCCGGTCGATCCGCTCCAGCGCCTCGGGCAGCGTCTCCCGGGCCCCGAGGATCTCGGCCCGGTGCAGGTCGCAGGAGCCGGGGGGTGCTGCGAAGCTCGCCTCGCACCAGGTCTCGAAGCCCTGGCTCCACTGCCAGGCGCGCTCCCAGTCGGCGAAGGTCCGGGCGCTCCACAGGATGTTGCAATAGATAAGGCTGCCGGTAACCGGGTCGATCTCGCCCGAGAGCGCGATGGCGGCGGCATGGTTCTGCTGGGCGGCGCCCTCGCCGACCCGGCCGAGCGAGAGGGTGTAGAAGCCCTTGTAGGCGAGGGTCAGCGCCCGGAGCCCGCGGTCGCCCGACTGCTCGGCGAGGGTGAAGGCCTCGCTCGCGAGGGCGAGCGCCGCGTCGGCCTCGCCGCCGAAGGTCGCGAGGCGCGAGCGCATCCAGAGGAGATAGGCGCGCACGCCCGCGTCGTCGGCCCCGCCGAGCAGCGAATCCGCCCGGTCGAGCCAGCCGCCGGCCACCGCCACGGCGCTGCGCTCGAGCTCGATCTTGGCGAGGGTGACGGCCGCGCGGGCGGCGCGCGCCGGCGATCCCGCGGCCTCGTGCGCGGCGACGGCCCGGGCGAGGAGCGGCAGCGCCAGCACCGGGCGGCCGCGGCACTCGACGGCGAGCGCCCACAGGTCGATGTCCTCGGGGGTCAGCTGGTCGGGCGCCATCGCCTCGAAGCGGGCGCAGGCCTCCGGCCAGTCGCAGGCCTGCACGCGGCGGCGCGCCTCGGCGCGCGGGTCGGCCGCCGGCGGGCCCTCGGGGGCGCCGAAGTCGGGGTCGAGGCCGAAGCGGTAGCCGTGGCGGACGAAGCTCCGGATCGCCTTCTCCAGCCCGCCGGCGGCGAGCGCCCGGCGGGCGAGGCTGACCGCGCGCTGCAAGGACGCCTCGGTGACGGTGAGGTCGGGCCAGAGCGCGTCCATCAGCTCGTCCTTCGGCACCACCCGCCCGGCGTTCCGGACGAGATAGGCGAGGAGGTCGAAGACCAGCGGCTGCATCTCCTGCGGCTGGCCGCGCAGCGAGAGGCTGCGGGCGTCCTCGTCGAGCTCGAAAGGGCCGAAGCGCGTGGGCAAGCGGGAACACCGGGCGGCTCAGCGGCAATGATAAGGGAAAGATCGGCCCGCGGTAAGGACCAACGGCAGGCCCACGCCGTAGAACGGCCTCCGTGGGACGGCTTTCGCGGGCAAGTCCCCAGGCAATTCCCCGGCAGCCCGACGCCCGTCCGCAAGCGCGGGCGAAGGGCCGCGCCTATCCTTGCCCTGTCAACCGAACCCGAAGGTGATCCCGATGACCGTCCAGACCCCCGCGAAGGCCGCCCCCGCCAGCGCCCCGCTCCTTCACGCGGCGCACGGCTGGTGCCGCGCCTGCCTCGCCGACCTCCTGCGCGCGGCGATGGAGCGTGACGCCCGCTTCCGCGCGTCGCGCCAGCTCGCCCGGATGGAGGACCATCTTCTTCGCGACATCGGCCTGACCCGCGACGACGTGCGCGGCGGGCGGCTCTGAGAGGCGATGGCGATGACCCTGCACCCGAACATCCTCGCTACCATTGGCGACACGCCCGTCGTCCGCCTGAACGCGCTGGCGCCGGAGGGCGCCGATCTCTACGCCAAGCTCGAGGCGTTCAACCCGATGGGGTCGGTCAAGGACCGGCTGGCGCTCGCGGTGATCGAGGCGGCCGAGCGCGACGGCTCGCTCGTGCCCGGCCAGACCGTCGTCGAGGCGTCGAGCGGCAACACCGGCATCGGCCTCGCGATGGTCTGCGCCGCCAAAGGCTACCCGCTCGTCGTCGTCATGGCCGAGAGCTTCAGCGTCGAGCGCCGCCGCCTGATGCGCTTCCTCGGCGCCCGCGTCGTCCTCACCCCCGCCGCCGAAAAGGGCACCGGCATGGCGGCGAAGGCCCGCGAGCTCGCCGACAGGCACGGCTGGTTCCTCGCCCGCCAGTTCGAGAACGAGGCCAATGCGGAGGCCCACACCCGCACCACCGCCCGCGAGATCCTCGCGGCCTTCGCCGGCCGCCGGCTCGACGCCTTCGTCACCGGCACCGGCACCGGGGGGACGCTGAACGGCGTCGCGCGCGTGCTGAAGGCCGAGCGACCGGAGGTGCAGGTGATCGCCTGCGAGCCCGACAACGCCCCGATCCTCGCCAGCGGCATCGCCCAGCCGCGCGCCGCCGACGGCGTTCCCACCGCCTCGCACCCGATGTTCCGCCCGCACCTGATGCAGGGCTGGTCGCCCGACTTCATCCCGAAGCTGACGCAGGCCGCGCTCGACGCCGGTCACGTCGACCGTATCGTCGGGGTAAGCGGTGCGGACGCGATGGCGGGCGCCCGCGACCTTGCCCGCCGCGAGGGCATCTTCTGCGGCCTCTCCGGCGGCGCCACCTTCGCCGCCGCCCGCGCGGTGGCCGAGGAGATGCCCGCGGGCGGCGTCGTGCTCTTCATGGTCCCCGACACCGGCGAGCGCTACCTCTCGACCCCGCTCTTCGCCGACATCCCCGAAGAGATGACCGAGGCGGAGCAGGAGATCGCCGCCTCGACCGACGGCTACCGCATCGGCGGCCTAGTCCGCCCTGCGGCCCCGGTCGCACCGGCGGCGGACCCGAGCCCCGAGGCCGTCGCCTGGTTCGAGGCGGCGGTCGCCGATGCCGAGCAGCCGGTCGTGCTCTTCGCGCTCGAGTGGTGCGAGTTCTGCTGGGCGCTGCGCAAGTTCTTCCAGGCCCGCGGCATCCCTTACCGCTCCGTC
>JAXMDH010000061.1:0-25148 GCA_046348915.1 Amaricoccus sp.
CCCGGCGGCCAGACTACCATCAGTGCGGGGACCGCGGTGGCCACCACGAGCAGCGACAAAGGCAGGCCGAGCCGCGCGTAGTCGCCGAAACGGTAGCCGCCGGGTCCCATCACGAGCGTGTTGCACTGGTGGCCGATCGGCGTCAGGAAATCACAGCCTGCGCCGATCGCCACCGCCATCAGGAACGCTTCCGGCCGGTATCCGAGCGCCTCGGCGAAGCGCGCCGCGATCGGCGCGACGACAAGCACGGTCGCCGCGTTGTTTAGAAACGGCGTCACCGCCATCGCTACCACCAGGATCAGGGCGATCGACCCGGCCGCCGGCAGCCCGGCACCGACCCGGGCGAGGGAATCGGCGACCACGTCACTGGCTCCGCTCGTCCGGAGCGAATCGCTGACCGGGATCAGCGCCGCGAGCATCACGAGGATCGGGCCCTCGATCGAGCGATACGCCTCGCGCAGCGGAATGACGCGAAAGACGACCATCGCCACCGCCGCGGTGAAGAAGGCGACGGCGACGGGAACCATTCCGGTCGCCGTGCACCCCATGGCAACGGCCAGGATCGCGGCCGGAACAAGGCCATTGCGCAGGCTGCCGAGCAGCACCTGCCGCTCGGCCAGCGGCAGGACGCCGAGGTCGCGCAGGACGCCCGGGAGCGATCCGGGCGCCCCCTGCAGCACGACGACGTCGCCGAGTTCGAGCCTGGCGGCGCTCGGCCGCTGCGCGATGCGGGCGTTGCGGCGGCTGACGGCGAGGAGGTTGACCTCGAAGCGGTCGAAGAGCGCGAGCCCTTCGGCCGACCAGCCGATCAGGCTCGATCCGGCGCCGATCACGCCTTCCACCGCGACCGGCGCCTCGCCGGTGCTGCGGCCGCCGGTAACGCTGAGCCGCGCGCGCGAAACCAGCCGGTCGAGCGCGGCGTGGTCGCCCTCGATCAGCAGCAGGTCGCCCTCGCGCAGCATCGCGTCGGGCAGGGGAATGATCCGCCGCTTCTTGCGGCGTAGGATCGATGTCACCACCGCCTCGCCGCCCGCAAGCGCCAGCAGGTCCGAAAGCGGCCTGTCGGCCACCGCCGAGGTCGCGAGCACCTCCGCCTCGGTCAGGTAGTTGTCGATGTCGAGCGCCTCGTCGAGCGCGCCGCCCTCGCGCTGGCGTGCCGGCACCAGCCAGTAGAAGCCGGTCAGGAAGACGACGCCAACGACGGCGAGGGTGGCGCCAACCGGGGTGAAGTCGAACATGCGGAAGCTCTCGCCGGTCATCTCGGCACGCACCCGCGAGACGACGATGTTTGGCGAGGTGCCGATCTGGGTCATGAGCCCGCCGAGCAGCGCGCCGAACGACATCGGCATCAGGAAGGTCGAGGCCGGGACCCCGGAGCGGCGGGCGAACTGGAAGGCGATGGGGATCATGATCGCCAGCGCGCCGATGTTCTTCACGAAGGCCGAGAGAAGCGTCACGACCGCCACCAGGATCAGGAGCTGCATCCGGACGCGCCGAACGTCCGGCAGCAGGTGGTGCATCGCGGCCGCCATGATTCCGGACCGCGCCACGCCGGCGCTGACCAGCAGCGCCGAGCCGACGATGATGACGATGTCGTCGCTGAAGCCCGAGAAGGCACGATCGGGCGGCACGACGCCGAGCGCGACGGCGAGGATCAGCGTGCAGACCGCCACCAGGTCGTAGCGGAAGCGGCCCCAGACGAAGACGGCCATCATCAGCGCGATGACCGCCAGGGAAAGCAGCTGCTGTGTCGTCATCAGGCGGTCGCTTCTCCCGGCCGGCCGTGCACAACGCGCAGGTGGCCGGCGGGTTCAGCTTTGCTCGATGCGGCGGGCGTCCTCGTCGCTCAGCGTGACCTCCTGGAAGTCCAGTTCCTCCTGCAGGATCAGGAAGGCCTCTGCCCCGATGCTTCGGAGCGTGCGGAGCTCCTCGAGCCGCTCGCGCTGCCGCCGAAGCGCGGCGAGCCCGATCGCCCGTTTCTCGCGCATCGCCGCGCTGTCCCCGGGCGGGGTCCATGCGGCGCGGACGGCGTCGAAGGAAAAGCGCCAGTGGTCGGCGGCGGTGCCGTCGCGCCCTTCGAGCGACTCCAGCGCCGCCGACGCGAGGTCTGCCCGCGCCGGGCCGAGCTCGGCCGCCACGCCGCTGTCGCCGGCGAGCCCGAGCAGGCGGACGAGCGGCGCCACGGTCGGCCCCTGGATCACCAGCGTCGCGAGCACGACGGCGAAGGCCGTGAGCACGATCAGGTCGCGCTGCGGGAAGTCGCCCGGCAGCGCGAACGCGGTTGCGAGGGTCACCAGCCCGCGCATCCCGCACCAGCCGATCAGGATCGATTCGCGCCTCGTGGGGGGCGCCTCGGCGCCGGCGGGGGTTCGGATCCGCCGGGCCACCCAGCCGTAGGCGAGCGTCCCGGCCATCCGCACGACCACGAGGATGACGACGACCGCGAGCGCGAAGACCGCAGCGCCGCGCAGGTGCCCGGGCGACATGTCGGCGAGGATCGTGCGGGCCTGCAGGCCCATCAAGAGGAAGGCGAGCACGTTCAGCAGGAAGACCGCGCTGTCCCATACCGCGAAGCTGTGGATGCGCGAGCGCGCCGGAGTCGTCAGCCCGGCGTCTCGCGCCAGCGTCATCGCGAAGGCGACGAGGCACAGCACCGCAGAGAGCTCCAGCCGCTCTGCGATGATCCATGCCGCGAAGGTGCCGACAAACTCGAGGAGGTTGCCGCCGAGCGTGCCGGTGACCCGGGGGACGATGAACCGGCGGAAGAGCAGCGCCAGGACGATGCCGAGAAGCACGCCGCCCGGCACCGCAAACGCGAGGCGCAGCGCGAAGGCAGGGCCGGCCTCGCCCTGATGGTGGAAGGCGGTGGCGCCGGCGAAAAGGAGCAGCGCCGAGGCGTCGTTGAGCAGGCTTTCGCCCTTCAGCACCGCGACGACGCGACCGGGCATCGACACCTGGCTGAGGATCGCGGTGGCGGCGGCCGCGTCCGGCGGCGCGACGATCGCCCCGAGCGCCAGCGCGGCGTAGAGCGGCAGCCCGGCCAGCGCCATGCCGGCGCCGGCGACCGCGGCGGCACTCAACACGACCGCGACGACCGCCAGCGCGAAGAGCGGGCGCCAGAGGCTGCGCGCGGCGACCGCCGGGAAGTCGAAGGCCGCATCGACCAGCGCCGGGGCGATGAAGAGGGCCAGCGCGGTCTCGGGGTCGAGACTGATCTGCGGCGCCCCCGGTATCAGCGCGAGCACGACGCCGGCCGCGGCAAGCATGGTGGGGTAGGGGATCGGCAGCCGGCGCGTCACCTGCAGCAGCAGGATCGCCACCGCGAGGAGCAGGAGGAGGCTCTCGAAGAAGCTCACGACAAGCCTCGTTCGATCCAGTCCGCCGCTGCCAGCCCGGACTGCCAGGCGCCGTGGGCGGTCGAGAAGTCGTGCGGCGAGCAGGCCTCGCCGGCGAAGACGAGCCGCGGGCTGACCGGCGCCGCCAGGACCGCCCGGGCATCGGCCGCACCCGGCTCGGCGTGGCTGTACGCCCCGAGGATCGTCGGCTCGCGCCCCCAGGCCGTCACCACCAGCGGCGCGAGCCCGCGGGCGAAGCGCGCGCCGAGGAGCGCGCCGAGCTCGGCGGTGACGAAGGCGGTAGCGGCGCCCTTGCCCTCGGTCTCGAGCCCGCGCGCAAGGGTGCCACCCAGAAAGCATTCGATCACCGGCCGGCCGAACGGCCGCAGGTAGTAGCTCGCGGTGCAGGCCGAGTCGAAGCGGCCGAGCAGATGGCTCTCGGGCGGCAACACCTCGGTGTCGGCGATCGACAGGAAGACTTTGTCCGCGAGCCCGAGCGGCAGCCGCCCCGCGGCCTCGAGATGGGCGTCCACGCCCGCATCGAAACGGATGGTGCCCGCGGCGAGGATGGCCGTCGAGACGGCGACGATCGCCGCCCGCGCCTCGATCGGCCCCCGGTCGGTGTCGACCCGCACGGTTCGGCCCTCGCTGACCGCGGTCGCTCGCGTTCCCAAGGCGGCGGGAAGGCCGTCGGCGAGGCCGGCGATGAAGCGGCCATAGCCGCCGGGAAGGCGCCAGTTCAGCTCCGAGGCGGCGTCGTCGTAGGCGAGGAAGTCGCGCACCGAGAGCCGGTCGGTCGCCGTCCCGTTCATGAAGCCGCTGAGCGCGTCGACAAACGGCCGCCAGCGATCGTCGGCCGCCATCGCATCCCCGGCGCGGTCGCTCTCCGGCGGGTCCGTACGGAGCTGCCGACCGAACGCCTCATAGGCTTGCCAGGCCTGCGTTCGAACCTCGTCCGGAGCGCCGAGCCCCTCGAGCTGCCTTCCCCAGGCGGCATCGCGCCGGTCGAGCTCGAGACCTTCGGCGGCCGCCAGGGCCGCCAGCGGGTTGCGCTCCGCCGAATGGAGCCAGCCGCAGCCGAGATCGAGCGGCATCCCCGCGACGACCTCGGTCCGGGCGCGCCCGCCGAGCCGCGACAGCGCCTCGACCAGCAGCACCGATCGTCCGGCGTCGCGCAACCGCCGGGCCGCGGCAATACCCGCCGCCCCGGCGCCGACGACGGCCACGTCGACGATTTCGGCCAGCGCACGCCCTCCCACTTCGCGCCCCGAGCCGACCCCGCTGCGCGGCCAAAGTCAACCGGACTGCGCGGCAACCGCGCCGCCCGTCGACACTTGCGCCTCGACGGGCGATCTTGCGGCAAAAGCGGAGGGAGTCGATGGCCGGTTACGTGCTGCCACACAGCATCCCGCAGGAGGACGAGCGGCTGACGCTGATGTCGCGGATGCTCGATCCGCAGATGTTCTTTCGCCTGGATCAGCTTGGGGTTGCGCCGGGCTGGCGGTGCCTCGAGGTCGGCGCGGGCAACGGCAGCGTGTCGCAGTGGCTCGCAACGCGCGTCGGGCCGACCGGGCATGTCGTCGCCAGCGACATCGACACGCGCTACCTCGACCGGCGCGCGCTGCCGAACGTCGAGGTCCGCCGGCTCGACGTGACAAGGGATCCGCTCGGCGAGGGCTACGACCTGGTCTGCGGCCGCGCGATCCTGCACCATATCCCGCAACGGATCGAGGTCGTCGGCCGGCTCGCCGCCGCGGTGCGGCCCGGCGGGAGCATCCTGCTCGACGAGCCTGACTTCCACCCGGTGCTCTCGACCGACAGCCCGGCGCTGCGGGCCTTCTGGCAGGGATTCCTCGCCTGGGCCGCCGACCAGGGCATCGACTACTTCGTCGGCCGCCGGCTCGCGCCGCTGCTCGCCGGCCTCGGCTTCGGCGCGATCGAGGCGCACGGCGAGACGATCCTCTTCGACGGCGGCTCGCTGCCCGCGCGCTACCTGAAGCTGACGATGCAGGAGCTGGAAGCGTCGCTGGTCGGGTCGGGCTTGATCGGCCGAACGACCTGGGACGAGGCGATGGCGCTCTTCGACAATCCGCGCTTCTGGACCTGGCAGAACAGCTACGTCTGCACCGCCGGCCGCAAGCCGTCGTAGCCACCCGGCGCGCGCGACGCAGCCCGCAGGGACGGCCGGTCGAGCGCCGGCGCTGGCGCGGCGGCCGCGGCGTGCTATGACAAGCGCCCCGATGCCGCAGAAGCCCGAAACCCCGCTCGCACTGCCGCTCGCCGCCGCCCGCCGCATCTGGCTGGCGGCGCAGCGCCTCGACGGGCCGGCGCCGTTCGGGGAGGGACCCGCGGCGACCGCGGCGGCGGTGGCGCATCTCGGCTACGTGCAGATCGACACGATCAACGTGATCGAGCGATCGCACCATCATATCCTCTGGAGCCGCATCCCCGGATACCGGCGCGCGGACCTCGCCGTCGCGCAAGCGGCGGAGAAGACGGTCTTCGAATACTGGGCGCACGCCCTCGCCTACATCCCGACCGCCGACTACCGCTTCTTCGTGCCCGACATGAAGGCGTACCGCGAGCACCCGGGGAACTGGTTCGCGACGGTCAGGCGCGGTGACCTGCGGCGGATCGTGGAGCGGGTGCGGCGCGAGGGCGCGCTCTCGATCCGGGACATCGACGACGACGATCTGGTCGAGAAGGAGCACCCCTGGGCGAGCCGCAAGCCGTCGAAGCGGGCGCTGCAGCTCGCCTTCTTCGCCGGCCTTCTGACCGTCAGCGCCCGCGCGGGGATGGTGAAGACCTACGAGCTGACCGAGCGGCACTTCGGCTGGGAGACCCGGCCCAAGGCGGCGACGCCGCGGCAGGTAACCGAGTACCTGCTCGACCGGGCGCTGCGGGCGCAAGGGATCGCGAGTCTCGATTCGGCCTGCTATATGGACGCGCCGCGAAAGGCCGCCATGGCCGCGGCGATCGAGGCGCGGGTCCGGCGCCGCCGGCTGGTGCCGCTGGCGGTGGAGGGGGCGGGCAGGGCGCTCCACTGGGCGGAGCCCGAGGCGCTGGAGGTGGCGCGACCGGAAGGGGAGGGGGTGCATCTTCTCTCCCCGTTCGATCCGCTGGCGATCCAGCGCAAGCGCCTGAAGCTCTTCTTCGGCTACGAGCACCGTTTCGAGGCCTACGTGCCGAAGGCGAAGCGGCGGTACGGATACTTCGCGCTCCCCGTCCTCGTCGGGGATCGCATCGCGGCGGCGATCGATCTCAAGGCGGACCGTGCGGCGGGCGAGCTCATGATCCAGCAGTGGAGCTGGGTCGACGGGCCGCGCGAGGGCGACAAGGCTCGGATCGAGGAAGCGCTCGGGCGGTTCCAGCGCTTCCAGTTCGGCGACTGAGCCGGGCTCGGCGTTCAGCTCCGCGGGATGGCCGCAAGGGGGTCCTCGGCGGCGTCGAGGCGAGGCCAGTCGCGGAAACGGTTGCGCATCCAGGTGCGCTGGCGCTTGGCGAACTGACGCGTGGCGGTGACGGCTGCCCCGGTGGCCGTGGCGAGGTCGGTCTCGCCGGCCAGGAAGGCGAACAGCGGGGCGGCGCCGAGCACGCGCGCCGACGGGAGGTCCCGGTCGAGTCCCGCAGCGAGGAAGCGGCGGCATTCGTCGATGGCACCGTCTTCGAGCATTCGATGAAATCTGATCGTTATGTTATCGTTCAGCTTGGATGGATCCGGAGACAAGGCGACGCGCACGCAGTCCTCCGGCCGGAGCAGCGGCGTCACCGTCTCGGCGTGCCAGGCCACGAGTCCGCGGCCCGTGGCGACGAGAACCTCCCAGGCGCGCTGGATGCGGCGCGGGTTCGACGGGTCGAGACGGGCGAAGGTCTCGGGATCACCGGCGGCGAGCTCGGCGCGGAGCTCGCCGAGGCCGCCGGCACGGATCAGCGCCTCAGACCGAACGCGCAGTTCAGGCGGCGTGGCGGGGATCTCGGCGAGACCTTCGGTCAGGGCCGCGAGATAGAGGCCGGTGCCGCCGACGACGATCGGACGGAGCCCGCGGGCGCGGACATCCGCGAGTGCAGCCGCGACGTCGCGCAGCCAGGCGCCGGTCGAATAGCGCGCAGCGCAGTCGACGTGGCCGTAGAGCACGTGCGGCGCAGCGGCGAGGTCGCTGTCGTCGGGACGCGCCGTCAGGATGCGCCAGCAGCCGTAGACCTGTGCGGCATCGGCGTTGATCACGCAGCCGCCGTCGCGCTCGGCAAGGGCGAGCGCGAGCGCCGACTTGCCGCTGGCGGTCGGGCCGAAGACGACGACCGCGCGGGGGGTCATCCCGGCCGCCGCGGGCGCAACATAATCTTCGTTATACGTTTTCGGCACGGATGCAATGCCGGCCCGGCCCCGATTTGGTTTGACGCGAGAGGAAAATCGCTCTGCAATGCTCGCGGGGTCCAGGAATGGATACAGGGAGAGAAACGATGGCGGTCGCGACGATCAATGGCAAGCCGGTGCACCCGGCCGTACCCGGACTCGCGCGGGAGTGCCGTGAAGGCAAGCTCGATCGGCGCGAGTTCCTGGCGATGGCGACAGCGCTCGGCGTGACCGGCCCGGCGGCCTGGGGCATGCTGGGGCTGACGTCGCCGGCGCGCGCCCAGGAAGAGTCCGGGACGCCGGGCGGCACGATCAAGATCGCGCAGGCGGTGATGCGGATGGACGATCCGCGCATCTTCGACTGGTCGCAGAAAGGCAACCAGGCGCGGCTGTTCTGCGAGCCCCTGGTGCGCTATGCGGTCGACTTCACCTTCCAGCCGTGGCTGCTGGAGAAATGGGAAGTGAACGAGGATGCAACGGAATACACGCTGAAGCTGCGGCCCGGGGTGAAGTGGAACAACGGGGACGACTTCACCGCCGACGACGTGGTCTTCAACCTCAACCGCTGGTGCGAGCAGCACGTGCCCAACAACTCGATGGCGACGCGCATGGCGGCGATCGTCGAGAAGAAGGGCAGCGAGAAGTTCATGGGCGAGGTCAAGAAGGAAGACGGCACCACCGTCCAGGAGGAGCAGACCCGCGATACCTACGGGGCGATCGACGGCGCGATCACCAAGGTCGACGACCTGACGGTCAAACTGAAGCTGTCGCGCCCCGACATCACGATCATTCCCGCGTTCGTCGACTACCCGGCGCTGATCGTGCACAAGGGGTTCGAGGGCGACCTGACGAAGTCGCCGATCGGAACGGGTCCGTGGGAACTCGTGTCGTGCGACGTCGGCGCGAAGGCCGTCTACAAGCGGCGGACGAACGGCACCTGGTGGGGCGACACGGTCGACGGGATGGGGCCGGTCTATCTCGACGGAGTCGAGTACGTCGACTACGGGACCGACCCCTCGGCGCAGATCGCGGCCTTCGAGTCCGAGGAGATCCACACCAACTACGAGACGCAGGCGAGCTACGTCGAAATCCTCGACGGGCTGGGGCTGACGCGGAAGGAGGCGGTGACGGCCAACACGCTCACAGTCCGGATGAACGTAAAGCAGCCGCCGTTCGACAACCAGCAGGTCCGGAACGCGGTGCAGCTCGGGGTCGACAACTCGACGGTGCTCGACCTCGGTTATCAGGGGCTAGGCACGGTCGCCGAGAACTTCCACGTCGGGCCGATGCACCCCGAGTACGCGCCCCTGCCCCCGATCGCGCGCGATCCGGCGAAGGCCAAGCAGATGATGGCCGACGCCGGACATGCCGACACCGAGATCGAGCTGATCTCGCTCGACGACGACATCAACCGCAACACCTGCGATGCCGTCGCCGCCCAGCTGCGCGATGCCGGGATCAAGGTGAAGCGGACGGTGTTGCCGGGGAACACGTTCTGGAACAACTGGACCGGCTATCCCTTCTCGTCGACCGAGTGGAACATGCGGCCGCTCGGCGTGCAGGTTTATGCGCTCGCCTACAAGTCGGGTGAGGCATGGAACGAGACGGCCTTCTCGGATCCGGAATTCGACAAGCTGCTGGATGAATCCTACGCCATCGCCGACGCGGACAAGCGGCGGGTCTTGATGGAAAAGATGGAGAAGATCATCCAGAGCTCCGGGATCATCATCCAGCCCTACTGGCGCAAGACCTTCCGGCACCTGACCGCGAACGTGAACGGGCTCGAGATGCATCCGACCTTCGAGATCCATCTCGAGACGACCTGGATCAAGGAGGGCTGAGCCCCCTGCCCCAGTGAGCCGTCCCGGGCCGATGGTGGCCCGGGCGACGGAAGCGAGGTGCGGATGGGCGTCTTTCTCCTCAAGCGGATCGGGCTGATGGCGCTGACGGCGCTCTGCCTGACGCTGATCGTGTTCAGCCTGGTCAACCTGAAGCCGAACCTCGTCAAGCTCGCCAAGGAGCAGTCGGGCAGCCGGATCAGCGAGCAGGAGGTCGAGGTCTGGCTCGACCAGAACGGTTTCAACCGGCCGTTCTTCGTGCGCTACGGGGAATGGCTCGGGGGGGCGGTGAAGGGCGACTTCGGGCATTCGTCGCGGTTCAATGCGCCGGTCAGCGAGGTGCTCTGGCCGCGGCTCTGGCTGACGGCGATCCTGATGTTCTGGGTGATGGTCGTGATGATCCCCTGCGCGTTGCTCCTCGGGGTGCTCGCCGGCATGCGCGAGGGGACGGTGCAGGACCGGGTGCTGTCGACGGTGGCGATCGCGACGACCTCGACGCCGGAGTATGTGTCGGGGGTCGTCCTGACGGTGCTCTTCGCCAGCAAGACGTTCGGCATGCAGTGGTTTTCCGGCTCGGCCACCCAGGCGGCGGAGAACGGGCCGACGTTCTACACCTTTACGCTGCCGGTCCTGACGATAGCGATCTACGGCATGGGGTACATCGCGCGGATGACGCGGGCCTCGATGGCCGAGGTGATGACGCAGCAGTATATCCGGACGGCGCGGCTGAAGGGGGTGAGCTTTCGCGGAATCGTGGTGAAGCACGCGCTCAGGAACGCGCTGATCGCCCCCTTCACCGTCATCATGCTGCAGTTCCCGTGGCTCTTGACCGGCGTCGTGATCGTCGAGACGCTGTTCAACTACCGCGGCTTCGGGTGGCTGCTGATCGAGGCGGCGGGCAATAACGACATCAACCTGCTCCTCGCCTGCTCCATCGTCGCGGTCGTGATCGTGCTGACGACGCAGCTGATTTCCGACGTCGGGTATGTCTACCTCAACCCGCGCATCCGGGTGAGCGGCTGATGGAACAGCTCGGGGCCTGGGCGATCTTCGCGCGGACGCTCGCGGCATTCGGGCCGGTCTGGGTCGGGATGCTCCTCGTGATGGGCGCCAGCTTTCTCTTCCGGCACCGGCTGGGCATCTACGGCCGGATCTTCGAGTCCGGGATCGGCTCCGTCGGCTTCGCGCTGGTGCTGTTCTGGCTCCTGACGGCGATCCTCGCAAGCCATGTGGCGCTGTTCGACCCCTACGTGCAGATCCGCGCGCTGCAGAACAAGCCCCCCGGCGTGATCGACCCGACGAGCGGGCTGCCTTATCTCTTCGGCGGCGACGCGCTCGGCCGCGACGTATTCAGCCGCATGGTCTACGGCAGCCGCACGGTGATGGCGATCGCGCCCTTCGCGACCCTCTTCGCCTACATGGTCGGGATCACCCTCGGGCTGCCGGCGGGATATTTCGGCGGGTGGTTCGATACGATCCTGAGCTTCATCGCCAACCTGGTGCTGGCGTTCCCGGTGATCCTGCTCTTCTACCTGCTCGTTACGCCCGAGATCCGGCAGACCGCCATCCCGGGAACGATGGCGGCGGTCCTCTTCGCCTTCCCGCTGATCTTCCTGACGCTGTTCCTCTGGAGCCGGTTCCGCGAGCGGCCGGAGGCGCTCTGGTACTACCTCGGGCCGGTGCTGCTGGCGGGCGGCTTCGGCTACCTCGGGCTGACCGGGCTCTGGGATCCGACGGGCGTGCTGAAGATGGAGCCGAACACGCTCAACATCTTCCTCGCCGTCGTCTTCATCACCTCGCCGACGGTCTTCCGCATCGTCCGCGGCCTCACCCTCGACATCAAGACCCGCGACTATGTCGCCGCGGCGCAGACCCGCGGCGAGAACCCCTGGTATGTCATGATGTGGGAGATCCTGCCGAACGCCCGCGGCCCGCTGATCGTCGACGCCTGCCTCCGGATCGGGTATACGACGATCCTCCTCGGCACCCTCGGCTTCTTCGGCCTCGGCGTCAGCCCCGAAAGCCCCGACTGGGGCTCCACGATCAACGAGGGCCGCAAGCTCCTTCGCGTCTTCGTCCACCCTGCCCTGCCGCCGGCGCTGGCGATCATGAGCCTCGTCCTGGGCCTGAACCTGCTCGCGGACGCGCTCCGCGAGGAGAGCCTGAAGGATTGAGCCGATGAAGCGCCTCCTCTCCGCCCTCCTGCTCGCGACCGTCGCCCTCGGGTCGGCCGCCGATCCGTCGGCGGCAAAGAACAAGATCGAGACGGTCCACATCGCGGACGGTGTGCCGCTCGTCTCCTACAGCGACCAGCTCGACGGACCCCAGCAGCGCGACTACGTGCTGTCGGTCAAGAAGGGGAAGAAACTCAACGTCTCCATCTCCTCGAAGAGCGACGCGGTCTATTTCCGCGTCTACGCGCCCGACGGGACCTCGATCTACAACAGTCGCAACAGCGGCAGCACCATGAACCAGACCATCCAGGAGAGCGGCCTCTACACGATCCACGTCCACCTGCGGGAAGTCGAAGCCGGACACATCCGGCACTATTCGCTGGTTATCGGGCAGAAATGACCATGTGCCGCCGCCTGCTCCGGTCCGCTGCTGCGTTACACGCGGTGTAACTGAAGGAACGAGCCGATGATCCGTCTCCTCCCCGCCCTTCTCGTCGCCCTGCCCCTCCTCGGCAGCGCCCTGCCGGCGGTGGCCGCCGGCGGGACGGTCTACGTCGAGACAACCTCGGGCTCCTACGACGACAGCCTGACCGGCGGCAACGCGCGCGACTACGTCGTGCAGGCACGCCAGGGTGAACGGCTCGAGGTGCTGCTCTCGGCCAAGAACGACGACGTCTTCTTCCGCGTGCTCGGACCGGGCGGCAACGGGCTCTACAACAGCAACAAGGAGGGCAACCACCTCGATGGCCTGAAAATCGGCCGCAGCGGCAGCTACGTCGTCCAGGTCGGCGTGACCAAGGACGTCGAGAAGGGGCACGAGCGCCACTACTCGCTGATGGTGAACCTCCAGTGAGCGCCGAGCCGATCCTCGCGATCGAGAACCTCTCTATATCCTTCTTCACCCGTGCCGCGGAAATCCCGGCGGTGATGAACTTTTCCGCCACCGTCGAGCCCGGCCAGGCGCTCGGCCTCGTCGGCGAGTCGGGCTGCGGCAAGTCGACGGTGGCGCTCGCGGTGATGCGCGACCTCGGCAAGACCGGCCGCATCGTCGGGGGTTCGATCCGGTTCAAGGGCCGGGATCTCGTCACCTTGCCCGACGCCGAGCTGCGCAAGATCCGCGGCTCCGAGATCGCGATGATCTACCAGGAGCCAATGGCGAGCCTGAACCCCGCGATGAAGATCGCGCGGCAACTGATGGAGGTGCCGAAGATCCACGAGGGCGCGAGCGACGCCGACGCCTACGCCCAGGCGCTGCGCGTGGTCGAGGCGGTGCGGCTGCCTGACCCGAAGCGCATCCTCGGCAGCTACCCGCACCAGCTCTCCGGCGGGCAGCAGCAGCGCATCGTGATCGCGATGGCGCTGATGTCGAAGCCCTCGCTCCTGATACTCGACGAACCGACGACCGCGCTCGACGTCACGGTGGAGGCCGGCATCGTCGACCTGGTGAAGGGGCTCGGGCGCGAGTTCGGCACCTCGATGCTCTTCATCAGCCACAACCTCGGCCTGGTGCTCGAGACCTGCAACAAGCTCTGCGTGATGTATTCGGGCGAGGCGGTCGAAACCGGCCCCGTCGCCGAGGTCTTCGACGCGATGCGCCACCCCTATACCCAGGGCCTCTTCCGCTCGATCCCGCTCCCGGGCGCCGACAAGACCCGGCATCCCCTGGTCCCGATCCCGGGGAACTTTCCCCTGCCCCACGAGCGGCCGCCCGGCTGCAACTTCGGGCCGCGCTGCAGCTACTTCGTCAAGGGCCGCTGCGACGCGCAGGAAATCCCGATGGAGCCGGTCTCGGGCACGCATGCCACCCGCTGCATCCGCTGGGACGAGATCGACTGGGCGGCACCGCCGGCGGTGCAGGCCGGGGTCGAGCCGGCGCCCATCGGCGACGTGGTGCTCGCGGTCGATAACCTCCGGAAGTATTACGAGGTCGGGTCGAACGCGCTCTTCGGCGGCGAGATGCGGGTCGTGAAGGCGAACGAGGCGGTCAGCTTCGAAGCGCGCGAGGCCGAGACCCTCGCGATCGTCGGCGAGTCGGGCTGCGGCAAGTCGACGCTTGCCAAGGTGCTGCTGGGGCTCGAAACCGCGAGCGAGGGCTCGGTCAGCCTCGGCAACGAGGAAATCGGCGGCCAGGACGTCGGCCGCCGCCCTACGCGCACCGTCTCCTCGATCCAGATGGTGTTCCAGAACCCCTTCGACACGCTCAACCCGAGCCACAGCGTCGGCGGCCAGATCGTCCGCGTGCTGGAGAAATTCCGCGTCGGCCGTACCCAGGCCGAGCGCGAGGCGCGCATGCTTGAGCTCCTCGACCTCGTGCGTCTCCCGCGCGCCTTCGCGCGCCGCATGCCGCGCCAGCTCTCCGGCGGCCAGAAGCAGCGCATCGGCATCGCCCGCGCCTTCGCCGGCGAGCCGCAGGTCGTCGTCGCCGACGAGCCCGTCTCCGCCCTCGACGTCTCGGTGCAGGCCGCCGTCACCGAACTCCTGATGGACATCCAGCGCCGCGGCCGCACCACCATGCTCTTCATCAGCCACGACCTCGGGATCGTGCGCTACCTCGCCGACCGGGTGATGGTGATGTACCTCGGGCACGTGGTCGAGATCGGGACGACCGAGCAGGTCTTCGAGCCGCCATACCACCCCTACACCGAGGCGCTGCTCTCGGCGGTGCCGATCGCCGACACCTCGGTCCTGAAGGAGCACATCGTTCTCGAGGGCGACATCCCTTCGGCGGTGAACCCGCCGCCCGGCTGCCCGTTCCAGACCCGCTGCCCGAGGAAGCACCAAGTGCCCGGCGACCTCTGCGAGACGGTGATGCCGCCGTTCCGCGAACTCGCCCCCGGTCACCGGGTCCTCTGCCACTTGCCGGAAGCGGTGCTTGATTCGATGCGCCCGGTAATCCGGAGCGTCGATCGGGCGCAATGATCGGCTCCAGGGCCGAAGAAACTGGCTGGCCGGGGTTCGATACACCCCCCGGCGGGTGGATTTCACGCCCGATTCACCATAAGCAGGTTTTTGCCGCAGCATTTTTTCTGCTATCCTCTAGGGGCTTATCGGATATTCGGCGCCAGCCCCGCTCGAAAGGCGGGGTTCCGTAACCGATTTTTGCCCGGTATCAGCCAACTGGAAGGAGCGCGGCCGCGCCAGGAGGGATAAGTGAAGGTAGTTTCGTCGGGCCCCGAGTCTGGTTTCGCTGGTCTTTCCGGTCTGTTCTGGGCCGTCGGCATCTTCAGCACGGCGGTGAACCTGCTGATGCTGACCTCCTCGCTCTATATGCTGCAGATTTACGACCGGGTGATTCCGTCGCGCTCGGTCGAGACACTGATCGCGCTGACCGTCCTCGTGGCCTCGCTCTTCGCGATCATGGGTGTCCTCGACTACGTGCGCGGCCGGGTCGCGGCGCGCATCGGCGCCACCTTCCAGAACCGGCTCGACAGCCGCGTGTTCAACGCGGCCCTGCGCCGCTCGATCTACTCCAGCGAGCGGTCGAAGCCGTCCTCGGCGCTCAAGGACCTCGAGGCGGTGCAGAAGCTCGCGTCGTCTCCGGTGCTTTTCGCCGTATTCGACATGCCCTGGGCCCCGTTCTTCATCTTCCTGATCTACAGCTTCCATCCCTACCTGGGGAACCTGGCGGTCGCCGGCGGGTTGCTGCTGATCCTAGCCACCGTGCTGAACCAGCGTATGACGCGTCGGCCGGAGCTCGAAGCCACCGCGGCGACGCTGCAGGGCGACGCCTTCGCCGAGACGATCCGCCAGCAGGGCGAGATGATCCAGGCGCTCGGCATGCGCGGGGCGGTGCTCGACCGGTGGCAGAAGCTGCGCGGCCGCTCCCTCGACGCCCAGATCATGTCGAGCGACCGGGTCAGCCAGTTCTCCACCACCACCAAGACTTTCCGCTACTTCCTTCAGTCGGCGATGCTCGGACTGGGCGCCTATGTGGTGCTGAAGGGCGAGATGAGTGCCGGTGCCATGATCGCGGGTTCGATCCTGCTCGGGCGGGCGCTCTCGCCGATCGAGCAGGCGATCGCCGGCTGGCCGCTGGTCATCCGCGCCCGCCAAGGCTGGACGAACCTCAAGACCCTGCTCGAGCAGACCCCCGAGCAGGCCGACCCGACCGCCCTCCCGCGCCCGCGCGCCTACGTCGACGTGACCCAGCTGACCGTGGTGCCGCCCGAGCAGCAGAAGGCCAGCCTGCGGCTGCTCGATTTCCGGCTGAAGCCGGGCCAGGCGCTCGGCGTGATCGGCGCGTCGGCCTCGGGCAAGTCGACGCTCGCGCGCGTCCTCACCGGCATCTGGCGGCCGGCCGCCGGTTCCGTCCGGCTCGACGGCGCCGCCCTCAGCCAGTACGACCCCGACGTGCTCGGCAGCTACATCGGCTACCTGCCGCAGGACGTGGTGCTGTTCGACGGCACCGTCGCCGAGAACATCGCGCGGCTGCAGGCCGAGCCCAATCCGGCGAAGGTGGTGGCGGCGGCGAAGAAGGCCGGCGCACACGAGATGATCCTCGACCTCCCTCAGGGGTACGACACGCCGGTCTCGGCCGGCGGCTCGCGGCTGTCGGGCGGGCAGAAGCAGCGGATCGGGCTCGCGCGGGCGTTCTACGGCGACCCGGTGCTGCTCGTGCTCGACGAGCCCAACTCGAACCTCGACGCCGCCGGCCAGGATGCGCTGAACGAGGCGATCCGCCAGGCCAAGGCCGAGGATAAGGTGGTGATCATCATGGCGCATCGCCCGGCCGGCATCGCCGAGTGCGACACGATCCTCATCATCGACGGCGGCGCCGCCAAGGCGTTCGGGCCGCGCGACGAGGTGCTGAAGGCGCACGTACGCAACTACGCGCAGGTCGCCGGCCGCATCGGCCAGGAGGCGCAGGGATGAGCACCCCCAAGCGGATCGACCGCTGGCGGCTGCGGCCGCTCCTGATCTTCGGCTATGCCTCGCTCTTCGTGCTGGTCTTCGGCTTCGGGGCCTGGGGGTCCGTTGCGCGCATCGCCGGCGCCGTCGTCGGGGCCGGCGCGCTCGAGGTGCAGGGCAACCGGCAGGTGGTCCAGCATCCGGACGGCGGCGTGATCAAGGCGATCCGCGCCCGCGACGGCGACGAGGTCAAGGCCGGCGACGTGCTGGTGGAGCTCGACGGCGACGAGCTGCAGCCCGAGCTGCAGACCGTCGAGGGGCAGTGGTTCGAGATGCTGGCGCAGAAGAGCCGGCTGATCGCCGAACGCGACGACCTGCCGGCGGTGATGTTCGACCCCGAGCTCACCTCGCGGGCCGACCGGCCGGACATCCAGAAGCTCGTCGCGGCGCAGCAGCAGCAGTTCGCCGCCCGCCGCAAGCTGCAGTCGGAGGAGTTGTCGCAGCTCGACGAGCAGAAGCGCCAGATCAGCAACCAGAACGAGGGACTGGAGGCGATCAAGGATGCGAACGAGAAGCAGGCCGAGCTGATCTCGAAAGAGATAAGCGGGCAGCAGACCCTGCTGGACAAGGGGCTGACCGAGCTCACGCGGGTGCTGACACCGCAGCGCGAGCTCGCGCGGCTGCAGGGCGACGCCGGCCAGGCCGAGGCGCAGCTCGCCGAGAACAAGGGCAAGATCGCCGAGATCGAGATCGAGCGGGTCCGGCTGACCTCCAAGGCCCGCGAGGAGGCGATATCCGACCTGCGCGACCTCGAGTTCCGCGAGATCGAGACCCGCGAGAAGCGCCGCTCGCTGATCGAGCGCGTCTCGCGGCTCGAGCTCCGGGCGCCGGTGTCGGGCACGGTCTACGGTTCGAGCGCCGACACCGTCCGGGCGGTGATCAAGCCGGCCGAGCCTGTCATGTACATCGTTCCCGACAACACGCCGCTGATCGTGCGCACCCAGGTCGACCCGATCCACATCGACCAGGTGCACGTCGGCCAGGAGGCGGTGCTGCGCTTCTCCTCCTTCGACTCGCGCACGACGCCGGAGCTGAAGGGCCACGTGACCGCGGTCTCGGCCGACGCCTACGAGGACCAGCGGCTCGGGCGGCGCTACTACCGTGCCGACATCTCGATCGACGCCGGGATGATCCCGAAGCTCGGGCCGGTGACGCTCTTGCCGGGCATGCCGGTCGAGTCGTTCATCCAGACCGGAGACCGCAGCGCGCTCAGCTACTTCGTGAAGCCGATGAGCGACTACTTCACCCGCGCGTTCCGCGACGGCTGACCGGCACGGCCGGCCGGCGGGACCGACGCCCGCCGGCCGGTCGATGCGCGTGGGTGAGCGGCGGCCCCGGCAGCGGTGAACCCCGCGGTGCCTGCGGCGTGTCTCCGGCCTCCGGCGGGTGCCCTCCCGGCGAGGCCACGTTGGTCCGCTCGCAGGGACGCAGGTCGATCTTGCCGTTTAACCACTGCGGTTGAAGGTAACCATCTGCGCTGAAGCAGCTTCTTGCTCGGGTCCGCCGGCGCTATCCTGTAATCGGGGGTGCTCCGTCGTTAACCAGTTGACCTTGATCGGCCGCGGTCAGGGGCTGGCCGGGGCCGCGGGCGCCGCGGCAGTCGGGGCCGGCGCCTCGCGCGCGGCGAGGCCCGCGAGGATCCTCGCGGCCAGCGCCTTGTAGTCGCCGTCGAAATGGTGCCCGCCCCTGGTCACGATGCGCTCGACCCCGGACGGTTCCAGCGCGGGACACGCGCTGTCGTCCTCCTCCTCGCCCTGGATGCACTGGATGACGGCCGGCGGCATCCTGGCGAGCGCGGCGCCGGTCGGGCGCGCCTTGGACGATGACGACCCGAGCCAGCCCGAGACGGTGATCTGCCAGTCGGCCTGCCGCGACGGGGCGAGCAGCGAAACCTGGACCACGCGCGACGCAATCTCCGGCGGCAGCGCCAGATACGTCTCCGGCAGCACGTCGGCCCCGAAGGAATAGCCGGTCAGGAGCACCTTCGAGACCCCCCATTTCGCGGTGTAGGTATCGACCAGCCGCGCGATCTCCTGGGCGGTCTCCTGCGGCGTGCGCATGGTCCAGAACCAGCGCAGGGCGTCGAGCCCGACCGTCGGCACGCCCGATGACTGCAGCACCCCGGCGATCTGCTTGTCGATGTCGCGCCAGCCGCCGTCGCCGGAGATCATGATCGCCAGCGTGTCGTGCGCCGGCGTCGCCGGCAGCTCGACGATCGCCGGCGCGTCGCCGGTGTCGGTCGCCGGCGGCACCGCCGCCCGCAGCGTCGAGCCGAGGACGTCGGCGGTCCCGCCCGGCACCTGCCGGCGATCGAAGGTCACGCCGGCCGCCGCCAACGCGTCGGCCCGCGCGACGCTCGCCGCCGTTGCCTGCCCGCTCAGGACCACGGTCAGCGGTGCCGGCTGGGCGCCCGCCGGCAGGCCGTAGAACGAGCCGCCGCCGTCGGCCGCGCTCCGCGCCGCCCTGGTGCAGAGGTCGGTCTTCAGCGTCTGCCCTGCGGCGGGATCGACGGCGATGGCGCCGCCGAGGGTGTCGGCCGGGGTCTGCGCCAGGATGTCGATGGCGAGCGCCCCGCCCTCCCCGGCTCCGGCCACGATGGGAGCATGGAAGCTCGTCGCGCCGGTCGCCCGCTCCAATGCGTGGCTCAGCCGCTCGAAGTCGGCGACCAGGTAGACGCAGTCCTGGTGCGAATCGTCGAGCGCGGCCAGGTAGGTCGGCAGGTCGATGCCGACGACGGCCGCCCCGGCCGCGCGCAGGTGCTCGGCCGTCGCGGCGTCGGCGTCGCTCCAGCCCGCCTCCGAGGACAGGAGCATGATCGCCTGCGTCGCCGGCCCGTGCGGCAGCAGGATCGTCGGATGCGGGATCTGCCCGGTGTCGAAATCGGCGGCGCGGGCCGCGCCGGCCACGGCCAGCCCGAACGCGAGCACGGTTGCAGGCAAGGCGAAGCGCATCACCGGGTCTCCCTGGGTGGACGGCCGATCAGCCGCGTGGCGTCGAGCAAGAGCAGCGCCGGGCTTCCGCCGCCGGCGACCGCCAGGTAGCGCGGCCGCCAGACCGGCTGCAGCTTGCTCTTGAAGCCGCGCAGGCCCTTGAAATTGTAGGAAGGCACGCCCTCCTCGTAGATCGCCCGCCCGAGGCGGTGCCAGAAGGGGGCCGCCTCGCTTTCCGAGAGGCCCGAGAGCGGCGCCATGCCGAGGTCGAACCAGCGGCAGCCCTCGGCCTTCAGGAGCTCGCAGAGCCGGAGGAAGAGGAACTCCATCGCCACGTTGGGGATTTCCTCGACATGCCGCATCAGGTCGATCGCCGTCTCCTCGTTCGCCGCCGTCCCCATCAGCGTGGCGAAGGCGACGGGCTCGTCGCCGAGCCGCAGGACCGCGCAGCGCTGCGACGCGACATAGGCCGGCTCGAAGGCCCCGAGCGAGAAGGATTTCTCCCCGCCGCCGCGGGTCGTGAGCCAGGCCGCGGAGATGGCGGCGAGGCGGTCGATCACTGCCGGGATCTCCGCGGGCTCGAGGATGTCGACGACGAGCCCCTCGCGCGCCCCGCGGCTGAGCACGTTGCGTTGCCCGGCGCGCTTGCCGCCGACGAGGTCGAAGGCCTGCAGGTCGACGCGGGCTTGCTCGCCGAGCTTGTAGAAGCGCAGCCCCGCGTCGGCATAGAGCGCCAGCAGCTCGGGCGTCGTCTGGTAGAAGGCGGCGCGGCCCCCGGCCGCGCGCGCGGTCTCGACGAAGCGCCAGATCAGCTCCGGCCAGATGTCGAGCGGCCCGACCGGGTCGAAGAGGGCGATCCACGACGTTCCCTGCCGGCCGTACATCACGAAGCCGCGGCCGTCTTCGGAGAAGATCAGCTGCTTGTCGCCCATGCGCACCAGGTTGGCCGCCGCTGCCGGCTGCCGGTCGACGATCGCGACCGCCCGGGCGATCTCCTCGGGGCTGGCCCCGGCCCTCATGCCGTAGCGATGCCCCATCGGCCGCAGCAGCGACCAGAGGGCGGCGAGCCCGACGAGCAGGCTCGCGCCGAAGAGCGCGCGCAAGCCCCGCGGCGCCTCCTCGGAGATCTCGAAGGTCAGCCAGCTCTCGCGGCCGAACTGCTCGTGGCCGAAGACGAAGAACAGGATCGCCAGCGCGCTGATCAGCACCGCCGCGACCGCCGCGAGCCACGGTGCCGTCAGCCGCGGCTCGAGCAGCGTCGCCTTGCGGTCGAAGTCGGGGCGCGAGACGAAGAGCGCCACGGCGAAGATCGCGAGCGCCGCCGCCTCGTAGATCGCGACCGCCTTGACCAGCGACAGCACGAGCGCGGCACAGGCAGCAAGGATCGCCGTCCACCAGGCGCCGTCGAGCCGGAAGGCGAGCCCGCGCGCCGAGATCATCAGGAGCGCCCCGAGCACGCTCGACAGGAAGTGCGCGCCCTCGATCAGGGGCAGCGGCAGGTAGCTGTTCAGCCACTCGAGGTCGATCCCGCGCGCCGGGGTGACGCCGGAGAAGACCAGCATCGCGCCGAGGACGAGCGCCAGCGTCGCCAGCACCTGCGGCAGCAGCCCGGTCATGGCGCGCAGCGCAGCCGCCGCCGGTCCGCTCGCGGTCAGGCGCCGGACCTCGGCCACGGTCAGCCCGATCGCGGCGACCCCGAGCGGCAGCACCTGGTAGATCAGCCGGTAGAGCGCAAAGCCCGCCAGGAGCTCCGCCGGCGGCGCGATGCCGCCGATGGCGGCGAGCAGCACCGCCTCGAAGACGCCGAGCCCGGCGGGGACATGGCTCAGGATTCCGAGTACGAGCGCGACCGCGAAAAGCGGCAGGAAGGCGAAGTAGCCGATCGCACCCGAGGGCAGCAGCACCCAGAGGACCCCCGCCGCCGCTGCGGTGTCGAGGGCCGTCACGCCGACCTGGCGCAGCATCATGCCGACGCCGGGCAGCTCGATCCCCCTCCCGCCGAGCCCCGGGAGCTCGATTCGCCGCCCAGCTCGGGTCAGGAGCAGCCCGCCCGCGATCAGGATCGCCAGCGCCGCGGCGGCGATCCAGGCCTCGGAGACGTGGACGAGGGGGGCGAGCGTCCGCACCTCGAGAAGCGCGCCGAAGGCGGCCGTCACGGCCAGGCCGCCGCCGAAGGCGAGGGTGACGAAGGCGACCACCCGGGCGATCTCGCCGGGCCCGACCCCGAGCGGCGTGTAGTAGCGCAGCCGGATCGCACCGCCGCTCAGCGGCCCGAAGCCGGCGGTCTGGGCGACCGCATAGGCGGCCACCGCGCCGGGGGCGATCCTTCGCCAGGGCTGCGGCACCCCGATCGCCTGGAAGGCGTTGTAATCGTAAAGCGTCAGTGCGCCGAAGCTCACCGCGGTAAGGGCGAGCGCCGCGCCGAGCCGCCAGAGGTCGATGCTGAACAGCGCCGCCACGACCGCGGCATAGTTGGTCTCCTCGGCGAGCCGTGCGAGCGCCAGCGCCGCGAGGGCCAGCGCGAGGAGAGTCAGCCACGCCATCAGCAGCGAACGCCGCGCGGCCGCCCAGCGCACGATCCGGGCGAAGCGGGTTCCTCCGGACTCCTCGCAGGATGCTGACCCGCGGTGCATCAGGGCGCCTTCCCGCCTCGCCTTCGATCCCAAGCGCCTACGCCGCCGAGGTTGTACGGGAATTGCCGACGGATGAAAGTCGCTTCATCATGGCGCCGGCCACTTTCGCCGGGCGAGCCTTTGTCGCAGATGTCGGCGAGTTCCGGCCAGCGGGCGGAGGGCGCCGGTCACGGGGTCGCTTGCGGGTCGCCGGGAATCGTATTGTTATCGCTGGGCGCAGCAGGGGTGTTCGGGTGACGGACTTCGGCTTTCCACGCGTTCACCGCCGCACGTTCCTCGCCGGGGCGGCTGCGCTGTCGGTGGCGCTTCCCGCCGCGCGTCGAGCCGCGGCCGACGACGAGCCGTTCAGCCGCTCGGTCGTGTTCGAGCGGGCGCGCGCCCTGGCGGCGGCGCCCTTCGCCCAGCCGGAGCCGGCGGTCCCCGACGCGATCGCGAACCTCTCCGCCCAGGATTACTCGGCGATTCGCTTCCGCGAAGACCATCGGCTGTTCGTCAATCCGCCGACCGGGCTCGCGGTCGAGCTGTTCCATTCCGGCTTCATCTACACGATCCCGGTGGAAATTTTCGTCGTCGACGGCGGCGTCGCGCGCAAGGTCGCCTACGATCCGGCGATGTTCAGCTTCGGCGACATTGCGCCGCCGGCCCCCGACGCCAAGCTCGAGTTCGCCGGCTTCCGCATCCTGAGCCCCCTCAACGCGCCCGAGGTGCTGACGCCGGCGGTCATCTTCGCCGGAGCGAGCTACTTCCGCGCCATCTCCAAGGACCAGCTGTTCGGGCTCAGCGCCCGCGGGCTCGCGATCGGAATCGGCGAGGCGCAGGGCGAGGAGTTCCCGTTCTTCCGCGCCCACTGGCTCGAGACCCCCAACGACGGGCGGATGGTGGTTCACTCGCTGCTCGATTCGCCGAGCGCCGCCGGTGCGTTCCGCTTCACGATCCGGCCGGGCGACCCGACCGAGATCGACGTCGAGGCCACGATCTTCGCCCGCGCCGAGATCGCCCAGCTGGGGCTGGCGCCGATGAACTCGATGTTCCTCTTCGATGCCAAGGACCGGGCCGCCCACGACGATTTCCGCCTGGGCGTGCACAATTCCGACGGCCTCGCCATGTGGAACGGCTCCGACGAGCGGCTGTGGCGGCCGCTGCATTCGCCGCGGCTCCTGCAGATCTCGGCCTTCTCCGACTCCGGTCCGCACGGATTCGGGCTCATCCAGCGCGAGCGCGATTTCGTCGAGTACGGCGACCTCGCGGCCAGCTACCACCGGCGCCCGAGCCTCTGGGCCGAGCCGATCGGCGACTGGGGCAAGGGCCACGTGGTGCTGGTCGAGATCCCGACCAACGACGAGATCCACGACAACATCATCGCCTACTGGCGTCCCGAGGCGCCGCTGCAGGCGGCGAGCGAGATCTCGCTGACCTACCGGCTGACCTGGGGCTGGGACGTCCCCGACCTCAACGGCCTGCTCAAGGTGGAGCGGACGCTGACCGGCGCCGGCAACGACGGTCGCCGCCGCTTCGTCATCGACTACAGCGGCGAGGGCCAGGTGCGCGCCTCGGCGGTGCAGCTCGCGGCGCAGTCGAGCCCCGGCTCGATCCACGATGCCGAAATCTCGGAGAATCCCGAGACCAAGGGGCTGCGGCTCAAGTTCGATCTCGACCCCGAGGGCTCCGACGTGGTTGAATTGCGCATGGAGCTCCGCTCCGGCGACCGCCGGATCGCGGAAACGTGGGTCTATCGATGGAGCAATTGACGCTCGCCCCGTCAACCGCCGCCCCGGCGGACGTGCCGCTGCCACCCCCTGCCCCGCTCGCGATGCCGGAGCAGCCGCTGCGGCGCTTCCCGAAGCTGCCGCGGCTGCGGGGCGAACCCATCGTCCGGCTGGCGCGGACCGGCCTCGCCGCGTCGACCCTTCTGCTGACGATCGCGCTCTCGCACCAGATGTGGCTGGTGCTCTCGGTCGGCGAGCTGACCGGGGTCGAGAAGGTCATGCTCGTCCTTTTCGTGATCAACATCGCCTGGGTCGGCTTCGGGGCGCTGTCGCCGCTGATGGGCTTCTTCCTCGGCCACGGCACCCGGAAGACCCCGGGGGTGCCGCGGCAGCGCACGGCGCTGCTGATGCCGACCTACAACGAGGACCCGGCGCGCATCCTCGGCGCCGCCTGCGCCATGATGCGCGAGCTCGAGGCGCGCGGGGCCGGCGACGCCTTCGACATGTTCATCCTCAGCGACACCACCCGCGCCGACGTCTGGATCGCCGAGGAGGCGATCGTCGACGCCGCCCGCGCCGACCCGGTCATCGGCCACCGGATCTTCTATCGCCACCGCAGCCGCAACCTGCGCCGCAAGGCCGGCAACATCCACGACTGGGTCGAGCGCTGGGGGGCGGCCTACCCCTTCATGCTCGTGCTCGACGCCGACAGCCTGATGCAGGCCGACTGCATCGTCGAGCTCGCGCTCAGGATGGAGCGCGACGACAAGCTCGGCATCCTGCAGACCGCCCCGCAGCTCATCGGCGGCGTCACCCCGCTCGGCCGGGTGCAGCAGTTCGCGAGCCGCATCTACGGGCCCGTCCTGACCCGGGGCCTGCGCGCCTGGTTCGGCAACGCCGGCAACTACTGGGGCCACAACGCCATCATGCGCACCAAGGCCTTCGCCGAATGCGGCGGCCTGCCCGAGCTCCCCGGCAAGCCCCCCTTCGGCGGCCTGATCCTCAGCCACGACTTCGTCGAGGCCGCCTTCGTCCGCCGCGGCGGCTGGGCCGTGCGGATGGCCGACGACATCCCCGGCAGCTACGAGCACGCCCCCCCGAACCTGATCGAGCTCGCCTCCCGCGACCGCCGCTGGTGCCAGGGCAACCTCCAGCACGTCCGCCTGCTCGGCACGTCGCGGCTGCACCCGCTCAGCCGGCTGCACCTCGCCATGGGCGTCATGTCCTACCTCGCCTCGCCCCTCTGGCTCCTCTTCCTGCTCTCGGGCAT
>JAXMDH010000062.1:0-23836 GCA_046348915.1 Amaricoccus sp.
GGGATTCGGGTCAGGCGGTGAGGCTGCGGCGGATCGCGTCGATGACGAGGGCCGCCGAGGCGGCGCCGGGGTCGACGTGGCCGAGGGCGCGGTCGCCGAGGCGCTCGGCGCGGCCCTTGCTTGCGACCATGCCGCGGGTGGCCTCGGCGCCGGCCTGCGCCGCGGCGGTAGCGGCCGCGAGGCTCTGCGCGAGGTCGGCGCCGGCCACCTCGGCCTCGCCGGCGGCGACCGCGGCGGGCGCCCAGGCGTCGAGCATGGTCTTGTCGCCGGGCTCCGCCTTGCCGCGGTCGCGGATGCCGATCGTCATCGCCTTGAGGATCGCGATGACATCCGTGTCGTCGAGCACCGGCTTGCCCTTGACGACCGCTCCGGCGCGCATCAGCGCCGTCGCGTAGAGCGGGCCGCTCGAGGCGCCGACGGCGTTCAGGAACGCCTTGGCGGCCATGTTGAGGACCGCGGTCGGCTCGGAAAGCGGCTCCATCGCGAGGACGGCATCGCGGGCGGCGCCGAAGCCCCCGGCCATGGCGATGCCGTGGTCGGCGTCGCCGATGACGCCGTCGAGCCGGCAGAGCTCGTCGCGGTTCGCCTCCATCGCTTCGGCGATCGCGGCGATCACCTGCCGCATCCGGTCCCCGTCGATCGCCATCAGGGCACCCGGAACATGGCGCAGTCGCAGGGGTGGTCGAGCATCGTCTTCAGCTCGGCGTCGAGGTGCATCAGGGTGACGGAGGCGCCGGCCATCTCGAGCGAGGTGCACCAGTTGCCGACCCAGTTGGCGCGCACCCCGAGCCCGGCGGCGTCGAGGCGCTGATGCACGCGGCGGTTCATCACGTAGAGCTCCATCAAGGGCGTCGACCCGAGGCCGTTGACCAGCACCGCGACCCGGTCGCCGGACGCGGCGGCCATCTCGGCGAGGAGGCGGTCGACGATCGCGTCGGTGACGGCGTCGGCGGGTTCGAGCGGGCCACGGGCGACGCCGGGCTCGCCGTGGATGCCCATGCCGATCTCCATCTCGTCGTCGCCGATCTCGAAATTCGGCCGGCGGGTCTGCGGCAGGGAGCAGGGGGCGAGGGCGACGCCCATCGTGAAGGTGCGGTCGTTGGCCTTGCGGGCGATCCGCTCGACCTCGCCGAGCGGCAGCATCAGGTCGCAGGCGGCGCCGGCGGCCTTGAAGATGAAGAAGTTGCCGGCGACGCCGCGGCGGCGCGCGCGCTTGTCGCGCGGGGCGGAGGCGACGTCGTCGGTGGTGAGGACGGTCCGGACCTCGATGTCGTCCATCGCGGCCATCTCGGCCGCCATGTCGAAGTTCATCACGTCGCCGGCGTAGTTGCCGTACATGTAGAGGACCCCTGCCCCGCCGCTGACCGCGTTGGTGCAGGCGAGGATCGGGTCGGGCGGCGGAGAGGCGAAGACGTTGCCGACCGCGGCGGCGTCGGCGAGACCGCGACCGACGAAGCCGACGAAGGTGGGCTCGTGGCCGGAACCGCCGCCGATCACGAGGCCCACTTTGCCGGGGCGCGGGCCGTCGCGGGCGACGATGGCGCGCGGGTGGCCGGCGCGCGCGAGGTGGCGCGGGTGGGCGGCGAGGATGCCGTCGAGCATCTCGTCGACCACGGCGTTGCCGTCGTTGATGAGCTTCTTGGTCTGCACCGCTCCCCCCAGGCTTCGGAGCGGCATCATAGAACGGGACCGCGGGAATGCCAGTCGTGGAACCGGCGGAACGACAGGCGATAGCGAAGGGAGCGAGACATGGGCGACACGCGGGAACTCGAGCAGCGGGCGGTGAACACCATCCGGACGCTGGCGATGGATGCCGTTCAGGCGGCGAACTCCGGGCATCCGGGGGCGCCGATGGGGCTCGCGCCCGTCGCCTACACGCTTTGGCAGGACTTCCTGCGCTACGACCCGGGGCAGCCGATCTGGCCGAACCGCGACCGCTTCGTGCTGTCGGTCGGGCATGCGTCGATGCTGCTCTATGCGATGCTGCATCTGACCGGGGTCAAGGCGGTCAACCCCGACTATGAGACGCTGGGCGAGCCCTCGGTGCCGCTCGATGCGATCAAGAGGTTCCGCCAGCTCGACAGCCCCTGCGCAGGGCACCCCGAGTACCGCTGGACGACGGGAGTCGAGACGACGACCGGGCCGCTCGGCCAGGGGGTGGCGACCAGCGTCGGGATGGCGATCGCCGAGCGGTGGCTGGCGGCAACCTACAACCGGCCGGGGTTCGAGCTCTTCGACTACAACGTCTACGCGCTGGCCGGCGACGGCTGCATGATGGAGGGGATCTCCGGCGAGGCGGCGTCGCTGGCCGGGCACCTGAAGCTCTCCAATCTCTGCTGGATCTACGACGACAACGGCATCACCATCGAGGGCAAGACCAGCCTCGCCTTCAGCGAGGACGTGGGGCGGCGGTTCGAGGCCTATGGCTGGAACGTCCTCAAGGTCGGCGACGCCAACGACCTGACCGCGCTCGGCGCCGCGTTCCGCCGGTTCCGCGATACCGACGACCGGCCGACGATGATCATCGTCAAGAGCCACATCGGCTACGGATCGCCGAACAAGCAGGACACCTACTCGGCCCATGGCTCGCCGCTGGGCGATGAGGAGGTGAAGCTCACCAAGCGCGCCTACGGCTGGCCCGAGGACGCGCAGTTCCTGGTGCCGGACGAGGTGGTGCAGCACTTCCGCGACGGCATCGGCAAGCGCGGCAGCGAGCTCCGGACGGCCTGGGACGCGACGTTCAAGGCGTATGCGGCAAAGTTCCCCGACCTCGCCGACCAGCTGAACCGGATGCAGAAGCGGGTGCTGCCGGAGGGGTGGGACGCGGACATCCCGGTGTTCCCGGCCGACGAGAAGGGGGTCGCGGGACGGATCGCCTCGGGCAAGGTGCTGAACGCGATCGCGCAGCGCGTGCCGTGGCTGCTCGGTGGCGCGGCGGATCTCGCGCCTTCGACCAACACCCGGCTGACCTTCGACGGCGCGGGCGACTTCAGCGCCGACAACTACGCCGGGCGCAACTTCCACTACGGCGTGCGCGAGCATTCGATGGGGGCGGTGATCAACGGGATGTCGCTCTCGAAGCTCCGCGCCTACGGGTCGGGGTTCCTGATCTTCAGCGACTACGCCCGGCCGGCGATCCGGCTGTCGGCGCTGATGGAGATCCCGACGATCCACATCTTCACGCATGATTCGATCGGCGTCGGCGAGGACGGACCGACACACCAGCCGGTCGAGCAGCTGGCGTCGCTTCGGGCGATCCCGGGGCTGATCGTGCTCCGCCCCGCCGATGCCAACGAGGTCGTCGAGGCCTGGCGGGTCATCATGCAGCTGCGCCACGAGCCGGTGGCCCTGATCCTGACCCGGCAGAACCTGCCGACCTTCGACCGCAGCCGGTACAATTCGGCCGCGGGGGTGGCCAAGGGGGCCTACGTGCTGGCGGAGGCGGCGGGCGGCAAGCCCGACGTGCTGCTGATGGCGACCGGCAGCGAGGTCGCGATGTGCGTCGACGCCTACGAGGCACTGAAGGCCGAGGGGATCGCGGCACGCGTCGTCAGCATGCCGTCGTGGGAGATCTTCGAGCAGCAGGACCAGGCGTACCGCGACTCGGTGATCCCGCCCGACGTCACTGCGCGGGTCGCGGTCGAGAAGGGATCGATCCTCGGCTGGACGCGCTACACCGGGCTCGGGGGCGAGATCATCGGGATGCGGACCTTCGGCGCGTCGGCACCGCTCAAGGAGCTGCAGCGCCGATTCGGCTTCGTGCCGGAGAAGATCGTCGCGGTGGCGAAGGAACAGGCGGGGAAGGCGCGGTGAGCCCTCCCCCGGGCGAGGTCGGGCCGATCCGGCCGGTGCGCGCCAGGAGGACGACGGGCAGGATGCCGATCGCGACGATGGCGAGGGCGGCGATGGCGGCGTCCTCGTAGGTGCCGCGCGCCGCCTCGCCGTAGAGGCGGGTCGCGAGGGTCTCGAAGTTCAGCGGGCGGAGGAGCAGCGTCGCCGGCAGCTCCTTGGCGCAGTCGACGAAGACCAGCAGCCCGGCGGCGGCGATCGCCGGCCGGGCAAGCGGCAGGTGGACCGAGCGGAGGACACCAGCCTCCGAGCGGCCGAGGGTCCGGGCCGCGTGGTCGAGGGTCGGCGGGATCTGCGCAAGGCCCGCCTCGATACTGCCGGTGCCGATGGCCAGGAACCGGACCGAGTAGGCCCAGACGAGCGCGGCACCTGACCCGAGCAGCACGAGGCCGACGCCGTCGGCGAAGGTGGCTATGCTGCGGTCGACGAGAGCGACGACGGGCAGCAGGCCGATCGCGAGCACGGTTCCCGGCATCGCGTCGCCGTGGGTGGCGGCGCGCAGCGCGCCGCCGGTCAGCCGCGACGGGCGGAGCCGCGCCGCCGCAGTGGCCGCGATCGCGAGCGCCAGGACGGCGAGCGTCGCCGATGTTGCGAGCGTCCCGGTGTTGAGTGCGTCGCGAAGGAGCTGCGGCGCGAGGCCCGCGAAACGGTAGCGCTCCAAGGCCTCGGCCGCGAGATAGGCGGCCGGGGCGACGAAGCCGAGGAGGACCGGCAGCGCGCACGCGAGGAACGCGCAGGCCGCGGCGGCGCCCCGAAGCCGCGCCGGCGCGAGCGGGTGCCGGCGGCGGGCGCCGGCGTGAAAGCGCTGGCGGCGCCGGCCGTGCCGCTCGAGCGCCACCAACGCCAGGACGACCGCGAGCATGGCGAGGGCGATCTGCGCGGCGCCGGGCAGGTCGGAGCGGCCGATCCAGGTCGAATAGACCGATACGGTCAGCGTGCGGACGCCGAGGAACTCGGCGGCGCCGATGTCGTTGCTCGCCTCCATCAGCGCGAGCGCGGTCCCGGCGGCCACCGCTGGCCGGGCGAGCGGCAGCGCGACGCGCACGAAGGCCGCAACGGGGCCGCGGCCAAGGGTGCGGGCGGCATCGAGGAGGTCGCCCGCCTGCATCGCGAAGACGGCACGCGCCGGGAGATAGACGTAGGGGTAGAGCACCAGCCCGAGCAGCAGGACGCAGCCCCCCATCGAACGGATGTCGGGCAGACGGAGGCCGCGCGGGCTCGCGATTCCGAGCCATCCGCGCAGCGCCGACTGCACCGGCCCGACCGGATGCAGGAGATCGAGGTAGGCGTAGGCGACGACATAGGTCGGAACGGCCAGCGGCAGCAGCAGCGCCCATTCGAACAGGCGTCGCCCGGGGAAGTCGCAGGCGGCGACGAGCCAGGCGGTCAGCGTGCCGATGGCAGCGACGAGGATCCCGACGCCGGCGAGCAGCACCAGGGTGTCGCGCAGCGCAACCGGCAGCACGTGCCGCGCCAGGTGCGCCCAGAGCCCGTCGCTGCCCTGCGCCGCGATTGCCGCCAGCGACAGCACCGGCAAGAGCGCGAGCGCGGCGACGGCCAGCGTCGCCGCCTGCCAGCCCCAGCGCCCCTCAGCTATCGAAGCCGACCTCCTCGGCCAGCTGGCTCGCCGCCTTTCGTTGCCGGGCGATCTCGGTGAGGTTCAGCTCGTCGGGCCGGAGCCTGCCGATGGCGGCGATGATGGGGTCGACGGCGGCCGAGGCGTTGACGGGATACTCGTAGTTCGCCTCGGCATAGACCTTCTGCGCCGCGTCGGAGACCAGGTACTCGAGGAGCTGGATCGCCTCCTCGCGGTTCGGCGCATGTTTCGCGACCGCGGCGCCCGACACGTTCACCTGGGTACCGCCGCCCTCGAAGGTGGGCAGGATCACCTTGATCGCGTCGCCCCACTCTTGCTGCTCGGGACCGCCCGCGCCGCTGCGCATCAGTCCGACGTAGTAGGAGTTGGCGATCCCGATGTCACAGATCCCGCCCATGATGTCGCGGGCGACGTCCCGGTCGCCGCCGCCGGGCTTGCGGGCGAGGTTCGCCTTGACGCCGGTCAACCAGTCGCGCGCCGCATCCTCGCCGTGGTGCGCGATGTAGGAGGCGATCAGGGCAACGTTGTAGGGATGCTGGGCCGGCCGAATGCAGACGTTCGCCTTCCACGCGGGGTCGGCGAGGTCCTCGTAGTGGAACTCGGCCAGGTCGAGATCCTTGCCGGCATAGAGGACGCGCGCCCGCATGGAGAGGGCGAACCAGTTCCCCTCCTCGTCGCGAAGCTGGGCCGGGATCGCCTCGGCAAGCACCGCCGAATCGACCGGCTGGGTCAGCCCGCGGTCCGTCAGGTCGACGAGGTTGCCGATATCGACCGTCATCAGGAGGTCGGCGGGCGAGGCCTCGCCCTCCTGCTCGACCCGCTCGGGCAGGCCCTCCTTGAGGAAGATCGTGTTCACCTTGACCCCGGATTCGGCGCTGAACGAATCGAGCAGCGGCTGGATCAGCCCGGGTTCGCGGGTGGTGTAGAGGTTCACCTCCGCGGCCGCCGCGGCCGATCCGAAGCCGGCGGCCGCCATTCCGGCACCGATCGCGGCGGTTGTGAAGTTGCGCATCTCTCGGCCCTCCGATTGTCCCTTCCCGAGGCTGGGATACATGAGTAAAAAAGTAAACATCTATTCGAGGCAGGGAGGCCAGCCGGTGCGAGCATATGGGGAAGCCGCGTTCGACGGCATCCCACCGGTCGCGGACGGCGTCCCGCCGGCCGTCGAGGCCGAGGGGCTGCTTCGTCGGTTCGGCGACGGATCGGTCGTCGACGGCGTCAGCCTCCAGGTCCGACGGGGCGAGGTAGTGTGCCTGCTCGGGCCATCCGGCTGCGGCAAGTCGACGACGCTCCGGATGATCGCCGGAGTCGAACGCCCGGACGGCGGCCGGGTGCGGCTCGACGGGCTCGAGGTATCGGGACCCGGCCGTTTCTTGCCGCCCGAATGCCGGTCGGTAGGGCTGATGTTTCAGGACTTCGGGCTCTTTCCGCATCTCGACGCCCGGGGAAACGTGGGGTTCGGGCTCGTTGGCGTCCGAGGTCCGGAACGGCTGCGCCGGGTTTCGGAGCTGCTCGGCAAGGTCGGGATGGGCGGTCGCGCCCGCCGCTATCCGCACGAGTTGTCGGGCGGCGAACAGCAGCGGGTGGCGCTTGCCCGCGCCCTCGCCACGGACCCGCGGGCGATGCTGATGGACGAGCCCTTCTCCGGGCTCGACGGCCGGCTGCGCGAGGGCGTGCGCGAGGCAACGCTCGGGCTGCTGCGGGAAAGCGGCACCGCGGTCCTGATGGTGACGCACGATCCCGAGGAGGCGATGCGGGTGGCCGACCGCATCGCGCTGATGCGGAACGGCCGGGTGCTGCAGTGCGGCACCCCGCGCGAGCTCTTCGAGCGCCCGGCCGACCGCGGCGTCGCCGAGTTCTTCTCGGAAGTGAACGTGCTGGCGGGAGTGGTGCGCGGCGGCCTGGTCGATACCGAGCTCGGAGGCTTCGCGGCGGGAGGCCTGCCCGAGGGGACCCCGGCCGAGGTGGTGGTGCGGCCGGAGCACGTCCGGCTCGCGGCAGGACCGGGGGGCGCGCGCGCGACGATCGAGCGGGTCCGCTTCATCGGGCGCGGCGACGTCGTCGATCTCCGCACCGCCGGCGGCCTGCGGCTGCGGGCCGTACTGTTCGAAGAACCGGCGGTCGGTGCGGCGGGCGCCTTCCGGGTTGAACTGCTCCGCTCGCACGTCCTGGTGTTCGGACGTCGATCGGAAGACACGGTCGGGCCCGCCTCGGGGGAGGCGGGCCCACGTTGCTGACGGTCCGCGACGTCAGTGCTCGCCGCCGGCCATGGCGGCCTCGCGCAGCTCTTCCTCGCTGGCATCGGCGCCGTTGAAGACGACGTTGAGCAGCACCGCGGCGATCGCGGCGAGGATGATGCCCGAGTCGATCAGCGGGTGGATCGCGTGGGGCAGCCACATCTTGAAGTCGGGCGCCACCAGCGGGATCATCCCCATGCCGATCGAGATCGCCACCACGAAGAGGTTGTTGCGGCTCGATGTGAAGTCGACCCGGCTCAGGATGCGCACGCCCGTCGCGGCGACCATG
This sequence comes from Amaricoccus sp., assembly GCA_046348915.1. Classification (GTDB taxonomy): domain Bacteria; phylum Pseudomonadota; class Alphaproteobacteria; order Rhodobacterales; family Rhodobacteraceae; genus Amaricoccus. Next base: position 7,973 of record JAXMDH010000062.1, read on the forward strand.
CCGAACATCACCAGACCGGCGCCACCGAGGACGACCGTCGGCAGCGCCTCGACCAGCGCGCCCATCTTGGGGATGAGGCCGAGCACGACCATGATCGCGCCGCCGGCGACGCAGACGTAGCGCGAGCGGATGCCGGTGACCCCGACGAGGCCGACGTTCTGGCTGAACGAGGTGTAGGGGAAGGTGTTGAAAACGCCGCCGATGATCGTTCCGAGGCCGTCCATCCGGAGGCCCGCCGAGAGCGCCGGCTGGGTCAGCTTCTTGCCGGTGATGTCGGAGAGCGCGAGGAACATGCCGGTCGACTCGATCAGCGTGACGATCATCACGATGGTCATGGTGGCGATCAGCACCGGATCGAAGATCGGTGCACCGAAGTGGAAGGGCGGGATCAGCTTGAACCACGGCGCGGCCGCGACCTTGTCGAAGTGCATCATCCCGAGGGCCGCGACGATCACGCCGCCGATGACGATGCCGAGGAGCACCGCGATGTTGGAGAGGAACCCCTTGGCGAAGCGGGCGAAGCCGATGACGACGGCGAGCACCACGAGCGAGATGAGGATGTTCGACACCGGCGCGTAGGCCGGGTTGGGCAGCGAGGGCGCGATCTTGAGACCCGCGGGTGGCGGAACCGCGCCGGCGGCGGTCTTGGCGGCGTCGAGCCAGGCGGTGTTCGCGGGATCGACGAGAAGCGGCGCGCTGGTCGGAACCGCCGGGTTGCCGAAGATCCACGAGATGCCGATGCGCATCAGGGAGATGCCGATCACCAGGATGATCGTGCCCGTGACCACCGGCGGGAAAAAGCGCAGCATCCGGCTGGCGATCGGGGCGAGCAGGATGCCGACGATGCCGGCGCCGATGATCGAGCCGAAGATCATCCGCGCGCCCTCGACGCCCGGGTGGCCGAGGGCGATGCCGATCATCGGGCCGACCGAGGCGAAGGTCACGCCCATCATCACCGGCATCCGGACCCCGAACCAGGGCGTGGCGCCGAGCGACTGCAGGATCGAGACGATGCCGCAGCAGAAGAGGTCGGCCGAGATCAGGAAGGCCACGTCCTCGGGCGGGAGCTGCAGAGCGCGGCCGATGATCAGCGGCACGGCGATGGCGCCCGCGTACATCACCAGCACGTGCTGGAGCCCTAGCGCGAAGAGCTTCGGCACGGGCAGCATTTCATCGACGGTATGCGGGGCGTTGTCCATCCAGGCGGTCTCCGGGGTTGTGGGCTCGGGCCGGCGCGGGTGTCCGGATGGCCTTGCATCGTGAGTTCCGCGGGGGCGCCTGTCCAGCAATCAAAGGGCCCGCAGCGGTTAAGCTGCTTCGCCTTCGGGTTGAAGATGCGGTCGATTTCGGCGAAGTGCCGAGGATCGGGCAGACGAGAAGCGGGGGAGAACCGCCGGGGAAAGCTTCAGATCTGCTTCTCGGGCATCCTTACCACCAGCCCGTCGAGCGCGTCGGTGACCCGGAGCTGGCACGTCAGGCGGCTGCGCTCGGGGTCGGGCTCGTAGGCGAAGTCGAGCATGTCCTCCTCCATCGCCTCCTTCGCCGGCAGCCGGTCGACCCAGGCGGGATCGACGTAGACGTGGCAGGTCGAGCAGGCGCAGGCGCCGCCGCAGTCGGCCTCGATGCCGGGGATGTTGTTGTCGCGAGCCCCTTCCATCACCGTGAGGCCGGTCGGGACCTCGACCTCGTGCGGGGTGCCGTTGAACTCGATGTAGGTGATCCTTGCCATGGCCGCCGCGCTGTTGCCCGGGCGGGTATCTAGTCCGTCCGCCCGCCGGCTTCCATCCCCCAATGGAAGCGGGCTGGGCTCCGGAACCCAGCGTGTCCGGCAGGTGGTCAAGGAGGTCGTGCGGTCGACCGCCCGTTAGGCAGTGGCGCGGAGGTGGTGCGGACAATGCGGCTGTCCGCACGCGGACGGATGCGTAACCCATTGAAATATCCAGACTCCGTCTCCGACGCTAACCGGATGGCAAGGATTGTCCGCACCTTCGGTGTCAGGTCGCACGGGCGATACTTGGCAATGCCCGCAGATGCAGCGGTCCGTGCGGATCACCTGCGGTCGGCGGCGCCTGGGCTTCGATGGAAGAGCCCGCCCGTCAGCTGTCACATGAGTCCGGACCCTGTCGAACCGGGCCGGGCTTGTTCGGCGCAGCAGGATGTTCTATTTTCGTTCGCATGACGTCACCGTCGCAACGCCCGCGGGATCACCAGCTTCAGCCCCGACCAGACCGAGTCGACGGCGCAGACCTTGACGTCGACAAGGCCGTGGGCCAGCGCGAGCCCGCGGATGACGTCCTCGGTCAGGGTCGTCGGCACCTTCGCCGCCTGCTTCGGCCAGGAGACCCAGATCATGCCCGCCGGATCGAGCAGCGCACTCAGACCGGGCAGCCCGGTCGCCAGCCGGTCACGGTCGCGTTCGAAGACGTGGATCAGGTCAAACGGATCCGCGAACTCCCCGAGCTCCGCCAGTCCGGGTCGGGTTTCTCGGCGGGCGAAGCCGGCGAACTCCCCGAGCTCCGCCGGCTCCGGCGGCAAGCCGACGAGGAGCGCGCGCTGCCCGTCGCGGTAGCCGAGCTTGCCGAGGAGCGGCGTCGGTGAATATCCGGCCATCGCTTCCCTCTCCTGCCTGGCCACATCCGCCGCGCTGCCTGACCGCGCGCCAGCTCGATCTGCCGCCCGACCGCGCCAGGGTGGCGGTAGCGGGAATCGTGATCTGCCGCCAGCGTCCCGGCACCGCCAAGGGGGTGATCTTCCTGACCCTCGAGGACGAGACCGGGACGGCCAACATCGTCGTCTGGGCGAAGACCTTCGAGCGCTTCCGCCGTGCCGTCATCGCCGGGCGCTGCCTCAGGATCACCGGTCGGGTGCAGCGCGACGGCGAGGTCATCCACGTCGTCGCCGAGCGGATCGAGGACATCTCTCCGCTCCTGGACCGGATCGTCGGCCTCGACGGCTGACTCAGTTCGACAGGTTCAGCGCCACGAAGCGCGGCTGGCCGTCCCGGCGGACGAGGAGCAGGATCGAGTTCCGGCCGGCGGCCTCGGCGGCGTCGACGCGCTTCTTCATGTCGTCGGGGGTCGCGACCGCCTCCTGGCCGACCTCGGCGATCAGGTCGCCCTCGCGCACGCCCTTGGCGAAGGCGTCGGAGCTGGCGTCGAGCCCGGTAACGACGAGCCCGCGCACGTCCTTGTCGAGGGAGAAGCGCTGGCGCAGGCCGTCATCGACCGCCGAGAGGGTCATGCCGAGAACGCTCTGCTCGCTCGGAGGCGGCGGCGTGTCCTGCGGGTTGTCCGGCGACGCCGAGGCGAGCGTCGCATCGTCCTCGAGGAGGCCGATCTCGACCTGGAGAGTGACTTCCTTGCCGTCGCGGAACACCACGACGTCGACCTTGTTGCCGACTGCGGTCTCGGCGACGATGCGGACAAGCTCGCGGGTGTCCTTGATGTCCTGATCGCCGAACTTGAGCACCACGTCGCCCGATTTCATGCCCGCCTTCTGCGCCGGGCCTTCGGGGACGTCGGTGACGGCGGCGCCGCGTGCCTCCTTCAGGCCGATGGCGTCGGCCATGTCCTGGTCGACGTTCTGGATGCGCACGCCGAGCCAGCCGCGGCGCGTCTCGCCGAAGTCGCGCAACTGGTCGACGACGCGGCTGACGACCGCCGACGACATGGCGAAGCCGATGCCGATCGAACCGCCGTTGGGCGACAGGATGGCGGTGTTCACGCCGATGACGCCGCCGTGCATGTCGAAGAGCGGGCCGCCCGAGTTGCCACGGTTGATGGCGGCGTCGGTCTGGATGAAATCGTCGTAGCTGCCCTGCAGCGTGCGGTTGCGCGCCGACACGATGCCGGCCGAGACCGAGAACCCCTGCCCCAGCGGGTTGCCGATCGCCAGCACCCAGTCGCCGACCCGGACGTGGTCGCTGTCGCCGAATTTCACGAAGGGCAGCGGATCCTTGCTCTCGACCTTAAGGAGCGCGATGTCGGTGCGGGTGTCGCGGCCGACCACCTGCGCGTCGAGGTTGCCGCCGTGATAGAGCTCGACCGAGATCTCGTCGGCGGCATCGATGACGTGGTTGTTCGTCACGATGTAGCCGTCCGGCGAGATGATGAACCCTGAGCCCAGCGCGCTCGAGCGCTGCTCGCGGCGCGGAGCGTTCTGGTCGCGGTCCATGAAGTCGCGGAAGAAGTCCTCGAACGGCGACCCCGGCGGGATCACCGGCCGCATGTCGTCCCCGACATCGGCCACCGTCGTCGTGGTGGTGACGTTGACGACGGCGGGGCTGAGCTGATCGGCGAGGTCCGCGAAGCTCTCGGGGATCTCGCCGGCCGGCAGCGCGGTCTCGGCGCGTGGCGCCGTGGTGCCAAGACCAAGCAGCGCCAGCACCGCCACCGCCGCCAGGAACCTCGTCGGTGCCACGTTCATCTTCGCCTCCATCGCGGCCGGGCCGCCGTCGTTCGTCTCGTGCCCGTCCGGCGCCAGGATCTCACGCCCACGCGGCGGGCACAAGCGCCGAGCACCGCCTCAGTTGCCCAGGTCGGCGCTGGCGCTCGGAGCCGGCACCTGCGGCGCCGTGGTCGCCGCCGCTGCCGGCGCAGCCGGGTCAGGGGAGTGCAGGTAGTCGAAGAACGCGCTGTCGGGCTCGATCAGCATCGTGGTGTTGTCGGACTTCAGCGCCGCCTTGTAGGCGTCCATCGAGCGCATGAAGGCGAAGAAATTCGGGTCGGCGCCGTAGGCTTCCGCAAGGATGCGGTTCCGCTCGGCATCCGACTCGCCGCGGATCACCTGCGCGTCCCGCTCGGCCTCGGAAACGATCTCGATCGCGGTGCGGTCGGCCTGCGCCCTGACCCTCTGCGCCGCCTCGTTGCCGCGGGCGCGCTCGTCGGCGGCCTCGCGCTCGCGCTCGGCCTTCATCCGCTCGAAGGTCGCGGTGAGGTTCTGCTCCGGCAGGTCGGCGCGCTTCAGGCGCACGTCGATGATCTCGATGCCGAGGTCGCGGGCCTCGACGATCGCCTGGTCGCGGATGCGGTTCATCAGCCCGACCCGATCGGCCGAGAGCACCGCCTGCGACGGCACGGAGCCCAGCACCTCGCGCACGTTGGCGTTGAGGATGGCCTCGAGCCGCTGGGTCGCCGCGGTCATGCCGCCGACGCCGACCGCACGCCGGAACTGCTGCACGCCGGAGATGCGCCAGCGGGCGAAGGCGTCGACGATCAGCCGCCGGTCGTCGAGCGGGGTCACCTCGAGCGCGTTGGTGTCCAGCCCCTGGATCCGGCTGTCGTAGTAGACGACGTTCTGGATGAAGGGGATCTTGAAGGCGAGGCCGGGGTCTTCCTTGACCGCCTTCACCTGCCCGAACTGCAGCACCATCGCCTTCTGCCGCTCGTCGACGGTGAAGATGGAGCTGAGCAGCAGGAAGCCGACGGCGATCGCCAGGACGACGAGAATGGGTATGCGGGCCATCAGTTGGTCACTCCGTCGGCGGCAACACCGCCGACGCCCGGCGAGCCCGCGGACGACGGCGCCGCGGGCGCGGGCTTCAGCTGGTCGAGCGGCAGGTAGGGCACGAGACCCTGCGCCGAGCCATTGGGGGTGTCGAGCAGGAACATGCGCACGTCCCCGAGCACGTTCTCCATGGTCTCGAGGTAGAGGCGCTTGCGGGTTATCTCGGGCGCCTTGACGTACTCGGCCTCGATCGCATTGAAGCGGCTCGCCTCGCCCTGGGCGGCGTTCACCACCTTGGCGCGGTAGCCTTCGGCCTCCTGCAGGCGCTGCGCCGCGTTGCCGCGCGCCGCCGCCAGGGTCTGGTTCGAGTAGGCATCGGCGCGGTTCTGCAACGTGGAGCGCTCCTGCCGCGCCGCCTGCACCTCGCGGAACGAGTCGATAACCTCGGCAGGCGGGTCGGCCTTGTCGAAGTTGACGCGGACGATGTTCACGCCCGAGCCGTACTCGTCGAGGGTCTTCTGGATCAGCTCCTTGACCTCCTGGCTGATCACGCCGCGGTCGCGGCTGAGGATCGGCGAGAGCTGCGAGCGGGAAACGACCTCGCGCATCGCCGACTCGGCGACCGCCTGGATGGTCGAAGTCGGGTTCGAGAGGTTGAACAGGAATTCGGTCGGGTCGCGCACGTTCCAGACCACCTGGAAGGTGATGTCGACGATGTTCTCGTCGCCGGTCAGCATCAGGCCGGCGGACGCGCCGCGGATGGTGCCGGAGCCGATGTCCTCGGTGTTCTCCTTGGTCACCGACACGATCTCGTGGGTGACGATCGGCCAGGGCGCGAAGTTCAGGCCGGGCTCGCCGATGCAGTCGCCGCGGCATTCGCCGAAGGTCAGTTCGACCGACTGCTCCTCCGGGCGAACGGTGTAGAAGGACATCAGCATCCAGACGCCAACGAGGGCGAGGGCGATCACGATCAACCCACGCCGGCCGAGGAAGCCGCCGCCGCCCGTGCCGCGTCCGCGGTTGCCGCCGGTGCGGCCGCCGCCCATCAGGATCTTCAGCTGCTCCTGGCCCTTGCGCACGATCTCGTCGATGTCGGGGACCGGCGGCTGGTTGCCCGGCCCACGGCCACCGCTGCCGCGATCGCCTCCGCCGCCCTTCTCTCCGCCCCAGGGGCCGCGGACCCCGCCCTTCTTGTCGTTGCCTCCCCCGCCCCAGGGACCGCCGTTGTTGCTGTAGGGCATTCGCGCTCCTTCTGGTACCGACGGCATGTGTTCGCCTCGCCGGCCGATTTCAAGACGTCCCGCGCCTCACACGACGACGTAGGGAGGCCCGCTCATGGTGACGAGTTCCTCCGCGGCGGTCGGATGCACGGCGAGCGTGCGGTCGAAGTCGGCCTTGGTCGCGCCCATCCGGATCGCCACGGCCGCAAGCTGGATCATCTCCGCCGCGCCGTGGCCGACGACGTGAAGGCCGAGGACACGCTGGCTGTCGGCCGCGAGCACCATCTTCATCAGCATACGCTCGGCACGGCCCGACACGGTGCCGAGCAACGGCCGGAAGGTCACCGTCCGGACGTCCACCGCGCCGATGGCCTGCGCCTCGGCCTCGGTCGGGCCGACGGTCGCGATCTCGGGCTGGGTGAAGACGGCGGTCGGAATCAGCGCATGGTCGGCCGGGGTGGGCCGCCCCGCGAACAGCGTGTCGGCGAACGCCTGCCCCTCGCGGACCGCGACGGGCGTCAGCGCCACCCGGTCGGTCACGTCGCCGACCGCGTAGATCGACGGCACCGCGGTCTGCGACCAGCGGTCTACGGCGATGGCGCCGTTGCCGGCGATGCCGACGCCGAGCGGCTCGAGCCCGAGGCCGGCCGAATTCGGTTTGCGGCCGTTGGCGACGAGTACCTGGTCGACGAGGTGGGTCGCGCCGTTGTCGAGGGTCGCCCGCAGCCTCTCGCCCGCCCGCTCGATGGCGGCGATCTCGCGTTGCATCTCGAGCACGATGCCGCGCTCGCCCATGGCCCGGGCAACGTGCACGCGCACGTCGTCGTCGAAGCCGCGCAGGATCTGGTCGCCGCGGTAGACCTGGGTCACCTCGGTCCCGAGGCCGTTCATGATCCCGGCGAACTCGCAGCCGATGTAGCCGCCCCCGGTGATCAGGATTCGCTCGGGCTGCGCCTCTAGCTCGAACATCTCGTTCGAGGTGATAGCGAGCTCGGCGCCCGGGAAGTCCGGGACGAAGGGCCGGGCGCCGGTGGCGATCAGCAGGTGTTTCGCCGCGTACTCGGCGCCGTTGGCGAGGCGCACGCGGTGCGGGCCGGCGACCGTCGCGCGCAGCCCGAAGAGCTGCACGCCCGCGCGCAGCAGCCGCTCGCGATAGGCCGCCTCGAGCCGAGCGACCTCGGCGTTCTTGGCGGCGACGAAGCGGCGCCAGTCGAAGCGCGGGGTCTCGACGGACCAGCCGTAGCCAGCCGCGTCCCGAAAGGCCTCGGCGAAGCCCGAGGCATAGACCATCAGCTTCTTCGGCACGCAGCCGCGGATGACGCAGGTGCCGCCGAAGCGGTACTCTTCGGCGACTGCGACGCGGGCGCCGGCCTCCGCTGCCACCCGCGCCGCGCGCACGCCGCCCGACCCGCCTCCGATGACGAAGAGGTCGAAGTCGAAGTCAGCCGGCATTCAGGCGTCCTGGCTGCGCATCAGCTCGACGATCTCTTCCGCGCTCGGGTGCCGTGCACCACCGCGCAGCATCAGTTCGGCCGTGCCGTCGGAATGCCCGATGACGACCGCGCCGGCCATTCCGATGAAGAGCCCGCTCTCGACGACGCCCGGCAGCGCATTCAGCGCCTGCGCCAGCGCCGGGGGGTCGCCGATGCGCCCGAGGTGCAGGTCGATGATATGGTGGCCCTCGTCGGTGACGAGGGGCCCGTCCTTGCCCATGCGGATGTCGACCCGGCTGCCGTCGACGTCCATGTCGGCGAGGAGTTCGGAAACCGACCGCCGTGTCACGGTCCAGCCGAAGCGCACGATCTCGACCGGCAGCGGGAAGGCGCCGAGCCGCGCCACCCGCTTGCTCTCGTCGGCGATCACCACCATCCGATCGCTGGCGGCGGCGACGATCTTCTCCTGCAGCAGCGCGGCGCCGCCGCCTTTGATCAGGTTGAGCTTGTCGTCGATCTCGTCGGCGCCGTCGACGGTCAGGTCGATGTGCTCGACGTCGTCGAGCTTCCGGAGCGGGATGCCGAGTTCCTGGGCCAGCCAGACCGTCGCGCTCGAGGTGGCCACGCAGGTCACCGCGAGTTCCGAGCCGCGGATGCGGTCGGCCAGGAGCCGCACGAACCAGCCAGCCGTCGAGCCGGTCCCGAGGCCGAGCGTCATGCCGTCCTCGACCAGCTCGAGGGCGCGCGCCGCGGCGGCGCGCTTGGCTTCGTCGGCGGGTGGGAGCGACATGGGCGGGCCTCCTTCGCGTGTCCCGGAGTGTTATAGGGACATCGCCCGGCCGCCGAAAGCCGATTTGCCGCGCCCGGCGAGGTGCCGTCGGGGACGCGGATTGGTCGCTCGACATCGCGCGGCCGCTCGGCTAACTGGCGCCGCCGGCGACCCTCGCGCCGGCCCCAAAGGGGGATATGCGATGCGAATGAAATATGTCGTGGGCCTGGCGGCGGCGCTGCTGCTCGCCGGCTGCGCCGAGATGGGGATCGGGGTCAGCAAGCCCGCGACCCAGGAGAGCCTGTCGACCGCCTCGGCGACGGTCGAGAAGATCGACCAGAAGACCCGCGATGTGACCCTTCGCGACACCGCGGACGGCACGGTCTTCACCGTCACCGCCGGACCCGAGGTACGCAACCTCGAGCAGGTCAAGGCCGGCGACCACGTCAACATCCAGTTCTACCAGGCCACCACGGTCAGCATGGCCGACCCGGCCGATGCCGGCGGCAAGGCGACGCTGGCGGTCGCGGGACGCGCGCCCGAGGGCACGAAGCCCGGCGCCGCCGCGGCGGTCACCGACAGCATGGTCGTCACCGTGGTGAGCTACGACCGCAACAGCGGCCTCGCGATCTTCCGGACGCCGGACGGGATCACGCGTCAGGCAGTCGTTCCGCCCAACCTGCGCACCTTCGCCGAGTCGCGCGGACCCGGGTCGCGCGTGCTGGTGACGATGACGCGCGCGGTCGCGGTCTCGGTCACCGAGGCCAAGCCGAGCTGAACCCGGCAGGCGTCGTCCGGGCGAATACGCCCGGGCGACGCGCATCGGTCAGCTGTTCTGCCAACGCTTGGCGATCACCTGGTCGAGCGTGTCGGCCTTGGCCTCATCCATGGTCAGGCCGGTGTGCATGATCAGCTGCTCGACGGCCGACTGGGAGATCTGCCCGTTGGCCAGCAGCTGGCCGATGGTCACGCCCTTCGACCCCACCGCCGGCGACGTCGCGCTGGCCACGGTCGCACCCAAGGCGAGCGCTCCGACGAGCGCCGCCGCGCCAAAGATCTTCTTCATTGTCAGCTCCTTGCCGAACCTCGTTCGGATCACGATTAGGTGAACGAAACCGTTCCGTTCACCTATCTCAGGCTAGCTCACGCCCCTGCGGCTTCAACCCGCGCCATCGTCGCATGCGGTAAAGAACGCGCGACCGGCGGCGCTCTGCGATCAGGCTCCGAGCCCGATCCGCGCCAGCCCCGCGTCCAGCCGTGTCCAGTCGTCGAGCTCCAGCCTGACCGGCAGCACCAGGACCTGGCTGCGGAAACTGGCCGGAAGCCGGGCCGCGTCCTTCTCGGTCGTCACCAGCTGGGCGCCGAGCCCCTGCGCGTCGGCCGCCAGCCGGGCGAGGATACGGCCGTCGTAGGGGGCGTGGTCGCCGAAGGCGTGCGCAGCGATCACTTCGGCCCCGAGCGCGTGCAGCGTCGCGAAGAACTTCTCCGGCCGACCGATGCCGGCGAAGGCGAGCACTCTCGAGCCCCGCCAGTCCATGCCGGTCCGGAGTGGCGCCAGCGTCCCCGCGGCGACCGGGGCCGCCGCCGCTTCCGGCCACGCCGACCGGAACCGGCCGCAGGCTTCCGGATCGCCGATCACCAGCAGCAAGTCGGCCCGCGCGAGTCCCTCGGCGACCGGTTCGCGCAGCGGCCCTGCCGGCATCACCCGGCCGTTGCCGAAGCCGAAGCCGGCGTCGACCACGACGATGCTCAGGTCCTTGGCGAGCGCGGGGTTCTGCAGGCCATCGTCCATGACCACGGCCTGGGCGCCGGCCTCGGCCGCGGCGCGTCCCGCCGCCGCCCGGTCGCGGCCGATCCAGACCGGAGCGAAGGCGGCGAGAAGCAGCGGCTCGTCGCCGACCTCGGCCGCCGTGTGCCGGCCGGGATCGACCCGGACCGGGCCTTCGAGGCTGCCGCCGTGCCCGCGCGACACGACCTGCGCCTCGATCCCGCGGGCACGCAGCCGCTCGACCAACGCGATGACGGTCGGGGTCTTGCCGCTGCCGCCGACGGTGACGTTGCCGACGCAGATCACCGGCACCGGCAGGCGAAGCGGCACGCCGCGGGCGAGGCGACGCCGCGCCGCCCGGGTCCACATCCAGGCGAGCGGCGCCAGCAGGCGCGCGAGGAGTCCGGGCCGGTCGGGCGGGTTGGACCAGAAGGCCGGGGCGCGCATCAGTCCTTGCCGTCGAGCAGGCCGCCGATCGCGTCCAGAACCGCGTCGGTCACCTCGGCGCCCTCGCTGCAGGCGGCCCAGGCGTTGGCCGCCATGGCGGCGGCGCGGTCCGGCGCCATGGTGGCGACCAGCGCGTCGGCGAGCTCGACCTCGGACCGGACCAGCACCGCCGCGTCCGCCGCCGCGAGCCGCCGGTAGCCGTCGAGGAAGTTCCGCACGTGCGGGCCGTACAGGATGGCGCTGCCGAGCAGCGCCGGCTCGAACGGGTTGTGGCCGCCGATGTCGACGAGCGACCCGCCGACGAAGCTGACCGAGGCCACCCGGTACCAGAGCCCCATCTCGCCGAGCGTGTCCGCGAGGTAGACGTCGGTGTCGGCCTCGATCGGCTCGCCGTGCGAGCGCTGGGCGACCTGCAGGCCGCGCCCCCGCAGCATCTCGGCGACGGCGTCGCCGCGGTGCGGGTGGCGCGGCACGAGGATCAGGGCGAGGAGCGGCAACGAGAGGCGCGCGCGCATGAAGGCGGCCGTCACCAGCTCCTCCTCGCCCGCGTGGGTCGAGGCGGCGAGCCAGACCGGCCGTCCTGCCAGCGCGCGGGTGATCCGCAGCCGCTCGGCCTCGTCGTGCGGCAGCGGCGCCGCGCCCTCCTTCAGCGTCCCCTTGACGGTCAGCCGAGCCGGATCGGCGCCGAGCCGGGTCAGTTGCTCGGCGGCCAGCTCGTCCTGGGCGAGGATGCGGTCGAAGCGGGTCAGGAGCGCTTTCCCCAGTCCGCGCATCCAGCGCCAGCGGCGGAAGCTGCGCTTCGAGATGCGGGCGTTGATCAAGAGCATCGGGATGCGGCGGTTGCTGGTCTCCCAGAGCGTCGCCGGCCAGAGCTCGCTTTCGGTCCAGACCGCCACGGCCGGGCGCCAGTGGTCCAGGAAGCGCTCGACCCAGGGCAGCACGTCCAGGGTCGCGAACTGGTGGATGCACTGCTCGGGAAGGCGATCTGCAAGGAAGGCCGCCGAGGTGACCGTGCCGGTGGTGACGAGACAGGTGAGCCCGGGGCGTGCCCGGGTCAGGCGGCGCAGCATCTCGAGAAGCGAGGCCGCCTCACCGACGCTGGCGGCGTGGAACCAGGCGAGCTCTCCGTCGGGGCGGGCGACGCTCGCCTCACCCATGCGCTCGCCCAGCCGGGTACCGCTCTCCTTGCCCTCGCGCTCGCGTTGCTCGAGCGCGCGGCGCGCGAAGCCGCCGCCCCGCCGCGAAACGGCGAGGTAGAGGCGCAGGAGCAGCGACCGGGAGGGAGCCTGGGGCATGCGCCCGTTGCGTCTAGCCGAGTTCCTCCGTCGGCCCGGCGTCGCGCTCTTCGTCGGTCAGCCGATGCAGATGGGCGATGAAGTAGCGGCTGTGGGCGTTGTCCACGGTGGCCTGAGCCCTGCCCTTCCAGGCGGCGTAAGCCGAGGCGTAGTCGGGGAAAATCCCGACGATATCGATGGCGTCGACGTCGCGGAACTCGGTGCGCTGCGGATCGACGAGCTCGCCTCCGAACACGAGATGCAGGCGCTGCGGCATGAAAATCCTCCGGTCGGGCTCGCTCGGCCGACCATATCCACGGTGGCGGCGGAATCAATGCCGCACCGCGAAACGCCGCGCCGCAAAATCCCGCCATGCGGGCGAACGTCCGCCGACCGGCACGGGCGATCGGCCGGTAGTTGGCCCGCGGAAGCGCGGCAGGTGGCGTCAGATGCGCGCGCGGATCGCCGCGTGCAGCGCCGGCCCGGCCGCGACGAGGCCGTCGACCACCGGCACGGGACGGTTGTAGGCCGGGGGGGTGCCGGTGCGGTTGGTGACGACGCCACCGGCTTCGCGCACGATGAGGTCGCAAGCGGCGGCGTCCCACTCCCAGGTCTCCCGGAAGGTGATCGCGGCATCGAAGCGGCCCTCCGCCACCAGGCAAAGCCGGTAGGCCAGCGACGGGCGGAAATGTCGCGCGACCCGCGGCACACCGCCGGGCCAGAAGCGCGGGGCGAACTGGCTGCCGTTGGCCAGCACTTCGGCGCCGTCGATCGCATCGCGGTCGGCGACGACGATCGGCAGGCCGTTCGCCATCGCCCCGGCGCCGGCCGCCGAGGCATAGCTGCGGCCGAGCGCCGGCAGATGGACGACGCCCGCGACGACCCGGCCGGCCTCGGCGATCGCCAGCGACAGCGCCCATTCGGGCCTACCGGCGAGGAAGGCGCGCGTTCCGTCGATCGGGTCGACGATGAATACCCGCTCGGCGGCGAGCCGCGCGGAGTCGTCCTCGCTTTCCTCCGACAGCCAGCCGTAGCCGGGACGCGCCGCCATCAGCGCGGCGCGCAGCATGCGGTCGACCTCGAGGTCGGTGTCGCTGACCGGACCGAGCCCGTCGGGCTTCTCGTGCACCTCGCCCGGCGCGCCGACCCGTCCGAGCGCAAAGGCGCCCGCCTCGGCCGCGGCGGCCTCGAGCAGCTCGAGGTCAGGATCCGGCAATGACCAGCCCCTCTACGAGGAGACTCGGGACGACCCGCGAGCGATGCCGGCGCGCGTCGTTGGCCGGACGGATCGTTGCCAGCATCTGCCGGAGGTTGCCGGCGATGGTGCACTCGTTGACCGGCCGCACGATTGCACCGTTCTCGACCCAGAAACCGCTCGCACCGCGCGAGTAATCGCCGGTGGTCGGGTTGATCGACGCGCCGATAAGCGACGTGACCAGCAGCCCGGTGCCCATCTGCGCCATCAGCGCCTCGCGGCCCTCCGCACCTTGCGTGAGCGCGAGGTTGCCCACGGTCGGCATCGGCGGCGCCGACGTGCCGCGGCCGGCATTGCCGGTGCTCGGGAAGCCGAGCTGCCGCCCGGTGGCAAGGTCGAGAATCCAGCCCTGGAGCACGCCGTCCTCGACGAGTGCCCGCCGCGCCACCGGCAATCCTTCGGCGTCGAACGGCCGCGAGCCGCCGATGCGCGGCCGGAAAGGATCCTCGATCAGGTCGATGCCCTCGGGCAGCACCCGCTGGCCCAGTGCGTCCTTGAGCCAGCTCGAGCCCCGCGCCACCGCCGCGCCGTTGATCGCCTGCACGAGGTGCCCGATCAGCCCCGCAGCCACGCGCTCGTCGTAGATCACCGGGAAGGCGCCGGTCGGCGGCTTGCTCGCGCCCGCGCGCTCGACCGCACGCTCGCCGGCGAGGCGGCCGACCTCCTCCGGCGTAGGCATGTCGCTGGCGTGGGCGCGGCTCTCGTAGCAGTGGTCCTGCTCCATCGAGGTGCCCTCGCCGCAGATCGCCGAGGCCTGCAGCGAGTAGCCGGTCGAGCCGTAGCCTCCGGAAAACCCGTTGCTGGCAGCGATGTGCATCCGGCTCGCACCGTACCCGGCACCGGCCGAATCGATCTTGCTGACGCCCGGCACCGCCCGCGCCGAAGCCTCGGCGGCGAGCGCCGCCTCTTCGAGCGCAGCAGGCGTCGGGCGAGGCGCCGGATCGACGAGTTCGAGAGCCGCGACGTCCCAGCCGTGCACGAGCTGCTCCGGCTCCGCCAGGCCGCACCAGGGGTCCTCGGGCGCCTCGCGGGCCATGGCGACCGCCCGCTCGGCCATCGCGGCGAGCGTCGCGTCACGGGTGTCGCTCGACGAGACGCATGCCTGGCGGCGGCCGATCAGCACCCGAAGGCCGACGTCGACTGCCTCGGCGCCGCCGGCGTGCTCGAGGGCGCCGTTGCGCACCTCGATCGACAGGCTTTCGCCTGCCACCGCCACCGCATCCGCCGCCTCCGCCCCAGCGGCGCCAGCCGCGGCCAGCAGTCGCGCGGTCAGCGCCTCGAGGTCGGCCGTCATCACGCCAGCCCCGCGCGGGACGAGGCGACGGGGGGAACACATGCTGCGGCAGCAATTGCGGGCATCGGGGAAACCTCGGAAACGGAATGCGCCGGTACCTAGGCGTTTTCGCGCCACGAAACAACTCTCGCGCCGCGATCGCTTTCCTTCACCCTTGCCTTTCGGGGAAGCTGCCCCTTTCATGGGGAAAAACAAGCGGATCCCGGGAGAGCGACGCCTATGACCCAGCTTGCCGGAAAGTCGGTGATCGTTACCGGTGCCAGCCGCGGCATCGGTGCCGCCACCGCCGAAGCGCTGGCGTCCGAGGGTGCGGCGCTTCTTCTGCTCGCGCGCTCGGCGGACCGGATCACCGCGCTCGCGACCCGGCTGCGCAAGACCGGCGCCCAAGCCGAGGCGATGACCTGCGACGTCGCCGAGTTCACCCAGGTGCAAGCCGCCGTTGCCCGCGCGCGCGAGGCCTTCGGCCGCGTCGACGCGCTCGTCAACAACGCCGGCGTCATCGAGCCGATCGGTCCGCTGGCGAGCAGCGACCCGCGCGGCTGGTCGCACGGGATCGACATCAACCTCAAGGGCGTCTTCTTCGGCATGCGCGCGGTGCTGCCCGAGATGCGCGCCCAGGGATCGGGCGTGATCGTGAACCTCGGCTCGGGGGCCGCGCACAATCCGCTCGAGGGCTGGAGCCAGTATTGCGCCGCCAAGGCTGCCACCGACATGCTGACCCGCTGTGCCCACCTGGAGAACCGCGGCCGCGGCGTCCGGGTCTTCTCGCTGTCGCCCGGCACGGTAGCCACCGACATGCAGCGGACGATCCGCGCGAGCGGGATCAATGCGGTCAGCCAGATGGACTTCGCCAGCCACGCCCCGCCCGAGGACCCCGCTCGCGCGGTCGTCTGGCTGCTGACCGAGGACGCGGCCTCCTTCGCCGGGCAGGAGGTTTCGCTGCGCGACCCCGCCATCCG
>JAXMDH010000063.1:0-23630 GCA_046348915.1 Amaricoccus sp.
GCCGCCGCCGAGCGCCTCGGCCGGCCCCTCGACCCGCCGCCGGTCACCACCGCCACCGGCGCCCTGCTCCGCCACATCACCGGCGGCGCGGACGCCCGGACGTTCCAGCCGATGAACGTGAACTTCGGGCTCTTCCCGCCGCTCGACGACGCCCGCGGCGGCCGGCGCGGGCGTCGCGACCGCTACAAGGGCTACACCGACCGCGCCAAGGCCGACTTCGCCGCCTGGCTGGCACCCGCGCCGGTCCCGGCCTGACGCCCTCGCGCGGCGCAGCAGCGACGATGCCGGGGACGTCCGGCACGGGAGGAATCAACCCGCGTCACCTATGGACCGCGCGGCGCCGCGGCCCGGGCGAGGCGGTCGTTGATGGCCAGCCCGAGGCCTTCGCGCGGGATCGGCGCGACTGCGATCCGCGCGGCGCCCTCCCGGGCCGCCAGCGCGTCGACGGCGCGCAGGTGGGCGAAGAGGTTGGCGGCGGCCTCCGCCAGGTCGCGCGCGGGCGAGAGGTCTAGCCCGGGGCGCCCGCCGTCGCCGCCGGACCCGAAGCCGAGCCAGACCTCGTCCGGTCCCGGCCGGGCGGCGTCGAGGCGCAGCGTCGCGCTCGGAGCGTAGTGCGAGGCGAGCTGGCCCGGCGCGGTGACCCTGGCCGAGGCGGGGGGCGCGAGCGGGCGGCCCAGCAGCGCCTCGATCGCCTCCACCGCGATGCCCCCGGGGCGGAGCAAGGTCGGGGTCGCGCCCTCGAAGCCGACGATGGTCGACTCGACGCCGACCGGGCAGGCGCCGCCGTCGAGAACGGCGGCGATGCGGCCGCCGAGGCCGTCGAGGACGTGCTCCGCGGCCGTGGCGCTGACCCGGCCCGAAAGGTTGGCCGACGGCGCCGCGACGGGCCCTCCGAAGGCCGCGAGGAGCCGCCGGGCCAGCGGGTGCGACGGCGCCCGCAACGCGACGGTCGGCAGGCCGGCGGTGGCGAGCTCGGCGATGCCGGCATCGGGGCGCCGCGGCAGGACCAGCGTCAGCGGGCCCGGCCAGAAGCGGGCGGCGAGCGCGCGCGCCTCGGGCGGGAAGTCGGCGAGGCGCTCGGCGGCGGCGAGGTCGGTGACGTGGACGATCAGCGGGTTGGACGCCGGCCGGCCCTTGGCGGCGAAGATCGCCGCCACCGCCCGGTCGTTGCCAGCGTCGGCGCCGAGGCCGTAGACGGTCTCGGTGGGGAAGGCGACGAGCGCGCTGGCGCGCAGCAGCCCGGCCGCGGCGGAGATGCCGCGCGCACTGTCCGACAGCCTGACGGTGTTCTGGGGGCCCATGGGCATCGGCGTTCCGCTTGTCGCTCCGGGCAGCGCGGCCTAGAGTCCGCGCCTCTCTAGCCGCGCGGCCCGGCGGCCGCAATCGCGGGGGTCCCGCCCATGAGCTACCGCGCGCCGGTCGCCGAGATGCGCTTCTACCTCGACCGGGTGCTTGGCGCCGGCCGGCTGGCCGAGACCGGACGCTTCGCCGAGGCGACGACGGCGACGACGGCGGCGGTGCTCGGGGAAGCGGCGCGGCTGGCCGAGGACGTGCTGGCGCCGCTGCGCCGGGCGGGCGACCTCGAGGGCGCGCGGCTGGAGAAAGGGATCGTGCACACGACGCCGGGCTTCGCCGACGCCTATCGCGCGATCGCCGAGGGGGGCTGGGTCGGGCTCGCCGCCCGGCCGGAGCATGGCGGGATGGGGCTGCCGCAGGTCGTGCTCGCCTGCGTCAACGAGATCTTCGCCGGCGCGAACCTGGCGCTGTCGCTCTGCCCGCTGCTGTCGCAGGGACAGATCGAGGCGCTCGAGCACCACGCTCCGCCGGAGGTCCGCGCGGTCTTCCTGCCGAAGCTCGTGGCCGGGACCTGGACCGGGACGATGAATTTGACCGAGCCGCAGGCGGGCTCGGACGTCGGCGCCGTGCGGACGCGCGCGGAGCAAGCGGGCGACGGGACCTACCGGGTGACGGGGCAGAAGATCTTCATCTCGTGGGGCGACCACGACATGGCGGAGAACGTCTGCCACCTGGTGCTCGCGCGGCTGCCCGACGGCGGCCCCGGCACGAGGGGGCTGTCGCTCTTCCTGGTGCCGAAGTTCCTGCCGGACGCCGAGGGGCGGCCGGGGGCAGCCAACGACGTGCGGGCGCTGTCGCTCGAGCACAAGATGGGGCTGCACGGCAGCCCGACCTGCGTGATGGAGTTCGCCGACGCCACCGGCTGGCTGGTCGGCGAGGAGCATGGCGGCATGGCGGCCATGTTCACGATGATGAACAACGCGCGGCTCGGGGTCGGCGTCGAGGGGCTTTCGCAGGCGGAGGCGGCGCTGCAGGCGGCGCGGGCCTATGCCGGCGAGCGGCGGCAGGGGCGGACGCCGGCCGGGGCTACCGCGACCATTGCCGGGCATCCGGACGTGCGGCGGATGCTGGCGACGATGACGGCGACGGTGGCGGTGGCGCGCGCGATCTGCCTCGACTGCGCGCTGGCGCTCGACATGGCGGCGGCGACCGGCGACGAGGGTTGGCGCGCGCGGGGCGCGTTCCTGACCCCTATCGCCAAGGCCTTCGGCACCGACGCCGGCTGCGAGGTGAGCGCGCTCGCGATGCAGGTCTTCGGCGGCGCCGGCTACGTCGAGGAGACCGGCGTCGCTCAGTTCTATCGCGACGTCCGGGTGACGGCGATCTACGAGGGCACCAACGGCATCCAGGCGATGGACCTCGTCGGGCGCAAGCTCGCCGACGGCGGGGCACTGGCGCAGCGGCTGGTCGAGGAGGTCGAGGAAACCGCGCGGCAGGCGGCCGGGGACCTCGGCGCCCGGCTGGCGGCGGCGGCGCAGGGGCTGGCGGCGGCGACCGGCTGGATGGCCGCGGCCGATCCCGACGACCGCTTTGCCGGGGCGGTGCCGTTCCTGCGCGCCTTCGCGCTGACGCTGGGCGGGCACTATCTGCTGAAGGCGGCGCTGGCCGAGGGCGAAGGCGGGCCGCGCGGCGCACTCGCGAGCTTTCACGTGCATGCCCTGCTGCCGCAGGTCGCCGGGCTCTGCGAGGCGGCGACGGCCGGAGCGGCGGGGCTGCAGGCGCTCGACCTCGGGTGAGCCGGACGCTCGCCGCGGACGGCCCGGCGCCGGATGCGTCGAAAAGGTGACTGACAGCGCCGGCGGTTCGAGTTAGAAAGCGGCCGGACGCGGCCGCAGCGAGCCGCGCGTTGTGTGTTGGAGGCAGGCGATGGAGCCGGTACGGCAGGACGCGGCGGTGGCGGAGCACCAGCGAACCTTCGAAGGGTTCATCCGCTTCTGGGTCTACGTGTTCGGTGCGGCGATCGCGGTCCTGATCTTCCTTGCCATCTTCAATTCCTGAGCCTTCGCGCGGGGGGCCGTGGGCCCTGTTGCTGGCTGTCGCGGCCCTGTGCCTCGCCGGATGCGAGATCTATACGCCGGCGACCCAGGCGGAGATCGACCGGGCGCGCTACGTGAGCCCGGAGCCGCCGTCGGTGACGCTGATCTCGATGGTGAACGAGAAGTCGGGGAACTCGGAGCACGCGGGGCTCTTGATCAACGGCTCGCAGCAGGTGCTGTATGACCCCGCGGGGACCTTCACCCATCCGGATCTGCCGCGGCGGGGCGACATCCACTACGGGATGACCCCGCGCTACGTCGACTATTACGAGCGCTACCATGCCCGCTTCGACTACTTCGTCGAGGCGCAGAGGCTCGAGGTCAGCCGCGCCGCCGCCGACCAGCTGATCGCCAACGCCCAGGCGGAGGGGCAGCGGATGAAGATGACCTGCTCGCTGGCGCAGGCCGACGTGCTCAAGCCGGTGCCGCCGTTCACCGGCGTCATCCACTCGAGCATCTTCCCCGAGACGCTGCGGCACGAGTTCCAGACCTTGCCGGGCGTGAAGGACAGCTACGTCTACGAGAACGACGTCGGCCAGAACAAGGCCTGGGAACGCACCGACGTGCCGCAGTCGTGACCGCCGCCGGCGGGGCTGCGCTCCGAAAGGAACGACCGATGCCCGATTCGCTGCCGCCGGAGGTGCCGTCCGGCCCGTCCGCGCCGCAGGCGAAGCGCGGCGGCCGGCGGATTTCCGGCGTGCTCATGGCGCTGGCCGAGGCCGCCGAGGGCGAGCGGATCTCGTTCGGCGAGATGATCGACGCCTTCGCGGCGCGCGCCTACGGGCCGCTGATCGTGCTCTTTGCGGCGCCGAACGTGCTGCCGGTGGCGCTGCCCGGCATCTCGGCGGTGCTGGGGGCGCCGCTGATCCTGCTGACCGCGCAGCTCGCGCTCGGGATGCAGCGGCCGTGGCTGCCCGGGTCGCTGCGGCGGCGGTCGCTGGCGCGGAGCGACTTCGCGCGGCTGGTCGGGCGGATCGCGCCGCGGCTGCACCGGATCGAGCGGCTGATGCGGCCGCGGCTCCTGCCGCTGACCGGCGTCATCGGGAAGCGGATGATCGGCGTCGCGGGGCTGATCCTGGCGCTCGTCGTCTTCCTGCCGGTGCCGTTCGGCAACAGCATCCCGGGGCTCGCGCTGGTGCTGATGGCGGTCGGCCTCCTCGGCCGCGACGGGCTCGCGGTGATGGCCGGCGCGGCCGTCGGCCTCGTCGGCCTCGCGGTCGCCTCGGGCTTCATCTACGGCGCCGCGGTCGCGGGCTCGGCCTTCGTCCGGCACTTCCTCGGCGCATAGAGGTTCCTCCGCGGGACCATCGCGCAAAAGAAGCCAAGCGATTGTTTCCAAGAGACCTCTGCGAAAGGCCGGGCCACGAACGAAGCGCCGCTTTGCCCGGGGGTGCTCGGGGTCGAGCACCTAGATCAAGCCATTGAAATCACTGGATTCATGGCCCGAGCATTAACCGGATTTCAACCGTTGTCCGGGGGCATTGGGGGGCCCAGGCCACGACCGGAAGACTTCTGCAGAGCTCTCTCCAACAGAAAGGATTGTCGCTGCTTGACTGGGCGTCAAACATTCTCCGACCTCCGGCAAGGCGGTCGCCTTCGCCGCTGACCATGATACACAACGCACGGAAGGTGACCACGCCGCCTGCAGGAGGGAGGAACAAATCACTCGGATTCTCACGCCGTCCTCCGGCCCCTGCGACTGGCGTCGTCTTCTCGGAGATCCGGAGAAGCACTGGAAAAGCGGATACTCGGCCATGGCCGCCGCCCGCGCCTGGGAGGAAGTACCCGATAGGCCACCCGCCGAGATTGCACGTGCTCTCGGGCAGCAGGTCGAGCTCTTGTTGGCGATCCCGGAGCACAAGGTCGACTTGCCGGGAGGAGGGCGACCGACCCAGTGCGACATCTTTGCCTTGGTCCGGGTCGATGAACAGACCTGCACCTTGGCAGTCGAGGCGAAGGTCAATGAAGCTTTTGGCCCTACCGTTGGAGAATGGATGGTCGGCGCCAGTTCGCGCAAGGCGGAACGCATGCGTTCCATCTGTGCCCTGTTGGGGCTACGGGCCCCCGCCCACTCGTTGCGATACCAGCTCTTCCATCGGACGGCTGCGGCGGTGATTGAGGCGCAGCGTTTCAAGACGGAGCGGGCTGCGATGGTAGTGCAGTCGTTTTCTCAGGAGCATCGATGGTTCGATGACTTTGCGGCCTTTGCTGCTTTGTTCGGAGTGGAGGCGGAACGCGGCCGTCCGTTGACGTGCATCCTGCCGTCTGGCCTGCCACTGACGCTGGGCTGGGCCACAGGTTCGTCGAGGTTCGCCAAACTCGAGACGCCCTGCCCACCTCCGGCCCTCAATGCTTGAAACGGGCCCCTGCCAAACAGGGATTGGTGCGCGCGCTCGGCGGTGCCCTCAACAAGCGGACACGCCGAGGGCGGAATGGGGTAGCAGGCTATCCCCGCGGCATGCCCTTCGGGCGCAGGTGGCGGCGCTGGGCGGCGATGCGGAAGGGGGCGTTGGGGGCGCCGTAGCCGCGGTAGCCGCCGCGGCGCTCGACGATCTCGAAGAAGAAGCCCTCGCCGAAGTTGGGGCTGTAGAGCTGGAAGAACTCGCCGTGCTCGTCGCGGTCGTAGAGGATGTTCGCCTCCTGCAGCCGGTCGGCGAAGTCGGGGTCGAGGCCGAAGCGGGCCTCGACGTCGTCGTAGTAGTTGCGGGTGATCGCCAGCGTCTCGAAGCCGTTGGCGGTGAGCGCGGCGGCGGTGGCGAAGATGTCGCCGGTGGCGAAGGCGAGGTGCTGCACCGCCGAGCCGAACGACTCGGCGATGAAATGGCCGGCGAAGGTGCGGGTGTTCTCCGCACCGTTCAGCGTCAGGCGCAGGCTGCCGTCGGGGCTCTCGATCGCCTGGCTGCGGACGATGCCAGCGGGGTCGATGATGTCGACGGTCGGCGCCTTCTCGGTGCGGAAGATCGAGGTGTAGAAGAGCAGCCACGACAGCATCTCGTCGAAGGGCATGGTCTGGCCGAGATGGTCGACCGATCGCAGGCCCGCGTCGGCGACCGGGACTTCGTCCTCGGCGGGGACGAACTCGGTCTCCCAGACCCGCGACAGCGCCGGGCCCTGGTCGATGAAATGCATCAGCGAGCCGCCGACGCCGCGGATCGCCGGGATCGCGAGCTCGCCGGGGCCGCGGCGCTGCTCGAAGGTCGGGGCGCCGAGGGCGGCGCCGCGCTCGACCGTCGCGGCGGCGTCCTCGACGCGCAGGCCGATGTCGCAGACCCCGACGCCGTGGGTCAGGTAGGCGGCATGCGCGAGGCCCTCGCGGTCGGTATTCACGACGAGGTTGATGCCGCCCTGGCGGTAGAGCGTCACGTCCCTGGTGACGTGGCGGCCGGCCCTGCGGAAGCCCATGCCGTGGAAGAAGCGGACGAGCGACGGCGCGGTTTCCGGGGTGGCGGCGAACTCGACGAACTCGACGCCCGAGACGGCGATGCGGTCGGGCATCGGCGGGACGAGGCGGGCGGCGAGGGGCTCGGCGCGCTGCACCTGGTCCATCAGGTAGACGAGCGAGCGGTGGCCGTCGACCGAGATCGAGCGCGGCGAGCCGCCGCGGAACTGGTCGTTGAAGATCTCGAGGCTGAGCCAGCCGTCGTAGCCGGTGGCGGCGATGGCGGCGAGGAAGGCCTTGACCGGCAGGTCGCCCTCGCCGGGCATGTTGCGGTAGTGCCGGCTCCACTGCAGCAGGTCCATCTTGAACGCGGGCGCGTCGGCGAGCTGGACGAGGAAGATCCGGTCGCCCGGGATCCCTCGGATCGAGTCGGGGTCGAGGCCGCGCGACAGCGTGTGGAAGCTGTCGAGGATGAGGCCGACGGCCGGATGGTCGGCGCGGCGGACGATCTCCCAGGCGTCGCGGTGGTCGTTGACGTGCCGGCCCCAGGCCAGCGCCTCGAAGCCGATGCGGATGCCGCGGGCGGCCGCGCGCTCGCCGAGCTCGGCGAGGTCGGCGGCGGCGCGGTCGATGCCGCCGAGCGACACCGGCGAGGTGTTCGAGCAGACGAGGATGAGGCCGGCGCCGAGCTCGCCCATCAGGTCGAACTTGCGCTCGGCCCGGTCGAAGGCCCGCGAACGCTGCGGCTCGGGCATGCCCTCGAAGTCGCGGAACGGCTGGAAGAGGTTGAGCTCGAGGCCGGCGTCGCGGACCATGCGGCCGACCTCGGCAGGGGTGGCGTCGTAGGTCAGCAGGTCGGCCTCGAAGATCTCGACCCCCTCGAAGCCGGCGGCGGCGATCGCCGCCAGCTTCTCGGCGAGGTCGCCGCTGATCGAGACGGTGGCGATCGAGGTCTTCATCGGGCTCTCCGGCGGCCGGGCACGCAAGGGTGCGGGCATTTCTCAAGTGATTGATTTCGATAGTGAAAAGTCTCCCGCCTTAACCATATTCTTACCCGGGGTCGAGCGGAGCGCGGATTGGATCGTGTCCCGGGAAGTGGCAAGGCGACGGTGGCGTGCGAAAGTGGGATGGGTCGCCGGGGAGCGGGCGATTTACCTTCAACTCAAGGTAAATGCGGCAAGCGCCCCTGTACGAGGGTAGCAAGGAAGAGCCTCGCGCCGAAGACGGGCCGCTTCGGCGTGGTAAATGTCGGCGGTTCTTTCCTGCCCCAGGTCTTCGACCGGCGAGGCGATCATCCGGCGACGGTACGAGGCGGCCCGCGGCGCTTTGGCGCCGTTCGCCGCATGCGCGGCTCAGGCCTTCAGGCCTGGTGGGGTCTCCCTTGCTCTCCGTTCCGCGGCGGCTTTCGGGGCGGCCCGAGGGGGGCGCTCGCCGCCCCCCCTCGACCCCCCAGGCACTGCCCGATAGGTTGAAGGGGAAGGGTTGGGAACTCGTGCAGGGTGAATTATGCGCGCGCGGGGGCTGGTCCGCGTGCCCGTGCGAAGACCGTGCCGGCGAGCTGCACCGCGCTGGGGGACTCGACCGCGAAACGTGCATCGCGGACCTCACGCGGCGCGGCCGACCGGGCTGAGCTCGCGGAGCTCCTCGGGGGTGGTCGTCGGCAGGCCGAAGAATTCCAGGTAGGCCGGGATCTGCTCGAAGAGCATGTCGCTGCCCACCTGGTAGCGGCAGCCGCGGTCGCGGACGGCGGCGAGGAAGGGGGTGATCTCCTGCTTCATCACCACCTCGCCGACGAAGGCCGTGGGCGGGATGCGCGCGATCTCGACCGGCATCGGGTCGCCGGGGTTCATCCCGAGCGGCGTCGCGTTCACGACGATGTCGAAGCCCGCCGGGTCGTTGGAGCCGGTTTCCACCACCAGCGCCGGATAGGCGGCGCGCAGCCGGCCCGCGAGGGCCTCCATGGCGCCGGTGTTGGCGTCGAAGACCGCGAGGCGGGCGACGCCGGCCCTGGCGAGCGAGGCGGCGATGGCCGAGCCGACGCCGCCGGAGCCGACGACGAGGGCGGCGGCGCCCTCGATCGGCTGGCCCTTGCGGCGGACGCCGCGGACGAAACCCTCGCCGTCGAACATGTCGCCGACGAGGCGGCCCGAGGCGTCGACGCGGACCGCGTTGCACGATCCGGCGATGCGGGCGGTGGCGGTCGCCTCGTCGAGGAGGCCCATCGTGGTGATCTTGTGCGGCATGGTGATCAGCGCGCCGCAGATGTTGGACAGGCGGAAGGCGAGCTTCAGGAAGGCGGGGAAGTCCTCGGAGCGGACCCCCATCGGCATGACGACCACGTCGATGCCGTGCTTGTCGAAGTAGGGGTTGTAGATCATCGGCGCCCTGAACGACTCGGTCGGGTAGCCGAGGTGGGCGATGAGCCTGGTCTTGCCGGTAATCATGGTTCCCTCCGGTCGCGTGCCGGGGGCGCCTGCCGGCGCCCCCGCTATGGTCAGGCGGCCCGGGCCGCGGCGAGCGAGGCGGCCCGCGCCCGGTCGTACTCGGCCTTGGGCACCGGTTGGGCGTCGGGGTTGCCGAGGTCGTTCATGTGGATGCGGTAGGTCTCGCGGGCGCTCCAGGCGGCGGCGGCGGCGATCGCGGTGACGGCGAAGGCGATCCCGCCGACGATCGTGGGCACGTTCAAGGTTCCCGGAGGGGCGACGGAGGCGAAGAGCACCGGCAGCAGCGCGGTGATGGTGGTGCCGATGTTCTGGCTGATCGCCATCGACGACACGCGGGTCCGGGTCGGGAAGAGCTCCGGGTAGAAGCTCGGGAAGACCGCGTTGTAGCCCTGGTAGACGACGCCCCACATCAGGAGCGACATGAAGATCGCCAGCGGCACCGAGTGGATCGAGATGGCGTAGAGGTAGCCGAAGGAGAGCAGCCCCGCGCCGAGCGCGCCGACGATGACCGGGGGACGCCGGCCGATCTTGTCGGAGAGGTTGCCGACGTAGGGGATGACGAAGCAGGCGACGATGTTCCCGAGCACGGGGATCCAGAGGTAGACGTCCTTGTGGAAGCCGATGCCGTAGGCGGCCTGCACGGCGTAGGCGGCGCCGAAGACGGTGGTGACGACGGGGATCGTGTTCATCAGCGACATGCAGATGACGCGGATCATGTCGGGCCACGAGGTCTGGATCGCCTCGATCACCGGCGAGCGGGGCACTTCCTTGTGGGCGGCCTCCTCGGTGAAGGCCGGAGTCTCCTCGACCTCGCGGCGGATGATGTAGCCCGCGACGATGACGACGAAGGAGAGCAGGAACGGGATGCGCCAGCCCCAGCTGTTGAAGGCGGCGTCGGGCATGAAGTGGGCGAGCGGCAGGAAGACCGCGGCCGCGAGGATCTGACCGGCCTGCACGCCCTGCAGCGTGAAGCTGGCGAAGAAGCCGCGGCGTCCGAAGGGCGCGTGCTCGAGGATCATCGAGGAGGCACCGGAGATCTCGCCGGCGACGGCGAAGCCCTGGATGAGGCGGAGCGCGACGAGGAGCGCGGGGGCGAGGAGGCCGACGGAGGCGTAGGTCGGCAGGAGGCCGACGGCCAGCGTCGAGAAGCCCATCAGGAACATGCAGAGGATCAGCACGTTCTTGCGGCCGTGGGTGTCGCCGAAGTGGCCGAGGACGAAGGCGCCGATCGGGCGGGCGACGTAGCCGACGCCGTAGGTCGCGAGGGACGCGATGATCGCGACCTTCGGGTTCTCGCTCGGGAAGAAGATCTGCGGGAAGATCAGCGAGGCGGCCGTCGCGTAGATGAAGAAGTCGTAGTATTCGAGCGCCGATCCGATCCAGCCGCTGGCCGCGGCCAGCCTGGACTGCCGTCGTCCGTCGGGTTCGTGTTCTGCCAGGGCGGCCATGGGAATCCTCCTTGGGTCTTGTTATGGGTGAGCAGGCGCCCGGCCCGCCGGAAAGGCAAGCGCGGGTAGGCTATCGGTGCGAGGGTCTGGCGCGCGCGGCTCCTCGCCACGCACCATGTCGTCGGCGCCGCGCTCCGGCGGGCCCTGCGGAGGGAATGCTGTCGGCGGCGCGGCGCGCCCTCTCCCCCATCGAGACGCGCTTGGGCGCGCTTTCGTTCTTCGGCCACTATCCCGCCGCGGTTGCGTAACGTCAAATACCTGTTGCGCGATCCGCGTAACCTGATGTTAATCCGCCGGCTCGCGCCTGCTTTGGCCGCTCATCTTCGCCACGGGCGCGAGGAGACCGCGCGGCGCAGTTCGTCGCGCAGGCGGTCGATGGCATAGTCGGCGTAGCTCGACAGCATGCGGCCGTGCTTCTGGGCGACGTAGAGCGCGATGGGCACCGGATCGGCCAGGGGGACGCGCGCGAGGCCGGGCATGTAGACGCCCGCGACCGAGAACTCGTCGATGATCGCGACGCCGAGGCCGTGGCGGACGAGGCTGACCACGGTCTGCGCGAAGCGCGCCTTGACCGAGAGCCGGCGCGGCAGGCCGGCGGCGGCGAACGGGCGGGAGGTGATCTCGCCGTAGGGGTCGCCGGCGTCGACGCCGATCAGCGGCTCGCCGGCGATCTCGGCGACCGAGAGGCTGGCGGCGCCGGCAAGCCGGTGGCCGTCGGGGAGGATGACGACGAGCTCGCCCGTGCCGATCTTGCGAAAGCCGAGCGAGGGGTGGTCGAAGCGGTAGCTGGTGGCGACGAACTCGCCGCGCTCGAGCAGCAGGTATTCGACGGTCTCCTCGATCTTCAGGACGTTGAGGTCGATGTAGAGCTCGGGGAAGTGCCGGCGCACCTGCATCACGGCGCGGGCGGCGATGAACTGGGCGACCGAGGGCATCGAGGCGAAGGCGAGCTCGGATTCGGTGCCGCGCTTCAGCCGGTCGAGGGCGAAGGACAACCCGGCCATCTTCTGGTGGATCTGCTGGATCTGCTCGAAGACCGGCGCCGCCTCGGCCGCCGGCGCGAAGAGCCCGGCCCGGCGCTCGAAGAGCCGCACGCCCAGGCCCTCCTCGGTATGCTTGAGCAGCCGGCTGATCCCCGGCGACGACACGTTCAGGAACTCGGCGGCGCCCTGGATCGTCCCGGTCATCATCACCGCGCGGATGACCTCCACCTGTCTGAGCGTGAGATCGGGCATGGCCGGGCATCCTCCCACGCCGAAGCCGCGCCGGGCAAGCGTGCAGGCGCTCGATTGACGGGCGCGCGGCGGCGTCCCATGCTGCCGGAAACGACAAGCCTGCCGGGGAGGTGGCGCTGGAGATCCGCGTCGATGGGAAGGTCGCGCTCGTGACCGGCGCGACGCAGGGAATCGGCCTCGCCGTGGCCGAGACGCTGGCGCGGAGCGGCGCCGCCGGCCTGCTCGTCACCGGCCGCGACACCAACCGCGGGGAGGCGGCCGCCGCGCGGTTCGCGCGATCCGGAACGCCGGCGGTCTTCGTCGCGGCCGACCTCGCCGACCCGGAGGCGCCGGCGCGGCTGGTCGCCGCCTGCCGCGACCGCTTCGGCCGCATCGACGCGCTGGTCAACGCCGCCGCGCTGACCGACCGCGCCGGGCTGCTCGACGCCAGCCTCGACGACTGGGCGCGGCTCTTCGCCGTCAACGCCCGCGCCCCGTTTTTCCTGATGCAGCAAGCGGTTGCCGCCATGCGCGGGAACGGCGGGTCGGTCGTCAACATCCTCTCGACCAACGTGCATTGCGGCCAGCCCGACCTCGCCGTCTACACCGCCACCAAGGCGGCGCTGGCGTCGATCACCAGGAACGCCGCCAACGCGCATCGGTTCGACCGCATCCGGATCAACGGCATCAACGTCGGCTGGGCGCTGACCCCGGGCGAGGACGCCATGCAGTCGAGGACCCTCGGCAACGGCCCCGGCTGGGCCGAAAGCGCCGCCAAGTCGCTGCCGTTCGGCCGGCTGCTGATGCCGCAGGAGGTGGCGAACCTGGCGGTCTTCCTGGTCAGCGACGCCTCGGGCCCGATGACCGGCTCGCTGATCGACCAGGAGCAATGGGTGCCGGGGTCGCGGGCGTGACCGAGACCCTCGGCCCCGCCCTCCTCGACCGCCTGCCGCCGGACGTCGCGCGCCCCGACTACGACCGGGCCGCCCTCCGCCCCGGCATGGCGCACGTCGGCGTCGGCGCCTTCCACCGCTGCCACCAGGCCGAGTTCACCGACGATCTGCTTGCGGCGGAGTTCGGCCGCTGGGGCGTCGTCGGGATCAACGTCCGCCCGCCGCGGCTTGGCGGCACGCTCGGCACCCAGGGTGGCCTCTATACGCGCCTGCGCCGCTCGGGGGAAACGGCCGAGGCACGCGTCGTCGGCAGCATCGTCCGGGTCGTCGACAGCCAGGACGATCCGGGCCCCGCGCTCGCGGTCCTGGCCTCGCCCGACATCGACGTCGTGACGATGACGGTGACGGAAAAATCCTACTGCCATCGCCCAGCCGACGGCTTGCTGGATTGGGAGCGCCCCGAGATCGTCGCCGACCTGGCGCGCCCCGAACGCCCGGCGAGCCTGCCGGGCCTCCTCGTGCGCGCGCTCGAACTCAGGATGCAGGCGGGCGCCGGGCCGGTCACGCTGATGAGCTGCGACAACGTCCCGGCCAACGGCGCCATCCTCGGCGACGTGGTCCGGGCGCTCGCCGAGCGCCGCGGCCCCGCACTCGCCCGCTGGATCGAGACGAACGCCGCCTTCCCGTCCGCGATGGTCGACCGCATCTCGCCGGCGACGACACCCGCCGACCTCGCGACGGTCGCCGACACCTGGGGGTATCGCGACGCCGCCGTCGCCGTCTGCGAGCCGTTCCGCCAATGGGTGATCGAGGACCGCTTCGCCGCCCGCCGCCCGCCCTGGGACCTCGCTGGCGCGAGCTTCGTCGCCGACGTGACCCCGTTCGAGCAGCTCAAGATGCGCGTGCTGAACGCCGCCCAGTCGACGCTCGCGCATCTCGGCGTGCTGGCCGGCCACGAGTTCACCTCGGATAGCGTCGCGGACCCGCTGCTCGCGGCCTTCGTGCGGCGGATGCTCTCGACCGAGAGCCTGCCGACGCTGCCACCGGTGCCGGGGATCGACCCCGCTGCCTACCTCGACCAGAGCCTGGCGCGCCTCCACAACCGCGCAATCCGCCACCGCAACCAGCAGATCGCCACGGACGGCTCGCAGAAGATCGTCCAGCGGCTTCTGAACCCGGCGCGCGAGCGGCTGGCGCGCGGAGAGCCGGCGCCGCTGCTGGCGGTCGCCGTCGCCGGCTGGATGGCGTATCTGATCCGCACCGCGCCGCGCTTCGGCCGCCTTTGGACCGCCGACGACCCACAGGCCGCCGCGGTGGCAGGAATCGCGGAACGCATCGGCGACGATCCGGCTGCCTTGGTCGCCGCGATCCTCGGCATCGACGCCATCTTCGCCCCCGGGCTGGCCGCGAACGCCGGCTTCCGCGGCGACCTCACGGCCGCGCTTTCCGGCCTTCTGTCGGAGCGGCCGATGCAGGCCGTTGCCGCCCTCCCCGCAACCCTGGGTTCCTGACATGCAGCTCGGCCTCCTGACCGCCCCCTTTCCCGACACGCCCCTGCTCGAGGTCGCCGACTGGGCGGCCGGTGCGGGCTTCGAGGCGCTGGAGATAGCCGCCTGGCCGAAGGCCACCGGCCCGACCCGCCGCTATGCCGGGACCAGCCACATCGACGTCGCCACGGCGGGGCGCGAGACGGTAGACGCCCTTGCCGAGCGCGGCCTCGCGGTCTCGGCGCTCGGCTATTACCCGAACCCGCTCCATCCCGACCCCGCCCACCGCGAGGCGGTCGTCGCCCACCTGAAGGCCGTGATCTCCGCCGCAGCCCGCATGGGGGTGCCGCTCGTCAACACCTTCCTTGGCGGCGACGCGGCGCGCAACGTCGACGAGAACTGGGCCGAGGCCGAGAGGGTCTGGCCAGCGATCGTCGCCCATGCGCGCGACCGGGGCGTGAGGCTCGCGTTCGAGAACTGCCCGATGATCTTCTCCAACGACGAATGGCCGGGCGGCCACAACATCGCCTATTCGCCGCGGATCTGGCGACGCATCCTCGCGGCCTGGGGCGGAGACGTCGGGATGAACTTCGACCCCTCGCACCTCGTCTGGCAGATGATCGACCAGGCCCGCTTCATCCGCGAGTTCGGGCCTGCGATGCTGCACGCCCACGCCAAGGACCTGATGATCGACCGGGACGGGCTCTACGAGCGCGGCATCCTCAGCGAGGGCATCGGCTGGCAGGTGCCGCGAATGCCGGGGCTCGGCGAGGTCGACTGGCCGGGGTTCTTCGCCGGGCTCTACCGCGCCGGCTACGACGGGCCGGTGGTCATCGAGCACGAGGACCGCAGCTTCGAGGGGAGCGACGATTCAGTAAAGCGCGGATTCCTGTTGGCCCGCGACGTGCTGCGCCCGTATGTAAGGTAAGGGGGCGGGCGGAAGACCCGCCCCGGACAACCGGGAGGAAAGGTAAATCCCATGCGACTGAACGCATTCCTTGCCGGCGCGGCCCTGGCGGGCCTCGCGCTGCCGGCCGTCGCCGCCGACTATACCATCGGCGTCTCCAACACGGTGCAGGGCAACGGCTGGCGCGAGGAGATGATCTGCGCGATCAAGGCGCAGGCGCTCGCGAGCGGTGAGGTCAAGGCCTTGAACATCGCCCACCGCAACACCGACGCCGCCGGCCAGTCCGAGGACATCCGCAACCTGATCGCCGCCGGCGTCAACGCCATCGTCGTCAACCCGGGCGACCCGAAGGGCGTCGCGGCCGCGGTCAAGGAGGCGACCGACAAGGGCATCGTCGTCGTCGCCGTCGACCAGGCGGTGGCCGAGCCCTCGGCCTACATCATCTCGAACGACCAGGAGGAATACGCCTACCTGGGTGCGAAGTGGCTGTTCGAGCAGCTCGGCGGCAAGGGCAGCGTCGTCTACATGCGCGGCGCCGCCGGCGCCTCCGCCGACAGCGACCGCGACAAGGGCTTCAAGAAGGCGCTCGCCGAGTACCCGGGGATCAAGGTGGCGCAGGAGACCTTCACCGGCTGGCAGCAGGACCAGGGCAAGCAGCAGATCCTCGACTTCATCGCCACTGGCGTGCCGTTCGATGGCGTCTGGACCTCGGGCATCGACAACGTGATCGTCGACGCCCTGAAGGAGAGCGGCGCCAAGATGGTGCCGGTCGTCGGCGCCGACAACGCCGGCTTCGTCGGCCAGCTCAACAGCGTCGAGGGGCTGCAGGGCGCGGCCGTGACCAACCCCGGCTCGATCGGCGGGGCGGGCGTGACGCTGGCCTTGCAGATCCTCGACGGCAAGAAGCCGGCCGCGACCACCGTGCTGGTCAAGCCCGAGCTCTGGGAGAACGTGACCGACGAAGGCAAGGCCAAGCTCAAGGCCGCCGCCGACCCGTCGCTCAGCCCGGAATGGCCGGTCTCGATCTCGATCCCCGACTGGACCACCTACACCAAGGACCAGATCGTCGCCTGCAAGGGCCCCGGCGAGAGCTGAGCCCGACAGGAGCCGCGCCTGAAGGGCCTGTCTGCCGGAGCCGCCGCGTGATGCCTGGAAGAGACCCCTCCCGCTCCCGGGCCCAGGCATCGCCGCGCGACGGCGGATTCGGCGGACAGGCCCGCGGGCATTGTCGGCTGGTGGGTCGCGAGCCTCCTTCCTGCCTTGCTTCCGCACCCCCAGGCCGCGGGCAGCGGCCGGCGCGCGGGTGGGTGGGCGGGGCGTGCCGGCCGCTGCCCGCCCCGGCCGCATGAGCGACGCCCCCGTCCTCGACGCGGCCGGCGTCGCCAAGCAATACGGCGCCGTCGCCGCCCTCCGCGACGCCTCGCTCAGCGTCCGCGCCGGCGAGGTGCATGCGCTGATGGGCGCGAACGGCGCCGGCAAGTCGACGCTCGTGAAGATCCTGACCGGCGCCGTCGCCCCCGCCGCCGGCCGCATCCTCGTCCGCGGCGCGCCGCGCGAGCTCCGCACCCCGGCCCTCGCCCGCAAGGCCGGCCTCGTCCCGGTCTACCAGGAGCCGGCGCTGATCCCGGACCTCTCGGTCGCCGACAACCTCCGCCTGACCGACACGCCCGCCGCCGCCTTCCTCGACTGGACCCGCGAGCTCGGCATCGAGACCCTCGACCCGGCCGACCTCGCCCGCGACCTCCCCCTCGCCACCCTCCGCGTCCTCGACCTCGCCCGCGCCCTCGCCCAGGAGCCGACCGTCCTCCTCCTCGACGAGATGACCGCCGCGCTGCCGGCGAACCTCGCCGAGCGCGTCCTCGACGTGATCCGCCGCCAGGGCGAGGCCGGCCGGTCGGTGATCTTCATCTCCCACCGCATGCTCGAGATCGCCGCCCTCTGCCACCGCGCCACCGTGCTGCGCGACGGCCGCACCGTCGGCGTCGTCGACATCGCCCCCGGCGCCGAGGAGCGCATCGTCGAGCTGATGCTCGGCGCCCGCGTCGAGCGCACCCGCGCCGAGACGCGGGCGGCCGCCACTCCCACCGGCACCCCGCGCCTGGCCGCCCGCGCGCTCGGCGTCGGCCAGAAGCTCGCCGACGTCTCCTTCGACCTGCACGACGGGGAAGTCGTCGCCCTCGTCGCCCTCGAAGGCCAGGGCCAGGACGAGCTCTTCGCCGCCCTCTCCGGCTCCGTCCGCCCGACCGCCGGCAGCGTCGAGGTCGACGGGAAGCCGACCGCCTTCGCCCACCCCGCGGACGCCATCGCCGCCGGCATCGCGCTCGTCCCCGGCGACCGCGCCGAGGGCCTCCTGATGCAGCGCTCGGTCCGCGAGAATATCGCCCTGCCGTTCAGCGCCCGGCTGCGCACCTGGGGCCCGATCCCCGTCGCCCGCGAGCGCGGCGTCATCGACGCGGCCATTGCGCGCCTGCAGATCGACACCCGCGCCCAGCGCGAGGTGCAGCGCCTCTCCGGCGGCAACCAGCAGAAGGTGACGATCGCCCGCTGGATCGCCGCCGAGGCCCGGACGATCCTCTGCTTCGACCCGACCCGGGGCATCGACGTCCGCACCAAGGCCGAGATCTACCGCCTGCTACGCGAGCTCGCCGGCCAGGGCCGCTCGATCCTCTTCTACACCTCCGAGCTCGAGGAGGTGCAGCGCGTCGCCGATCGCGTCGTCGTCCTCTTCGCCGGCCGCGTCACCGACGCCTTCCCGGCGGCCCTCGCCGACGAGGCGACCCTCACCCGCGCCGCCTACGGCCTCGCCCGTATGGAGCGCGCGCCATGATCCGCCGCCTCCGCCGCGAGGGCTGGGTCGCCGGCCTCTTCGCCCTCTTCCTCGCCCTCCTCGCGATCACCCGCCTGATCCAGCCCGGCTACGGCGGCGGCGACTTCGCCTCGCTCGCCCGCGCCGCCACGCCCTACGCCTTCGCCGTCGCCGCCCAGACCGTCGTCGTCATCGCCGGCGGCATCGACCTCTCGGTCGCCGCGACGATGGCCCTGACCAGCGTCGCCGCCGCCCGCGCCATGCAGGGCGCCTCCGACGAGGCCGCGGTCCTCGTCGTCCTCCTGACCCTCGTCCTCGGCCTCGCCCTCGGCGCGCTCAACGGCCTGCTGATCGTCCTGACCCGCGTCCCCGACATCGTCGTCACGCTGGCGATGCTCTTCGTCTACCAGGGCGCCGCCCTCCTCGTCCTCCCCGCCCCCGGCGGAGCCGCCGCTCCCTGGCTCAAGGCGCTCCTCACCGGCAGCCTCGGCTCGGCCTGGCTCCCGACGGCCCTCGTCCTCCTCGCAGCCCTCCTCGCCGCCGTCTGGCTCCCCCTCCGCCGCTCGAAGCTCGGCCTCTCGATCTACGCCATCGGCTCCTCCGAGCTCGCCGCCTTCCGCAGCGGCGTCCCCGTCGCCCGCACCAAGGTGGCCGCCTACGCGATCGCGGGCCTCTTTGCAGCGCTCGGCGGCCTGTCGCTCACCGCCTCGACCGGCATCGGCGCCCCGATCCCCGGCCCCTACCTCCTCGCCAGCGTCGCCGCCGTCGTCCTCGGCGGAGTCACGCTGGGCGGCGGCAGGGGCGGCCTCCTCGGTCCGATCGTCGCCGTCTTCATCCTGCGCCTGGTCCGCACCGACCTGACGCTCCTCGCCGTCGACCCCAACGTGACGTCGATCGTCGAGGGCACGATCATGGTCGTCGTGGTCATGTTCGGCGCCTTCGTCGCCATGCGGGGAAGGACCCCATGACCCTCGCCGACACCCCCACGCCGGCCCGCCGCTTCCGCCGCTTCCTGGCCGACTACCCGCTCGTGCCCCTCCTCGTCCTCCTCCTCGCCCTCGTCCTCGTGCTGCAGCTCCTCCGCCCCGGCATCGTCAACGAGCGCTGGATAGCCAACACCATCAAGTTCGCCATCCCCCTCGCGATGCTCGCCGGCGCCCAGACGCTGGCGATGCTGACCGGCGGCATCGACCTCTCGGTTTCGACCGCCGCGACCATGGCCGCCTTCATCGTCGCGACCCAGTCCGTCGCCCAGCCGGCGCCCGTCGCCTACGCGCTGGCCTTCCTGCCGGCGCTCCTGATCGGCGCCGCCAACGGCATCGGCATCGGCGTCTTCCGCGTCCACCCGCTGATCATGACGCTCGGGACCAGCCTGATCGGCACCGGCTTCCTCCAGGTCTACCAGCGC
This sequence comes from Amaricoccus sp., assembly GCA_046348915.1. Taxonomy (GTDB): domain Bacteria; phylum Pseudomonadota; class Alphaproteobacteria; order Rhodobacterales; family Rhodobacteraceae; genus Amaricoccus. The sequence continues at coordinate 19,379 of JAXMDH010000063.1, forward strand.
ACCGTCATCGCCTCCGGCACCAGGATCCCCGACGCCCTCGCCTGGCTCGGCACCGGCCTGACCTGGGGCATCCCGAACGCCCTCGCCCTCTTCCTGCCGGTGGCCGCGCTCCTGATCTTCACCCTGCGCCGCACCGGCTTCGGGCGCCTGCTCTACGCCGTCGGCGACAACGAGCGCGCCGCCCGCATCTCGGGCGTCCTGTACTGGCAGGTCATCCTCGCGCTCTATGTCGCGACCGCGCTCCTCGCCGCGCTCACCGGCCTCCTCTACGTCGGGCTGATCAAGGCTCCGTCGCTGTCGCTCGCCGATCCCCTGCTCCTGCCCTCGGTGGCGGCGGCGGTGATCGGCGGCACCTCGATCTTCGGCGGCCGCGGCGGCTACGCCGGGACGATCGTCGGCGCGCTGATCCTGACCGTACTGACGACGCTGCTGACGCTCCTGCAGATGCCCGAGGGCTTCCGCCGCATCCTGTTCGGTCTGATCGTCCTCTTCGTCACCGCCGCCTACCTGCGGCTGACCGAGGACCGCTGAGCGTCAGCGGAATGTCGAAGAAAGGCCCCGGCGACGGGACGCGCCATGCGGCCGGGCTTGCCGGACCGGCCGCGGATGGGGAGTCTTGCCGCGCGCCTCGTCGCCGGGGAGTGGGCGGGTCGGGGATGGAGCCGACCCGCCGTCGCCCGTCAGCCCGCGCGGCTCTCGCCGGCGGGAACTTCGCTGGATGCCCGCAACCGTGCCCATCGGCTTACGCCGCGACCCTGAACCAGGACGGCGCGTTGCCGGGCAGCCACTTGATGTTGCAGCCGACCGACGGCTGCTGCAGATCGGACGGCCGCTGACCGGCGAGGACCGCCTCGACGGCGGCGCGCAGGTCGGCGCCGGTGGCGGGCGTCCCGTTGCCGGGGCGGGCCGCGTCGAACTGGCCGTGATACGCGAGCCGCCGGTCGCCGTCGTAGAGGAAGAGGTCGGGGGTGCAGGCGGCGCCGTAGCGCTTGGCCACCGCCTGGTCGGCGTCCTTCAGGTAGGGGAAGCCGAAGCCGGACGCCCGCGCCTCCACGCCGAGCCGCGCGAGCGCCTCCTCGGGATAAGTGCCCGCGTCGTTGGAATTGACCGCGACGACGGCGACCCCGCGCGCGGCGTAGTCGCGCCCGAACCGGACCAGCGCCTCGCGGATCAGCAGGACGAACGGGCAGCGGTTGGAGATGAACGCAACCAGCAGCGCCGGCCGCCCGGCGAAATCGCCCAGCCGGAACAGGCGTCCCTCGGCGTCGGGCAGCACGAAGTCCGGCGCTCCCGCGCCCAGGACGATCGCGTTCGATTCGGTTCTCGGCACCAACGCTCCTCCCTCCGGGCGCTTGCGTTGGGCCAGCATAGACCGGCCTGTGCGATTTTGTCGATAGGGCTTATCGTGATTAGGCGCAGCGGCCCCCGAGATCCCGGCTTTCGGTCGCAGAGGTGAAAGAACGCAGGACGGCTCCCGTGGGCGGATGCCCCGACGGGCAGGAAAGCGTCGTTCCTTTCGGCGGCTAGTCTGCTGACGTGTATCGGCAATTCGGAGTGTTGGTGAGCCCGGAAGGATTCGAACCTTCGACCAATTGATTAAGAGTCAACTGCTCTACCACTGAGCTACGGGCCCGGCAGCCGGCCGGCTTTCGCCGTCGTCGGCAACGGAAGGTCGGATTTCCCGGTCGTCGGCCGGGCCCTCCTCCCCTCACGCGGGGCTTCTTACGGGCGGCGGCTGCGGGTGTAAATAGGGGACCCGCGGTTCCGAGCGATCCGCGCTATCCCAGGTGGTCGCGGAAGGCTTCGAGGACCCGGACGTAGACCTCGCGCTTGAACGGCACGATCCGCTCGGGGAGCTCGGCCGGGTCGATCCAGGCCCACTCGCGGAACTCGGGCGTCGCGGTGGCGATCGTGACCTGCGCGTCGTCGCCGAGGAAGCGCATCAGGAACCAGCGCTGCCGCTGGCCGCGATAGCGGCCCTTCCAGATGCGCGGCACGAGGTCGCGCGGCAGGTCATAGGCGATCCAGTCCGGCGCCTCGGCGACGACCTCGACCGCCGAGGCGGGGATGCCGGTCTCCTCGGCGAGCTCGCGCAGCGCCGCGTCGCGCGGGGTCTCGCCCTTGTCGATGCCGCCCTGCGGCATCTGCCAGGCCGGCTCCGGGTTGTCGAGCCGCTGCCCGGCGAAGACGCGCCCCGCCGGGTTGACAAGCATGACCCCGACGCAGGGCCGGTAGGGCAGCGCCAGGATCTCCGCCTCGGTCACTGCGCGGCCGCGGCGGTATCCGGGGTGTTCTCGGCGGCGAGGTAGGACATGCCGCGCAGGATGTCGATCGCATAGCTGAGCTGGTAGTCCTCGGCCCGGAGCTTCGCGGTCTCTTCCTTGTGCTTCTGGTCCGCCTCGAGGGTCTTCTTCTCGTCGGGCGTCAGGCTGTCGTTCTCGAGCGAGCCGCGCAGGTCGGCCTCGGTGCGCTGCGGCTGCTCGGTCTCGTCCTGCTGCGCCTTCACGTCCTCGGGGGCCCGCTGCTCGACGATGATGTCGGGCGCGACGCCGAGCGCCTGGATCGAGCGGCCGGACGGAGTGTAGTAGCGCGCCGTGGTCAGCCGGATCGCCCCCTCGCCCTCGACCGGCATGATCGTCTGCACCGAGCCCTTGCCGAAGGTCTGGGTGCCGATGATCACCGCGCGGTGGTGGTCCTTGAGCGCGCCGGCGACGATCTCCGAGGCGCTCGCCGAGCCGCCGTTGACCACGACCGCCATCGGCTTGCCGTTCGTCACGTCGCCCGGCGTCGCGTTGTAGCGCTCGGAATCGTGCGGGTCGCGGCCGCGGGTCGAGACGATCTCGCCCGAATCGAGGAAGGCGTCGACCACCGAGATCGCCTGGTTCAGCAGGCCGCCCGGGTTGTTGCGCAGGTCGAGGACGACGCCCGTGACCTTGTCCATGCCGCCGACCTGGTCGACGTCCGCCTTGAACTGCTTCTCGAGCTCCGGGTAGGTCTGCTCGTTGAAGGTCGTCAGCCGCAGCACGATGACGCCGTCCTCGACGCGCGACTTGACGGGCGACACCTTGATCGTCTCGCGCGTGAGCTTGACGTCGAACGGGTCCGGCGTGCCCTCGCGCTGCAGCGTCAGCGTGATGTCGGAGCCGACCGGCCCGCGCATCATGTCGACGGCCTCGTTGAGCGTAAGGCCGGTCACGCTCTCGCCGTTCACCTGGGTGATGAAGTCGCCGGGCTTGACCCCGGCGCGGTCGGCCGGGGTGCCCTCGATCGGCGAGACCACCTTCACGACGCCGTTCTCCTGCGTCACCTCGATGCCGAGGCCACCGAACTCGCCCTTGGTCTGGACGCGCATGTCGTCGAACTCGTCCGGCGGCATGTAGCTCGAGTGCGGGTCGAGGTGCGACAGCATCCCGTTGATCGCCGCCTCGATCAGGTCCTTCGAATCGACCGGCTCGACGTAGGAGGAGCGGATCCGCTCGAAGACGTCACCGAAGAGGTCGAGCTGCTCGTAGACCGTCTTGTCCTTGTCGGTCTCGTCGGCCAGGAGCGGGGCGACGAACTGGGTGCTGACCACCGCACCCGCCACGGCGCCGCCGAGCCCCGCCATCCAGATCTTGTTCATTCAGTAGCTTTCCTATCCGTTCTCGCCGGCAAACAATGGCTCCGGGTCCACCGGCGACCGGCCGTGGCGAACCTCTATATAAAGAGTTTCCCGGTTTCCTGCGCCAGTATCTGTGGGGGCCTGCATCACATATTCTTCAACGTCGAGCGCCCTTCCGCCTAGAAGCCCCAGCAGATCGCCGCGATGCACCACGGTACCCGTCGCGACCCGGAGCCGGCCGAGCCCGGCGAGCACGACCATCGTCGCAGGATCGGTCTCCAGCACCAGCACCGCGCCGTACTCGAGAAAGGGTCCCGCGTAGCGCACGGTCGCGTCCGCCGGTGCGGTGACGAGCGTGAAGGGCGGCGCGGCGACGACGATCCCCGGCTCCTTCACGCCGGCCGCGTCCGGTTCGTCGTAGCGCTGGACGACGCTGCCCGCGACCGGCCAGCGCAGCGTGCCCGGGGCCGGCGGCGGCGGGTCGGCGGCCGGCTGCGGCCCGGCCAGCGTCGCGGCCAGCGCGGTCAGGTTCTCGCTGCCGCGCGCCAGCATGGTCAGGGACGGATCGTCGGGGCCCGGCTCGCCCGCCGGGGCGTCGGTGCCGAGGGTCGCCGCCAGCTTGCCGCGGGCGTCGTTCAGCGCCGCCAGCCC
>JAXMDH010000064.1:0-21338 GCA_046348915.1 Amaricoccus sp.
CGGAGCGGCCGGGGTTGACGACGCCGACGGACTTCGCGGCGCTCTTCCCCGGTTCGGGCGGGTCGCTCTACGGCCGGAGCCCGCACGGGCTCGACGCGGCTTTCCGCCGGCCGACGGCGCGGAGCGCGATTCCGGGCCTCTACCTGGCGGGCGGGGGGGTACATCCGGGTCCGGGGCTGCCGATGGCCGTGCTCTCGGGCGGGCTGGCGGCGGACGCGGTCCTGGCGGACCTCGCTTCGACGTCGCGGTCCCGCCGGACGGCTATGCCTGGTGGTACGTCGACGGCCTTTCGGCGGACGGCGAGCGGGCCGTCTCGGTCATCGGCTTCATAGGGTCGGTCTTCTCGCCCTGGTATGCCTGGAGCGGGCGGCGGAACCCGGCCGACCATTGCTGCATCAACGTGGCGCTCTACGGACGCGGCGGGCGATGGACGATGACCGACCGCGGCGAAGGCGCCCTGCGGACGAGCGCTGATGCGCTCGAGGTCGGGCCGAGCCGGATGGAGTGGGACGGAACGACGCTGACGATCACCGTCGACGAGATATCGGTTCCGCATTGCGACCGGGTCCGCGGGATCGTGCGGGTGCATCCGGCGGCGATCGCCGGCAAGGCAGTCGCGCTGCACCCGAACGGGAGTCATGTCTGGCGGCCGTACGCGCCGGTTGCGGCGATCGAGGTCGATTTCGACCGGCCGGGGTGGCGGTGGCGCGGCAGCGGGTACTTCGATGCGAACTTCGGCACCCGGGCGCTGGAATCCGACTTCCGGCGATGGACATGGTCGCGGCGACCGCTCGGGGACGGCGCGGTGTGCTTCTACGACGCGGAGCGGCGGGACGGTACGGCGCTCTCGACGGCGCTGCGGTTCGACTCGGCAGGTGGCATGGATGCTTTCGACCCGCCGGCCAGGCTGCGGCTGCCGCGGTCGCGCTGGGCGGTGAGGCGGGAGACGCGCGGCGACCCCGGCACGGAGGCGGTGCAGGTTCACGGAATGCTGGACGCGCCATTCTACTGCCGTTCGGCGACCCGCACCACCGTGGCGGGGCAGACGGCGGTGGGCGTGCACGAGGCGCTCGATCTCGACCGCTTCGCCTCGCCGTGGCTGAAGCCGATGCTGGCGCTGAAGGTGCCGCGCCGGCGGCGGTGGCGGTAGCCATGTCATGGAGGCTTCGCGAGATCGTCGATGATGCCGCCCCGTGGGTGCGAAATCCCTAACGCCGCACTAACGCGCAAGCCGTTTTCCCTTTAAAAGCAATGTATTAGGTATTTGTCCGCGTGCGGACAGATACCTTCCCCCTGCGGCGCAAGCGATCAGGCGCGGTTCAACCGCCAGACCGCGAAGTTGAGCGCGAAGGCGAAGCTGACCCAGACGATGTAGGGGACGAAAAGCCAGCCCGCCAGCGGGTCGAGACGGAAGAAAGTGAGCATGGTCGCCGCGACTGCCAGCCACAGCAGGCCCAGGACAACGGCGGCCGCGCCGAGCCGGTGGCGGCCGAAAAAGAGCGGTGTCCAGATGCTGTTGAGGGTGATCTGCAGCGCCCAGAAGGCGACGGCGAGGGCGCTGCCCGGGAGCGGCGCTACGCGGGCGGCGGCGACGGCGATGGCAATGTAGAGGACGGTCCACGCGATCGGGAAGAGCCAGTTCGGCGGGGTCCAGCTGGGCTTGCGAAGCGTCGCGTACCAGGCGTCGGGCGGGAAGCCCTGGCCATTGCTTGCAGCGGTGAAGCTGGCGGCGAGGAAGACGAGGAGGACGGGCCAGTCCATCGCGCTCAGGCCGTGCCGAGGCGACGGTCGCGGTCGCGCGCCTCGAGCTGTGCGAGGATCGAGACCACGGCACCGGTGCGGCCGCCGCCCCAGGCGGGCGCGGGAGCCGTCGCGACGGCGTCGACCAGGAAGGCCGTCTCGGGGAGCGGCGGCGCGGCCAGGGCCGCCGGGCGGGGCACGACGCCGACCGCGGCAGCACGGGCGGCTGCGACGGCAACCAGGACGATCTTTTCGGCGGTCGAGGTGCGGGCGCGGCGCGTGACCGGATCGTAGCCCGCCGCGGCGATGTCGCGGCCGATGCCGGCATAGATCCGGCTGGCCGCCATGATGCCGGGGCGGCAGGCGACCGGAAGGGCTGCGGCGCCTGCCTCGCCGCGGCGGTAAAGCGGTCGGGCGACGGCGAGCAGGCGGTGCACGACCGCGGCGAGACGGGGATCGGGGCGGGGCGCGGCGAGGAAGGCATCGGGATCGAGGCCGGCTTCGTCGAGCCAGGCAAGCGGCAGGTAGAGCCGGCCCGCGGCAGCGTCCTCGCCGACGTCGCGGGCCACGTTGGTGAGTTGCATTGCCACTCCGAGGTCGCAGGCGCGGGCGAGCGCGTTGCGGTCGCGGGCGCCCATCAGCAGGCTCATCATCGTGCCGACCGAGGCCGCGACCCGTGCGGCATAGGCGCGCAGATCGGAGAGGGAGTGGCATCGCCGTCCGGCCTCGTCCCAGGCAAAGCCTTCGAGCAGGGCATCGGGCAGAGCGCGTGGCAGGGCATGGTCTCCGACCAGCGCCGCGAAGGCGCGCTCGACCGGGTCGTTGCGCGGCCGGCCAGCGTAGGCGCGGTCGAGGCGCGCGGCCAGGGCATCGACCCGGCCGGGTGATGCGGTGCGGTCGTCGACGGCGTCGTCGGCGTGGCGGCAAAAGGCGTAGAGGGCCAGGGCGGGGTCGCGGACGCGGCGGGGGAGCAGCAACGAGGCGGCGTGGAACGAACGCGAGCCCTGGCGGATCGCCGCGCGGCAATGGGCGAGGTCGGCCTCGGCGATCATGCGGCGACCACGTGGCGGGCATCGGGGACCAAGCGCGCGATGACCTCGGCAGAGGCCACGACGCCGGGAAGACCGGCGCCCGGATGCGTGCCGGCGCCGGCGAGATAGAGGCCGCGCACTTCCTCGGAAACGTTGTGCGGGCGGAAGAAGGCGCTCTGCAGGATGCGCGGCTCGATGGAGAAGCCGCAGCCGTGGCGGCTGTGGTATCGGTCGCGGAAGTCGCTTGGGGTGAAGACCAGGCTCTCGGCGACAGTCTCTTGCAGACCGGGGAGCAGGCTCTCCTCGAGCACCGCCGCGACGCGGCGACGAAAGGGCTCGGCGAGGGCGTCCCAGTCCGGAGCCTCGGGGTGTCCGAGATGCGGAACCGGGACCAAGGCGTAAAAGGCGTCGCCGCCCGCGGGCGCGGCGGTTGGATCCGTGACGGTCGGGCGGTGGACGTAGAGGCTCATGTCGTCGGTAAGGCGGCCGTTGAAGACGTCGCGCACCAGTCCTTCGTAGCGCTGTCCACTCAGGATAGTGTGGTGGCCAACGCTCGGCCAGAGCGCGCGGGTGCCACGGGTGCCGAAGTACCAGACGAAAAGGCCCATCGACCAACGCGAGCGGTCGAGGCGGCGCGGTGTCCAGCGACGCTTGCGCAGGGAGCCGAGCAGCGCGCCGTAGGTATGGGCGGGGTCGGAGTTCGAGACCACGACCGAGGCGCGCAGCTCGCCGCCGCTCGCCGTGCGGACCCCGGTCACAGCGCCGTTGCGGACACCGATCTCGGCGACTTCCTCGCCGAGGCGCACCTCGCCGCCTTGCTCCGTGATGACGTCGGCCATCGCCCGGGCGATCGCGCCGACGCCGCCCATCGCGTAGTGGACGCCGAAAGCCCGCTCGAGGTGGGAGACGAGAATGTAGATCGAGGTGACGCGGAACGGGTCGCCGCCGATAAACAGCGGGTGGAACGACAGCGCCATCCGCAGGCGGGGGTCGCGCACGCGCCGGGCGACGTGGGCATGAACCGAGCGGTCGGCGCGCAGGCGGGCGAAGGTGGGAAGCACGCGCACGAGGTCGGCGAGCCGGTGCATGGGGCGGCGGCCGAGATCCTCGAAGCCGAAGCGGTAGCGGACGGCACTCTCGGCGAGGAAGCGCTCGTAGCCATCGAGGTCGGCAGGGGAGAGGCGCGCAACCTCGGCGCGCATGTCATCGGCCCGCGCCCGGGCGGCGAAGGCCGAGCCGTCGGCGAAGCGAATCTGGTAGAAAGGATCGAGCGGGCGGAGGTCGACGTCGGCGTCGAAGTTGCGGCCGCAGGCTGCCCACAGGTCGCGGAAAAGCTGCGGGACCGTGACGATGGTGGGTCCGAGGTCGAAGCGGAAGCCGCGCCGGTGAACCGCGCTCGCCCGACCTCCCGGCGTGTCGAGGCGATCGACAACGGTGACCCGGTAGCCCTTGGCCCCGAGCCGCATTGCCGCCGCGAGGCCGCCGAGACCGGCACCGACGACCACCGCGGGCGGTCGCGCGCCGGGTTTGGCGGACACACTCGGGAAGTGCGCGCGTGTAAACATGGACTGACACTACGATCGCCTTGTCAGATTTACAACGCCCGCGTTTCGGTCTAGCGTTCGTCCGAGCGTCGCGAGGATTCTACCCATGCCGTTGCCCGCTGGTCTGCCAAGCCGAAGCACCCAGGCGCAGACAGTCACCCTGAGCTTGCATCGGTTCGAAGGGGTCGGCGCCCGGCTCTGGGCTTTCTCGCAGATGCTGTTCGCCCGCCGCAGCCTCGCCCGCGCGGAGGGCATCGAGTTCTGGAAGCTGCTCGGCAGCGGCACAGGAGAAGGGTTCACGCCGATCCCGAATACGGCAATCTACGCGATCCTCGCCGCATGGAGCGACGGCGAGCAGGCGTGGGCGCAGGTTTCGGGCGCGCAGCCGTTCCGTCGATATCGCGCCCGCGCCCGCGAGGCATGGACCATCTTCCTGGTCCCGATTACGGCGCGTGGCGCCTGGAGCGGCGTGGCGCCGTTCGTTCCGGCAAAGGCTGCAGAAGGGGGGCCGCTGGCCGCGCTGACTCGCGCAACAGTACGACCGAGTCGCTTGGCGCGCTTCTGGAGCCGGGTGCCGAAGATCAGCCGCCGGATCGGCGACGACCCCAACGTCCTCTTCAAGATCGGCGTCGGCGAGGTGCCGTGGCTCCATCAGGTCACCTTCTCGATCTGGCCGGACGAGGCGAGCATGGCGGCCTTCGCCCGGCGCGACGGGCCGCACGCCCGGGCGATACGGGCCGTGCGCGAGGGCGGCTGGTTCGCCGAGGAGCTCTACGCCCGGTTCCGCGTCGTCGGCGAGGCGGGCACTTGGGGCGGGTTGCGGCTGATGGACCGGCGCCTGGCATGAGGGCGCCGTTCCCCTTCGCCGCGATCGTGGGTCAGGAGGAGATGCGGCGGGCGCTGATCCTGACCGCGATCGATCCCAGGATCGGCGGCGTGCTGATCTTCGGCGACCGGGGCACCGGCAAGTCCACCGCGGTGCGGGCGCTGGCGGCGCTCTTGCCGAAGATTAGGGCGGTGGAGGGTTGCCCGGTTAACAGCGAGCGAGCGGAGGAATGCCCGGGCTGGGCGGAGGTGCGGTCGCGGCGGATCGTGGCGCGACCGGCGCCGGTCGTCGACCTGCCGCTCGGCGTGACCGAGGACCGGGTCGTGGGCGCCCTCGACATCGAGCGCGCGCTGACTCGGGGCGAGAAAGCGTTCGAGCCGGGGCTCTTGGCGCGGGCGAACCGCGGGTATCTCTACATCGACGAGGTAAACCTGCTCGAGGACCATATCGTCGACCTGCTGCTCGACGTCGCGGCCTCGGGCGAGAACGTGGTCGAGCGCGAGGGGCTGTCGATCCGCCACGCGGCGGAATTCGTGCTGGTTGGCTCGGGCAACCCGGAGGAGGGCGAGCTGCGGCCGCAGCTTCTCGACCGGTTCGGGCTGTCGGTGGAGGTCGCCTCGCCGACCCGCATCGAGGACCGCATCGAGGTGATCCGCCGCCGCGACGCCTTTGAGTGCGACCACGATGGCTTCATGAGGCGCTGGGCGCCAGCCGAGGCGCGGTTGCGCAAGAGTATTGTCGCAGCGCGCGAGCGGCTGGCGGAAGTCGGGACGCCCGACGCGGCGCTGCGCGACTGCGCCGAGCTCTGCGTGGCGCTGGGCTCGGATGGGCTGCGCGGGGAATTGACGCTGCTCCGCGCGGGTCGGGCGCTCGCCGCCTTCGAGGGGGCCGGGGAGGTCCGACGGGCGCACCTGCGCGTGCTGGCGCCGAGCGCACTCCGTCACCGGCTGCGGCGCGACCCGCTGGACGAGTCGGGCTCGACCGCGCGGGTCGGGCGCACGGTCGAGCAGGTCTTCGCTTGACCGTCGCCGCTTGGACGCTGGCGCGCGCAGCGATTGACCTCCTGGCAGTCGATCCGGGTCTCGGGGGCATCCGGCTGCGAGCGCGCGCCGGTCCGGTCCGCGACCGGTTCACCGGGGCGCTCTCTGGGGCGATGGCGCCGCGGGCATGCTGTCGGCTCGGTCCGTCCACTCCGGACGAGGTGCTCTTCGGCGGCCTCGACCTCGCCGCGACGCTCGCCTCCGGGACGGCGGTGCGGACGCGGGGGCTGCTCGGGGAACCCGCGGCAGTCTTGGTGCTGCCGATGGCGGAACGGGCGGCGCCGGGATTCGCGGCGCGCATGGTGCGGCTGATCGAGGCGGGGCACAGCCTGGTGGCGCTCGATGAGGGCGCCGAGCCCGACGAGACCTTGCCGGAGGCCCTGGCCGACCGGCTGGCCGCGCATCTCGACCTCGACGGCCTCACGCTCGCCGAAAGCAATGGCGCCGGCGCGGACGGGCCGCGGATCGCCGCGGCGCGCGCGGGCCTCGGGGCGGTGGCAGCGGATGGCGCGTCGCTGGCAGCGCTGACGACGCTTGCGGCGCGGCTCGGCACCTGCAGTCTGCGCGCGCCCGGGCTCGCGCTGCGCGTTGCGCGCGCCGCGGCCGCGCTCGCGGGCCGAGCGGCGATCGAGGAGGACGACCTTCGGACGGCGGCGGCCCTCGTCCTTGGCCCGCGGGCGCGGGTCCTGCCCGAGGATGCGTGCGAGCCCCGGGCACCGAGCCGGCGCCGTCGGCGGAGGGCGAGCCCGGCGCCTCGGGGCCGAGCGGCTGCACGATCGGCTGCTCGACGCGGCGCGGACGACGCTGCCCCGGGGCTCCTCGACCAACTGGCGGGCAAGGCGACGGCCGGCGCCGGCAGCGGCTCGGGCGGCGCACGCCGCGGCAACCGGCGAGGTCGGCCGCTGCCGGCCCGGCGCGGCAAGCCGGCCGCGGGCCGCGTCGACATAGCGGCGACCCTGCGCGCCGCGGCGCCGTGGCAGGCGGCGCGGCGAGCTGCGCTGGCGCGTCCGCGGGCGTGCGTGATCGTCCGGATGGAGGACGTGCGCCTGCGCCGCTTCGAGGAGCGCAGTGACCGGCTGCTGATCTTTGCCGTCGACGCCAGCGGGTCTGCGGCGCACGCGCGGCTGGCCGAGGCCAAGGGTGCCGTCGAGATCCTGCTGAGCGAAGCCTACGTCCGGCGCGATCATGCGGCGCTCGTCGCTTTCCGCGGGCAGGACGCCCAGCTCCTGCTGCCGCCGACCCGGTCGCTTGTGCAGGTGCGCCGGCGACTGGCGGCCTTGCCGGGCGGGGGCGCGACCCCGCTGGCGCACGGGCTCCGCGCCGCGCTGCGGCTAGCGGAGGCGGCGCGCGGCCGGGGGATGTCGCCGGGGCTCGCGGTCCTCACCGACGGTCGGGCGAACATCGCCCTCGACGGACGGCCCGGCCGGGTCGCGGCCGGCGAGGACGCGACGGTGGTGGCGCGCGCGCTCCGGGCGCGCCAGGTCCCAGCGGTGATGATCGACCTCGGCCTCCGGGCCGAGCCGCAGCTCCGCGAACTCGCCCGTTCGATGGGTGCCGCATGCATCGCGCTGCCACGGGCCGACGCGCGCGGCATCTCGGGCGCGGTCGGCGTGGCGCTGGGGGCTTGCGCATGATCTGGGAGGACTGCAGGTCGTTCTGGCCGAACGCGCGCCACAGCCGGTTCGTCCGGACCGGCAGCCACCGCTGGCACCTGCAGGACGCGGGCCGCGGGCCCTGCGTCCTGATGCTGCATGGGGCCGGCGCCTCCACGCACTCCTGGCGGAGCGTGCTGCCGGACCTCGCGCGCGACCACCGGGTCGTCGCGATCGACCTGCCGGGCCAGGGGTTCACCGAGGTGGCCGACACTGGCCGCTGCGGACTCGACGCGATGGCAGCCGATATCGCCGAGCTGCTGGCCGCGGAGGGAATCACGCCCGATGTTATCGTCGGACACTCGGCGGGCGCTGCGATCGCGCTGCGGTTGGCCCTGGACCTGCCGCGGGCGCCGGAGACGGTCGTAGCGATAAACGGCGCCTTCGGGAACCTTCACCGGCCGTCGAGCGACCTCCTGTCGCGGCTGACCATGATGGCGGCCCGCACGCCGCTCCCGGCGGTCGGCTTTTCGTGGATGGCGTCCTCGCATACGCTGATCCGGCTCCTGATCTCGGGAACCGGCAGCCGCCTCGACCGGCGTGGCGTCGACTACTACTGCCGGCTCCTGTCCGATCGTCGGCATGTCGCGGCGACCGTGGCGATGATGACGCAGTGGGACGTGGCGCCGCTCGTCGCCGAGCTGCCGGAGGTGCGGTCGCGGGTGCTGTTCCTGGTGGGTGACGCGGACCTCGCCGTTCCGCCCGCGACCTCCAAAGCCGCTGCGCGGCAGGTCGCCGAAGGCCGCGTCGAGACGTTTCACGGCCTCGGACACCTGCTGCACGAGGAACGCCCCATCGAGGCCGCCGCTGCCATTCGCGGTTTCGCGGCCGAGGTGCCGGACGCGAGGAGGGTCGGTTGATGGGGTTCTACCTTCTGGCGTACCTGGTGACCGCGGTCCTCTTTCTCGGCATGGACGCGGTGTGGTTGACCCTCGCCGGACCGCGGCTCTACCGGCCGGAGCTGGGCGATCTGATGCTCGAGCACTTCCGGCTTGCTCCGGCGGCGGTTTTCTACCTGCTCTACGTCATTGGGATCTTGATCTTTGCGGTGCAGCCCGCGGCCGTTTCGGGCCGCTGGCACACGGCGCTGCTCTACGGCGCACTGTTCGGCTTCTTCGCCTATGGCACCTACGACTTCACCAACCTCGCGACGATCAAGGGGTGGTCTTCGCTCGTCAGCTTCGTCGATCTCGCCTGGGGGACGTTCGCCACCGGTGTCTCGGCGGCCCTCGCCTACGCGATCGCCGCGGCGATCCTGCGGAGCTGACGGATGGCCTCACGCGCGGCGTTCCGCAGCGGAAAAGGTCAGGCCGATGAACGCGAGCAGGCCGCCCGCGCTGATCGCGTTCAGGCGGAGGAGCGCGGCGTAGTCTTCGGCCGAGTAGGGATGCCGCGGCGTGCCATACTGGTCGTGCAGCACCAGGAAGGCGGCGAGCGCGACCCCGATCAGCGCGAGGGCGACGCGGCGCTCCGTGGGGCGGAACAGCAGACCCGCGAGGACGACGCAGGGGGCGAGGAAGGCTTCGACCCCCGAGGCGACGCCGAGCGCCCAAGCGGCGAGGACGGTGTTGGCGATGCCGGCCAGCGGGAGCATCGTCCGCCCGGCGAGCGAGTTCCTTTGCGCCACGCCCGGGACGGCAAGGAAGAGCGGGGTGGAGAGGAAGGTCCAGACTGCGGGCCACCCGTTGCCGGCGACCCAGGCAACATAGAGCGGGTAGAGCGGCTGGTTGGCCGCGACGAGGAGCGCAACCGCGTTTCCCGCGGCGACGCGCGAATCGGGGCTGCTGGCATAGGCCCGAACATGTCGCAGGAAGGCCTCGCCGGTCATGGGTCAGCGGCCGGGCAGGGGCCAGAACGCGCTCACCCGCGCCTGATAGGCCCGGAAGGCGTCGCCGCGCGATCGCAGCATGTGCGCTTCGAGCGGCGGAATACCAGAGACATGGACGAGGAGCCAGTACACGAAGATCGGCCCGGCGAGCGCCAGCCAGCCCCAGGGGTAGCCGCCGGCGATGTCGATCGCGATGACCGCATAGGCGACCCAGCCGAGCCATTCGAAGAAGTAGTTCGGGTGGCGCGACTGACCCCAGAGGCCGACGTCGCAGACCTTGCCCTGGTTGGCGGGGTTCTCGCGGAACCGGGCGAGCTGCCGGTCGGCGACCGTCTCGCCGAGGACCGCGGCGACGGCGATGACCATCCCGATGATGTCCCCGGCCTGCGGCCAGGGCGCCGGATTGTGGGCGGCAACCAGGATGGTGACGACAAGGAGGAAGGCGGCGGCCGCCTGTATCTGGAGGAACCAGAAGAGCTGCTTGCGGCGATCCTGCCCCCACTCCTCCTTCAGCGCCTGGTAGCGCGGATCCTCGCCGCCGCTGCGGGTGCGGGCGGCGATGTGGCCGCTGAGGCGCAGCGACCAAACGGCGACGAGCGCCGCCACCACGAGCTGTCGGGCTGTCGTCCCGGTCGAGATCGGCGCCAGCGCCGCCGCGACCCCGCCAACGCCGACGGCAAGCGACCAGGTCGTGTCCGCCCAGCCCGAGCGGCCGGAGCGGTCGACGATGAGCCAGGCGCCCGCCATCGCGACCGCGAGGAAGATCGCGAGCGTCCCGAGCGCCAGCGCTATTGCCACGTCACCTCCATGCCCCTCGGCGCCCTGCGGCCGTCCCGCAAGCGCGCCCGCGAGGTCTACCATGGATGATCATGCCCTGGATTGGGATACGGCAAGTCCATCCTCGCGCCGTCACGGGGCGTCCCGGCGGCTGGAGGTCGCGGTGATCGGCAGCGGCATCGCCGGGCTCTCCGCCGCGTGGCTGCTGGCACGGAAGCATCGCGTCACCCTCTTCGAGGCGGAAGGCCGCATCGGCGGGCACAGCCACACCGTCGACGCCGGCGGGGTCGCGGTCGACACCGGTTTCATTGTCTACAACGAAGCGACATATCCGAACCTCGTGGCGCTGTTTCGTCATCTCGGCGTGCCGGTCCGGCCGACCGAGATGTCTTTCGCAGTGTCGCTCGACGGAGGGCGCCGCGAATACGGCAGCGACCTCGGCGCCCTCGTCGCGCAGCCGGGCAATATGGTTCGGCTGCGGTTCTGGTCGATGCTGCGCGACCTCGCCCGCTTCTACCGCGAGGCCCCGCGCGAGGTCGCCGGCCTCGGTGGGATCACCCTCGGCGAGTACCTGCGCTCGCGCGGCTACGGACCTGCCTTCCGCGACGACCACCTCTACCCAATGGCAGCGGCGGTCTGGTCGACGCCCGCGGCCGAGATCGCCGACTATCCCGCCGCGTCCTTCGTTCGCTTCTGCAACAACCACGGCCTGCTAAAGCTGAGCGGCCGGCCGATCTGGCAGACCGTCGTTGGCGGTAGTTGGGCGTACATCGAGCGCCTCGCGCGATCGATCGGAAATCGCCTCCACACTTCCCGCCGGGTCCGCTCGGTGCGACGCCGCGGCGACGGCGTCGAGGTCGCGATATCCGGCGCCGAGCCCCAGCGCTTTCATCACGCCGTCATAGCGGCTCATGCCGACGAGGCGCTCGCGCTGCTCGCAGACCCCTCCAGGGACGAGACGCGGCTCCTCGGGGCCGTCCGCTACACCGCCAACCGGGCGGTGCTGCACGCAGACGCGCGGCTGATGCCGCGGCGGCGCAGGGTCTGGTCTAGCTGGAACTACCTTGCGTCGGCGCAGGACGCCCGGCAGCCGCCGTCGCTGACCTACTGGATGAACCGGCTGCAGGGCATTCCCGAGGGCACCCCGCGCTTCGTCTCGCTTAACCCCGCCCGCGAGCCGGAAGGGGTCTTCTGGAGCGGCACCTACACGCATCCGCGCTTCGACGCCGCCGCGCTCGCGGCACAGCAGCAGCTCTGGTCGCTGCAGGGGGCGCGCAACACCTGGTTCTGCGGCTCCTACTTTGGTGCCGGCTTCCACGAAGACGCCCTGCAGGCCGGCCTCGCGGTGGCGGAGGCGCTCGGCGGGGTGCGCCGGCCGTGGACGGTGCCGGACGAGTCGGGCCGGATCGTGATGACACCTGCTTCCCGCGGCCGGGCTCTCGCCTCGTGAGCGGGTCCGCCATATACGTCGGCCAGGTCCTGCACCGGCGGATGCGGCCGCGTGCCCACCGACTGCGCTACCGGATCTTCATGCTGCTACTCGACCTCGACGAGATCGACCGGCTCGCCGAGGCGAGCCACCTCTTCTCGCGGAACCGCTTCAACCTTCTTGCCTTCCACGACCGCGACCATGGCGATGGCAGCGATACGCCGCTGCGCCAGCAGGTCGAGCGCCACCTTCGCGCTGGCGGGCTGGATGCCGCCGCCTCCTCGATCCGGCTGCTGACGATGCCCCGGGTGCTCGGTTACGTCTTCAACCCAATCAGCGTCTACTTCTGCCACCGCTCAGACGGCACACTCGGTGCTATCCTCTACGAAGTCAGCAACACCTTCGGCGAGCGTCACGGCTATCTGATCCCGGTTTCCGGCGGCGCTGGCGGCCGGGTCCGGCAGACCTGCCGCAAGGAGCTCTACGTCTCGCCGTTCCTGGCGATGGAGATGCGCTACGACTTCAGCGTCGCGCTGCCGGACGAGCGCACGACGGTCGCCATCGCCGAGCACGACCGGGCGGGCCTGCTGCTGACGGCCTCCTTCGCCGGCGACCGAAGGCCATTCGGCGACCGGCAACTCCTGCGCGTCTTCCTCACGGTCCCGCTCCTCACGCTCAAGGTGACGGGCGGGATCCATTGGGAGGCGCTGCGGCTCTGGATCAAGGGCGTGCCCCTCACCGAACGGCCGCCTGCGCCGGAACGTGCGGTCACGCTCGTGGCCGACGCCGCCGGGATCGACAGGCCGGCAGCATGAGCACCAGCAGCCCCGACGGCGAGGGCATCCGGCCTGCCCGGTCGCTGGGTCTGGGCGAGTGCCTCCTGCGCCGCGCGCTTCGCGGCTTCGAGGCGGGTAGTCTGACCGTGAATCTGCCCAGCGGCGAACGTGTCGTCCATCGCGGCGTCCGCCCCGGGCGCGAGGCGGCCGTGACGCTTCACCGCTGGCGCGCGCTACGCCGGCTCGCTATCGGCGGCGACCTCGGTTTCGCCGAAGCCTACATCGACGGCGACTGGTCCTCGCGTGACCTTACGACACTGATCGAGCTCGCCGCCGAGAACGCTGCCAGCCTCGACCCGAAGATCGCGGCGCCCCTAGCGGTCCGGGCGCTCAGCCGGCTGCGCCACCTCTTGCGGCCGAACTCGAAGGCCGGAAGCCGGCGCAACATCGCGTTCCACTACGACCTCGGCAACGAGTTCTACCGGCGCTGGCTCGACCCGGGCATGATCTATTCGTCGGCGCTCTACGACCGGCCGACCCGATCGCTGGCCGAGGCGCAGGAGACGAAGCTCGCCCGCGTCGTCGACCTTCTCGAGCTTCAGGGCGGCGAAGACGTGCTCGAGATCGGCTGCGGTTGGGGAACGCTCGCCCGTCGGATCGCGCGATCGGGGGCGAAGGTGACGGCGATCACCCTTTCGACCGAGCAACTCGCCTTTGCGCGGGCGCTCGCGGCGGCGGAGCAAGGGCCGGAGTTCCGGCTGCAGGACTACCGCGACGTTGACGGCAGCTTCGACCGCGTCGTCTCGATCGAAATGCTCGAGGCCGTCGGCGAGCGCTACTGGCCGGACTATTTCGCAGCGTTGCGGGCGCGCCTGCGGCGGGGTGGCACGGCGGTGCTGCAGGTCATCACCATCGACGAGGCGCGGTTCGACGCCTACCGCAACGGCGCCGACTTCATCCAGAGCTACATCTTTCCCGGCGGCATGCTGCCGACGAAGTCGATCCTCGCGAGCGAGGCGCGACGCGCGGGCTTCGAGATCGCCACGGTCCAGACGTTCGGGTCGAGCTACGCCCTGACGCTCGCGGCCTGGCGGGCCCGTTTCCACGCTGCCTGGCCCGAGGTCCGCCCACTTGGCTTTACGCCGGAGTTCCGCCGACTCTGGGAGTACTACTTCAGCTACTGCGAGGCCGGCTTCCGCACCGGCGCGATCGATGTCGGGCTCTACGCCCTGCGGTAGGGAGCGGGATGCAACCATCGCTGTTCCGACGGCTGTCCGACGCGCTGTTGGCGGCGGTGGCGCTCGTAGCCATCGGCGCCTCGGTCTGGAACCTACGCGCCGCGACGGCAGACCTCGCGATCGAGCGGGTGACGGTGGGCGAGATTCCGGCAACGGTGTTCCGGCCGGCGGCCGGCCCGCCGGGCCCCGCTGTGGTCATCGCGCACGGGTTCGCCGGCTCGCAGCAGCTGATGCAGTCCTTCGCGATCACCCTCGCCCGCAACGGCTATGTCGCGGTCACCTTCGACCTTGCTGGGCACGGGCGCAATCCCGAGCCGCTGACCGGCAGCGTCACCGACACTTCGGGCGCCACGCGCAAGCTCGTCGACGAGACCGCGGAGGTCGCCGGCTTCGCCCGACGGCTCGGCGACGGCCGGCTTGCGGTGCTCGGGCACTCGATGGCGTCGGACGTCGTTGTGCGCTTTGCGGAGGCGACGCCGGACGTGGCGGCGACGGTCGCCGTCTCGATGTTCTCGCCGGCGGTGACCGCCCACGCGCCGCGCAACCTCCTCGTGATCGTCGGCGGCTGGGAGGGGATGCTGAAGCGCGAGGCGCTGCGGGTTGTCGGGCTCTCCGTGGCACCGGCCCCGGCCGCGCCGAGCGTCACCTATGGCACGCCCGCGGACGGAAGTGCGCGGCGGATCGCCTTCAGCCCGCACGTCGAACACGTCGGCGTCCTCTTCAGTCGGGCCAGCATGCAGGAGGCCGTCGGCTGGTTCGATGCGGCCTTCGGGATCGAGCGCGCGGAAGCGCCGATTCTCGAGCCACGCGGACTTTGGATTCTGCTGCTCTTCGCCGGCGTGGTCGCGCTCGCCCGGCCACTGTCGCGGTTGCTGCCGACGGTCGCGGCGCCCCCGATCGGCGCGTCGCTCCGGTGGAGCCGACTGTGGCCGACGCTCTTCGTCCCCATGTTCGCCGCCCCGCTGCTGCTGCGATTCCTGCCCACGCATTTCCTGCCGGTGCTGGTCGGGGACTATCTCGCCGCTCACTTCGCGCTCTACGGCGCGCTGACGGCGCTCTGCCTCCTCCTAGCGCGGCGCCCCGTGCGCGAACGACTTCCCGCGCGCCGTGCGCGCGCCGCCCTCGCCGTCGCGACGGCAGCCGTGATCAGCTACGGCTTCGTCGGTTTGGTCTGGCCGATCGACACCTTCGTGACGTCCTTCGTACCGGGCCGGGAGCGGCTCTTCCTCGTCCTCGCCATGCTTGCGGGGACGCTCCCGTACTTCCTCGCCGACGAGTGGGCGACCCGAGCTCCGGGCGCGGGGCGCCTGGCCTACCCCGCGTCCAAGCTTGCCTTCCTCGTCTCGTTGGCGATCGCGGTCGCCCTCGACTTCCGCCGGCTTTTCTTTCTCGTCATCATCGTGCCGGTGATCATGCTCTTCTTCGTCGTCTACGGCCTCATCAGCCGCTGGAGCTACGCCCGGACCGGCGACCCCGCCGTGGCGGCCACCGCCAGCGCGCTGGCCTTCGCCTGGGCAATCGGGGTGACCTTCCCCCTGGTCGCGGGATAGCCGCTGCCGGCGACTCGGCATCCAGGGCCACCAAGCGGTACCTGACGCTTTTTCGGCCTTACCATCGAGGGGCTGTCTGTCGTTCGGAAGCGTTCTTTGCTGGCGGTCGACAAGCCGCTTCCACGAGGCGCCCAGTTGATCGTTTCCGCGAAACTGCGCAGCGTTGGGACCTGCGGGCCCGCCACACGCAGGGTGATCGCGAAAACCTGCATTCGGGAGAGCAGCCGGCGCAGCGGATCGAACAGCCGGAAGCCGAGTTACTGGATATCGACCCAGGAGGAAACATGGACACTTCGACCCTCATCGGCGTCTTGGCGTTCGGCACGCTCGCTGTCGGTGCCATATTTGGTTACCTGAGCGCGGTCAAAACCGCCGACCGCCTCCACTCCAACACCCGCAAGTCGACCTTGGCTGAGGACGCGCCCAATACGGTTCCGCCGGGGCAAAAGCCGGTCGACACTTGAACTCCTGTCTCGGAGCAGGTGGATAGGATTGTGCCGGCTTGGGGTGTCGCATTGGTTTCTGGTGGCGTCGACAGGCGCGCCGGACTCTCGGGCGACTTACCTGCACGAGTCGACAGGTTCGGGGAGCAGGTGCTCAAGAGACGGCATTTGGTAGCGAGCCGAAACCGCAGCGTGAGGTCTGTCTTCATAGCCTCGCAACCAAGAAAATCCCACCCTGCGAGCAAGCGGTGAGTTTGGATGCCGCAGCGATCTTCGGTTAACCTCATCGGCCGCGATTTCGCCCCACGCCGATGTTGCCGGCGCTCACCCAGCCGCGTCGCCGCCCGCCACCGACGCCGCCGACGCTGACCGCGACCAAAACCTTGCCACCGATCTGGCCGTCGCGTCCGTCGCATCCGGGGCTGCGGGTCAGCCCGTCGTTCAGCGGCGCCCGGACAGTGTACTTGCTCCTCGCGCTGACGTTCGCAACGTTCGGGGCCGTCGGGTTGGCGCTGCCGCTGCTCGCTTGCCCTTGGGCGGCGCCTGCGATGAGCTGCGCCAAGGCGAAGCCGCCCAGGGCGAGACACAGTGACGACTGGCGACGGTGCGAATGGATGCCAGAAGCCGATTCTGGAGGAGTCCGTATTGCTTCGCCGCAAAGCGAAATGGTGTCGGGAGGGCAGCGACGCGGTACGTGCGGGTATACGTGCACGCCCAACCCGCATCCCAAAGGCCTCTGGATTGCGCCGCACCGAACTCGCAACACGGATACCGGCGGGGAGCCCGTCGGTCAGGCTGCATCGCGCACACTTACCCGGCAACCGCACCTTTGCTCCATCGAGGTGTCAGCTGAGGACAGACAGTCGACGCCGCGCGGGGGACCTTGATCGCGAGCAACGATTGCCAGATGACCTCGTCCGATCGCCCTTGGAGGATAGCAACTGCTGGTGGCTGCCTAGCAAGCGGAAGTTGCAAAATCGGAGCGTGGGTCGTTCATCCGCGATTCGATTTAGAGCTCAGCCGGCTCGGCCAAAGGGCGCCCGGACCGCCTCGCTCTACCGAGCGCGGTTGCACAGCGAGCCCGGTGTCGTGAAGCGATGCTCGGGGCATAGTTCCTTCTGGTGCTGCTGCTATTGTCTATTAAGGAGCCGGTCTGACCACGATCGGTTTTCTTCGTCGGGTCGGCATTCCGCGCTAGACTTGCGCCGCTCCAAGCGCGCGCCGCGCGATCGGCAGAAGGTGCCCAAGGAGGACGTCGTGACCGATTTGCTTTCCCGCCGTGACTTCGTTGCCGGGCTCGGGACCGTGGTCGGGACCATGGCTGCCGGCCGGGTCTTCGCCCGGTCCGTCCTGGCGTCGGAGCTGAAGCTGGTCGTGCGGGCGGCCGTCCACCCGGCGATCGGTGTCGCCCGCGTCGGCAACAGCCGCGATGCCTTTTACTTCGGCCCCGAGACGCCGGGCGCGGTTGTCAGCGGCCCGTTTAAGGATTCCACCGGCGCAATCGCGCGGCAGGCGGCTCGCTTCCGCATCTTCGGCTACGACGGCGAAGGCCGGGTGGTGGCCGAACTGACCGCGGCGGACGCCGATATCGCTTGGCGCGTGGCCGTCGCCAACGCCAAGGGCGCCTGGTACGAAGCGGACCTCGCCTTCGATCTCGAGGGCGCCCCGGCGGCCGGTCGGCGCAACCCCGCAGTCGCTGATCGCCCCTCGCTTGTCGTGGCGGTTCCGCGGCGAGCGCTCGATGGCGCTGGGGCGGGTCCGCTGCCGCTCGACGGCGGCGCCTTCCTCGGCATGCCGATCAAGCTCGGCGAGGCGATGACCGACCGCGAGGGCCGTCTGGTGGTGCTGGCCGGCGCTGGGGGGGCCTATTCCGCGCCCGGCGCGCCGCCGCTCGCCGGATTCGCGAACAATGCCGGCTGGACGGACGACACCTGCGACGGCCCGATCCACGCGACCGTCCGGATCGGCGACCGCGTGATCGAAGCCGATCCGGGCTGGCTGATCTGCACGCCGCCCAACTACGCGCCGGCCGTGGCGAGCAGCATCGTCAGCACCTTCGACGCAATCGAATCAGCGCTGGTCGAGGCCGGTGTCCGCTCAGCACCGGCGGAGACGGTCTATGAGCGCGACGTCCTGCCGATCTTCCGGCGCTTGAACGATTTCCAGTGGGTCAACGAGGGCTTCTTCGTCGCATACGGCTTTGGCGCGACGCACGAGTGGACTGCCGAGGATTGGCGCGCGCGGCTCGCCGACCGGTCGGAAGAGAATGCAGCGGTCCGGCAAGCGATTTTCGCGACCTTCCGCAATCCCGATTTCCGCGAAGTCACGCCCGACGCCGAGCCGCAGCTCTATGGCGACAAGGCCGAGCTGCCGCCCGACGCGATCGAACCGCGGCAGTGGCTGTCGCTGACCCCGCTCCAGTACAGGCACCTGGCGGCATGGGCGGAGGGGCGGTTCATCCTCGCCGGCGCGGAGCCACCGGTGCGGCTCGAGGACTACTCGCTTCAGGACCGACCGATGGCACTCGACCGCGCCGCGCTCGACTCGTGCATCGGCGGGGCTTTCCATCCCGGGATCGAGTGTCCGTGGATCATCCGGACAGCGTGGATCTGGACGCCGGAGATGCGCCTCGCGCGGACATCGGAGACAATCGACCGAACCGACTATGGCGACACGCTCACCGCGCCTATAGCGGTCGCAAGATCAGGCCCGCTCTCAAGGCTCGGGCCGGGAAGTATTACCCAGTGGATGGGCGTGCCATGGCATGCAGACGCCTCGAGCTGCCGCTTCGGCTATGAACGAGCCGTATCCTCGATCCTGCCCGGGTTCTGGCCGGCCCGTATCCCGAACGGCGTGCTTGCCGAAGCTGACTACAGCATTGTGATGGACACTGCTCGCGCGATCGACCAGCGCCGCGCCGCCTTCGGCCGCCGGCGCGACTGGGGGCGCTTCATTTCGGCGCCAACCCGCCCGCCGATCCTCGCCGCCATGGCGCGCGACTGGTTCAGGCTCGGCATGGTCGAGGATCGGCCGGGCCCCGCGGACGGTGCCTTTCCGGCGGTCGTCAAGGTCGAGACCGGCGTCGGATTCGACCGCGAGCCGGACGAGCTCTATCCGGCCGCCGCGGTCTTTCCGCAGCTCGGCGCTTTCCCGCTCGTCGTCTCCAACTCCGACGACAACAGCCTTCGTCTCGTCGACGCGGGGGCCCGGGTGACGGTGATGCCGCTCAGCGCGCCGCTCGAGCGCCCGGAAGGCATCACCCGCGGGCTCGACGGGAACATCTACGTCTGCTGCTTGGGTGGCGACCTTGTCCGCAAGGTGACACCCTCGGGTGAGGTGACGCTCTTCGCTGACCGGCCGTTCAAGTCGCCGGTGAGCATTACTCAGGACAGCTCTGGGACCTTCTACGTCGCCAATTACGACAAGCAGGGGATGGTCACTGCAATCACGCGGGAGGGCGAGACTCGCGTCCTGGTGCCGCCCGAGGCAGGACTCGTGTCGCCGGTCGGTGTCGTCTGTACGCCCGACGGTGCGCTCCTCGTCAGCTGGGGCGGGGGTTCGGTCGCCCGGGTGGACAAAGAGACGGGAAGGGTTTTAAACCCGCACTGGATCACCGGGCTCAACAATCCGCGCCAGATGGCCTTCGACCAGTCCTACCGGCTCTACCTCGCCGACCAGCTCAACAATGCCGTCAGGCGCTACGATCTGCTCGGGACGCCGATCCCGTTGACCCTTCTCGGTGCGGGATTGGAGAAGCCTTTCGGCCTCGCCTTCGACGCGCATGGCTTCCTCTACGCGACCCTGACCGGCGGCTCGCTGGTGAAGCGCATCCGGATCGACGGCGACGTGGCGGTGGCGTCGGATTTCGCGGCAGGAATGCGGAACGGCGGCGGCATAGCCTTCATCGGATGAGGTGGTGCGATGTCCTCGTTGCGGGCGGCGGGCCGGCCGGCTGCGCCGTCGCCGCGGCCACGGCGCGCGCGGGTCTCGCGACACTCCTGCTCGACCAGTGGAGACAGCCGCGGCGGTGGTCCGGGGAGAGCCTCCCGCCCGGCATGGATGCTCCCGTGATCGCGGCATTCGGAGCGGGGATTCTGTCCGAGGAAGTCCACGTCAGGGCGACGGGCTCCCGTTCGGCGTGGGGCAGCGACGATCTGGTAGAGACCGACTTCCTACGCAACCCTCTCGGCGACGGATGGCTTCTCGACCGCGCCCGGTTCGATGACTCTGCGAGGACGGCGGCCGTCGGCGCGGGGGCGTCGGTTATCGCGATCCGGCGGCTTGGGAAAGTGGAGAGGGCGAGGGCGGGATGGCGGGTCGAGGTCGAGGGCGACGCGGTCGCCGCCCGCTTCCTCGTCGACGCCACGGGTCGCGCCGCAGCCCTCCTCCGAAGATTGGGAATTCGACGTGTCGCGGCCGACATGCAGATCGCACACGTGGCAGTCTTCGCCGACGACGGGGACGGCTGGCGCGGGACGAGCGTCGAGGCGGCCGCCGAGAGCTGGTGGTACTCGACGCCGCTCCCGGGTGGCCGGCGGGTTCTCGCCTGGCTGACCGACAGCGACCTTTGGCAGAAGGGAGCAGGCGACTGGTCCGATGCGCTGGGGGCGACCCGCCACATGAAGCGCATTGCCGGGCCGGGCGCGCGCGCCGCGCGGCCCGCGGCCTTCCCCGCGGACATGGCGGCGGCGGAGCAGATCGCCGGCGATGGCTGGCTGGCCGTGGGCGAAGCTGCGGTTTCCTTCGACCCGCTGTCCTCTCAGGGGCTCGCAAGCGCCGTCCTGATGGGGACAAGGGCCGGGGAGGCCATCGCCGGTCCCGACCGCGAGGCGGAGATCGCGGCGTGGATCGAGGACTACACCATGCTCGCCGCCGAGCATGCAGGCCTTCGGGCACACTATGCCCGCCTCGAACACCGTTGGCCCGAGTCCGCGTTCTGGAGGCGGCGACAGTCGCCGTCCTCGATAGCCTGGGTCTCTGAGGCCCGGACGTAGGAGTCGGGGAAAGGCACTATCTTCGTGCTGGCGAGAAAGCCGCGCGGCGGTTGCGATGGAAGCAGGAGGGCAGGACGGCTCGAGCGTCATTACCCCATGGCGATCTTTTCGTCGTGAGTCGTTCACGCTCATGGTCTTCCACGGACATCCGCTCGTTGCATACGTATCCAGAATATGCTTGATGGCCGGGTGAAACCTTGTTGAGGGCGAATCATGGCGCGACTTGAGCAGGCTCGGTCGGAAGACGGCGCAAGAGAAGGTGGCGAGCCAGCCGGGGGAAGCGTGCTCCAGGTCGAGCGGCGCGATTTCGTCGACCTTGTGCCGGAGAGCCGGCCGCGCGTGCAGCCGATGCGTGGATTCGATCCCATCTATACCGACATCGTCGACTACATCGTCCGCTGTACGCACCTGATCTGGGACGAGCGTGACGTGGGACTGATCTACACCCACTATACCCACAATCCCTATGT
>JAXMDH010000065.1:0-20481 GCA_046348915.1 Amaricoccus sp.
GGAAACCCGGCGCGGTTCAGTTTGACTTCTCGGTGGCTGTCGGGCTGGCGGTTGAGTGTAGTGCCTCGCCGGGGGGTTGATCCGGGGCTCCCGGCCAGTCGAGGATGGTTTCTGCAAAAAGAGGGACTGCATGTTGTACACGTCAGTTCGATCGCCCCGCTGGGTGGACGCTGCACACACGCGGATCGATTGCCTCGTCAAGTTCTCCTACCTCAAGGTCGAAGTGCCGTTCACGGCGGACCCAGACGACGTGGAGGCGCATGGGCGGGAGATATTTGCCCGGTGCGCTGGAGTGGGCCCCTGGGGGCGGACGGATTTCAGGCTGCGGTTTTGACCGGCGGCCGGGCGTTCTCCTCCTCGAACTGGGCGGGGCTACGGTATCCGAGCGCCGAGTGCAGGCGCCGGTTGTTGTACTTTTCGATGAAGCGGGGGAGCTGCTCCGCGACGTCGTCGAAGGTCTCGAAATCCATCGGGTACCTCCGCCGAGCACCGCCGCGATCACCCGGATGGAGGAGGCGATCACCTGGAACACCTTCCTCGAACCGGACGACGCGCATCTCATGTGGGCGCGAGCCGAAGGCGCGAGATGGAAGGAGCTCTGCTATCGGTTCGGCATCAGCCGGCCGACGGCGCACCGGCGGTGGGAGTACGCGCTCAGCGTCATAGTCTGGCGGTTGAATGGGCGGGCGCTGCACCACCGGCGTGGGAGGCGGTTTATCGTTGCCACTACTCGATGAGTCGTCACACTTGGCGACGCTTCGCACCAGGAGCGGTCGCGCTGCGCAACGAACACTACCCTAACCCAATGCATGCCGAGGCCGCCCGCGAGGTCACTTTTTAGAAGCCCGATCGGCGTGAGCCTTGCCAAGCATGTCCACCTCGTCCTCCAACACCAAGCTGAGTCGATTGTGCATCTTGCGCAGTGACTTTTCCAAAAGATATGCCGCTGCAAAGCCACTGATGCTAATAGTGACCGCCAGCCGGTGCAATTTCTCGGGATCGTCGAAGGGCACAGTTTCGCCCGTTGCTACAACGCTTCCAAGCTGGACTAGAGCGAGAACCTAGTGATCCTTTCAAAATAATATCTCGTAATAGCGCGAGATAATGCCCCCAATGCCGTCGCGACACCTGATAGCAGAAAGAACGAAGCGGTATCCCCTGGGTAATTCGATGTATTATTGAACAAGAAGATCCATAGCACAATTAGAAGGACCACAGTTGCCAATATTATGCTTTGGTGCACCGGTATCTCCGGGCGAAGTGGATTTTTCTCTTTGACTCTACTTAATAAGGAAATCGCTTGATTCGCTCGACTGTCGGTCCAGTCATCAAGCAGCTTTGCGAAATCGTCTCTGAGGTACGAGGCGCCGTATGTCTGCGCCAGCACGTTCCATATGGTTTCGGCCGACCCGCCGCAATGCGGTATAGGCAGAAAGGGATGCTCTCTCGAGCCAAGCAAGCTATCCCAGTCGCGAGGGTACCGTCTCCACCACGGATGAGGAGCGCTACGTCCGATTTGCCGATGCCCGATATCAAACGCGCCTGATTGTTATGTCCGACCTCATCTGTTTCCTTAAGACCAAACTTATCTTCAGAGAACCTCTCCCTAACTTTTTGCTTAAACTCCTCTCGCGTCAAAGGACTATCTTTTTGCTCGTAAGATTTATATCTTTGTATTTAATCCATCTCCTCTCTTTCCTTGACGCATCGCTTCCGTCACGTGGTAATCGGCCGTTTCTTCCCCAATTGCGCCAACAACTATTGAATGATTTGTTTTAAGTAGCTCGTTCCCAATGTCTCTACATACTTTTGCGAAAAGTGTTTTCTCATTTTCGCTCGCCTTTTTGCAGGATCCAGTAATGTAAACCCGCATGGTGCGCCCCCTTTGATCCAGTGAATATGCAACTTAGCAAGACACTGTTCTAGTCTCGATCTTCATAGTGGCTTGAACCCCGTCCCGTTCCGGAATGTCCGCGTTGGGCGCGGGGGATCGACCATCTCCGCTGCTTGGCGCGCAGGAAGAGCGAGTCAAGTAGAATCACCTTTGTGAGACATCGCCAGTTGAGACATCGAGAGGGATTCACTTTTCGCGGGATTGCCCCAGGTTCTCGGCATGATCGGGAGAGGCGCGAGCGAAACGGGCGCCGCCTCCCGAGCTCGACCTGAAGATTGGCGCTCAACCCACTGATTTCTGGGCCCTTCCCGGCCTGCATCCTATGCCGGGGGGCCAAGCGCGCCAGTTCGCTAGCGACAGCCGCGATTTTTTGGGAGTCCACCCGGCCCGGGAATCCACCCCGGCCGGGTAGATCCTGCCGCCAAGACAAAGACTTACCCCCATCCGGGGGTGGATTCCGCTGGACCCCTGTAGGAGTCCACGCGGGCCCAGTGGAATCCAGCTCGGAGTCCACCCCCGGAATCCACCCGCCCCTTCCGCCAAGGTGCCGACCATGACCCTGAGCTTCGCTCCGGAGCGCATCGAGCGCTGGCCGCTCGAGCGGCTGAAGCCCTACGCGCGGAACGCCAAGACGCACGGGGACGACCAGGTCGCGAAGATCGCGGCGTCGATGGCGCAGTTCGGCTGGACGGTGCCGGTGCTCGTCGCCGGCGACGGCGAGGTGATCGCCGGGCATGGGCGCATCCTGGCCGCGACCCACCTCGGGCTGATTGACGCGCCGGTGATCGTCCTCGACCACCTGACGGAGGCGCAGCGGCGAGCCTATCGCATCGCCGACAACAAGCTGACCGAGCTCGGCGCCTGGGACGAGGCCCTGCTCGGCGGCGAGCTGCAGGAGCTGCTGGCCGACGATTTCGACCTGTCGGTCGTCGGCTTCTCCGATGCCGAACTCGACGCGCTGCTCGCCGGCGACGGCGACGCGGACGGCGGCAACGCGGGTGAGGATGAGGTCCCGGAGACCCCAGCCGATCCGATCAGCCGACCCGGCGACCTCTGGTTGCCCGGGCCGCACCCGCTGCTCTGCGGCGATAGCACGGTGGCTACCGACGTCGAGCGGGTGCTGAACGCCGTGACCCCGCTGCTGATGGTCAGCGATCCGCCCTACGGGGTCGAGTACGACCCGTCCTGGCGTAACAAGGCCGGAGCGGCATCGACCCGCCGCATCGGCAAGGTCCTGAACGACGATCGCGCTGACTGGCGCGAGGCCTGGGCGCTCTTCCCCGGCGACGTCGCCTATGTCTGGCACGCGCGCTGCACGCCGCGACCGTCGCCGAGAGCCTCGTTGCCGCCGGCTTCGCCATCCGCTCGCAGATCATCTGGGCGAAGGAGCGGCTGGTGCTCAGCCGCGGCGATTATCACTGGCAGCACGAGCCGTGCTGGTACGCCGTGAAGACGACCGGCAAGGGACACTGGGCCGGGGATCGCAAGCAGACGACGCTCTGGCAGAGCTCGTCGGGGGATCAGGACGCCGACACGGTCCACGGCACCCAGAAGCCGGTCGAGTGCATGCGGCGGCCGATCCTCAACAACAGCTCGCGCGGCCAGGCGGTCTACGAGCCGTTCATGGGATCGGGCACGACGCTGATCACTGCCGAGACCACCGGCCGCGTCTGCCTCGGAGTCGAGCTCAATCCCGCCTACGTCGACGTGGCCGTCGAGCGCTGGCAGCGGTTCACCGGCAAGACGGCGGTACTCGACGGCTCGGGCGAGAGCTTCGCCGACGTGCAATGCCGCACGCTGCCGCCCGCCGCTCCGGATCAGCCTTCGACGTAGACGGCCAGGGTTTGCGGACGGACGCCGTCGTACTTCATGGCGGCCGCGCCTGCCTCGCTGGCAATGACCTTCTCGAAGGCTGCCATGTCGGCGACCTCCAGCGCGAGCGCGACGCGGTTGGCTTCATTCGGGTGGACGAACGTCGTGATGTTCGTGGCCACGCCGGCGAACACTTCTTCTCGCTTCGGCGAAGCGAGCCAGTGGGCAACGTCGTCGACCTCGTGAGTAATCACCAGCTTTGGCATGACTGTCCCCCTCGTCGCCCGGAACGGACAACGCCGCCAAGGCTGGCACCCAACACAAAGAAAAGCAACGAGCGCCCGACGAGGGCCTCTCCTGCTCCAGCCAGCACGGCCCTCCGAATGACGGAACCCGACCGATGATCCAGCTCCTGCTCTACCTTGCTACCATTCCGGCGGCGAACTGGATGATCGGCAACTTCGGCACGACCTGCGTGCCGCAAGGCCCGTGCCTCGTGCCGGTCGGCTTCGGCTTGACCGCGCCGTCGGGCGTGCTGCTGATCGGCATCGCGCTGGTGCTGCGCGACCTCGTGCACCGCGACCTCGGCGCGCGCTGGGCGGCGGCCGGCGTCGTTGCCGGCTCGGCGCTCTCCTTCGTCATCGCACCGCCGGAGCTGGCGCTCGCCTCGTTCGTCGCCTTCGCGGTGTCCGAGGCGCTGGACCAGGCGGTCTACACGCCGCTCCGCCATCGGCGGCTCGTGCTCGCGGTCATCGCCTCCGGCGTGGTCGGTGCGGTCGCGGACTCCGCGCTCTTCCTCTGGCTCGCCTTCGGCAGCCTCGACCACATCACCGGGCAGGTCGTCGGCAAGCTCTGGATGGTCGGCGCCGCCGCCGGGTTCCTCTGGCTGCGGTCGCAACGCCGGCCGGCAGCCGCGGCATCGTGATCCACTACCACGGCGGGCCGATCACGCCCGCGGCGGCGGCGCTCAGAACCTGGACCGGTCGGCACGCCTTCGTCTCCTTCGCCCGGCCCGAGCAGCTGCCGCTGGCGGCGGAGGTCTGTCAGTCCTTCGCGCTCGACAACGGCGCCTTCTCGCTCTGGCGGGCCGGCACGCCGGTCGACTGGGCCGCCTACTACGGCTGGGTCGCGGACTGGCGGCGACATCCCGGCTTCGACTTCGCCGTCGTGCCCGACGTCATTGACGGCAGCGAAGCGGAGAACGATGCGCTCGCCGCCAAGTGGCCGTTCGCTCGGGCCGAGGGTGCGGTGGTCTGGCACATCAACGAGAGCGTCGAGCGGCTGATCCGGCTCGCCGACGAATGGCCGCGCGTCGCCATCGGCTCGAGCGGCGCCTGCGACGTGTCGCGGCCGAGGCCGTTCCTCGCCCGGGCGCGGGAGGCGCTGGCGGCGATCTGCGACGACGACGGCTATCCGGCCTGCAAGCTGCACGGGCTCCGGATGCTGAACCCGGCGATCTTCACCGAGCTGCCGCTCGCCAGCGCCGACAGCACCAACGTCGCTCGCAACATCGGCATCGACGCCGCCTGGCGCGGCACCTACCGGCCACGCTCGAAGGACCTGCGCGCCGCGATCCTCGTCGAGCGGATCGAGGCCGCGAACGGCGCCTGCCGGCTGTTTCCCGCCACCGGCTGAGGATCCCCGTGGATGACATGGCTCTACATGCCGCCGGCGTCCTGCCGGGGGGCGACGGCGACGCTTTGCTCGGGCTCTCGCTCTGCGCCGGCGTCGGCGGGCTCGACCTCGGGCTCGTCCTCGCCTGTCCCGGGTACCGCACTGTGGGCTACGTCGAGCGGGAAGCCTTCGCCGCGGCCCTGCTCGTGGCCCGGATGGAGGACGCGGCCTTGGATCACGCGCCTGTCTGGGACGACGTTGCCGGCTTCGACGGCGGCCCTTGGCGCGGCGGCGTGGACATCGTGCTTGCGGGCTATCCGTGCCAGCCGTTCTCGGTCGCCGGCCGGCGGCTGGCGGCGGCCGACCCCCGCCATCTCTGGCCCCACGTCGCCCGCATCGTCGGCGAGGTCGCGCCGCCCTTCGTCTTTCTGGAGAACGTCGCCCATCATCTCCGCCTCGGCTTTCCCGAGGTCGCCGGAGACCTGGTCGGCCTGGGCTACCGGCTTGCGGCAGGCCTCTTCACGGCGGCGGAAGTCGGCGCGCCACACCGGCGCGAGCGGCTCTTCGTCCTCGCCGCCCGCGACGGCGACCCGGAGGCCGACCCCGGACGCCTGCTGGCCGACCCCGCTCGCCGGCGACAGCAAGGGGACCCGGAACCGCACCAGCGGCCGGACTGGCGGGACGGGGAGCCACCACGACGGGGTGACGCTCTGCGATGCGGTGTCGATCTGGCCGACGCCGCAGACCGACAGCTTCCGGAGCCGCGGCGGCGAGCGGAAGCACGAGAAGGGCCTCGACCGGATGGCGCGGGACTGGACGCCGGCGGTGGGGTCAATGCCGGAGCGGGAGGCGATGTGGATGACGCCGACGGCGCGGGACCGCAAGGACGGCGCGACGAGCCTCGCGAACACGCCGGTGAACGGCCTGCTTGGCCGCCAGGTCCTGGCGACGCCGCCGGCTGGGAGCGATACCTCCGAAGCGCGCCGGAGCTTGAACCCGCTGTTCGTCGAGGCGCTGATGGGCTGGCCTTCCGGGTGGACCTCCCGGCGCTCTTCGGCACCTCGGCGGCAACGCTCGAAAGCGACGTCGTCTGGGGCATCTTCACGTCGAACCCGGCGATGGCCGACGGCACGACGCTGTTCCATGCCAGCCACAAGAACCTCGCCGGCGCCGGGGCGGCGCTCGACGTCGCCGGCCTTGCCAAGGCACGCACCGCCATGGCGCAGCAGCGTGGGCTCGACGGCAAGACGCTGCTGAACGTCCGGCCGTCGTACCTCGTGGTGCCGAGCGCGCTGGAGCTCGCCGCCGAGCAGCTCCTCGCCCAGAACATCGTGCCGGCGAAGGCGGCCGACGTGGTGCCGTCGTCTATCCGCAGCCTCGCGGTCATCGCCGAGCCGCGGCTCGATCCGGCGAGCGGCGCCGTGCCGTGGTTCCTCGTCGCCAGCCCGGCGGCGATCGACACCGTCGAGTACGCCTACCTCGAGGGCCAGGAGGGCGTCGCCGCCGCCGGCGCCGCGGCCAAAGCCGGATCACACGCTCGAGGTGCGCCGCATCCTCGATGGCTGCCGGCCGCTCGCTGGTAACCCGGCAGAGACCTATCTGCACGCCCGCGGGCTCTCGGACCGGGCTTGCCGGACCTGCTCTACCATCCCGACCTCACCGACTATGACGGCGGGCGCGGCTGGCCGGGCATGGTCGCCATCCCGCGGCGCGTCGACGGCACCGTGGTCGGTGGCATCCACCGGACCTTCCTGCTCGACGATGGCTCCGGCAAGTCGCCGGCGGGAAAGAAGATGCTGGGCTCCGTCGCCGACGGTGCGGTGCAGCTCTTGCCGATGGGCGACGATGGGCATCTCGGCATTGCCGAGGGCATCGAAACCGCGCTCGCGGCGCAGGCGATCTTCGGCGTGCCGACTTGGTCGGCCCTATCGGCCGACAACCTCGCCCGCTGGCAGTGGCCGGCCGGCGTGCGGCGCGTCGCGGTCTTCGCCGACGCCGGCGAGGCCGGACATGCCGCCGCCGCCCGGCTCGCAGAGCGCCTCACTGCAGCCGGTATTCCGAACGACGGCGGGGCGCCACTGCACGGCGACGATTTCAGCGACGACCTGATGCGCGGCGCTGTAGCCGCCGACTACGCACCTGCCTCAGGTCGGGAGGCTGAACCCCAGAGGGTGGATATCGCGGCCGCCATCGAACCTTCAGTCGCCGGCGGCGTTCGCCCTCTCGACCGAGTTGGAGGCCGCGGCCGAGGCCCTGACCAATCCGCCCGACGCGGCCGCGCTCGGCGCGCTGCTCGGCAGACTGGTCTTGGCTCGACTCGATCCGCTGCCGGAGCGGCAGGTGCTGGCCCGGATCAAAACCGGCACCGGCATCCCGATGGCGGTGCTCGACAAGCAGATCGCCGAGCTCCGGCGCCGGCTCAACGCCACCGGTGATCTCTCGCATCGCGTGATCCGCCCTGCGTGGTCGCAGCGGCTGCGGCTGGACCTCTCCGGGCAGCCCGAGCGCAACGAGGCGAACGTCATCACCGCGCTCACCTCGGACGAGGCCTTCGCCGGGGCCATCGTCTTCGACGCGTTCCGTCAGGAGATCGTCGTCCGACGCCCTTTGCCGTGGGATGCTCCCGGCGGGCCGGCGACCCGCCCCTGGACCGACGGCGACGACGTCCGCGCGGCCGAGTGGCTGCAGCGGCGGGAGCTGAACGTCGCGCCAATGATCGTCAGCCGCAGCGTCGGCGCCGTCGCCCGCGAAATTACCGTGCACCCGGTCCGCGACCATCTGGACGCGCTCGCCTGGGACGGCGTGCCGCGGATCGAGACCTGGGTTGCCGCTATCTCGGCGCCGAGGACACGGCCTTCAACCGCAGCGTCGGCGCGCTCTGGCTGATCTCGGCGGTGGCCCGCATCTTCCGGCCGGGCGTCAAGGCCGATCACATGCTTGTCCTCGAAGGTCCGCAGGGGGCGCGGAAGTCGACCGCGCTGAAGATCCTCGCCGGCGAGGAATGGTTCACCGACGAGCTGCCGGACCTCGGCTCGAAGGACGCCGCCATGCACATGCAGGGCGTCTGGATCATCGAGATCGCCGAGCTCGACGCCATCGGCAAGGCCGAGGTATCGCATATCAAGGCGTTCCTCACCCGCACCACCGACCGCTTCCGGCCGCCCTATGCCACCGACATCGTCCGGCGTGAGGACGGCAACGGCGAGACCGCGGCCGAGAACGTCAACGCCGAGCCGGACGCCGCCGATCTCGCGGTTGCCCTCGACCGGCTGGAGGCCTGCGCGCCCAAGGTCGAGTCGGTCTCGCTCGTCGTCGCCTGGTTCGGCGACGACCTGCGCGCCGGCCATTGCCGCATCCGGCCGGGCGTCAAGGTCAGCGCCAAGAGCACGACGCCGGAGAACTGGTCGGTCGACGGAGTCGCCCGCGGCTCGGCCCATCTCGTCAGTTGCGACGCCGAGGGCCGCCCGGCTTACGGCGGCAGACGGCGCCGTGATCCAGGCGATCCAGGAGCTGAAGGCCCGCGGCTACCGTGTGACTTTCTATCCGTTCATCCTGATGGACGTGGCGGCGGACAACACGCTGCCGGACCCTTACTCGGACCACGCCGCTTCGACCGGCCAGCCGACCTATCCCTGGCGGGGGCGGATCACCTGCTCGCCGGCGGCGGGCTACGCCGGCAGCCCGGACAAGAGCGCCGCCGCGGGCAGTCAGGTTGATGCCTTCTTCGGCTCGGCGCAGCCGGCGGACTTCGACATCGACGGCGAGCTGGTGACCTGGGACGGCGATCCCGACGACTGGGGTCTGCGTCGGATGATCCTGCACTATGCGCATCTCTGCGCCGCGGCCGGCGGGGTCGACGCCTTCCTGATCGGCTCGGAGCTGCGCGGGATCACCCAGGTGCGCTCGGGGGCGTCCACCTATCCGGCGGTCGGTGAACTGGTCGACCTTGCGGCGGACGTTCGCGCGGTCCTCGGCGCCGGAACGAAGATCAGCTACGCCGCCGACTGGTCGGAGTATTTCGGGCACCACCCGCAGGATGGATCGGGCGACGTCTTCTTCCACCTCGACCCGCTCTGGGCGGACGACGAAATCGACTTCGTCGGCATCGACAACTACATGCCGCTCGCCGACTGGCGCGACGGGCTCGACCATCTCGACGCCGAAGTCTTCGACGCTATCACCGACCTCGACTACCTGCGCGCCAACGTCGAGGGCGGCGAGGGCTTCGACTGGTTCTACGCGAGTTCAGCCGACCGTGAGGCGCAGGTGCGCACGCCGATCTCCGACGGCGCCTACGGCAAGCCGTGGGTCTTCCGCTACAAGGACTTGCCGAATTGGTGGTCGAACCTGCACCGCAACCGCCCGGGCGGGGTCGAGAGCGGGGCGACGACGGCATGGATCCCGGAATCGAAGCCGATCCGCCTCACCGAGATCGGCTGCCCGGCGGTCGATCGTGGGCCGAACCAGCCGAACGTCTTCTATGATCCGAAGTCGGCCGAGAGCTTCCTGCCGTACTTCTCGCGCGGCTGGCGCGACGACGCCGTGCAACGCCGCTTCCTCGAGGCGGCGCTCGGCTACTGGGCCGAGCCGGCGAACAACCCGGTCTCGGGCGTGTACGGCGGACGGATGATCGCCACCGCAGAGACCGCGGCCTGGACCTGGGACGCGCGGCCGTTCCCGGCCTTCCCGGCGCGGAGCGACGTCTGGACCGACGCCGACAACTGGCGGCTCGGCCACTGGCTCAACGGCCGCCTCGGCTCGGTCTCGCTCGGCAGCCTGGTCCGCGAGCTCTGCCGCCGCGCCGGTCTGCCTGACGCTCAGATCGATGTCTCGGCGCTCGCAGGCGTCGTGCATGGGTACCTTGTCACCGCCATCGAGAGCCCGCGCGCCTCGATCGCGCCATTGGCACGGCACTTCGGTTTCGACGCGGTCGAGAGCGAGGGCATGCTCCGTTTCCAGCCGCGCGACCGCCGGCCGGTGGCGACCATTGGCTTCGACGATCTCGTAACAGGCTCCGACGCCGATGCCGAGGTGATCGAGCTAATTCGGGCGCAGGAGACCGAGCTGCCGCAGGCGCTGAAGTGGCAGCTGGTCCGCTCCGACGAGGAGTACGACGCGATGAGCGTCGAGGCGCGCCGTGCGACCCGAGCGGCGTTGCGGGTGACCTCGGATACCTTCGCGACCCCCACCCCGGCGGGCGCCGCGGCACGGCTCTGTCGCCGGGCGCTGCTCGAGGAATGGGTCGGGCGCGAGACCGCCTCGTTCCGGCTGCCGCCGTCGCGGCTCGCGCTCGACCCGGGCGACGTCGTCCGGCTCGACCACGATGGCCGGCTCGCGGCGTTGCGGCTGACCGGCGTCGCCGACGCCGGCGCGCGGGTGGTCGAGGCGGTGCGGACCGACTCCAGCGCCTATGGCCTGGCGCCCGGCTCCGACCGCACCCCACGGGTGTCGAAGCCGGTAGTCTACGGGCCGCCGGCGGTCGCCATCCTCGACCTGCCGCAGCTCCGCGAGAGCACGCCCGCGCACCAGCCGCTGGCGGCGGTGCACGCCGTGCCCTGGCCGGGACGCATCGCCGCCTGGACCAGTCCGGGCGACGATGGCTTCGCCCCGGCGACGACTCTAGGACGGCCCGCGCGGATCGGGCGGCTGGTCTCGCCCCTGCACGCGGGACCTGTCTCGCGGTTCGATCTTGGCAACGTCGCGATCGTCGATCTTGCTTATGGCACGCTCGCCAGCGTCACCGACCTCGCGCTCTTCGCGGGCGCCAACGCGCTGGCGGTCGAGGCGAGCCCCGGCGTCTGGGAGGTGTTGCAGGCCGGCGTCGACGAGCTGATCGCGCCGGGGCGCTACCGGCTGACGCGGCTGCTGCGCGGCCAGCGCGGCACCGAGGGCGCGATCGGCAGCCCGGCGCCGGCGGGCGCGCGGGTCGTCGTGCTCGACGAAGCGCTGGCGCCGCTGCCAATCCCGGAAGCGGCGCTCGGGCTGGAGGCGAACTGGCGCTTCGGCCCCGCGTCGAAGCCCGTCGCCGACCGCTCTTACCGACAGCTCGCCTTCACTCCCGAGGGAGTCGGCTTGCGGTCGTTCTCGATCGCGCACGTCCGGCAGCCGTGGCGCACAGCGCGCGTGCCCGGCGATCTGACGATCGCCTGGACCCGCCGTTCCCGGGCGCTCGCCGCCGATAGCTGGACAGCCGCCGAGGTGCCACTCGCCGAGGAGCGCGAATCCTACGAGGTCGAGATCCTCAACGGCTTGGCGGTGCTGCGGACCCTCGCGACCTCAACGACCAGCGTGACCTACACCGCCGCCCAGCAGCTCGCCGACCTCGGGGCGCTGCTCGGCCCCGGCGACACGCTACTATCCGCATCTTCCAGCTCTCCGCCCTTTTCGGGCGGGGCGCGCGGGCCTCCGTCACGCTTGAGTTCTGATCATGCCCGACACCAGCACCCATCTCCTGCTGCCCTACCTGCTGGCAGCGCAGGCGCAGAAGCACGTCACCGTCAACGAGGCGCTGCGGCTCCTCGATGGCCTTGTCCAGCTCGCCGTGCTCGACCGGCACCTGACCGCGCCACCAGCGAGCCCAGCGGACGGGGCGCGCTACATCGTCGCCACCGGCGCCACCGGCGCGTGGGCGGGATGGGACCTCAACGTCGCTTACTGGGTCGACGGCGCGTGGATGCGGCTGGTTCCGCGGAACGGCTGGCAGGCCTGGGTCGTCGACGAGGCGACGTTCCTCGCCTGGACCGGCAGCGCCTGGGTCGCCGCCGGCTTGCCGGCCTTCTTCTCCGACGCGGTGTTCGAACTCGCGCACGACGCAGACCCAAGCCGGCGCGCGGTCTTCGACCTGGCGGCGATCGCCGCTGGGGCCACGCGCAGCTTCGCGTTACCCGACGTCTCGACCAAACTCGCCGGGCTCTCGGGTGCCCAGACCTTCGACGGCGACAAGACGTTTGCTGGCGAGATCGAGGCGAGCGGGCCGGTGGCGACGATCGGCACCGCTGCCGGCAATGCGACCTACGGTGTCGGCACTGGGACGACTGCCTCTGGCGCCACCAAGACCGTGAATCTCGGCACCGGCGGCGCGGCGGGCTCCGACACCGTCGTCAACATTGGCTCGGTGATGCCCGGAGCCGACGGGGTAACGGTGGTCAACACGCCAACCGTCACCTTCGCCAACGGCGTCACCGTCGTCGGCATGCCACAGACGAACCTGACCGCTCTGCTGCTCGGGCTCGGCGGCGCCACGGCGGATGCCTGGAACCGGCTCTCCGTCAATTCGCCGGCGGTGCTGCTGAACAACGTCGGGGCCGGGATCGAGGCGACGGTCAACAAAGCCGCGGCCGGCAACGACGCCTCCTTCGCCTTCAAGACCGGCTTCAGCGCCCGGGCGCTGATCGGCCTCCTCGGCTCGGACGACTTCAGCTTCAAGGTCAGTCCGGACGGGTCGACCTACTTCGACGCGATCCTGATCGACCGGAACAGCGGCCGGGTCGAGTTGCCGAAGCCGGCAATCCTGCCGGCCGCAAGCAGCGCGCCGGCGGCGCCGGCGGCCGGCAAGCTCGCGCTGTACGCGCGCAGCCGCGCCGGGCAGCCCTGGCTCGACGCCATGCGCTCGAGCGGCCGCGACTTCTCGCCGCAGCCACACCTCGGGCTGGTCCGTACGGCGAACTGGACGCCGTCCACGGGAACCACGGTCTCCTCGGAGGGGACGCCGATGACCGCAGTCGGCACCGTCTCGACTCCGACCCCGGCGTCGACCTCGCTCGCCACCAGCATGCGGCGGTGGCGGCTGACGTCGGCCGCGACGGCGGACTCGGTCTCGGATCAGCGCGGCGCGCCGGCCTGCTGGCGCGGCAACGCTGCCGGGCTCGGCGGCTGGACCTTCGTGACGCGGGTGTCTCTCGCCACGCTGCAGACGACAGGCATGGCCTTC
Organism: Amaricoccus sp.; assembly: GCA_046348915.1. Lineage (GTDB taxonomy): Bacteria > Pseudomonadota > Alphaproteobacteria > Rhodobacterales > Rhodobacteraceae > Amaricoccus. Next base: position 13,251 of record JAXMDH010000065.1, read on the forward strand.
TTCGGGCTCTACGGGGCGACGGGCGCGCTCGCGACGACGCTGACGCTCAGTGCCGTCGTCAGCTGCATCGGCATCGGCTTCCAGCGCGGCTCCCAAACCCGTTGGCAGCTGGTGACGAACGACGCCAGCGGCGCTCCGACGCTCGTCGACATGGGCGCGAGCTTCGCCATCGCGACCGGCGGCGTGCTGACCCTGACGATCGCCGCGGCGCCGAACGCGTCGTCAATCTGGGTGCGCGTGGTCGACGAGGTCAGCGGCGCGGTCTTCGAGCAGGAGGTGACCGCCGACCTGCCGGCGGCGACCCAGTTCCTCGGCTTCCGCTTCTTCATGAACAACGGTGCCACCGCCGCCGCCGTCGCCTTCGACTGCTCGGGCGCCTACCTCGAGACCGATTTCTGAGCCGACCCCCGGGGGACCACCAGCCGACGCACCTTCGACCGCGCGGCCACCATTCCCGCGAAAGGATGATCGTCATGACCCCGCCTCGCCACGACGCGGCCGTCCGCCTGTCCGACCATGAGCTAGAGGGGTTGCTGGAGCGCGCCGCCGAGGAGGGCGCCCGGCGCGCGCTCTCCGACGTCGGGCTCGGCGGCAAGGACGCCGTGCTGACCATTCACGACATGCGGTCGCTGCTCGAGTGCATCCAGTTCGTAAGGCGCACCGCGGTGCAGACAGCCGTGCACGTCATCACCACCGGTGCGCTGATCGCGCTCCTGACCGGGATCGCGATGAAGCTGCGCTGGTTCGGACCGAACCCGTAGAGTGAAGGCGGGCGCTTTGTGCGGCTGGGCAGGTCGAGCGGGAAAGGGCGAACTCTACGCCGCGGGCCGTCGGCGACGTTCGGACTCGTCGATAGCGAAGCGAAGGGTATCGACGCTTTCCCTGATCGCGTCCCGCGTTTCCAGCGTGTAATCTTCGTTCTCGATCGAGATCACCTCGTCGTAGCCGACGTCGCGGAGCGCGCCGACGACCTCCAGCCAACCACGACGCGACAGGCCGTGGCCAAGAGGAACGAAGTTCCAGGTTCGGCCGGGGACCGGGACGACATGTCGCGTGTCGAGCGTGCCGTTGGCGCGCGCCTCGGGCTCCACCCGGGTGTCCTTGCCGTGGACGTGGTAGATATTATCCCCGCCGAGTTGCCGGATCGCCATCACCGGATCGCCCCCCATCCAGATGAGATGCGACGGGTCGAAGTTCATACCGACGGTCGGCCCCACCGCCTCGCGCAGGCGGAAGTAGCTGTCCGGATTGTAGACGCACTGGCGCCCGTGGTTCTCGACGCAGAGCCGGACGCCGGCCTTTTCCGCTACGCCGGCGAGTCCGGTCCAGAAGGGGATCACCCGCTCCGTCCACTGCCATTCGAGCATCTCCATCGCCTCGAGCGGCCAGGACGAGGTGATCCAGTTCGGCATCCTCTCGTCCGGGCCGCCGCCGGGCAGGCCCGACATCATAATGATCCGCCCGACGCCGAGAAGCTTCGCGAGCGCGATCGCGTCGTGGGCGAGCTTCGTGTCGTTCGGGCCGATCTCCCCGGGATGCAGCGGATTGCCCGAGGCGTTGAGCGCCGAGATCGCGAGCCCTCGGTCGCGGAGCAGTCCGTCCAGCCGGTCGCGAAGCGCGGCGTCGGCGAGGAGCGCGGCGATGTCGGCATGGGGCGCCGAGGACCACCCGCCAAGGCCGAACTCCACGGTCTCGAGGCCGAGCCCGGTGGCGATGTCGAGCGTTTCTTCGAGGCTGAACGCTCCGAGGCTGTCGGTATTGAGGCCGATCTTCATGTCTTCACTCCTCCCCCTGGACCGTGACCGGGGCGTTGGTCACGCTCGCCTTCTGGATGGCGTCGAGCACCGCCGCGGCACGGTAGCCGTCCTCGATCGAGCCGTTGGTGAAAGGCCGTCCCTCGGCCACCGCCTGCAGGAACTCGTGGATCATGAAGCCGAAACTCTCGGCGTAACCGATCGGAACGAGGTCGTGGGGGACGGCGGCGAGATCGCCGACGTAGGGCGACGAGGGGCGGTTCAGAATGCGCTGGAACGGCGCCGGGCCGCTCTCCCCGAGGATCGCCAGATCGAAGTGCGACGGCGTCTCGTTGCTGAAGCGTGCGGTCCCTTTGGTGCCGTAGACTTCGACCTGCACGCGATTGCCGGTCCCGACGGCGACCCGGGAGGCGGTCATGAAGCCCTGCGCGCCGTTGGCGAAGCGCAGGAGCGCCGACATCACGTCGTCATTCTCGACCTTCGCCTTCTGGTCGGAGAGCTCGACATGGCCGTGCCCGGTCGTCGTGCCCTTCGGCAGGAAGCGTTCGGGGATCGAGATCGTGGCGGCCGCCCCGATCACCTCGGAGATGTCGCCCATGATAAATCGCGCGAGGTCGACCGCGTGAGTGCCGACGTCGAGCAGCGCCCCCGGGCCGGCGCGATCGAGTTCGTAGCGCCAACTGTGGGGCAGCAGCGGGTCGGCCGCATAGTCGCACTGATACTGAATGAGAATCTGCACCGGCGTTCCGAGGTCGCCCGCCGCGACCCGGCGGGCAATGTCGGAAATCGCGGGGATGCGGCGATAGTTGAAGACCGTGCCGGAGACGCCAGTTGCCTCTCGCGCGACGAGCCAGGTCTCGCGTGCCTCCTCGGCGCGGAGAGCCAGAGGCTTCTCACAGAGAACGTCCTTCCCGGCCTTCAGCGCGGCCTGCGTCACCTCGGTGTGGAGAAAGTTCGGCAGGCAGATCGAGACGATGCCGACCTCCGGGTCTGCTATCACCTGCCGCCAGTCCGAGGCCGTCTCCTCGAAGCCGTAGGTCGCCGCGAGACTCGCCGCCTGCGCGGGGTTCGCGTCGCAGACGACGCCGAGCCGCCAACCGCGTTGTGGGAAGCGGGCCAGGTGAGCACGGTAGCCTGCGGCATGCGCCGCGCCGATCATGCCCGCGCCGATGATCGCGATCTTGGTTCCAGTCATCCGTGTGTTCTCCCAAGCGCATCCTGCCAGTGCGCGTCATTTCAATCGCAGGTCGGCTGCAGCGACCTCGTTCAGCCCATCGTCGGCATGACGAACTCGGCCTCGGTGCGCATTCCGGTGGGCCAGCGGGTGGTGATGGTCTTGAGGCGCGTGTAGAAGCGCACCCCCTCTGGTCCGTGCATGGGGTGGTCGCCGAACAGCGAGGCCTGCCAGCCGCCGAAGGAGTGGAATGCCATCGGCACGGGAATGGGCACGTTGACGCCGACCATGCCGACCTCGATGTCGTGGGCGAAGGCCCGGGCGGCGTCGCCGTCGCGGGTGAAGACCGCGACGCCGTTGCCGTACTCGTGCTTGCCGATGAGATCGACCGCGTCCTGGTAGTTCTTCGCCCGGACGACCGAGAGCACCGGGCCGAAGATCTCCTCCTTCCAGACCGTCATGTCGGGGGTGACGTCGTCGAGGAGGGTGCCGCCGACGAAGTAGCCGTTCTCGTAGCCCTGGGGCGCCTTGAAGCCGCGGCCGTCGACGACGACCTTGGCGCCTTCCTTCTCGCCGGCGTCGATGTAGCCGCGAACCTTGGCCAGATGCTGCGCAGTGACGAGCGGCCCCATCTCCGACGCCTTGTCGCTCGCCGGCCCGACCTTCAGCGCCTCGACCTTCGGTACGAGCTTCTCGATCAGCCGGTTCGCCGTCTCCTCGCCGACTGGCACCGCCACCGAGATCGCCATGCAGCGCTCGCCGGCCGAGCCGTAAGCGGCGCCCATCAGCGCGCCGACCGCCATGTCGATGTCGGCGTCGGGCATGATGATCGCGTGGTTCTTCGCGCCGCCGAGCGCCTGCACCCGCTTTCCGTTCGCGGTGCCTCGGCTGTAGATGTAGCGCGCAATCGGCGTCGAGCCGACGAAGCTCACCGCCTTGACGTCGGGGTTGTCGAGGAGGGCGTCGACCGCCTCCTTGTCACCATTGACCACGTTAAAGACCCCGGCGGGGACGCCGGCCTTGGTCAGCAGCTCGGCGATGAAGAGCGGCGCGGAGGGGTCTCGCTCCGATGGCTTCAGGACGAAGCAGTTGCCGCAGGCCAGCGCGACGGGGAACATCCACATCGGCACCATGCAGGGGAAGTTGAACGGCGTGATGCCGGCGACGACCCCGAGCGGCTGGCGCAGGGAGTGGCTGTCGACGTTGGTGCCGACGTTCTCGGTGACCTCGCCCTTCAGGAGATGCGGGATGCCGACGGCGAACTCGACGACCTCGAGGCCCCGGGTGACCTCGCCGAGCGCGTCGTCATGGGTCTTGCCGTGCTCGGCGGAGATCAGCTCGGCGATCTTGTCGGCGTTCTCGATCAGCAGGGACTTGAACTTGTCGAGGATGCGCGCGCGGCGCAGCGGTGGCGTCTTGGCCCAGGCTGGCCAGGCGGCCTTGGCGACGGCGACGACCGCGTCCACCTCGGCGTTAGTCGCGAGCGGCACACGGGTCTCGGAGGTGCCGGTGGCCGGGTTGAAGACGTCGGCGAAGCGGCCGGAGGTCCCGGGGCCCGGCTTGCCGCCGATGAAATGGGTGAGATTGGTCATCATTTCCTCCGATTCATGAATTTGCTGCGATCAGTGGAGCTTGGCCAGCAGTTCGTCGATCGATTTCTTGGCGTCGCCGTAACATCCGGGCGTTGTCCTTGTAGAACAGCGGGTTCTCGATGCCGGAGTAGCCGGTGCCCTGGCCGCGCTTCATGACGAGGACGTGCTTGGCCTTCCACACCTCGAGCACCGGCATCCCGGCGATCGGGGAGTTCGGGTCCTCCTGCGCCGCCGGGTTCACGATGTCGTTCGATCCGATGACGATCGCGACGTCGGTGTTCGGGAAATCCTCGTTGATCTCGTCCATCTCGAGGACGATGTCGTAGGGGACCTTGGCCTCGGCGAGGAGCACGTTCATATGGCCCGGCAGGCGCCCGGCGACCGGGTGGATGCCGAAGCGGACCTCCTTCTTCTTCGCGCGGAGGCGGCGGACGAGCTCGGCGACCGACTGCTGCGCCTGGGCGACCGCCATGCCGTAGCCGGGGACGATGATCACCGCGTCGGCGTCGTCGAGCATCGCGGCGACGCCGTCGACGTCGATCGCCACCATCTCGCCCTCGATCTCCATCGCCGGGCCGGTCGCGCCGCCGAAGCCGCCGAGGATGACCGAGACGAAGTTCCGGTTCATCGCCTTGCACATGATGTAGGAGAGGATCGCGCCCGACGAGCCGACGAGGGCGCCGGTGACGATCAGCAAGTCGTTCGAGAGGGTGAAGCCGATCGCGGCGGCCGCCCAGCCCGAGTAGCTGTTCAGCATCGAGATGACGACGGGCATGTCGGCGCCGCCGATCGCCATGATCAGGTGCCAGCCGATCAAGCCGGCGATCAGCGCGACGAGGACCATCGTCCAGATGCCGGCGCCCATGAAGTAGAGGATGCCGAGCAGCAGGCAGACGAGGCCGGCGCCGATGTTGATCGCGTGGCGCCCGGGCAGGACCCGCGGCTTGGAGCCGACCTTGCCGGAGAGCTTGAGGTAGGCGACGATCGAGCCGGTGAAGGTGATCGCGCCGATCAGGATGCCGAGGAAGACCTCGACCCGCATGATCGAGAGCTCGACCGGCGTCTTGTGGGCGAGGGTCGCGGCGAAGCCGTAGAGCGGCTCGGTCGAGCCGCTCGCGAGGTGCTGGGCCACCCGCGCCGCCTCGACGTCGGCGTTGAGGCCGATGAAGACCGCGGCGAGGCCGACGAGGCTGTGGAAGCCGGCGACGAGCTCCGGCATCTGGGTCATCTGGACCCGCGACGCCACGAAGGCGCCGACGGCGCCGCCGACGATGACCATCGGCGCCAGCAGCCAGTAGTGGCCGGAGCCGCCGAAGATCGTGGCGATGACGGCGAGCGCCATGCCGACGATGCCGTACCAGATCGCCTGCTTGGCCTTCTCCTGATTGGAGAGGCCGCCCAGGGCGAGGATGAAGAGGATCGCGGCGGCGATGTAGAAGGCGGTGACGAGACCGAGGCTCATTTTCCTGGGCTCCTCAGGACTTCTGGAACATGGCGAGCATCCGGCGCGTCACGAGGAAGCCGCCGAAGATGTTGACCGACGCCATCAGCGTCGCGAGCGCCGCGAGGATGGCGACGAAGACGCTGCCCGAGCCGATCTGGAGCAGGGCGCCGAGGATGATGATCGACGAGATGCCGTTGGTGATCGCCATCAAGGGCGTATGCAGCGCGTGGCTCACGTTCCAGATGACGTGGAAGCCGACGAAGCACGACAGCGCGAAGACGATGCAGTGCTGCATGAAGCTGACCGGCGCGACGGTGCCGATGAGGAGCAGCAGCACCGTGCCGATGACGAGGAGCGCGGTGGTGCGGTTCGAGGTCTTGCGGAACTCCGCCGCCTCGCGGGCCGACTTCGCCTCCGGCGTCTCCTCGACGGCCTTCGCCTTCGGTTTCTGGACCGCGATCGCCGCCACCTTCGGCGGCGGCGGCGGGAAGGTGACGGCGCCGGCGTTCGTCACCGTGGCGCCGCGGATGACGTCGTCCTCCATGTTGACGAAGGGCACGCCGTCCTTCTTCGGCGTGAGGTCGTCCATCATGTGGCGGATGTTGTTGGCGTAGAGCGTCGACGCCTGGGTCGCCATCCGGCTCGGGAAGTCGGTGTAGCCGATGATCCTGACCCCGTTCGGCGTCTCGATCGCCTGGTCGGGTACGGTCAGGTCGCAGTTGCCGCCGCGCTCGGCGGCGAGGTCGACGATGACCGACCCCGGCTTCATCATCTCGACCATGTCGGCGGTCCAGAGCTTCGGCGCCGGGCGGCCGGGGATGAGCGCGGTGGTGATGACCACGTCGATCTCGGGCGCGAGCTCGCGGAACTTCTTGAGCTGGGCCTCGCGGAACTCAGGGGAGGAGGGCGCGGCGTAGCCGCCGGTGGCGGCGCCGTCCTGCTGCTGCTCCGCGAAGTCGAGGAACACGAACTCGGCGCCCATCGACTCGATCTGCTCGGCGACCTCGGGCCGCACGTCGAAAGCATAGACGATGGCGCCGAGCGAGGTCGCCGCACCGATCGCGGCGAGCCCGGCGACGCCGGCACCGACGACGAGGACCTTGGCCGGCGGGACCTTGCCCGCGGCCGTCACCTGGCCGGTGAAGAAGCGGCCGAAATTGTTGCCGGCCTCGATCACCGCGCGGTAGCCGGCGATGTTCGCCATCGAGGAGAGCGCGTCCATCTTCTGGGCGCGGCTGATGCGGGGGACCATGTCCATCGCGAGGGT
>JAXMDH010000066.1:0-18874 GCA_046348915.1 Amaricoccus sp.
CGGCCGGCCTGGGGATGACCGATCGCCGGGCCGGCGCGGCAGTATTTCGTGCCTACCGCTTGTCCGTGCGAGCAAGCTGGGAGGCTGGGAGGGGGAGTTCATCACGCTGAGGATCGCGGCGCGGGCCATGCTCGGGAACAACGACGGGCCGACGGTCGCGCGCCGCTACATTGGCCTTGAGACCCTCGCCCGCGTCACCAATACTCCACGGCTCGGGCTGCCCCGCAGTAGCGTCATGAGAAGAGACCGAGCCTTCCGAGGAACGGCGCCCCTGCACCACCAGCCGGCACGCGACCCGGGGAACAAGCTACGAGGGATGCAGCCATGTTTCTGAGAAACGCCTGGTATGTCGCGGCCTGGAGCCACGAGATTGCCCATCACCTGCAACAGATCCTCGTGCTTGGCGAAAAGATCTGCGTCTTTCGCAACAGCCAGGACGAAGTGATCGCGCTGGAAGACGCCTGCCCGCATCGCAAGCTGCCGCTCTCCAAGGGCCGGATCAAGGGCGACAATGTCGAATGCGGCTATCACGGGCTGACCTTCGATTGCGCGGGCCAATGCGTCTGGGCGCCGGGCGGCGGGCGCATCCCCTCGGCGGCCAAGGTGCGGCCCTATCCGGTGCACGAGAAATACGGGCTGGTCTGGATCTGGATGGGCAATGCCGCCATCGCCGATCCCGACGAGATCATCGACATCCCGAATTTCGACAGCCCGGACTGGGGCATCAATCGCGGTGCCGCGATGGAGCTGCGCTGCAACTATCTGCTGATGTGCGACAACCTGCTGGACCCGACCCACGTGGCCTGGGTGCATGAAAGCAGCTTCGCCCAGGCCGCGACCAAGGACGCGCCGCTGAAGGTGACGCGCACGGACAACGGCGTCATCGTCCACCGCTGGATGATGGATGTCGAGCCCGCGCCCTTCTACAAGAAGATCGTGGAATTCGACGGCAACTGCGACCGCTTGCAGCATTACGAGGTGCGCTATCCCAGCCATGCGCTGATCCGCGCCGTCTTCACGCCTGCGGGAACCGGCGGGCCGGACGGCACGCTGCACGAGGACACCTTCGTCATGGACAGCTACAACTTCATGACCCCCACGACCGAGACCGAGACGCGCTATTACTGGTTCCAGCTTCGCAATATCCGCCCGGACGACGAGGAGCTGTCCGAGATGATGTCCGAGGATGTGCGCCACGCCTTTGAAGAGGATCGCGCCGTTCTGAACGAGGTGCAGATCGGGATGACGACCAAGACCTCGCCGCATATCGACCTGTCCATCGACGCGGGCCAATTGCGCTTCCGCCGGCAACTGGAGGCGATGATCGCCGAGGAACGCATGGTCGATGAAAAGATGCGTGCATGAGCGGGGGCTTTCGCCGCTTCCGGCTGGCGCGCAAGGTGGGGGAAAGCAGCATCGTCACCTCGTTCCATCTGGCGCCCGAGGATGGCGGGCCTTTATGGCCGATGCGGCCCGGCCAATACCTGACCCTGCGCATCCCGCTGCCCGAAGGGCCGGTCCTGCGCACCTATTCGCTGTCGGCGCTGGCCGACGGCGACGCCCACCGCATCAGCGTCAAGCGGGAAAGCCTCGGCTCGGTCTGGCTGCATGATCGGCTGGCCGAGGGGGACGTGATCGAGGTCGCGGCCCCGCGCGGCGCCTTCTGCCTGGAAGAGGACAGCCCGCGCCCGGTCCTGCTGCTGGCCGGCGGTATCGGCGTGACGCCGCTTCTCTCGATGCTTTACCGTCTGGCCCAAAGCGCGCGCCGGGCCTGGCTGCTTCATGCAGTGGAGAATGGCGAGGTTCATGCCCTGGGAGCCGAAGCCGCCGCTTTGGCCGCCCTGGCTCCAGACCGCATTACCGTGCGGAACGTCTATCGCGCCCCAACCGCCCAAGACCGCACGTCGGGCCGCTTCCATGCCGAGGGAGTGATCGACCGCGCGCTGCTGCAATCTCTGCTGCCGCTGGACGATTACGATGTCTATCTCTGCGGCCCGACCGGCTTCATGGTGGCGATGTGGCGGTTGCTGACCGGCCTTGGCGTGGCGCCCCAGCGCATCGCCTATGAGTTCTTCGGGCCGGGTGGCTCTCTCGCGGCCCTGGCGGCCGAGCCCGTGACGGCCAGAGCCCCGGATCGGCGGATGCCGTCCCGCGCGCCGGCCTCGCTCGTGCGGCTGGAATTCATCACCGATCCCGATGCCCGCGCCCTGCCCGAGCGCCCGCTGCCGGTGACCCGCGGCGAGGGGGGCGAGGTGGTCTTCGCCCGCTCCGGCCTGACGCTGCCCTGGGACGATGGCGCCGGCTCGATCCTGGAACTGGCCGAGGCGGCGGGGCTTTCCCCGCCCTTCAGTTGCCGCGAAGGCATCTGCGGCACCTGCCGCTGCGCTGTAACCGAGGGCCGCGTGGAATACCTGGCCGAGCCGCTGGACCCGCCGCCGCCCGGCCAGGCGCTGATCTGCTGTTCGCGCCCGGCCTCGCGCCTGGTGCTGGACTTGTGACGAAAGCCGACCTTCCCCCGCGTCTTCCCGGCGCTTTCTCCCCTGGGCTGCCGGCCCGAAAAGCAAGCGAAAGGACAGCCCCCCATGGTCTACATGCCGCTTGACTACCCGACCATGCGCGCCGAGTTCCTGGACGCCGCCCGCGCCGCCGGGGCCGAGATCGCGGAATATCCGCATCCGCTGCCCGGCCCGCACGGCGAGGCGCTGGCGACGGACGCGGCCTGGATCGGCCCGCGCGACGCCGCGCGGCTCCTGGTCCTGAACTCGGGCACGCATGGGGTCGAGGGCGCCTACGGCTCGGCGGCGCAGGTGGCCTGGCTGCGCAAGGGGGGCAAGCCCTTTCAGCTTCCCCCGGACGTGGCGGTCCTGCTGATCCATCTGATCAATCCCTGGGGCACCGCCCACGCCCGCCGCGTGAACGAGGACAATGTCGATCTGAACCGCAATTTCATCGACTGGTCCCGGCCTCTGCCCGCCAATCCCGATTATCCGGCGCTGCATCCGGCGCTGACCTACGCCGATCTGGACGGCCCCGACCGGGCGCGGGCGCGCGCCGCCTATGCGGCCGCAAGCCGGAAAGCCGGGGGCTATGCCGCCCTGGCCCCGGTGGTCGAGGCCGGGCAATACAGCCATGCGGACGGGCTGTTCTTCGGCGGCCATGGCCCGGTCTGGTCGAACCTGACGCTGAACCGCATCCTGTCCGATTTCGGCGACCTCGCGCGCGAGGTCATCGTCTTCGACCTGCATACCGGCGCCGGCCCCTGGGGCTATCCCGCGCTGCTGTCGGTCGCGGTCGAGGCGCATGAGGGGCTGGATTGGGGCAAGGCCCTGTTCGGTCCGGCCATGGCGGTGGTGCTGACCGGCGGCGGACGGACCAGCGAGACGGGGATCGCCGCGACCGCCACCGGCTATGTCTCGGACGCGGTGCGCCGGGCCATGCCACGGGCGCGGGTGCTGCCGCTGGTCATCGAATGCGGCACCCTGCCCGGCGAAGAGGTGAACGAGGCGGTGCGCGACGACAACTGGCTGCATCTGCATGGCGATCCGGCCTCGCAGACCGGCCAGAAGGTCAAGGACCGGCTGCGCCGCGCCTTCATCCCCGCCGATCCCGACTGGCAAGCCCGCGTGCTGGGCGCCAGCCTCGCCTTCTTCGACCGCGCCCTTGCCGCTTTCCAGACCCATGACGCGCCGAAACCCGCCCAGGCCGCGCCCGCCGCCAAGGCCCCCGAGGGCCGCCCGGCCGTCGAGGTGCATGACCTGCACAAGAGCTACGGCGCGCTGGAAGTCCTGAAGGGCGTCGACCTGACCGCGCAGCCGGGCGAGGTGGTCTCGATGATCGGCTCCTCCGGCTCGGGGAAATCGACCTTCCTGCGCTGCATCAACCTGCTGGAACAGCCCCGCAGCGGCCGCATCCTGATCGACGGCGAGGAGATCAGGCTGAAACCCGGCAAGGACGGCGCCGCCGTGCCCGCCGACCAGAAGCAGGTCGAGCGCATCCGCGCCCGCGTCGGCATGGTGTTCCAGAACTTCAACCTGTGGCCGCATCTCTCGGTCCTCGACAATATCGTCGAGGCGCCGATCCATGTGTTGAAGGAAAGCCGCGCCGAGGCGGTCGAGCGCGCCCACGACCTGCTGAAAAAGGTCGGGCTGTCGGAGAAGCACGCGCATTTCCCGGGCCAGCTTTCCGGCGGCCAGCAGCAGCGCGCGGCCATCGCCCGGACGCTGGCGATGCGGCCCCGCGTGATCCTGCTCGACGAACCGACCAGCGCGCTGGACCCCGAACTGGTGGGCGAGGTGCTGCGGGTCATCCGCCAGCTTGCCGAAGAGGGCAATACCATGATCCTGGTCACGCATGAGATGCAATTCGCCCGCGAGGTCTCGGACCAGATCAAGTTCCTGCATCAGGGCCGGGTCGAGGAAGAAGGCCCCCCCGACCAGATCTTCACCAATCCCCGTTCGGAACGGCTGAGCCAGTTCCTGGCGCGGTGCTGAGCGCAACCACGGTCACGTGGAAGAATGCGACGCCTTACTCCAACCAAGGGAAAACGGGAATGAACCTGAACCTTCTCTCGCTGGCCGCCGCTTTCGCGCTTGGCCTCGGCACGATGGCCCAGGCCGCCGAGGGCGAGCTCGTGATCGGTACCGAGGGCGCCTATCCGCCCTTCTCGATGGCCGATGCCAACGGCAATGTCACCGGCTTCGACGCCGATGTCGGCAATGCGGTCTGCGAAGGGCTGAAGCTGAAATGCCGCTTCGTGGTCCAGGCTTTCGACGGGCTGATCCCGGCGCTGAACGCCAAGCGGTTCGACGTGATCATCTCGGGCATGTCGATCACCGAGGAGCGCCAGAAGCAGATCGACTTCTCGAACAGCTACGGTGAATTGCCGAACCTGTTCATCGCGAAAAAGGACTCGGAACTGGCCGGGGTCAAGGACCTGGAGACGCTGAAGAAGGATCTGAGCGGGCTGCGCGTCGGCGTGCAGAGCGGCACAACTCATGCCGCCTATGTGGAAAAGAACATGCCCGACGCGCAGTTGATGACCTATGACACGCTGGACCAGATGCAGATCGACCTGGCGAGCGGGCGGCTCGACACGGCCTTCTCGGACCTGACGGCGCAGAACGACTTCCTGGCCCGGCCCGACGGCGCCGATTTCCAGCTTGTCGATGTGGTGATCGATTCCAGTTCCGACGCGACCCTGGGCAGCGGCCTGGGCATCGGCCTGCGCAAGGGCGAGGCCGAGCTGAAGCAGAAGATCGACCAGGCGCTGTGCGATCCCGAGGTCACGCCCAAGATGATCGCCTCGTCGGAGAAATGGTTCAAGATCGACATCATCCGCCATTGCGAATGAACCGAAACCGGGCGGGAGGGCCTGGCCTTCCCGTCCCATAACCGGCAGGGCGGGACCATGCAGTTCGGGATTTCGCAGCTATGGGAAGGCGGCTGGTTCGGCGCGCTCGCGCGCGGGGCCAGCATCACGATTCTGGTCGGGCTGGGGGCGATGATCCTGGGCCTGGCCCTGGGTACCGTCTGCGGGCTGATCAAATGGGCGCGGCTGGCGCCGCTGAACTGGCTGGTGGACATCTATACCACCATCGTGCGCGGCGTGCCGGAACTGCTGATCATCTATCTGCTGTTCTTCTCCTCGGTCGAGCTTGTCGCCCGGATCGGCACCGCCTTCGGCTGGGCGGCGCTTTCGGAAACCGGCTATCCCTTCCTGATCGGGGTGGTGGCCATCGGGGTGATCTCGGGCTCCTATTCGACTGAAGTGGTCCGGGGCGCGCTGGCCGCGATCCCGAACGGCCATCTCGAGGCCGCGCGTGCCCTGGGCCTGCCGCGCGGGCGCATCTTTCGCCGCATCATCCTGCCGCAGATGCTGCGCATCGCCGCGCCGGGGGTGAACAATGTCTGGCAGGCGACGATCAAGGACACGGCGCTGATCTCGGTCGTGGGCCTGCAGGAGCTGATGCGCGCGGCCTTCGTGGGGGCGGGCTCGACCCGCAGCCCGTTCATCTTCTACCTGCTGGCGGGCGCGGTCTATCTGGCGATCACCTTCGTCAGCCAACTGGGCTTTCGCCGCGCCGAGCGGGCGCTGATCCTGAAGGGAAGGGGCTAGGATGGATTGGGATCTTGTCCAGCGCGCCGTTCTGACCCTGGGTCGGGGGGTGGGCACCACGCTGATCCTGGCCTCGGTGTCGCTGATGATCGGCTTTTCCCTGGGGCTGGGCCTGGCCTTGATGCGCATCTCGGGCAATCGCTGGCTTGCGGGCTTCGCCGAAGGCTACAGCGCCATCTTTCGCGGCACGCCGCTGCTGGTGCAGCTTTTCCTGTTCTATTACGGGCTGGGGCAGTTCGCCTTCGTGCGCGACAGCGCCGTGCTCTGGTGGGTGATCGGCGGCGGCCTGCATTGCGCCATCCTGTCCCTGGCGCTGAACACGGCGGCATACACCTCGGAAATCCTGCGCGGCGGGCTGATGTCGGTGCCCACGGGCCTGACCGAGGCCGCCAAGGCCGCCGGCATGTCGCGCGCCCTGCGCTTTCGACGGATCGAGTTCCCCCTGGCGATGCGCCAGGCCCTGCCCGCCTACGGCAATGAGATGGTGCTGGTAATCAAGGGCACGAGCCTCGCCTCCACCATCACGGTCCTGGAGATCACCGGCCATGCCAAGCGGCTGATGAGCCAGACCTATGCGATCTTCGAGGTCTTCGCCATCGCGGGCATGTTCTATCTGCTGATCAATACCGGGGTGATCCTGGCGGTCCGGGCCGTCGAACAGCGCTGGAAGGCGCCGGGGCGCTAGGCCGCGCCCGCCCCGTCCGCCAGAAGCGCGCGCACCAGGGGCATATCCTTGGTGCCGTAAAGCTCGATGCAGCGCGTCTTAGCTTGCCCCGTGCCATTGGAAGAAGAATGGTGAAATCAAGAGGTTCGGCTCTGACGCTGCAAAGGATCTCGGAGTGCTGCGATTGCGCAACCGGGGACATGACCCACTTTGCTACCCTCCTGCCCGTAGCGGTGGACACTGCGAGGCCTCGTTCAATCTGCCGGCCGGATCGCGTCAAGGAAGCCTGTCATCCAGTCGTCTCCGGCTTCCGGCTGTGAACCGGTCATGACTGCCATCATCAGGCCGAGGCCGGAGGAATGGGGATTGTGCCGGCCGGCATCCGGCCCGGCGCGCAGGTTCATGACCAGCGTCGGGCAGAGGAAGAGGGCCAGGCGCATGACCTCCTCCCAGTCCGCCGGCAGGAAGCCGCGGCTGGCGAGCTCCCGGAGCCAGGGCTTCCAGAAGCGCCGGACCTTCACGTCGAGCAAGGCCTCGCGCACCGGTCCGAGCGTCCAGTCGGTCTCGATGTCGAGGACGCCGCCGTCGAGGCGGGCGGCGACCCGGTAGCGCGCGGGGATCTCGGCGCTGTCGTAGAGCCAGAGCGGGTGGGCGAAGATGTTGTGGAAGGTCGACTTGATCTCGGCCAGGAGCGAGGGAACGTCGGCGCCGGCGAAGGCGGGATCGAAGAACACCAGGTGGTCGGCTTCGTCGCCGCGCTCGTACCAGACGTTCGCGTTGTGGGCGTCGCCGTGGGCGGTGATGCCGCCGGCGTCGGCGAGGCGCCCGGGTGCGAGGCGGGCCTGCGCCATGTCGAAGAGCTCGCCGATCCGGTGCCGGTAGGTGAGGCCGTTGAGGCGGATCCGGGCCGACGCCAGGTCCTTCCAGTCGATGGTCAGACCCGGCAGGCTGAAGGTCTTGCCGGCGTAGAAGGACGCCAGCCTGCCGCCGGGATAGGCGCCGGTCGCGGGGTCGACCAGGCGCTCGTGGAAGAGCCGGTGGATCGGCTCGGCGCACGACTGCTCGGGCGTGATCGGGTGCAGGGTCTCCTTCGCGACCGCGAGCAGGCGGTCGTTCAGCTCGGCCTCGGCCGCAGCCGCGCGCGCGACGCCCGCGGCGTCCGGGGCGAGGTCGAGCGCCCGGAGCACGTCGGAGAAGCGCCGGTCGGTGCGACGGCGGTACACGAGGATCTGCTCGCCCGGCAGCGTCGAGGTGAGGATGGGCTGGTCCACCGGCAGGCCGGCGCGGAGGAGGATGTCGGCGCGGTAGTATTCCCCG
The DNA here is from genome assembly GCA_046348915.1 of Amaricoccus sp. GTDB lineage: Bacteria > Pseudomonadota > Alphaproteobacteria > Rhodobacterales > Rhodobacteraceae > Amaricoccus. Next base: position 8,097 of record JAXMDH010000066.1, read on the forward strand.
CTCATCTCTTCCTCGCCTTCCTCCTGGTGGAACTTGAAGAAGCAGGGCCCCTGCCCGCTCTCGAAGAAACCGTTGAGGGAGTTGAGGGAATACTGGTCGAGGTTGATGCGGAGATCCCGGGCCTCGATGCCGAAGAGGCCCTCGAGGAAGTCGCGCAGCATGCCTTCGGCGCGGGGCACGTCGCTCTTCGCGACGGCGCGGATTTCGGCGGTGCGGGACGGAGTGTCGGTCATGGGATGCGGGCTTTCTGCGATCAGCCGCGCGGCGGCGTCGCGGGGGGCAGGATGATGGTCTTGGCGCCGACGACCGCCCCGGCGAGGTGGCGCTCGTAGGCGGCGGGGACGTCCTCGAGCGGGATCTCGGCGTCGATGAGCGCGTCGAGCGCCGGGGCGAGATCGGCGAGCATCGCGACGGCGGCGGCGAGCTCGTCGCCAAAGGCGTGGCAGCCGACCAGCGCCATCTCGCGCTCGACGAGGCGGGCCGGGTCGAGGTCGAGCCGGCGCGAGCCGATGCCGACGAGGGCGATCGCCCCGCCGCCGCGGAGGCCGTCGATGAGCGCGGCGATGACCTCGGGGGCGCCGGTCGCGTCGATGGCGTGGCGCGGCGCCTCGGGGCCGAGGGCGTCGAGCGCGACGGTGCGGCCGCCGACGGCCGCGGCGGTCCGCTCGGCGCGGGTGGCGTGGCGGTCGGCGAGGAGGACCGGGTGGCCGGCGCGGGCGGCGACGAGGGCGCTGAGCGCGCCGACGGCGCCGCAGCCGACGACGACGACGGGCGCCCCCGCCGGCAGGCGCAGGCGGGCGACGGCGTGGAGGGCGACGGCGAGGGGCTCGGCCATGGCGAGGTGGCGCGGGGCGACGCCCCGCGGTGCCGCGCGGACGTTCGCGGCCGGCAGGAGCGCCATCTCGGCGAAGCCGCCGTCGATCACTTCGCCGACGAAGCCGAGGCGCTCGCAGATCTGGCCGAGGCCGGCGCGGCAGGCGGCGCAGTCGCCGCAGACGACGCGGCTGTCCACGGCGACGGGATCGCCGACGGCGACGTGGCGCACGCCGGCGCCGATGGCGGCGATCTCGCCGGCGAGCTCGTGGCCGGCGATCGACGGGGCGCGGGTGATCCACTGGCCGGTGGCGTAGTTGTGGAGATCGGATCCGCAGATGCCGGCGGCCGTCACCCGGAGGACGACCTCGCCGGGGCCGGGCGCGGCCGGAGGGGGCACGTCCTCCACCCTCAGGTCGCGCACGCCGTGAAGCCGCACCGCGCGCACGGGGCTCAGCCCTTCAGGAACGGCTGGCGCATCGGGCCGAGCGCGTTCGCGTGCGACGAGAAGCCCTCGTAGACCGCGAGCGTCCGGGCGGCGTTGGCGAGCTCGGGGTACGCCTTGGCGGTGACGTAGCCGATCGAGCTGCGCCGGATGAAGTCGCTGACCGAGAGCGGCCCGTAAGTGCGCGCGCCGCGCGAGGTGGGCAGGACCGCGTTCGGGCCGAGGCAGAAGTTGCCGATCGAGACCGGGGTGTGCGGGCCCATGAGGATCTCGGCGGCCTCGGTGATCTCGCCGAGATGCTCGAAGGGGACTTCCGAGAGGAGTTGCAGGTGCTCGGGGGCGTAGTCGTTGATGAAGGCATAGCTTTCGGCGAGCGAGCCGGTGAGCAGGATCCCCCCGGACTTGCCGCAAAGGACGGTTTGCGAGAATTCGACCCGCTGCGGCGTCATCTCCGCCCAGTGGCCGGGCAGGGCGGCGAGCGCCTCCTCGGCGACGCGGCGCGAATGGGTGACGAGCCAGGCCGAGCTGTCGGGGCCGTGCTCGGCCTCGATCAGCAGGTCGAGGGCGGCGAGGCCGCCGTGGACGGTGTCGTCGGCGAAGATGATCGACTCGGAGGGGCCGGCGGGGAGGCCGGGGTCGATGACGCCGGCGAGGAGGCGCTTGGCGGCGACGACCCAGGGCGAGCCGGGGCCGACGATCTTGAGGGCGGGGACCACGGTCTCGGTGCCGTAGGCCGCGGCGGCAACGGCCTGGGCGCCGCCGACCTTGTAGACGGTCTCGACGCCGGCGAGGCGGGCGGCGACCAGCGTCGCGGCGTCGACCTTGCCGTTCGGCATCGGCGGGGTGAAGATCGCCGGGTTCGGCACCTTGGCGACCACGGCCGGCACCGCCGTCATCATCGTGACCGACGGGAACGAGCCCTTGCCGCGCGGCACGTAGAGCGCGACCGACCGGATCGGGGTGAAGCGGTCGCCGGCGTAGGCGCCGGGGCGCACCTCCTTGAGGAACATCGGCTCCGGCGCCTGCTCCTCGTGGAAGGTGCGGATGTTCTCGATGCCGAAGCGGATCGCTTCGATCACCGCGGGATCGACCTGCCCGAAGGCCTCGTCGAACTCGGCCTCGGTCGCCTTGAGCCCGTCCGCCTCGAGGCCGGTCGCCTTGTCGAAGTCGCGGGCGAAGCGGACGAGCGCGGCGTCGCCCTCGGTGCGCACCGCCTCGATGATCGGCCGGACCTTGTCGAGGAAGCCGGAGAGGTCGGTCTCGGACCGCTTCAGCAGGTCGGCGCGCTCGGCGGCGCCGAGGTCGGCGAGAACCTTGAAGTTGACGTTCGGCATGGCGGCAGCCCTTCGGGTCACTTGGATTTGAGGAAGATCTCGAGCCCGACGATGCGGTCGAGGACGGCGATGGCGAGGCCGGCCATCACGATGAAGACGACCGACACCGCGGCGAGGTCGGGGGTGATGATCGAGCGGATCGAGTTGTAGATCTGCACCGGCAGGGTGACGGTGCGCGCGTCGGTCAGGAGCAGGCTGACGAGGAACTCGTTCATCGCGAGGATGAACATCAGGAGCGAGCCGGTGATGACTCCCGGCAGCACGCCCGGGAGCGTGACGCTGAGGAAGGTCTGCACCCGCCCGGCGCCGCAGCTCGCGGCAGCGAGCTCGAGGTCGGGGTCGAGGGCGCCGGCGCTCGACGCGACCGCCCAGATGATGAACGGCAGGTTGATGACCGCGCAGGCGACGCCGACCGGCCAGAGGTTCCCGAGCGCGCCCCACGCGCCGAAGACGAGCATGAGGCCGATCCCCGAGCCGATCAGCGGGATGGTAAAGGGCAGGAGCAGGTAGATCTGGATCGCGTGGCCGAAGCGCAGCCGGAAGCGGGAGAGTGCGATCCCCGCCAGCGTGCCCGTCGGCAGGGCGACGAGGGTGCAGATCGTCGCGACGATCAGCGAGCGGACGAAGGCCTGGCGGAGGTCCTCGGCGAGGGCGATCTTCGCGTACCATTTCAGGGAGAGGCCCTCGGGCGGGAAAGCGATCATGTTGCCGGCGGTGAAGGACGCGCCGAGGACGACGAGCGTCGGGGCCGACAGGGTGACGATGCAGAGCCAGACGAGGAGCCAGAGGACGAAGCGCTGGGTCGGGCTGATCATTTGCGGCCTCCCATCGCGAGGGTGCCGGCGCCGAAGACCATGAAGACGATCCCGACGAGGAAGGAGCCGAGGGCGACGAGCATCAGCGCCAGCGCCGAGCCGAGGCCCTGGTCGGCGGTGCGGAAGAACTGGTCGTAGATCGCGTTGGCGATGAAGTCCTGCGACCCGCCGCCGAGCATCGCCGGCATGGCGAAGTCGGTGAGCGAGAGGGTGCCGACGACGAGGCCGGCGCCGATCAGCCCGGGCCGGGCCATCGGCAGGATGACGTGCCAGAGCGTCCGCGGCCAGGTGGCCCCGAGCGAGCCGGCGGCGACCTCGGTCTCGTCCGGGATGGCGGTGAGCGCCGGGGCGAGCATCAGCACGGCGAAGGGCAGCATGTATTGCGTCAGGCCGAAGATGACCGCGGGGAAGTTGAAGAGGAGGCGCATGGGCGGCACCCCGACGAGCCCGAGCGCCTCGTTCACCATGCCGCCGTTGCCGAGGATGATGAGCCAGCCGTAGGCGCGCACCACCTGCCCGATGAAGAACGGCAGGAAGAGCACGACGAGCAGCGCCTTGCGGACGGTGGCGCTCCGCGTCCGCACCATCGCGTAGGCGTAGGGGAAGGCGAGGAGGAGGGTGAGCGCGGTGGTGATCGCCGCGCCGAGGATCGAGCGCCAGGCGACGCGCAGGTAGGTCTCGGACGAGAGCGCCCGGGCGAAGTTGTCGAGGCTCAGATCCTCGGACATCAGGTAGGTCGAGGTGTCGAGGGTGCGGAGCGAGCTGTCGGCGATCTGGACGAGGCCGAGGACGAGCAGGCCGACGAGGAGGAGCGCCGGCATCAGCATCAGCCAGCCGGTGAACCGCGCCATCGACCGCGGCCACACCGCGTCGGCGACACGCTCGACCGCGTCCATCACGCGCCAGCGGAGCGGGTATCGGAAGCCAGTCGGATCGTCGGACATGACGGCACCCCCCGGATGGCTCGCGGAGCCACCCGTCACGCGGTTTCGTTTCCTGACTCGGGCGGCCGGCGCCGGGCGCCGGCCGTGGCGGGGCGTCAGCCCTGCATGATCGCCTTGAACTTCGCGAACCACTCGCTCTCGTTCTCGACCTGGACCTTGGACGAGATGCGGATCAGGTGCTCGAAGTCCTCGGGCTTGGTCGGATAGGACGGATCGCCGACGAGGTCCGCCGGCGGCGTGAGGCCGGGCACCACGCCGGGCAGGCCGAGGCCGTCGAGCCAGACCTGCTGGGCGTCCTTGGTGATGGCGAAGTTGATGTATTCCTTCGCCCAGTAGAGTTCGTTCTCGGGCAGGCCCTTCGGGATCCAGAGCCCGTCGGTGTCGAACTTGCAGCCCTCCTCCGGCACGGTCCAGGCGAGGTCGACGCCGTTCTTCCGCGCCTCGCGGGCGTTGGTCGAGATGGTGCAGGCGACATCGATCTCGCCGTTCTGGAACCAGTTGGTGAAGTCCGGGTCCTCGCCGAGCAGCGGCTGCTGCTGCTTTACCTGAGCGATGAAGTCCCAGGCCGGCTGCATGTTGCCGGGGATGTCCTCGAGCGAGCCGCCGCCGGCGACCTGGGCTGGGAAGTGGAAGCCGATGCCGTCGTTGTAGAGCGCGATGCGGCCCTTGAACTTCGGGTCGAGGAGCGCCTTCCACGACGTCGGCGCGCCGTCCGGGAAGGCCGAGGGCCGGTAGGCCAGCACGTAGACGTAGCCGTAGGTGTTGACGATCGGGAAGCCGTCGAGCCCCACGGGCTTGGCGAGATCGGTGGTGTTCGCGAGGTTCGACAGGTCGGACAGATCCTCGGTCACCCCGCGCAGCGCCGACTTGGTGGCGTTCGTCGTCGTGTCCCAGTTGACGTGGATCGGCGGGATGCGGTTCTGCGCGACCGCGGCCCAGACCTTCGGCTGGATCTCGTTGTCCTCGGTCAGGTCGTGGCGGATCGAGATGCCGGTCGCGGCGGTGAACGGATCGGAGACGCCCGCCTTCAGCGACTCGACCCACGAGCCGCCCCAGGCGCGGACGATCAGCTCCGAAGGCTTCTCCGGCTCCTGCGCCCAGAGCCGTCCGCCCGGGAGGGACGAGACGAGGGCGGCGCCGCCGGCGGCGAGCGAGCCGCGCAGGACGGATCGGCGGGAGAGCGGAAGGTGAAGGCGCATTGTCGGAACCTCCTGTTGGTTGGCCGGGCTCAGCGGACCGGCGAGAAGATCAGCATGTCGCGGGCGTTCCAGCCCAGATGCACCGGCGCGCCGACGTCGAAGAGCGCATAGCTCGTCGGGTCATGGTGATAGATCTGGAGTTCCCCCTGCAAGGCGGGGACGTTCACGACGTAGAGCAGCCGCTCGCCCTCGAAGATCGTGTCCGCGACGGTCCCTTCGAGGAGGGTGTCGCAGGCGCCGAGATGGGCGCGGTCGGCGGCGATGCGGATCTGCTCGGCGCGGATCGCGCCCCGCGCCGGGGCGCCGACGGGCACGTCGTCGACCGGCTGGCCGGCGCAGGGGGTGGCGTGGACGGAGAGGCCCGCCTCGGTCCGCCGGCCCTCGAGGAAGCTCGACACGCCGACAAAGCTCGCGACGAAGGGATTGGCCGGCTCGCGGTACATCTGGACCGGGCTCGCGTGCTGCTGGATCTCGCCGCCGTCCATGACGATGATCTCGTCGGAGACGACGAGCGCCTCGCGCTGGTCGTGGGTGACGTTGATCGTCGTCACCCCGAGCTCGCGCTGGATGCGGCGGAACTCGAGCTGCATCTCCTCGCGGAGCTTGCGGTCGAGCGCGGCGAGCGGCTCGTCGAGGAGCAGGAGGTCGGGCTCGAAGACCAGCGCCCGGGCGATCGCCACCCGCTGCTGCTGGCCGCCCGAGAGCTCGTTGATGCGCCGCTCGCCGAGGGCGCCGAGCTTCACGAGGTCGAGGTAGGCGCGGACCTTGCCGGCGATGGTCGCCGGGTCGTGGCGGCGCATCCGGAGCGGGAAGGCGACGTTCTCGGCCGCGGTCATGTGCGGGAAGAGCGCGAGCTTCTGGAAGACCATCCCGATGGTGCGCTTGTGCGGGGGGATGGCGTTGACCGACTTGCCGGCGATGCGGATCTCGCCGCGCGTCGGCGTCTGGAAGCCGGCGATCATCCGCAGGAGCGTGGTCTTGCCCGAGCCGGAGGGGCCGAGGATGGTGAGGAACCGCCCGGTCTCGAGCGAGAAGTTCGCGTTCCTGACCGCGAGGATCCCGGCGCCGAAGTCCATGTCGACATCGCGGACGAGAACCGCGGGGATCCCGGGCGCGGCGGGGTGGGCCGGAGACGGGTCGCTGCGTCGCGTGCCGGCGGTCCTCATGGCTTCGGCCTCCCTCCCCTCGGGTCTGTCGATGCGGTCGGACCATAGCCCAAGCGAGCCGACAAGTATATACTTATTTTGCCTTTGCCCGGGGTCATCGACTCAGGTGCCCTGTTATTGGGCGTCCAGTGAGAAAGCGTCCTATATCGAGGCAAGGTAGCCGCCATCCACGGCGATGCACTGCCCGGTGACGTAGGCCGCGGCGTCGGAGCTCAGGAAGACGACTGCGCCGACCACGTCCCGCTCCTGCCCGAAGCGGGCTTGCGGAATCTTGGCGAGCATCGCGTCGGTCCAGGCCGGGTCCCGGTAGAAGACCTCGGTCATCTCGGTGCGGAAGTAGCCCGGCGCGATGGCGTTGACGCGTACGCCGCGGCCGCCCCATTCCGCCGACAGGGCGCGGGTCATGCCGAGCAGCCCGCTCTTCGAGCTGCCGTAGGGGGTCGCCGTCGGCACCCCCACGAAGGAGGTGAGCGAGCAGAGGTTGACGATCGCGCCGCTGCCGCGCTCCAGCATTCCCGCGGCGACCGCCTGCGTCACGAAGAAGGCGCCCTTGAGGTTGGTGTCGACGATCCTGTCCCAAAGCTCCGGGCTGACCGACTCGGAGGGGTGGATCTCCTCGGTGCCGGCGTTGTTGACGAGGATGTCGAACGGCCCCGCGCCGGCCAGCGCCGCGGGGATCTCCGCGGCCCGGCTCTGGTCGAGGGCGATGCAGGCGCCGCAGCGCGCGCCGAGGAGGGCGGCGGTGTCGGCAAGCGACTCGCGGCTGCGCGCGGTGATCGCGACCTCGGCGCCGGCCTCGGCCAGGCCCAAGGCGATCGCCCGCCCGAGGCCGCGGCTGGCGCCGGTGACGAGCGCCCGGCGCCCTTCGAGCGAGAAGAGCCCGCGCGATCCCGCGGGCGATGCGGAGGGTGAAGACATGGCCGGGCGTTCCCCTTCGGTGGATTCTTTACAAGTATATACATATTTGCTAGGGTCGGTGGCAAGCTTCGCATCCGGGGACGGAGATTTCGAGATGAAGGACGAGTCGGACCTGCTGCGCCCGGAGCTGGCGTCGCTGCCGCCCTACAATGCCGGCCTCTCGGCCGAGGAGGCCCTGGCCCGTCCGGGCGTGAACCGCGTGGCGAAGCTCGGCTCGAACGAGAACCCGCTCGAGCCGTCGCCCGAGGCGCGGGCCGCGGCGGCGGCGGCGCTCGAGCGGATGCACGTCTACCCCGATCCGCAGGGCCGGGCGCTCGTCGCGGACCTCGCCTCCCGCCACGGCTGCGAGCCGTGGCAGGTGGTCCTCGGCAACGGCTCGGAGGACCTGCTCGCGGTCCTCGCCCGCGCGATCCTCCGGCCCGGCGACCGCGTGGTGACGCTCTATCCGTCGTTCCCGCTGCACGAGGACTATGCCCGGCTGATGGGCGCCGAGGTCGAGCGGGTGGGCCTCGACGCCGACGGGCGGATCGACGTGCCGGCGCTGGTCGCGGCGGTCGCGCGGCCGGCCCGGCTCCTGCTCTTCTCCAACCCGATGAATCCGGCCGGCCGCTGGCTCCCGCCGGCGGAGCTGGCGGCGGTCCTCGCTGCGGCGGACCCGGCGACCGTTGTCTGCATCGACGAAGCCTATCACGAATATGCCGAGGGGCCGGACTACGCCTCGGCGGAAGACCTGCTCGCCACCCACTCCGGGGCGGCGCTGGTGCTGCGGACCTTCTCGAAGGCCTGGGGCCTCGCCGGGCTCCGCATCGGCTACGGCCTGACGAGCAGCCGGGAGCTGCGCCGCGGGCTCGATCTGGCGCGCACGCCGTTCAACGTGAACGCGCCCGCCCAGGCCGCCGCCCGTGCCGCCCTTTCCAGCCCCGAGGCGGTGGCCGCGGCCGTCGCCCTCGTCCACCGCGAGCGGGATCGAGTGGCCGCGCGCCTCGCCGCGCTCGGCCTGCGGGTGCTGCCGTCGAAGGGCAACTTCCTGTTCTTCGACGCCGGCCGCCCGTCCGCGGACCTCGCCGAGGCCCTGCTCGACCGCGGCGTCATCGTGAAGCCATGGAAGCAGGACGGCTATGCGACCTGGCTCCGGGTCTCGATCGGCCTCGAGAGCGAGAACGACCAGTTCCTCGAGGCGATGGACGCAATCGTCGGGAGCGCCTAGGGCTCCGCGTCCCCGCACGTTTCGCTTTCTCCCGCCGCCCGACAAGTATAGGCTTATTGATCGGGTCGGTTGTGCGAGAGAGTGGCCTTCGTGGATGATGTCGTAGACGCGGGCGGCGTCGGCAAGGAGGCCGGCACCCACCACGAGCGGATCCTGCGGGCGCTGCACCAGAAGATCGTGTCGCAGGAGTGGGCGCCGGGGTTTCGGCTGCCTTACGAGACCGAGCTCGCGGACAGCTACGGCGTGTCGCGGATGACGATGAACAAAGTCCTGACGCGGCTGACGCGCGAGGGATATCTCGTGCGGAAGCGGAAGCTCGGGACCTTCGTCGCGGAGCCGCGCGCGCAGGCGGCCGTGCTCGAGATTCATGACATCGAGGCCGAGGTCCGTCGCCTCGGCGCGGACTATTCCTTCGCGCTCGGCGAGCGCGAGCTGCGCCCGCCGACGCCGGAGGAGCGGTGCGAGGCGCGCATCCCCGACGGCGGCGACGTGACCGTCCTCTTCCTCAGCGGCGTGCATGCGGCCGGGGCGATGCCCTTCTGCCTCGAGAGCCGCATCATCAACCCCGCCGCCGCCCCGAACGCCCTCGACCAGGACTTCCGGCGGCTGGCTCCGGGACAATGGCTGCTGCGCGAGGTCCCGTGGACCGCGGCCGAGCACCGGATCCGGGCGATCAACGCCGACCGGCGAACCGCCCGGCTCCTCGACGTCCCGATCGGCGAGGCCTGCCTCGAGATCTGGCGGCGCACCGAGCTCGCCGGGAACTGGGTCACCGTGTCCCGGCAGGTCTATCCCGGAAGCCGGCACCAGCTCCGGGCGAAGTTCGAGCCGGGATCGACCTAGGCGTTCCCCGCGCGGATGGCGATCGCGACCGCCGCCGCGCCGGTGATCGCCTGCACGAGCGCCGGGTCCGCGGCTGCCAGATCCACCAGGTCGAGGCGCGAGAGCCCGCCCGCGTCCTCCAGCAGCAGGGCGAGCCCCGTCGCCCGGGCATCGAGCGGGCCGCGCCGGACCTCCGCGGTCCACGGGCGGCGGACCATGACGTTGAGGTCGAGGAGCGGGCCCGCGTCGAGGTGGCCGAAGCAGGGAACGTCGCCCGGGAAGGTGAAGGGGGCCGAGTCCGCGTCGAGGGCATGGCGCACGCCCGCGATCTCGAGCGCGATCGCGCCGCCTTCGAGGACGGTCAGCACCCGGTCCACGCCCGGGAAGAGCGAGAACGGCCCCGACGCTTCGACGCGCGCGGTGCTGATGCGCCAGTCGAAGTCGTCGAAGCCCGAGCCGGCGGGCGCGGCGAGGAGCTCGGCCGTCGTCCCGCCGCCGTTCTTCCACGGGCGGAAGACGCGCTCCGCCCGCGGGTAGATGCCGGCCGCCATCGTCAGTTGCCGAGGATGCCGGGCAGGCGCAGGCCGTGCTCGCGGGCGCAGTCGAGGGCGATCTCGTAGCCGGCATCGGCGTGGCGCCAGACGCCGGAGGCGGGGTCGTTCCACAGCACCCGCTCGAGCCGCCGGGCGGCCTCGGGGGTGCCGTCGGCGACGATCACGACGCCCGCGTGCTGGGAGAAGCCCATGCCGACGCCGCCGCCGTGGTGGAGGCTGACCCAGGTCGCGCCGCTCGCGGTGTTGACGAGGGCGTTGAGGAGCGGCCAGTCGGAGACCGCGTCGGAGCCGTCGCGCATCGCCTCGGTCTCGCGGTTCGGCGAGGCGACCGACCCTGCGTCGAGGTGGTCGCGGCCGATGACGATCGGGGCCTTCAGCTCGCCCGACGCCACCATCTCGTTGAACATGAGCCCGGCGCGGTGCCGGTCGCCGAGGCCGATCCAGCAGATCCGCGCCGGCAGGCCCTGGAAGGCGATGCGCTCGGCCGCCATGTCGAGCCAGCGGTGGAGGTGGGCGTTCTCCGGGAAGAGCCGCTTCATCGCCGCGTCGGTCTTGTAGATG
>JAXMDH010000067.1:0-18025 GCA_046348915.1 Amaricoccus sp.
GCTCGGAATCAATCACGCGGATTCGGTATGATGGGCGTTGAAGCGCTCGAGCGGGTCGAGCGCACCCGGATCGCCGCCGCCGCCGGCGGCGCGAATGATCCACTCGGTGCCGTTCTGAAGCGAGCTGAAAAACTGGTAGCCCGCGCCGCCGGCAATGACGAAGAGCAGGAGGTTGAGCGAATTCTTCGAGGCGCCTTCGTCGAGAAATCCGGGAAGGTTGAACACGGCGAGCCCGATCGCAGACGTGACGAACACCAGGAAGGAAGCGAGACCGATCAGGTTGTCTTGGCTCGTGTACCGCCAGCGGTACTCCTCGAGCAGCCACCAGGCCAGACGACGCGGAACCGGGGTGCTGCGCAGCTGCCGCGACACCGCGACATGGAAGTTCCACCACGCCGGCTGGACGTGCTCGTTGCGCCATGCGTTGAACTCGGCGCGGAGCCAGGCCGGGTCAGCGGGAGGAGCGGCCTTCGCGCCCACGATCACTTTCCGCAGCCAGCGCAGGACGGCTCCTTTCGGACCCGGTTGCCATCCTGGGGGCTCGACGCCGCCGGATCTACGCTCGGCCACGCCACGGCGGCGAAAGGCGCCTTCAGGGACTTCGCGAGGGCGATGTGCTCCGCGGGAGCAGCCGACAGGATCGCGCTAACGAAGTTGGCGAAGGTCGTCTTGCCGCCACCCCAAGGTGCATCAACGTGCATGACGAACGACCCGCCGGTGCGGGCGCCGGCGCCGGCCTACTGGCTTTCGTAGATCTGGCAGGTCAGGTGAGCGAAGGCAAAGGCGAGTGGCCCGCGTCCCAGGCTGTCCCGGGTCGTCTGCGGCGCGTCGCCGACGAACTTCGTCGCCGATTTCCTTCCGTGGACCGCGGCGATGAGGTCCATCCGTTCGAGGGACGCGGCCTCGAGGCGTTCCAGGAATTCTGTGTCTGTCGAGGGATCCGCAGAAGGACACTCTCCGCGGTGACGTCGCGCAGACCCGTCGCGAGCTTTCTCTGCAGCCCCGCGGAGATTGACGGGCAATACGGCACCTTGTTGAACGGACCGGTGTTCCTGGGATACCTCGGGTGCTCGTCACCACCGAGGAGCGGCTCGACGAATATCTCCCTGAACAGGCCCTCCGTGACGGCGCGGTTGAGCCGCTCAGCCGCTGGAGGAACCGGGATCACTGCGCTCGCGACTTCCCTGGCGCAGAGCACGGCCGCGACGAAGAGCATCGACGCGGTTACTTCCTCGATCGCCTGCCCCTCGGATGCCCGTTCTTCGAACCCAGCAATCCTTGCCCGTTCGAGCGCGTGCGCGATTCCGCCGGTCCACCTGAACAGCTCCCTCACGTCATCCGGGAGACGCCGGCTTCTCCCGACGGCATCGACGAGCCCTTCGACGACGCCCCGGACATATGCATCGGCGAGACCGTCGGGCGAAGGCTCCGGCTCAACCTCGGATGCGTCGACGGGGTCAGGTTCGGGGTTGTCGGGAGCGCGCTTGGTGCGCGCCGCGGCCTTGACGTCACTCTCACTCGGCTCTGGTGGCGGGGTATCGACGAGGATTCCGCGCGTGGCTTCGCGGGAGACGAAGTCGAACGGACTCGTCACCTCGGGCATGCGACTGGCCGCCCGTTTCAGAGCGTCCTCTCCGCGACGCAACGCATCTACTTCCGGACCATGTGGACTGGCCATGTGCTCTCCATCGTTCGAGCTAATGAACCATATCATGGTCGGATCGATGGGAAGAGCGGCACGATGGGCCGCTCTTGTTCAAGGTGCGCGGTGGGGACCCCGGACCGGCCGAACCTGCCGGAAGTCATTCCGACATTGGGATGCGGATCACGACGCCGCCCATGACGTCGCCGAGTTCGAAGTTGGCGCGGAACTGGTCGATCATCTGTGTCATATCGCTTCCTCGACCAGCCGTGGTAGAGCGGCTCAGAATGGAGGACCATCCCAGAGAGGTGGTCGCCGACTCTTCAGCTGCCTCTTCATCCCGATCCGCCCGTGGCCGCTGAAGCCGCGGACGTCTTCCATGACCTGCGCGCCGGGCCACTTGACCACGTCAAGGACGCTCGTCGGGCAGGCGGGGTCGGCATCGAGAAACAGTGAAACAGTCCTAATCTGAAGAGGCCAAGCGAGCCAGCGCCGTAGCGATCCTAGATCTGACGGGGAAAGGTCAGGAGGAGCAAGCTTCACCTGACAGGTTCGGCTTCCTCCCCGCACGCAGATACTGCTCGGCGATCGATCGCGCCACGGCGTCGAAGATCAGGTGGCGGCTGGAGCGAACCGCCGTCAGCCGCGACTGGTCCATCGACAGCATCTTCGCCAGTGTCCGGACGTCGAGGCCGCCGCCACGGAGGGGCGGGTACTCGCTCCAGAAGGCCGACGAGGCCCCGTTGCAGGGTGCCCACCTTCTCCGGTCGGAAGATCGGCGCGAGCCGCAGGTCGCAATACTCCTGATCTTGCGGTGCGTCAGGGCTGAAGGTCTTGATTTCACTATTCGTCTTCCGATGCCGTGGGGCGGCCGAGCTACCGGAAGTTTGCAGCGGAGGGAAGGGCTGAGCCGCATATCGCGGCGTCGGTGGGCCGGAGGCCCTCGACGGGGGCGCACCGCCGACCGTAGTAGGAAATCGCAGCTTTGAGCCGGAGATCGTAGTTTTGGGCTATTGTAGGATAGTGTAGCGTAGGCACTGGTTGCGGGGGTAGGATTTCATCTTAACTTGCGACGCGACCAACTGCCACAACCCGCGTGGCAACTGCTGGCCACAGCGCAACATCTCGCGCTCTTTTGTAGCGCAGCGTAGACCTCCTCATCGAACTACTCCGCTGGCTGGCCGAGTCACCAGGCTGCCCCTGACCATGGTATCGGCGCGTTGCTGACCTATCCTTGGCTCCTTTGTACACGGTCGGAGGATTTTGTTGAAGAGGCCTCTGCGAAACGCGCGGTTTCGGCGGTTTTTGCATGTTGTTGCCGGGAGCGCGGGCGGAAGTGAAGGCTCGTGTTGCGGGGCCGGGCAGCCTGTCTCCAGTGGCCAAGGCTGGGTCAGGTGGGGCGGAGCCCGTAGAGGCGAAGGAAGGTCGCGCCCTTCTGGACGTTCCACGCGATGGCGACCAGCGTGAACTGGGTCCGGTTGCGCGCCAGCCGAGGAAGCGTGTGCGGGCGAGGCCCCAGACCTGCTTGCCGTGGCCGAAGATGTGCTCGACGCCAGACCGCGTCACCGCGATCTCCTTGTTGCGCACCACCTCCGCCTCCGGCAGCGGGTGATTGCGATAGCCCTTGCGCTGGACCTGGTCGGCGACGCCCCTGGCCGCGAGCCGGCGGCGCGTCTCCGCCGCCGAATAGGCCGCGTCGGCGTAGAGCGCCGCCTCGCCGCCGGTCATCAGCCCCTCCCAGGTGCGGATCTCGTGGTCGTTGCCCGGCGTCACCGTCGGGGGTGGATGAAGCCGTCCTCGTCGACGTTCACCTGGAACTGCCAGCCCCGGGTCGCCACCTGCCGCCCGCGCGCGTTCACCTTCACGTGCACCCCCGCCTCCTGATCCCGGCTGTCGCTCTCACCCTCCGCGAGCTTGCGCCGCGGCACCCGCGCCGCCTCGACGACGGTCGCGTCGACGATCGCCACCCGACCCTCCTCGAGGATCACGTGCCGGGCCGCGAGCTGCGCCTTCACCGCCTCGAACAGCGGCCCCAGCCGCCCCTTCGCCTCCAGCCACGTCCGGAACCGGCCGGAAGCGGTCATCCGGACGGGGCCTCGGGGCGCTCGCGGCGAGCGGAACAAGCGCCTGGCCGGTCCTGCAGGCGCTTGCGCGGGCGGGCGATCTCGCCCGGCTCTGGCCACGCATTCCGTTGGCTGCGCTGAGGGCGCTCGCGGACAGGCTCGCGCCGGAGGATGCCGTGCCCGGCCCGCGGCGGGGCGCGGCGTTGAGCGCGCGGGCTCCGTCGCCGGAGCTCGGCCGGCGGATGCTGGCGGAGAATGCGCCGGCCTGGGCGGACTTGCCGACGCCGGCTGCAGAACCCGACCGCGCGCGGCTCGCGGCGCGGCTCGCGCTTGCGGCCGCCGGTTGGCGCGGGCCTCGCCCCTGCGGAGGCGCAAGCCATGGCGCTGGCGGCGCTCAAGTCCGGCCTGACCACACCTGCCTTCACCGCCGCCCGAACCAAGGCGAGCGATCTCGGGGCCAAGGTCGACGCGGCGCGGACGGTGATCGGCGCCTTGCTGCCCGACCTGATCAGCGCTGCGCTTGCTCCGCGGAAGACCCGAAGCAACGACTATGCGGTCGCTGCCGGCCTCGTCCCGGACGGCGCCTACTCCCCCCTCGCAGCGGCTGAGGCGCGGCTCCTTGCGCTGACGCGCGAGGGCGAGGTGCTGGTCGCCCGCGGCCCGGCGCTGGTGGTTGGTGCCGAGCCGCAGCTCGAGGCCTGGAAGGCCCTGACGGTCGGCATCGCGGGCTCGCCGGTCACGGCCGACCAGAAGGCCCGTCTCGAGGCGCTCGCTGCCGACCATGCCGACGGGCTGACCGCCCTTGCGGCCGCCGAGACCGCGCTCGCCGCGCGTGAGGCGGCGGCGATGGCACTGGCCGTCAAGGCGCTCGACTGGCCGCCCTCGGGAGCCGCCGGCCATAGCCCGGACGGGCCGAACCTCGCGGCCGAGGAGGGTGCCGCGCAACAGGCGGCCGCCGACTACGATACCGCCGTCGCCCCCGGGGAGGCGAAGCTCTGGACCGCGCGTGCCGCGCTCGCCGAGGTTCCGGACGACTGGGCCGCCCTTTCCGAAACGCACCGCGCCCTCGCAGCGCAGCTCGCTGCGCTCGCAAAGCCTCTCAGCGCCGCCGATCCCGGTACCGCCGTGACGCTGCTTTCCGGCGCGGTCAACGCGGTCGCCGCCGCCCTCGGCGACGCTGCCAAGGCGACGGACGCTGCCGCGCTCCATGCCCGCAGCATTGCCAGACGCCGGGCCGAGGCCGCTGCGCTCGCCGTCCTGTCGGATGCCCGCGCCTCGGCTATGCCGGGCGGCATCTTCACTTTCGGTTAGGGGGCGATGGCATGGGGGCGACAGTTGCGGATTGCGGCTGCGGATGCGACGGGGTCGCCGCCTTTCCGGCCAACCCCGCGACCGCGCTCAACTATCATTTCGGGATGCTGCTGGGGGTCGAGGATCGTCGTGCCCGCCTATGCCGGGATGCGGCTCGGGATCGATGCCGGCATCACCGGCGGCGCTGCCACCGTCAGCGTAACCGGCGGGATGAATGTCGGAGCCGAGCTCGGTATCGTCGCGGGGGCCGCGGCCGAAGCCGACCTGCTCTGGACGCCCGCCGCGGGTTTGACGCTGCAGGCGACGCTCCGCGCCAGCGCCGAGCCGCGGCTGCGCTTCTCGCTTGGCGCCTTCGTCCGGGCCGACGTCTCGCTGATCCTGACGAGCTTCACGGTCTATCGGAAGGACTGGCAGCTCGCGGCGTTCGAATTCGGGCCCGCGCTACGCCTCGGGATCGAGGCGCCGATCGCCTATCGCTCCGAGTCAGGCGTGGATTTCGACTTCAATGCGATCCGCTTCCAGCTGCCCTCGATCGCGGCGCACGAGCTCGTGACCGGCCTGCTCGGGACCCAAGGGCGCGAGGAGATGCACCGCCGGCTGGAGTGGGCCCCTGGGGGCGGACAGGATGGTTGAAGGGAATTGACCGGTGCGCCGGGCTTTCGAAGGATGGAAGCCATGGTGAAGCACCGAACTCACAGCATCGAGTTCAAGCGTCAGGTCGCCCAGGAATTCCTGGCCGGCGAGACGCTGCACGGGCTCGCGAAGCGCCACGACCTCTCGCGCAACCTGATCCGGGTCTGGGTCGGCAAGTACGAGGCCGGCGCGTTCGACGACGACGCGCGGGCGGCCGACCTGATCCAGGAGTATGAGGCGCGGATTGCCGCCCTCGAGCGGCTGGTCGGTCGGCAGGCGCTGGAGCTCGAGTTCGTAAAGGGGGCTCTGCGGCAAGGACGCCTGCCGAGAAGCGAGCCCATGTCCGTGATCACCGGCCCGACGGGGTCTCCGTCGCCGCGGGATGCCGCCTGATGGAGATCGCGCGGTCGAGCTTCTACGCGGATCCTTCGCCCGGCGCCGACGATACGGCCCTGGTCGAGGCGATGCACGTCATCAAGGACGACTTCGAGGCCTATGGCTGGCGGCGCATGCAGGCGGCGCTTCGTCCGGCCGGATGGGCGGTAAACCACAAGAAGGTCAAGCGGTTGATGCGCGAACACGGGCTGAACCCGATGCAGCGCCGGCGCTTCGTCGCCACGACCGACAGCGATCACGACCAGCCGATCTTCCCGGATCGGACACGCGGGCTCCCGCCTTTCTCCGATCCGAACCGGCTCTGGGTGGCCGATCTCACCTACGTCGCGATCGCCTCGGGCTTCGTCTACGTCGCGCTGATCATGGACGCCTGGTCGCGCCGCATCGTCGGCTACGCCATCGGCCGCAGGATCGACGCCCGGCTGACCCTCGCGGCTCTGGAGGCTGCGATCGGGACGCGGTCGCCGACCGCGGGCTGCCTCCACCATTCGGATCGCGGGTCGCGGTACGCGGCGCTCGCCTACCGCGACCGGCTCGCAGCAGCCGGCCTCGAAGGCTCCATGTCGCGCCGTGGCAATCCGTACGACAACGCGATGGCCGAGAGCCTGATGAAGACCCTCAAGGTCGAGGGCGTCTACCCGATGGATTTCGAGACCTTCGACGACGTCGCGGAGCAGCTCCCCCGCTTCATCGAAAAGTACAACAACCGGCGCCTGCACTCGGCGCTCGGATACCGCAGCCCCGCCCAGTTCGAGGAGGAGAACGCCCGGCCGCCGGTCAAAACCGCAGCCTGAAATCCGTCCGCCCCCAGGGGCCCACTCCAGGCGGCGGCACCTGTTTGACCCTCGCGCGCCCTCATATCACACGCTGAAATCCCGTGCGCGCCTCCCAGCGATCAGCGGCCAGTTCGAAATGCACGCGGTCGGCGACGACGGCCGGCCCGTCGCCGTCGGACTGGGTCGCCGAGCGACCGAAAGACGGGGTAGAAAAGGGACTTCAGCGCTAACTGATCATAGTATCAGATCGTATTTTTTGTCTATTGTAGAATACTGTAGCGTAGATTTGGTTGCGCTGGCAGGATTTCATCTTAACTTTCGGCGCGGCAATCTGCGAGAGCCGCCTTGGCAACTTCTGGTAGCAGCGCAAAGTTTCGCACTCTTTCGTAGCGCTGCGTAGTCAGCTTTGCCTCAAGTCGTGCCTCTGGGCTATCCTCGGCGTCCTTCCATTCGATCGTCTTCATCGTGCCGTCGAAGGGGCTGAGCGGCTAGGCCACGACCTGATTGACCAGCGGCTGGATCGCGACCCGGGCCTCATCGGTGCCGTCTATGAAGATGCGCGGGATGGCGTTCGCGAGCGCCGTCGAGGCCCGCACCACGCCGGTGATCCCGTCCGACACGTCGCCCTTCCAGTTCGGCCCGACGAGCAGGTAGAAACCGGGCTTCGTGCCATAGGGCTTGCCGAGCTCACCGAACTGGTCGGTGCGCTGGTCGTAGAACGCGTAGACCCAGAAGCGGTCGCCGAAGTCGGGCACCTGGATGACGGCCGGTTCAATGTCGAGCGCGAAGAAGCCGTTGCCGTAGACGACGTCCTGGTTCGGGCAGGTGATGAAGCGCTGGTTAGAAGCGATGTAGTCGTGAAGCATGTCGATGACCTGCCCCCCTCCGATCCCTCGATCATTGCGAGAGCCTTCGCGAATCCTGCGCTCGAACTAGACGCGCAACCATCCTAGCAAAGGCCAGACCCTCAAATGGCACCTCTGATTTGAACCTATCGATTCAAGAGGATAGCGGATCGTGGAGGATCGTAGCCTAGCGTAGTTTGGCGTGCATTTTGGTGTTTGCGGGGTCGCGCAACCACCGATACCGACATTCCCTGGAAATGGCGGTTTAGCAAAGGGATCGATCCGCTCCCAACTCCATTTAGGAACCAACCTTGCACTGATTTCGCGCTACGTCTGCGGCTCGTCCATCTTTACCCACCTAGCGCGGGCGGGAAACAAGTGAGACCGGTCAACTGAGGATGCGATTTATATTAGTTGCCACCGACTGCGCGGACCCTGGCGGATGAAACCCGCTGCGTGGCGCCAGTTTCTATTCAGAGCTCACTTTTCGGTTGAGGCGTCGAGGACATTTCGAGCCGCGCGAAAGCATTCGAGCGCCTGCGGAACGCCGCAGTAGATTCCGACGACGTGGATGATCGCACGGATCTCTTCGCGGCTGACGCCATTGTTGAGCGCGCCGCGGCAATGGAGCTCCCATTCGTGCATCTTGCCGAGGGCGCCGATCATCGCGAGGTTCATCATCGAGCGGGTCTTCGGGTCGATGGCGTCGTCGCCCCAGCCGAAGCCCCAGCACCAGGCGGTCATCGCCTCCTGGAAGGGCCGGGTGAAGTCGTCGGCCGCGGCGAGGTTGCGCTCGACGTAGTCGGCGCCAAGCGTCGCCTTGCGCTGGGCAAGGCCCTTCTCGAACAGGTCGGCTTGCATCGTCGCACTCTCCCTGGTTGTGCGGATATGTAAACGGCGGCGGCGCTACTGGCCGAGCAGGCGCTCGGCGATGGCGCAGGCCTCGCGGATGTGCGTCCGGCAGGCTTCGCCGGCCGCCTCGGCGCGGTTCTCGGCGATGGCCTCGTAGATCTCCCGGATGCGCCGCGGCCCGGTTATCTGACGGTTTTCTGAGCCGAGCGTGAGCACGCGGAGCTGCGCGATGCGGCCGTTCAGCCGCCGGACGATCTCTCCCGCGACCGGGTGCCCGCCGGTGGTGAAGATCGTGCCGTAGAAGATCTCGGTCGCGGCGAGGACCGCCATCCAGTCGCCCTTCCGGGCGCAGCGCTCGATCGTCTCGACCGCGCCGCGCAGGGTGGCCTTGGTGGCATCGTCGGCGACACGGGCGCAGGCCTCGACCGCCGCCGATTCGAGTGCCCCGCGGATCTCGTAGATCTGCCGCGCGTCGTCCCAGGCGAGCCGGGCGACGACCGGTCCCTGGCCCTCGGTCGCCACCAGCCCCTCCGCGTCGAGGTGGCGGATGACCTCGCGGATCACCGACCGGCTGACGCCGAGCTGATCGCAGAGCGTGCGCTCCACCAGGCGCTGCCCGGGCTTGAACACGCCGGAGATGATCGCCTGCCGCAGGCGCTCCAGCGCCATCGCCCGCAGCGTGACCGGCGGGGTGTCGATGCGTAGGGCGCGTAGGTCCTGGTCGTGATCGTTCATGCCCATCCCCATACCCGTGGCCTCGCCCGTTAACAATTCTTGACACCGGCATTGTGGTATACCATAAGACCGTAAGACTTGTCGAATCGAAAGCGGGAGCGTGCGTTGGCTGTCCAGATCCGAAAGACCCTGCTGCAGGTGGAGACGATCGCCATCGAGGGCGGCAAGGCCGCGGCGACGCCGCTCCGTCTCTTCGCGGCCCTTGCGGTGGTGAAGAACCCCTGGGCCGGCCTCGGCTACGTCGAGGACCTGAAGCCCGCGATCCACGAGGTGGCGCCGGTCCTCGGGGCGACGCTGACGAAGATGATCATCGACGCCGTCGGCTCGGGCGAAGCCGTCGAGGGCTACGGCAAGGCTGCCGTCGTCGGGCTCGACGGCGAGCTCGAGCACGCCTCGGCGCTGATCCACACGCTGCGCTTCGGCAACCACTACCGCGAGGCGGTCGGCGCCAAGTCCTACCTCGCCTTCTGCAACACCCGCGGGCCGGCGAACGCCCCCGTCATGATCCCGCTGATGGACAAGAACGACGAGGGCCGCCGCTCGCACTACCTGACGATCCAGACCGCAATCCCCGACGCTCTCCCGCCGCCGACGAGCCTCGTCGTCGCACTCGGCGCCTCCGTCGGCGGGCGCCCGCACCACCGCATCGGCGACCGCTACCAGGACCTGAAGGATCTCGGCCGTGACGTGCACAATCCCGCGGCGGTCTGAGACCCGCTCCGGCGCGGCCCACGTCGCCGAGGGCACGGGCGAGCCGCTCGTCCTCGTGCACGGCGTCGGGCTGCGGCTGGAGGCCTGGGCGGCGCAGATCGAGGCACTGTCGGCCACCCACCGGGTGATCGCGCTCGACATGCCGGGCCATGGCGGCAGCGCGCCCCTGGCCGCAGACGCTCGCCTGCCCGACTTCGTCGCCTGGCTCGCCCGCGCGCTCGACGACCTCGGGATCGAGCGGGCGAACCTCGCCGGCCACTCGATGGGGGCGCTCATCACCGGCGGCATGGCCGCCGAGCACCCCGACCGCCTGGACCGGGTGGCGCTCCTCTGCGGCGTCCATCGCCGCACCCCCGAGGCGGCGGCGGCAGTTCGGGCCAGGGCCGCCGGGCTCCGCTCCGGCGAGCGCGACAGCCGCGCGCCGCTCGCCCGCTGGTTCGGCAGCGACACCGCGCAGCCAGCCTACGGCCTCGTCCGCGACTGGCTCGACACCGTCGATGCCGCGGGCTACGCCACCGCCTACACCGCCTTCGCCACCGGCGACGCCACCTACGCGGACGCCTGGCCCGGCGTCGCGCAGCCCGCGTTGTTCCTGACCGGCGCCCTCGACGCCAATTCGACCCCGGAGATGGCGCGCGCCATGGCGGCCGCCGCCCCGCGCGGCGAGGCCGTCGTGATCGAGGGCCACGGCCACATGGTCCCGATGACCGCCCCCGACGCCGTCAACGCCGCGCTCCGGGCGTGGCTCGCCACAGAGGTTCGAGCATGACCGCCCCGATCGATCCCCGCGCGCTCCGCAACGCCTTCGGCTCGTTCCTGACCGGCGTCACCGTCGTCACCGCGCACGACGCGGAGGGCCGCCCGCTCGGCTTCACCGCCAACTCCTTCGCTTCGGTTTCGCTCGACCCGGCGCTGCTCCTCGTCTGCCTCGCCCGGCGGTCGACGAACTTCGCCGCCCTGACCGGCGCGGCGGGCTTCGCCGTCAACATCCTCGCCGAGGACCAGGAGGCTGTCTCGAACACCTTCGCCCGCCCCTCCGAGGACCGCTTCGCCACTGTCGGCTGGAAGCCCGGCCCGCACGGCGCGCCGGTTCTCGACGGTGCCGCGGCCTGGTTCGACTGCGCCACGCACGAGATCGTCGATGCCGGCGACCACGTCATCCTCGTCGGCCGCGTCGAAGCCTTCGACGACGCTGGCTCCAACGGCCTCGGCTACGCGCGCGGCGCCTACGTGAAGCCCGGCACCATCGGGGACGCGGTCGCCGCTGCGGCCCAGGGCGAGGCCGTGGTCGGCGCGGTCATCGAGCGCGATGGCGCGATCCTGCTCGTCGGCCCCGAGGCCGGCCCGCTTGCGCTGCCGGAAGCCCCGATCGACCAGGCGAACGACCCCGCCGCCCTGCGCGGCTTCCTCCTCCGCGACATCGGCCTGCCGACCCATGTCGGCTTCGTCTACTCGGTCTACGAGAACCGCGCGACCGGCCGGAACCACATCGTCTACCGCTGCGACGCCGGCCACGGCACGCCCTCGCGCGGCCGCTTCGTGCCGCTGGCCGAAGTGCCGCTCGACCGCATCGCCGACGGCCCCACCCGCGACGTCGTTCGCCGCTTCGCCGCCGAGAGCGCCCTCGGCAACTTCAGCGTCTACTTCGGCAACGAAGCCAAGGGACGCACCCACTCGCTCGGCAGGAAGGCCTGACGCCCATGAAGTTCTCCCTCTTCGTCCACATGGAGCGGCTGACCCCCGAGCAGAGCCACGCCGAGCTCTACGAGGAGTTCGTGCGCCTCGCCGAGATCGCGGACCAGGGCGGCATGGCTTCGATCTGGACCGGCGAGCACCACGGGATGGACTTCACCATCGCGCCGAACCCGTTCATCAGCCTCGCCGGCCTCGCCGACCGGGTGAAGACCGCGCGGCTCGGGACCGGCACGGTGATCGCGCCCTTCTGGCACCCGATCAAGCTCGCGGGCGAGGCGGCGATGACCGACATCGTCACCGGCGGCCGGCTCGAGCTCGGCATCGCCCGCGGCGCCTATTCCTTCGAGTACGAACGGGTGATGCCCGGGCTCGACGCCTGGAACGCGGGCCTCCGGATGCGCGAGCTGATCCCGGCGATCCAGAAGCTCTGGGAAGGCGACTACGTCCACGAGGGCGAGTTCTGGCAGTTCCCGAAGACGACCTCGGCGCCGAAGCCGATCCAGCAACCGCACCCGCCGATCTGGGTCGCCGCGCGCGACCCCAACAGCCACGAGTTCGCGGTGGCGAACGGCTGCAACGTGCAGGTGACGCCGCTCTGGCAGGGCGACGACGAGGTGACGACTTTGATGGGACGCTTCAACGACGCCTGCGGCAAGTTCCCCGACGTGAAGCGGCCGAAGATCATGCTGCTCCGCCACACCTACGTCGGCTCGGACGAAGCGGACCTCGTGCAGGGCGCGAAGGAGATGTCGGTCTACTACAACTACTTCTTCGCCTGGTTCAAGAACGAGCGCGAGATTTCGCAGGCGCTGATGTCGCCGCTGTCCGAGGACGACCTGAAGAACCCGATGGTCTCTCCGCAAGTGATGCGCGCCAACAATGTCGTCGGTACCGCCGCCACGGTCACCGAGCGGCTCAAGGCCTACGAGGCGATGGGCTACGACGAATATTCGTTCTGGATCGACACCGGCATGAGCTTCGAGCGCAAGAAGGCCTCGCTCGAGCGGTTCATCGCCGACGTCATCCCGGCCTTCGCCTGACCATGCGCCGTTTCCAGCAGTACATCGACGGCCGGTTCGAGGACGGCGAGGCGCGCTTCGCGAGCCTCGACCCCGCGACCGGCACGGCCTGGGCCGAGATGCCCGAGGCCCGCGAGGCCGATGTCGATCGCGCCGTCGCCGCCGCCGGCCGCGCCTTCGCCGAAGGCCCGTGGCCGGCGATGACGGCGACCGCGCGCGGCAAGCTCCTCGCGAGGCTCGCCGACCTCGTGGCGGAGAACGCGGGGAAGCTCGCGGAGATCGAGACCCGCGACACCGGCAAGATCATCCGCGAGACCTCGGCGCAGATCGCCTACGTCGCCGACTACTACCGCTACTACGCCGGCCTCGCCGACAAGATCGAGGGCGCGACCCTGCCGATCGACAAGCCCGACATGGAGGTCTGGACCCGCCGCGAGCCCGTCGGCGTCGTCGCCGCCATCGTGCCGTGGAACAGCCAGCTCTTCCTCGCCGCGGTGAAGATCGGTCCCGCGCTCGCCGCGGGCTGCACCCTCGTCGTCAAGGCGTCCGAGGATGGCCCCGGGCCGCTGCTCGAATTCGCCCGCCTCGTCCACGAGGCCGGCTTCCCGCCCGGCGTCGTCAACGTGATCACCGGCTTCGGCCCCGCCTGCGGCTCGGCCCTCACCCGGCACCCGGGCGTCGACCACATCGCCTTCACCGGCGGCCCGAACGCCGGGCGGGCGGTGGTGCGGAACTCGGCCGAGAACCTCGCCTCGACCTCGCTCGAGCTCGGCGGCAAGTCGCCCTTCGTCGTCTTCGCCGACGCCGACCTCGACAGCGCCGCCAACGCCCAGGTCGCCGGCATCTTCGCCGCCACCGGGCAGAGCTGCGTCGCGGGCTCCCGTCTCATCGTCGAGCGCAGCATCAAGGACGCCTTCCTCGCCCGTCTCAAGGCCAAGGCGGAGGCCGCGAAGATCGGCTCGCCCCTCGACATGGCGACCGAGATCGGCCCGCTCGCCACCGAGCGTCAGCGCATCCACGTCGCCGACCTCATCGCCCGCTCCGAGGCCGCCGGCGCGCGCCGCGTCACCGGCGGGCCGGTCGACGGCCCCGGCTGGTACTGGCGCCCGACCATCCTCGATTGCGACGGCACCACCGCCCCCGCCCTCGCCGAGGAGTTCTTCGGCCCGGTCCTCGCCGTCGTCTCCTTCGAGACCGAGGCCGAAGCGATCCGCCTCGCCAACGACACCGCGTTCGGCCTCGCCTCGGGCGTCTTCACGCGCGACCTCGCGCGCGGCCACCGGATGATCCGGGCGCTTCGCGCCGGCATCGTCTGGGTCAACACCTACCGCGCCGTCTCGCCGATCGCCCCTTTCGGCGGCTACGGCCTCTCCGGCCAGGGCCGCGAGGGCGGGATGGCCGCGGCCCTCGACTACACCCGCACCAAGACGGTCTGGCTGCGCACCTCCGACGAGCCGATCCCCGACCCCTTCGTGATGCGGTGAAGGGAACGGGGATGTTCGTCGAGATTCGCACGTATCGCCTCCGGAACGGCGGCGTTCCGGCCTACCTCGCGGCGGTCGCCGAGGGGATCGCGATCCAGCGCCGCCATCTCGGCACGCTCCTCGGCTACTACGCCTCCGAGATCGGGCCGATCAACCAGATCGTCCACATCTGGGCCTTCGCCTCGCTCGACGACCGCGAGGCGCGCCGGACCCGGCTGAACGCCGACCCCGAGTGGCAGGCGTTCCTGCCGCGCATCCGCGACCTGATCGTGGAAGCGGAGACCAAGATCATGAAGCCGGCGGCCTTCTCGCCGGTACCGACCTTAGCCTGAACCCTCAAAGCAAAATCCGGGAGGAATAGCCTTGCACCTGAAGATCACCCTCGCGAGCCTGCTCGTCAGCGCCGCGCTCCCCGCCGCCGCCGCCGACATGGTTTTCACCAGCTGGGGCGGCACCACCCAGGACGCGCAGACCGCTGCCTGGGCCGAGCCCTTCACCGCCGAGAGCGGCGTCAACGTCCTGCAGGACGGCCCGACCGACTACGGCAAGATCAAGGCGATGGTCGAGGCGGGCAACGTCAGCTGGGACGTCGTCGACGTCGAGGGCGACTATGCCGCGCAGGCCGGCAAGGCCGGGCTCCTCGAGCCGCTCGACTTCACCGTGATCGACAAGTCGAAGCTCGATCCGCGCTTCGTCACCGACTATTCGGTCGGCAGCTTCTACTATTCCTTCGTCATCGGCTGCAACAAGGACGCCGCCGGCGAGTGCCCGAAGACGTGGGCCGACCTCTTCGACACCGCGAAATTCCCGGGCAAGCGCACCTTCTACAAGTGGTCCGCACCGGGCGTGATCGAGGCCGCGCTCCTCGCCGACGGCGTGAAGCCGGCCGAGCTCTACCCGCTCGACCTCGACCGTGCGTTCAAGAAGCTCGACACGATCAAGTCGGACATCGTCTGGTGGTCGTCGGGCGCCCAGTCGCAGCAGATGCTCGCCTCGGCCGAGACCCCGTTCGGCAGCTTCTGGAACGGCCGGCTGACCGCGCTCGCCGACTCGGGCGTCACGATCGAGACTTCCTGGGACCAGAACATCACCGCCGCCGACAGCCTCGTCGTCCCGAAGGGCGCCAAGAACAAGGCCGAGGCGATGAAGTTCATCGCCCTAGCGACCTCGGCGAAGCCGCAGGCCGAGATGGCGGCCGCCACCGGCTACGCGCCGATCAACCTCGACTCGCCGGCCGAGATGGACCCGGCGGTGCGCGCCACCCTGCCCGACCAGCAGGCCGCGACCCAGGTCAACGCCGACATGAACTACTGGGCCGAGCACCGCGACGAGATCGGCACCCGCTGGTACGCCTGGCAGGCGCAGTGACGCTCGAAAGGGTTGTCAGATCGTTAAGATCGGCGGATAAATGTTAGTGTAATCAGTATCTTACACTTTCCACGCACCCCGCGCGGCGGGTTCTATCCAGAGCCCGCCGCCCCCTCCAGCCACAGAGCCCCGCCATGTCCGCATCCCCCGCGGCCCTCGCCGCGCCCGCCTCCCGCCCGGCCGGCCGCTCCGAGCCGAGCGGCATCGGCTACGTCATGCCGGCGCTCGTGCTGGTGCTGGCCTTCTTCGCCTTCCCGGTGATGGCGCTGCTCCTGCGCAGCGTCACCGAGCCGACGCTCGGCCTGCAGAACTACGCCGAGCTCTTCGGCACGACGACGTACCTCAAGATCTTCCTCAACACCTTCGTCGTCTCCGCCCTCGTCACCCTCATCTCCGTCGTCGTCGGCTTCCCGGTCGCCTGGATGCTCGCGATCATGCCGCGCCGCTGGAGCCAGATCGTGTTCGCGATCCTGATCCTGTCGATGTGGACGAACCTCCTCGCCCGCACCTACGCCTGGATGGTCCTCCTGCAGCGCACCGGCGTCATCAACAAGACGCTGATGTCGCTCGGCATCATCTCGAAGCCGCTCGAGCTCGTGAACAACCTGACCGGCGTCACCATCGGCATGACCTACATCATGCTCCCCTTCGTCATCCTGCCCCTCACCGGCATCATCCGCTCTATCGACCCCGCGGTCCTCCAGGCCGCCGCCCTCTGCGGCGCCACCCGCGCCCAGGCGCTGCGCCGCGTCCTCCTGCCCCTCGCGATGCCCGGCATCCTGTCCGGCGCACTGATGGTCTTCGTGATGTCGCTCGGCTACTTCGTCACCCCCTCGCTGCTCGGCGGAACCGCCAACATGATGCTGGCCGAGCTGATCGCCCAGTTCGTCCAGAGCCTCGTCAACTGGGGCATGGGTGCGGCCGCCGCCTTCGTCCTCCTCGTCATCACCCTCGGGCTCTACGCCCTGCAGCTCCGGCTCTTCGGCACCCGCCGCATGGGAGGCGCCTGACATGCTCCTGAACTTCGACGGCCTCGGCGCCTGGAAGTGGCCCCTCGTCGGCTTCACCGTCCTCGTGGCACTCTTCCTGCTGCTGCCGATCCTCTTCATCGTGGCGCTCTCCTTCGGCTCCTCGCAGTGGCTGATCTTCCCGCCGCCGTCCTGGACGCTGAAGTGGTACCACCAGCTCTTCGCCGACCCGCGCTGGATCGAGGCGGCCCTGACCTCGCTCAAGATCGGCCTCATCGTCACCGTGCTCTCGGTGCTGCTCGGCCTCCTCGCCTCCTTCGGCCTGACCCGCGGCCGCTTCCGCGGCGTCGAGACGCTGCGCGGGCTCTTCCTCACCCCGATGATCCTGCCGGTCGTCGTCTTCGCCGTCGCGCTCTACGCCTTCTCGCTGAAGCTCGGCCTCAACGGCACCCTTCTCGGCTTCGTCATCGCCCACACCATCATCGCGCTCCCCTTTTCGATCATCGCGATCACCGGCGCCCTCGAGGGCTTCGACAAGTCGGTCGAGGACGCCGCCGTCCTCTGCGGCGCCACCCCCCTGGAGGCGAAGCTCCGCGTCACCCTGCCGGCGATCAGCCACGGCCTCTTCGCCGCCGCCATCTTCTCGTTCCTGATGTCCTGGGACGAAGTCGTGCTCGCGATCTTCATGTCGAGCCCGACGCTGCAGACCCGGCCGGTCAAGATCTGGACGACGCTGCGCCAGGACCTGACCCCGGTGATCGCCGCCGCCTCGACGCTCCTCGTCGCTCTGACCCTCGGGCTGATGATCGTCGCCGCCCTGCTTCGCAAAGGAGAAGACCGATGACCGCCCCCTTCCTGCAGATCCAGGGCATCCGCCAGGAATTCGGCGACATCGTCGCGGTGCACGACGTGACCCTCGACGTCGAGCGCGGCGAGTTCATGACCTTCCTCGGCCCCTCGGGCTCGGGCAAGTCGACCACGCTCTACATCCTCGCCGGCTTCCAGCGGCCGGCGCGCGGCGACATCCTCCTCGACGGCAGGACGCTGCTCGACCGCCCGTCGCACCAGCGCAACATCGGCATGGTCTTCCAGCGCTACACCCTCTTCCCGAACATGACCGTCGGCGAGAACGTCGCCTTCCCGCTCAAGGTCCGCCGCAAGCCGAAAGCCGAGATCGACGCCAGGGTGCGCGAGATGCTTCGCCTGGTCCGGCTCGAGGGCTTCGAGGACCGGCGCATCGGCAAGATGTCGGGCGGCCAGCAGCAGCGCGTCGCCCTCGCCCGCGCCCTCGCCTACGACCCGCCGGTCCTGCTGATGGACGAGCCGCTGTCGGCGCTCGACAAGAAGCTCCGCGAGGAGATCCAGTTCGAAATCCGGCGCATCCACCAGCAGACCGGCGTCACCATCCTCTACGTCACCCACGACCAGGAAGAGGCGCTGCGCCTCTCCGACCGGATCGCCGTCTTCAGCCAGGGCCGCATCGACCAGGTCGGCACCGGCGCCGAGCTCTACGCCCACCCCGCCACC
>JAXMDH010000068.1:0-17595 GCA_046348915.1 Amaricoccus sp.
AGCAGTTCGCCAGCCGCATCTACGGCCCGGTGCTGACCCGCGGCCTGCGCGCCTGGTTCGGCAACGCCGGCAACTACTGGGGCCACAACGCCATCATGCGGACCAAGGCCTTCGCCGAATGCGGCGGCCTTCCCGAGCTCCCCGGCAAGCCCCCCTTCGGCGGCCTCATCCTCAGCCACGACTTCGTCGAGGCCGCCTTCGTCCGCCGCGGCGGCTGGGCCGTGCGCATGGCCGACGACATCCCCGGCAGCTACGAGCACGCCCCCCCGAACCTGATCGAGCTCGCCTCGCGCGACCGCCGCTGGTGCCAGGGCAACCTCCAGCACGTCCGGCTGCTCGGCACGTCGCGCCTGCATCCCCTGAGCCGCCTGCACCTCGCCATGGGGGTCATGTCCTACCTCGCCTCGCCGCTCTGGCTCCTCTTCCTGCTCTCGGGCATGGCGCTGGCGCTGCACGCCTACCTGGTTCCGCCCGACTATTTCCTCGACCGCTGGTCGCTCTTCCCCGACTGGCCGCGCATCGACCCCGAGCGCGCGATGGCGCTCTTCGGCGTCTGCAT
Organism: Amaricoccus sp.; assembly: GCA_046348915.1. Classification (GTDB taxonomy): domain Bacteria; phylum Pseudomonadota; class Alphaproteobacteria; order Rhodobacterales; family Rhodobacteraceae; genus Amaricoccus. The sequence goes on from JAXMDH010000068.1 coordinate 560, forward strand.
GCTCGTCCTCTACGCCCCCAAGCTCTTCGGCACCGCCGCCTTCCTGCGCAGCCGCGATTCGCGCGGCCTGCGCGGCCGGACCCTCCTCGGCGTTCTCGCCGAACTCGTCCTCTCGGCGCTCGTCGCGCCGATCATGATGCTGGTGCAGACGGGCTCGGTCCTCCAGATCCTGACCGGCCGCGACAGCGGCTGGAGCGCGCAGGCGCGCGACGCCGACCGCGTGCCCTGGCCGCTGCTCTGGCGCTTCCACCGCCGCCACATGCTGGTCGGCCTGCTGCTCGGCGTGATCGCCGGTGCCATCTCCTGGCGCCTTCTCGCCTGGATGAGCCCTGCCCTCCTCGGGCTTATCCTCGCCGTGCCGCTCTCGGGATTCATGGGCAGCGCCGCCGCCGGCCGCTGGCTCGCCCGGATGGGGATGCTGGTCACCCCCGAGGAGCGCGACCCACCCCCGCTCGCTGCCGACGCCGACCGCGAGGCGGCCGAGCTCCGCGAGCGCTGCCGCGTCCCCGACGGCCTCCCCGGCCTGATCGCCGACCCGGCCGCCTTCCAGCGCCACCTCGACTGGCTCGACGGCCCCACCGCCCGCCGCCCGGGCGAGCCCGACGCCTCCCTCGGCGCGGCGCTCCTCAAGCTCGCGGACGGCCTCGGCGTCGAACGGCTCGACGCCAAGGAGAGCTTCGCCGTCCTCGCCTCGGGACCCACGCTGGCCGACCTCGCCCCGCGGCCGCTGGCGCAACGCCGCAGGTGAAGTATTTGTAATGCGGCCGCGACGGGGCGGTCAGGGTGCCGCCCGATCTTCAGCGTGACGCTCCGAGAGAGTGTGGCTTGAACCAAGAGGCTTCGACTCGAATGACGCGCTTCGCGACCTTCCTCAAACCCGTGCCGGTGACCGCCACCGCGATCGCGGCACTGACCGGCGCCTACCTCGCCTGGACGCCGATCGCCGGCGCCGAGACCGCGGCCCCCGACACCGCGACGACCGAGGCGCCCGGCAACGCCATCGTCGACCTCGTCGCCCGCACCAGCCCCGCAGTCGTCACCGTCCTCGCTACCCAGAAGGCGGACGCCACAGACGACGAGAACCAGGGCGGCGACGACGCCTCGCCCTTCGGCGACAATTCGCCCTTCGGCCCGAACTCGCCCTTCGACCAGTTCTTCCGCCACTTCGGCATGCCCAACCAGCAGCCGGGCGGCCCGCGGGGCCAGGAGCAGGGTCCGCAGGGCGTGGCGCTCGGCTCGGGCTTCGTCGTCGACCACGACGGCTACATCGTCACCAACAACCACGTCGTCGACCACGCCGACTCGGTGAAGGTGCGGATGTCCGACGACAAGGAGTTCGACGCCAAGGTGCTCGGCACCGACGAGCAGAGCGACCTCGCACTGCTGAAGATCGACGCCAAGGACCTGCCCGAGCTGCCGCTCGGCGACAGCGACAAGGTCAAGGTCGGCGAGGACGTCATCGCCGTCGGCAACCCCTTCGGCCTCGGCGGCACCGTGACCCGCGGCATCGTCTCGGCGATGGCGCGCGACATCGACGCCGGCCCCTACGTCGACTTCATCCAGACCGACGCGGCGATCAACCGCGGCAACTCGGGCGGCCCGCTGCTCGACCTCTCGGGGAACGTCATCGGCGTCAACTCGGCGATCTACTCGCCCAACGGCGGGTCCGTCGGCGTCGGCTTCGCCATCCCGTCGAACACCGTCAAGACCGTCGTCGCGCAGCTGCGTGACTCGGGATCGGTGCAGCGCGGCTGGCTCGGCGTGACGATCCAGAACGTGACCCCCGACATCGCCGCCGCGATCGGCATGGAGGACGACCCGCACGGCGCCCTCGTCTCCGACGTCGTCGCCGACGGCCCGTCCGCCGGCAAGCTCAAGACCGGCGACGTGATCCTGTCCTTCGACGGCAAGCGGGTTGAGTCGAGCCGCGAGCTGCCGAAGCTCGTCGCCGCCGCCGCGCCGGACGCGAAGGTGCAGATCGAGGTGCTGCGCCAGGGCGAGAAGAAGACGATCGACTTCAACGTCGGCCGCTTCGACGCCCAGAAGGTCGCCTCGAACGAGCCCGCCGACACCCACAAGGGTGCCGACTCCGAGCGGCTCGGCGCGACCCTCGCCCCGATGAGCCCGACCGCGCGCGAGCAGCTCGGGCTCGATGACGAGACCGACGGCGTCGTCATCACCTCGCTCGACAACAGCGGCAAGGCGGCCGACGCCGGGCTCGAGGTCGGCGACGTGATCCTGCGCGTCGGCGACACCGACGTGCGTACCCCGTCGGACGTCGATCACGCTTTGCACGGCATCAAGGGCAACGCGGTGCTGCTGCAGATCGAGCGTCACGGCGCGCGGATCTTCGTCGGCCTCAAGCTGGCCTGATCCGGCGCCTCGGGGGATCCGGCCGCCGGGCCGGGTCCCTCCTTTCGGGAGCAAGGGAAAGCATGTCGCGCAGGATCCTGATCGTCGAGGACGACGACGACACCCGGGACTATCTCGCCAAGGCGCTCCGCGAGAGCGGCTACGTCGTCGAGGCGACCGGCTCCGGCAAGGAGGGCCTGATGCACGCGATCGGCGGCGAGTTCGACGCGATGGTGCTCGACCGCATGCTCCCCGACCTCGACGGCCTCTCGCTCCTGCGCTCGGTGCGCGCGGCGGGGGTGCAGACCGCGGCGATCGTCCTGACCGCCCTCAGCGCCATCGACGAGCGGGTCAGCGGCCTCCGGTCCGGCGCCGACGACTACGTCGTCAAGCCCTTCTCCTTCGCCGAGCTCTCCGCCCGGCTCGAGGCGGTCCTCCGCCGCCCGGCCGAGACCCGTGCCGAGCAGACCCGACTCGCCTGCGGCGACCTCGAGCTCGACCTGATCGCCCGCACCGCCAGGCGCGGCGAGCGGCGGATCGAGCTGCTGCCGCGCGAGTTCCAGATGCTCGAGTACCTGATGCGCCGCCAGGGCCGCGTCGTCACCCGCACGATGCTGCTCGAAGGCGTCTGGGACTACCGCTTCGACCCGCGTACCAACGTCATCGATGTCCACATCAGCCGGCTCCGGCGCAAGATCGACATCGACGACGAGCCCGCGCTGATCCACACCGTGCGCGGCAGCGGCTATAAGCTCTCCGCGACCGGCTGATCCCGATGCTGCGCACCGCCACCATGCGCCTGGTGGCGGCGCACCTCCTCCTGGTGGCGGTCTCGACAGCGCTCGTCCTCGGCTTCCTCTACTGGCGGGTCGGCGGCGTCATCGACGACGAGCAGCGCGCCGTCGTCGAGGCCGAACTCAGCGGCCTCGCCGACGCCTACGGCCGCAGCGGGTCGATGGGGGTCGCCGCCGCGATCAACCAGCGCATGGAGCTGCCGTCCGACCGCGACGCCATCTACCTCCTCGCCGACGCCGCCGGGCGGCGGATCACCGGCAACGTGCGCAACTGGCCACCGACGGTGGCGCCGGACACCGGCTGGACGACGCTCGACCTCTACCGCACCGACAGTCCCAGGCCGACCGAGATCTCCGCGATCGCCCTTCGCCTCCCCGGCGGCGAGCGCCTCCTCGTCGGACGCGACGTTGCGGCACGCGCGAGCTTCGATGCGACGCTCGGCCGCGCGCTCCTCTGGGCGCTGGCGGCGATCGTCGGGCTCGCGATCGGCACCGGCTGGCTCCTGTCGCGGCTCGTGCACGGCCGCATCGCCGAGATCGACGGCGCCGCGCGCGGCATCATGGCCGGCACGCTCGACAGCCGCGTCGCCCTGCGCGGCACCGGCGACGAGTTCGACCATCTCGCCGGCACGCTGAACGCCATGCTCGACCGGATCGAGACGCTGGTGCGCGACCTTCGCACCGTCACCGACAGCCTTGCGCACGACCTCCGCACCCCGCTCGGCCGCCTGGTCCGCCACCTCGAGGCTGCCGCCGACGAGGAGGCCGAGCCCGCCGTCCGCCAGGGCAAGATCGAGCAGGCCCTGCGCGAGGCCGAGGGCGTCCTCGGCACCGCCACCGCCCTTCTCGACATCTCGCGCATCGAGGCCGGCATCGGATCGGAGCAGTTCACCGAGGTCGCCCTCGACCGGCTCGCGGCCGACGTCGCCGAGCTCTACGAGGCCGCCGCCGAGGAGCGCGGCCTGACGATCGCCTGCGTCGCCCAGCCGGGTCTCGTCGTTCGCGGCCACGACCAGCTCCTGGCCCTCGCCGCCTCGAACCTGGTCGAGAACGCCCTCAAGCACGCCCCGTCCGGCAGCACGATCGAGGTCGCCGCCCGTCTCGAGGACGGCCGGCCGTCCCTGGTGGTCGGCGACCGCGGACCAGGCATCCCGGAGGCCGACCGCGCGCGTGCCCTCGGCCGCTTCGTGCGTCTGGACCCGAGCCGCGGCACCCCCGGCGCCGGGCTGGGCCTCGCGCTGGTGGCCGCGGTCGCCCGCATGCACAACGCCGAGATCCGCCTCGCCGACAACGGTCCCGGCCTGTGCGCCACCCTGCGCTTCGCCGAAGCCGCGCGCCCCACCGACCCGGCCCCGGAGACCGCTTCGAAAACGGAACCCCGGCCGGCGGAGCCGTAGCCCCGCCCGGCGATCGTTCAGGCCGCCGCCGCCCGCGCGCGGGCGCGGTCAACGGCCAGCAGGTGCTCCGCGACCATCGGATCGACGACGTGCGGATCGGTCAGCGCCACCAGATGCCCCGCGCCGGCCACGCGCCGCAGCGTCGCCCGCGGGATGGCGCCGGTGACGAGCTCGGCCAGCCGGTGGCTCACGAACGGCGAGTCGTCCCCGAGGATCGCCAGCGTCGGGCAGTCGAGCTCCGCGAGGTCCTCGAGCGTCTGGTGCTCGAACATCACCGCGCGCAGGTCGGCGCACACCCGGCCGAGATGCCCGACGAGTTCCTCCCGAAGCCTGGCACTGGTGCGTCCCCAGGCCCCCTCCCCGTTCCAGTAGTCGATGAAGATCCGCATCGCCTCGGCCCGATCCCCGCCGATCGAGCGCGAGAAGATCCGCGCCGCCAGGCCGGCGACATCGTTGTAGAGCTCCTGGTCGGCCCGCACGCTCCGCCTGAGCAGGTAGAAGGAGACCGGCTCGATCAGCGTCAGGCTGCGCAGCGCCTCCGGACGCAGCGACGCGAGCCTCAGGGCGACCGCGGCCCCGTAGGAGGCGCCGACCAGATGCACCGGCTGGCCGACGCTCTCGATCAGGGCCGCGATCGCCCGGCTGTCGTCGATCAGCCCGTTCGCGCCCAGGACCGGCTCGGACCGCCCGTAGCCGGGAAGGTCGGGGGTGAGCACGCGGAACCGGCCGGCGATATAGCCGACGAGGCTGCGCCACTGCGCGCCGGTGCTCGCCGAGCCGTGCAGCGCGACGACCGGCGCCCCTTCGCCGGCGTCCTGATAGTGAAGGCTGGCGCCCGCATGGTGCAGTGTGGCCATGTCCGATCCCCCAAGGCTCAGGCAATTTCGATCGTGTGCAAACGAAGCCCGCATAGCGACGCCACGTTTCAGCGCGGTGCCCGTTCGGAGGGTTCATGTTTCAGATGTCCCAGCCCGGCGCGCGCGCCGCCCGGCCTCAGGCCGACTCGGCCTGGCCCTCCGGCACCGGCGGCGGCGTCCAGGCGCGGTCGGGCCGGTCGGCCTCGTAGCCGCGGTCGCCCATCATCGCCCGCTCGAGCTCGGCGCTGCGCTGGGCGGCGAGGCGGACGTAGGCCGGGTTTTCGAACACGCTGAGCTCGGGGTCCCAGACCTCGGCCAGCATCCGCATGCTCTCGCGGTCGAAGCGCACGTGCGCCTCGACCAGCTTCTGGGCGCGGAACGGATGGATCCCGAGCCCCTCGAGGGCGCAGCGGCCGGCCCGGACCGAGCTGTCGAAGACCTCGCGGATAATGTCGTTGGCCCCGGCCTGAAACAGCGCATAGACCGCGACCCGGTCGAAGGCGCGGGCGACGATATGGATGTCGGGCCTCGCCCGCCGCGCGAACTTGACGAGCTCCAGCGTCCGCTCGGGGTCGTCGATGGCGACCACCAGCACCCTCGCCTCGGCGAGCCCCGCGGCCTCGAGCAGATCGGGCCGCGTCGCGTCGCCGTAGAAGCCGCGCACCCCGAAGCGGCGCATCTCGTCGACATGCTCGGCCTGGTGATCGAGCACGACCGTCCGGTAGCCGTTCGACAGGAGGATCCGGTTCACCACCTGCCCGAACCGCCCGAGCCCGGCGATGATCACCGTCCCCCGCTCGGTGATCTCGTCGGGGTCGCGCTCGACCGCTACGACCTGGCGGCGCACGGAGATGCGGTCGTAGGCGAGGAAAAGCAGCGGCGTCACCAGCATCGACAACGTCACGGCGAGCGACAGCGTCACGGCGAGCCCGCCGTCGATGGCTCCGGCCTGGCGGCTGAAGCTGATCAGCACGAAGCCGAACTCGCCTGCCTGCGCCAGACCCAGCGTGAGGAGCAGCCGATCGGAGCCGCGCAACCGGAACACCGTTCCGAGCCCCCAGAGAACCGCCGCCTTGATCGCGATCAGCCCGGCGGTGATCGCGAGGATCACCACCGGGGCGGCGAGGAGCGCGCGGAAGTCGATCCCGGCGCCGACGGTGATGAAGAAGAGCCCGAGCAGCAGCCCCTTGAACGGCTCGATGTCGCTCTCCAGCTCGTGGCGGAACTCGCTCGTCGCCAGCACCACCCCGGCGAGGAAGGCACCGAGCGCCGGCGACAGGCCGACCGCGGTCATAAGGAGCGCGCAGCCGATCACCACCGCCAGCGCCGCGGCGGTGAAGACCTCGCGCAGCCCGGCGCGCGCGATGAAGCGAAAGAGCGGCCGCGCGAGATACTGCCCTCCGAGCACGACGACCGCCACCGCCCCGAGGGTCGCGAGCGCCGCCGCCCAGCCCGGCAGCCCGGCGACGAGGCTCGCCGCCTCCGCATGCGCCTCGGCCCCCTCGACCGTGCCGCCGTGCCCGAGCAGCGGGATCAGCGCGAGGATCGGGATGACCGCGATGTCCTGGAAGAGCAGCACCGCGAAGCCTGCCTGCCCGCCCTCGGTGCGCAGATAGCCCTTCTCCTTCAACGTCTGCAGCACGATCGCCGTCGATGACATGGCGAGGATCATGCCCACCGTAAGCGCGGGCCCCCAGGCGAGACCGACCGCCGCCCCGGCGGCGGCGAGCAGCAGGCAGGTGATCGTGACCTGCAGCCCCCCGAGCCCGGCGAGCTGGCCCCGCATCCGCCACAGCAGCCGCGGCTCGAGCTCGAGCCCGACCAGGAACAGCATCATCACGACGCCGAGCTCGGCGAACCCCTGCAGCGCCTGCGCATTGCCCGCGAGCCCCAGGATCGGCCCGATCAGGACACCGGCCGCCAGATAGCCCAGCACCGACCCGAGCCCCGCCCGGCCGGCGAGCGGCACCGCGACCAGCGCGGCGCAAAGATAGACGAACGCGGGAAGCAGCACGCCCTGCATCGGTCAGCTCATGAACTCGAGCAGCGGCTCGGACAGGTGCTGCGCCGGATCGAGCCGGCCGTCGCGCAAGGCCTCGAGCAGCCGCCGGTAGCGCGCGCCGTGCAGCGCGAGCTGCGCCCCGCGCGCCGCCTTCCGGGCCGCAAAGAGCACGAACGGCGGCAGGAAGGTCATCCGACAGAGCGTTGCGGTCTGCTCGAGCGGCGTCAGCAGCGTGCGCAGCGGAAAGCGGTGGTAGCCGTCCGGCCCGTAGGCCTCGGCCGGACTGCCGGCGGTGACCGCGCAGAGGAAGAGCTTGCCCGCCAGCGCTGCCCCGCCCGGCCCGTAGGCCCAGCCGTACTCGAGCACGAGGTCCTGCCACTCCTTCAGGAGCGCCGGCGTCGAGTACCAGTAGACCGGATGCTGGAACACGATCACGTCATGCGCCAGGAGCCGCGCCTGCTCGCGGTCGATGTCGATCTCGAACCGCGGATACTCGGCATAGAGATCGACGAAGGTCACCCCTTCGATCCCGCCCGCGACCCGCGCCAGGAGCGCATGCGCCTCCGAACGGTGCTGGGCGGGATGGGCATAGAGGACCAGGATCGAGCGGGCCATGGCGTCCGGGAACGGGATCGCGGCCAGAAGAGCCCGCAATGCCCGCGCGCCGCAACCGCTTTCTGCACCACACGCCTCGGTCACGGTCCGAGCGCGCCTCGCTGGCTTTCTTTTCGGCCCGAGTCGGGGTATCTTCCTGCGATTGACTGAAGGACCGCCGGCATTTTCGGCGACACGGCGCGAAGCGTACTGAAACCGCGTCCGGCGGGCACCGAGGCATGGCGGAGGTCTTGCGATATGCCGGACGATACCCCCGAGGCCGGGCCCCCGCGGCGGATCAGCATCCCGATCGTCGAGCCGCCCGTCGGCGGCATCGCCCCCGACCCGGTCGACGTGCGCGACCGCGCCTACGAGCCGACGCTGGCACCGCTCGCCCCCTTCCTGCTGCCCTCCGACGACGTCCTCGCCGTCCTGCGCGACCCCGCCAACGCCTGGGGGCTGCCGCGCACGCAAGGCCCGGAGGGAACCTGCGGCGGCCAGGCCCTCGCCGCGCTGATCGACGCCCAGCGCATCCACGCCAGGGTCGCCGAGCCCTACCAGGCGAGCGCGCGGATGATCTACGAATGCGCCCGCCTGACGACCGGGGCGCGCGCGGCGTCGGCCGCCGGCGCCGCCGAGCGCCAGGCCGACGACACCGACGGGGTCTCGCTCCGCGACGTGATCAAGGCCTTCTACAACTACGGCGTCTGCCGCGAGGCACTCTGGCCATACGCCGCCGGCGGCGACCCGGGCCAGCTCAGCGTCGAACGTGCCCGCGACGCGAAGAGCCTCTCGCTCGGCGCCTACTACCGGCTGCGGCCGAACCTCAATACCTACCACGCCGCGCTGCACGAGACCGGCGCGGTCGTCGTCTCGGCCGAGCTGCACGACGGCTGGCTGCCGGAACGGGTCAAGGCCGCCCGGGGTGCGATCGTGCCGCCCCGCCCGGGCCAGCCGCCCGGAACCCTCGACCAGGAGAAGCACGCCTTCGTGGTCGTCGGCTACACGCCCGAGGGCTTCCTCGTGCTCAACTCCTGGGGCCGCGACTGGGGCGGCTGGGCACCGAAGGACGCGGAACCGATCCCCGGCGTCGCGCTCTGGCGCTACGAGGACTGGGCCGACACCGTGATGGACGGCTGGGTCCTCCGGCTCGGCGTCGGCGCCGCCGAGGCGTTCCAGTTCTCGATCGGCGACCAGGGCCTCGGCTTCCGCAGCGAGGAGTCGGTCCGGGCGACCCCGGTGCACGCCATCCTCGGCAACTTCCTCCACCTCGACGACGGCGACTTCGTCGCCTCCGGCGCCTTCGTCTCGACCCGCCACACGCTCGAGGAGACCCGCCGCCTGCTCGAGGCCGACGCCGGCAGCGACAAGCCCTACCAGGGCGTGCTCCTGACCTTCGCCGGCGGCCTGGTCGGCCTGCGCGGCGCCACCGACCACGTCGCCCGCTACAAGCGCCAGGTCCGCGACGCCGGCTGGTACCCGTTCAGCGTCCTCTGGTGCGTCGACTACGTCGAACAGTCGCGCGCGATCCTCGAAGGCGTCTTCGCCGAGGCCACCAGCCGCGCCGGCCTCCCGAGCGCCCGCCTCGACCGAGTGGTCGAGGAGATGGCGCACGGCGTCGGCCGGGCGATCTGGCGCGACATCGCCCGAGCCGCCGACAGCGCCGCCCGCCCCGACGGCCCGCTCCACGACCTGGCCCGCGCCGGCGCGGCGCTGCGCGCCGCGCGTCCCGGCTTCGGCCTAAGGCTCGTCGCCGAATCCGAGGGCGCGATCGCCGTTGCCGCCCTCCTCCGCGCCATGCGCACCGCCCCCTTCGCCGGCGAGGCCCCCGCCTTCTTCGCCATGCTCGAGACGGTCGACCTGATCGCCCCGCCGCTTTCGCGCGACGAGTTCGGCGCCCTCGCCGCCGAGCTCGACGCCGGCTGGGGCGAGGCGCATCCCGACCGCCGGCTGCGGGTCCACCTGCCGAGTGCCCGCGACGAGAAGCGGCTCACGGTCTCGCCCTACGGCCTCTCCTACTTCGACCTCGTCGCCCGCGCCTTCCGCCGCGACCCCGACGCCGCATTGCGGCCGGCCAAGCCAGCTTCCCGCCACCCGCAGGGATCGGTCGGCGAGCGCTGGGATGGCTGGCGAACGGCGCCGAGGACCGATCTCGTCGCGATCGAGTGGCCGCGCAACCGGCCGCCGCCGGCGCACGGGTCGATCGACCAGGTGCGCCTCGTCTACCGGTCGGACGTAAGCGGCCGGCTGAAGGCGATCCTGCGCCGACGCACCGGCCAGCGCGCGCTCGCGCCGGCCATTTCCTGAGGGGGAACGCGATGTCCGACCAGCCGGCCCAGAAGATCACCGTCGACGAGCTCGGCAAGAAGATCACCGACCTCTCGGTGCCCGAAGCCGAGCTCGCGAAATACTTCGAGCTCGACGAGGCCGCCTCCGACGCGATGCGCCCGGTCCTAAAGCTCAACCCCGCCACGGTCGAGGTCCCGCCGGAGAGCGACGCGGTCGCCCGCGCCCGCTCGGCGGAGCTCCTCAACAGCGCCAACTTCATCTGCAAGCTGCGCCGCGAGGCCCACTACCAGATGATGGTCGCGACCGGCTACCAGGGTCCGCTGATCGCCTCCGAGGGCGACAGCTGGTTCGAATACCCTTTCCTGCTCAAGGACGTGATCGACTGGATGTTCGAGCAATATGCGGTCTTCGACCGCGCCGAGGCCGGCGACACCCTCGACAACATGGTCAAGCGGGGCGAGTACCTGACCGCCCTCGAGCGCACCGGCGGGCGGCTGCTGCTCCTCTCGGGCGGCGGCAACGACATGGTCGCCGGCGGCAACATCGCCGCCCACCTCCGCCCCTTCGACAAGGCGCTGACCCCGGCGCAGTACCTCCTGCCGTCCTTCGGCGTCGTCCTCGACGGCGCCATCGCCAACATCGAGCGGATCGTGCGCGACGTCGGCCGCGCCTTTCCGGGCGCAGGCGTCGTCTGCCACGGCTACGACTACGCCGTCCCCAACAACGGCAAGTGGCTCGGCCAGCCGATGGCGACCCGCGGCATCACCGACTCCGCCTTGCAGAAGGCGATCGCCCGCGAGATGGTCGACCGCCTCAACACCCGCCTGCGCAGCCTCGCCGCCCAGACCGGCCGCCTCACCTACGTCGACTGCCGCGGCACCGTCGGCGACGGCCGCTGGCACGACGAGCTGCACCCGAACGACGACGGCTACCGCGACGTGACGGCGAAGATCGCGGCCCAGGTCAGGAAGCTCACCGGCACCCGCGCCGCCCCGCCCGCGGCCGCCGCCACCCGCGACGTGCCGTCCTCCGCGGCGGTCCTGCGCGCGAAGCGCCGCGCCAAGCGCCCGACCGCCCCCGAGGCCGCCAAGGCGACCGGGATCTCGCTGCACGTCGGCCTGAACGCCGTCGACCCCGCGAGCTACGAGGGCTGGGACGGCACGCTGACCGCCTGCGAGTTCGACGCCAACGACATGCAGGCCCTCGCCAGGGCGGTCGGCTACAAGAGCCAGCTGCTGCTCACGCAGGACGCGACCCGCAAGGCCGTCATCGGCGCCATCCAGGCGGCCGCCAAGGGGATGAAGCCCGGCGACATCTTCCTCTTCACCTACTCCGGCCACGGCGGGCAGGTGCCCGACTTCAGCGGCGACGAGGCGCTCGACGACCCCAACGACACCCTCGACGAGACGCTCTGCCTCTTCGACGGCCAGCTGGTCGACGACGAGCTCTACGCCCTCTGGGCCGGCTTCCCCACCGACAGCCGGGTGCTCGTCGTCACCGACTGCTGCCATTCGGGCACCAACATCAAGGCGCGGATGGTCGCCGACATGGTGGCGGTGCCGACGACCCCCGACCGCCGCCCGCGGGCGATGCCGCTCGCCGTCGCGGCGCGCGTCGCCCGCAACCAGGCCGAATTTTACAAGGCGATCTCGCGCAAGGTCACCGAGGCCTGGGCCGGCCCGGTGACCCGCGAGATGTCGCTGCCGATCGGCGCCAGCGTGCGGCTCCTCTCGGCCTGCCAGGACAACCAGGTCGCGATGGACGGGCTCGCGAACGGCCTCTTCACCAGCCGCCTGCTCGAGACCTGGGGCGCCGGCGCCTTCCAGGGCGACTACACCGCCTTCCACAAGCAGATCGGCGACCGCATGCCCCCCGACCAGACCCCGAACGAGTTCAAGGTCGGCCAGCCCAGCCCCGCCTACGACGCCCAGCGGCCCTTCGACATCTGAGGGCGATTCGCGACGCTCGGGGGCGCGATCCTGTCCCTGCGGCCGAGTCGCGAGCCGGCGCGGGCGATCCCTTCCGGCGGCGCGACCCCGTCGGGCATGCGTCCCCCGACCCGCCGTTTCCCTTCTCCCCTTCTTCCCTTGAACCTATCGGGCAGTGCCTGGGGGGTCGAGGGGGGGCGGCGAGCGCCCCCCTCGGGCCGCCCCGGGACCCCTTCCGGTCCGGGAGCAAGGGAGACCAGCCCCGGCCTTCGGCCCAGAGGCCCGCGCATGCGGGCGACGGCGCCAAAGCGCCGAGGGCCCCCTCGCCTCCCTCGGGCACCCGACGGATCCGATGCACGCGGCCGCGCCGAGCCGCCGCAAAATGACCGCGCCCGAAAGGCCGCGGCCGGGACCGCGAGGCTGCCGGGAGAGGTCACCAGCAGGTATAGCCGCCGTCGGCGCTCAGGACCGTGCCGGTCACCAGGCTCGCGGCATCGGACGCCAGGAACAGGACGGCGCTGGCGATCTCCTCCGGCTGCCCCATCCGGCCGAGCGGCGTGTCGGCCTTCCAGACCGGCACCAGCCGCTGGTTGTTGGGGTTGTCCATGGTCATCGGCGTCTCGATGTAGGTCGGCGCCACGGCGTTGACGCGCACGCCATGCTTGCCCCATTCGGCGCCCATGCAGCGGGTCAGATGGTGCACCGCCGCCTTCGACGTGTTGTAGGCCGTGTGCACCTCGGGCCGGTTGACGATGAAGCCCGACATCGAGCCGATGTTGACGATGGCGCCGCGCTTCGCCGCGATCATGTGCCGGCCGAAGGCGCGCGAGCACCAGAAGACGCCGTTGAGGTTGACGTCCATGACGCGCAGCCAGACCTCGTCGTCGATCGTCTCGGGAGCGGCGCCGGGCAGGCCGATCCCGGCGTTGTTGACGAGGATCGTCGCCGGCCGGCCCTCGGCCGCCAGCTCGTCGGCGATCGCCGCCATCCGCCGCGAGTCGGTCACGTCCCCGGTCTTCACGACGACGTCGTGGCCCCGCTCGCGCAGCGCCAGCGCCTGCACGGCGTCGGCCTCGCTGCGCTCGATCACGACCACCGCGGCGCCGGCCTCGACGAAGGCCTCGGCGCAGCAGAGGCCGATGGCGCGCCCGCCCCCGGTCACCACCGCCCGCTCGCCGTCGAGCTTCACTCGGTCCAGATACGACACTGCTTCCCCCGCCCGCTGAAGATACGCTCGGGGACGCTATCCGCCGGCGGAGCGGCGGTCGAGGGCCGGCATCCCTACCCGAAGGCGCTGTCCTTCTCGACGAAGCGCACCGCGCCGGCCTTCACCTGCGCCTGGATCGCCTTGGTGATCTCGATCTGCGCCGACTCGCCCTCCTTGCGGCTGAGGTCGGTGATGCCGGCCATCTCCTCGACATAGCGCTCCGACAGCCGACGCGGCAGGTTCTCGAGGATGAAGGCGACGGTGGCGCTTCCCTGCGCCTCGCCGAGCTTCAGCGCCTTCAAGAGCTCCTCCTCCGGCACGTCGCGCAGCACGCCGGCGACGTCGCGGCCGTGCAGCCGGACGGCGATGTCCTCGAAGGTGAACATCGTCCGCTGCACGTCCTGCGCCAGCGACGGCTCCTGCGCCTCGAGGTAGGCGAGGAAGCCCTCGCGCACGTCGGTCGAGATGTTGTTCATCAGCCCGGCGATGAGATCCGCGGGGCGGCGCTTCGAGAGGTTCCGCTGCAGCACCGACAGGAAATCGCGCTCGATCGCGCCCTGGATCGAGGCGGCGATCGGCGGGTCGAGCTGCGGCACCCGCGACAGCCGCAGCACGACCGACTGCGCGAAGCCGCGGTCGAGCCGCTCGAGGACGCTGGCCGCCACCTCGGAGCGCATCTCCGACAGCACGACCGCCGCGGTCTGCGGATGCTCGGCCTGCAGGAAGTTCGCGAGCGTCGGCACCGGCGTGTCGTTCAGCCGCTCCCAGACCGAGCGGACCTCGCTGCGCTGGCGCCCCTCGATCAGCCGCTTCACCTCGTCCTCGTCGTCGAGGACGGCCGAGAGCAGCTTGTGCGCCGCCTTGGAGCCGCCGGAGATCTCGGGGCCGGTGGTGAGGAGCTCGAGGAACTCCATGATCACCGCGTCGAGCACGTCCTGGTTGATCTTGCCGAGGCCGCCGATGGCGCGGGCGAAGCGCGCCATGTCGGGCTCGGCGAGCTCGCGCAGGAAGCCCGCGGCGAGCTCGGGGCCGATCGCGGTAAGGATCATCGCCGCCTTCTCGATCGGCGCCGGGGCGAGCGCCGGGAGCCGTGGGCGCGGGGCGGGCTTGGCCGGGAGTATAGCGGTGTCGGTCATTGCGTATAGCTCCGGACCAGGGCGCCGGCGAGCAGGCTCCAGCCGTCGGCGATGACGAAGAAGGCGAGCTTGAAGGGCAAGGACACGACGGCGGGCGGCACCATCATCATGCCCATCGACATGAGGACGGCGGCTATCACCAGGTCGATCACCAGGAACGGCAGGAAGATCAGGAAGCCGACCTCGAAGCCGCGGCGGATCTCCGACAGCAGGAACGCCGGAACCAGGAGCGACAGCGGCGTCTCGGCCGCATCCGGCGCCGGGATGGCGCCGGCGGGCGCCGCGTCGCGCAGCATGTCGAGGGTCGAAGGGTCGACACGCCCCTGCATGAACACGCGGAACGGCGCAATCGTCGGGGCGAAGGCGTCCTCGGGCGCGAGCTGGCCCGCCACCATCGGCTCGATCCCGTCGTGCCAGGCCTGGGTGAACACCGGCTCCATGACGAAGTAGGTCAGGAACAGCGCGAGGCTCACGATCATCATGTTGGGAGGCGCCTGCTGCACCCCGATCGCCTGCCGCAGGATCGAGAGCACGGTGACCATGAACGGAAAGCAGGTGACCATGATCGCGAGGCCGGGCGCCAGCGACAGCAGCGTGATCAAGAGGAAGAGCTGGACCGTCCGGAGGCTGAAGGACTGCCCGTCACCGAGGTTTATCGAGATTTCCTGCGCCGCCGCCGGAACTGCGAAGAGCAGGACGGCCAGCCCCGCCGCGACGAGCGCAGGCGTGCGGACAATCGTCACCAATCCGTTAATGCCAGATTTGAAACCGTTCTTTTTCAAAGGCTTATGCATTTGTCCGCGTGCGGACACCGCGTCTGTCCGCACCCCCTAGAGCTCGTGCGAGAAGTCGGCGACCTCGGTCAGCCGCACGCCGAGGCGGCCCGAGTCGTCGCCGATCTCCTGCAGCTCGCCGCGCGCGATCAGCCGGTCGCCGATGTAGAGCTCCACCGGATCGTCGATCGTCGAGTCGAGCGTCAGGACCGAGTCCCGGCGCAGCTCGACCAGTTCGCTCACCAGCGGCCGCGCCTTCCCGACCGAGATCGTCACCTCGATCGGCACGCCCAGGAAGGCCCCGCTGCGGGCCTGCCGCGTCACCCGCTCGGCTTCGGGCGCCGCCGTCGGGGCGGGCGCGGCAGCCGGTGCCGGTGCCGCCTCCGGTTCGTCATCCATATTGTCTTGGCTCATCGCTCTCGCCGCTCCTGCCCGGTTCGAGATGCGCGGCGATACATGCCCGGATCTGCGCGATGCATCCCGCGAGGTCGAGGTGGTCGTAGCCCTGGTCCCAGAAGATCTGCGCCTCGCGCGGCAGCATCTCCGGCGCCTCCTCGATGGTCGCGTCGAGCCCGCGCCGCGCCAGCAGCCCGCGCAGCCGCACGGCCACCTCCGGCGCGCAGCGCAGCCGGGGGCGGGCGTCCGGCGCATGCGCGACCGCGCGCTCGACGATGCGGGTGATCTCGGCCCCGAGCCCGGCCTCCGCCAGCGCCGGGACGATCGCCTCGGCGAGTGCCAGAACGGTCGGGGCGAGGCTCGCCGCGACATGACGCCGCGCCGCCTCGTTGGTCATGCGGGCGTCGGCGATCGCCTCGACGAGGTCGCTGGTCAGCCGGTTCTCCTCGTCGAGGAAGCTCTCGGCCGCCATCGACTGCCCGGCGAGAAAGCCCTCGTTGTAGGCCTCCTCGCGCATGGTCTCGAGCCGTCGCTCCTCGAAGCGCGACCCGGGCCCGGCGGCCGGGGCGAAGGTCTCCAGGCGATAGACGCTCATGATCCTGCGGGCTCCTTCTGGCTCTCCGGGGATTCGATCCAGCTGCGCAGCACCGCCGCCGAATCCTCGCCGCGGCTGGTGATGACCTCACGCAGCCGCTCGATCTTGTTGACGGTCTGCGCCGGCAGGTCGAGGACGTCGTGGGTCGGCGCCACCCGCCGCGGCGGCTCGGGCGCGAGTTCGCGCGGGCCCGTCAGCTCGGGGATGTTGATGACCGGCGGCCGCCCCATCATCGGGCGCAGCACGAAGACGATCAGGGCCAGCACGATCGCGCCGAGCACGCCGAGCTGCGCCAGCCGGCCGCCCCAGACGTCGAGGAACTGCGACCCCGGCCGCTCGACCGCCGTGCCCTTGTCCGGGGTCGGGATGAATTCGAGCGACTCGATCGTGACGGTGTCCCCGCGCGCCGCGTCGAAACCCACGGCCGACTGCACCAGCTGCCGCAGCGTATCCATCTCCTCCTGCGGCCGCGGCGCCCAGGCGTCCTTGCCGTCCGCGCCCTTGGTCGTGATCCCGTCGACCATCACCGCGACGCTGATCTTCCGGATCTGCCCCGGCTGGACCACGCGCTCGCGCTTGGTCTCGGAGATCTCGAAGTTCTGCCGCTCGCGGGTCGTCGTCGCGTTGCTCTTCGACCCGCTCTTGTCGCCGCTCACGTCCCCGTCGGGCAGGTTGCTCGCGACGGTCACCGACGGCGAGTCGCCCTGGGCGTTCTG
>JAXMDH010000069.1:0-16203 GCA_046348915.1 Amaricoccus sp.
TGCAGCAGCCGCACCACCTCGGCGAGCAGGGCTCCACACGCCCCCGCCCGCTCGTAGACGCGGGCGAAGCCATTGCGGCCGCCGGCGAGCAGGCTTTCGAGGTGCGGCGCGCTCGCCGGCCAACCGAACCCGACGCAGAGTCCGGTCTCGCCGCCGTCGTCGGCGAAGCCGAGCCCCTGCGGCCAGCTGCGAATCCGCCGGTCTTCCGGCTCCGGCTTCAGGGCGAAGAGTGAGCGGTGCGGGTCGGCGTCGGGCTCGCCCGGATGGAACCGGTAGCCGTGGATCAGGACCGCCAGTGGCGCTCCGGTCCGGCCGGCGCCTTGCACGGCCCGCGCGACGCCGGCCTCGAGATCCAGCCCAGGGACCGCGGGACGTAGCCCCGCGTCGGTCGCGCTAACGCCGAGGTAGGCCATTCGATGCCCGATGCCGCTTCGCCGCATCCTGTAATGCAATGCCGTTAAGGCCCGGTGACGGCGGCGTGAATCGCTCGTGACATGACGAGGCGGAACGTCACGGAAGCGGAACGGTCTGCCAGAGGCGCACCCGGAGCGGCCCGTGCGGGACCGGGGGGCCGGGCGGTCCGAACGGCAGGCCGGTTGCAGCGGCGAGGGAGCCGTCGGTGGTGACGAGGGCGACGCGCCAGCCGTCGAAGCGCTCGAGGAGGACGCGGCCGAGCGCGGCATAGAGCGGCCGCAGCTTCGCGGCTTCCCCGAGCCGCGCGCCGTAGGGCGGATCGACGATGACGAGGCCGGGCGGGCCGTCGGGCCGCCGCAGGTCGCTGATCGCGCCCTGCTGGAAGTCGGTGACGCCGGCCACGCCGGCGCGGGCGGCGTTTGCGCGGCTCATGGCGACGGCGCCCGCGTCGCGGTCGCTGCCGAGGAAGCGGATCGTGGTGCCCTGCGGCTGAAGCGCGGCTTTCAGGGCGGTCCACGCGGCGGGGTCGAAGGTGGCGAGGCGCTCGAAGGCGAAGGCGCGGGCACGGCCGGGGGCGAGATGCATCGCGACCTCGGCGGCTTCGAGGACGAAGGTCCCCGAGCCGCACATGGGGTCGAGGACGGGCTCGGTGCCGGAGTAGCCTGCGGCGCGCAGGAAGAGCGCGGCGAGGGTCTCGCGCATCGGCGCGGCGTTGACCTGCTGCTTGGCGCCGCGGCGGTGCAGCGGCGCGCCCGATGTATCTACGCTGACCGTGCAGAGGTCGTCTTCGATGCGGACCTTTAGTGTGACGGCATCCTCCGGGGGGTCTTCGGGAACCGGGGCGCCGAGGGTGTCTCGGATCGCCGCGGCGATGCGGGCCCGGGCGGCACCGGCATGGTAGATGCGCGACTTGCGGGTCGTGACGTCGAGGCGCAGCGGGACCTCCGCCCGGAGCGTGTCGCCCCAGGCGAGCTTGCGGGCGCGCTTGTCGAGCTGCGCGAGGTGGAGGGCGCGGACGGCGGCGAGGCGGGCGAGGACCCGGCTGGCGCCGCGCAGCTCGAGGTTGGCGCGCCAGACCTCGGGCCAGCCGCCGGTGGTGGTGACGCCGCCCGGGACGGCCTTCGGATCGCCGAAGCCGGCCGCTGCGGCTTCGGCGCGGAGTAACGGCTCGAGGCCGGGCGGGGCAGCAAGGAAGATCTCGAACCCGTCGGGCATGGGCACGCGGCATAGCGGCAAATAGCGGGAGGCGCGAGGGGGCGAATCCTGCATCCGCTGCGATCGCTGCAAGTATTCGGCGCGGCAGGTGCCGCTTAACGTTGCGGAATGGCGCCGGCTTGACGTTCCGGTCTTCGGGCCACACTGTCACCGCAGGCCGCTGGCGGAGTCGAAATGAGGATCGCGATCGGGCATGATCTGATCGAGCGCCACACCGATGGCAACCCGCAGTCCTTCTCGGCGATGTGGAAGTCGCAGGCCGACGAGATGGGGATCGCGGCGGACGTCATCGATCCGCTGCTTCCGGGCGCGATCGAACGGATCGGAGGCTATGATGCCTTCATCTGGCGTTACCGGTTCAACACGCCTTGGATGGACGCCTCGCCGCAGATCATGGCGCTCGTCGAGGACGTCTACGGGATCCCGGTGTGGCCGCCGCGGATCCTGCGGCAATCCTTCGAGAACAAGATCGACCAGTCCTATCTGCTCGCGGCACTCGGGGTCCCGAGCCCGCGGACCTGGGTCTACTGGAGCGAGGCCGACGCCCGCGCGGCGCTCGACACGCTGCCCTTCCCGCTGGTCGCCAAGCTGTCGCGGGGGGTGCGCAGCGAAGGCGTCGCGCTGATCGAGACCCGCGAGGACGCGCAGCGGCTGATCCGGCAGATGTTCACGATCGGGCTCGGATCGATGGAGTTCATGCGCGACAGCAAGGCGCGGCGCTGGGGCCGGCGCACGCCGCTGATCCAGGTGCTGCGCCGCGGCCGCTTCAAGGGGCTGCACGAGCGCGGCTACGTGCTCTTCCAGGAATTCGTCCCCGGCAATACCTACGACACCCGCGTCGTGGTCCAGGGCGACCGCGCCTGGGCGAGCCGGCGGATGGTGCGCAAGGACGATTTTCGCGCCAGCGGCAGCGGGGTCAGCGACCTCAGCGCCAAGGCGATCGATCCCGAGGCGCTGGCGCTGACCTGGCGGCTCGCGGACGCGCTCGGCGTCAAGTCGCTGGTGACCGACGTAATGCGGCGCGACGACGCGCCGATCATGGGCGAGTTCAGCTTCTCGATGGCCGCGCACGTCGTCCGCATCTGGGAGGGCCACTGGCTGCGCGGTCCCCACGGCATCACCTGGGTCGACGCGCCGCTCGACTGGCCGCGGGCGGTCTTCGACGACTTCGTCGCCGAGGCCGCAGCCGGCCGCCAGCCGACGTCGGGCGTCCTGGCCCGGTCTGGCGGCGGTCAGAACGGCATCGTCGTATAGTCGACCTCGTCCGGGTACATGCCGTCCTCGATCGTCGTCGTGTGGACGACGTTCAGCCTCTTGTCCTCGACCTTGGAGATGTACTGGTGGCCGAAGACCTGGTGGGTCTTGCCGTTGAAGACCTTGTCGCCCTGCGGGTGCTCGTTCGAGGCGGGCATCGTCGTCATCGCCTCGACCGCCTCGACGAACGCCTGCCGGTCGTCGGGTCCCTTGTAGCCCGCCGCTTCCATTCCGGCCCTGATCACGAAGAGCGTCTCCCAGGCCGAGAACATGTGGGCGTAGGTCGAGACCTCCTTCGGGTCGCTGGCAGCCGCGCCGTTGTCGTCAACGCCGACGGCCTCGCGGAAGAAGGCGTCGAAGGAGGTCGAGTCCGCCTGCTTGTAGCGCGGGTTGCCCTCCCAGAAGTGGGTGCCGTCGAGGAACACGAGGCCCGGGCTCCCGATGTCGACCGCCTCGAGCGAGTCGATGAAGCCGAAGATCTCGGGATGCGCGCCCGAGCCGTAGAACTGGCCGAGCTCCTTGACGAAGGTGAGGACGGCGGGGCCGACCATCACGTGGTAGAGCACCTCGGTGTCCTTCGGGATGCGCGGGAAGTAACGGGTGAAAGAGGTCTCGGTCGGCGGGATCGCGATCAGCGCCGTCATCTCGCCGCCCTGCGCCTCCATCGCCTTCGAGAAGAAGTCGCGGTGGTCGTAGCCGAAGGCGTAGTCCGGGAAGAGCATCGTCACCTTCTTGCCGAGGTTCGCCGCCACCCAGGGCGCCATCGACTGCACCTGGCTCTTCACGTCGGTGATGCCGGGCTGCAGCGTCCAGCGGTTGAGCCCCGCGGCCACGTGGTGGCCCTCCGAGCAGACGAGGTAGGGCATGCGCAGCTCGCCGGCGCGGGCGGCCGAGCTCATGACCACGTTTGAGAAGAGCGTGCCGTAGACCACGTCCATCTTCTGCGCGGCGAACTTCTCGACCACCTCGGTGCCGCGCTTGGGGTCCGTCCCGTCGTCCTCGAAGGAGATCTCCACCGGCCGCCCGGCGATGCCGCCCTGGTCGTTCAGCACCTTGAGCGCGGCCTCGGCGGTGCGCTGGTACCAGCGGCCGTAGGCGGCGCCGATGCCGGTGCGATGTACCTGGAAGCCGAGTCGGATCGGTTCGGACGACTGCGCCTGTACCCATCCCGGGCGAAGGCCGGTCGCGGCGAGCGCGCCGCCGGCCGCGAATCCCTTGAGCACGTCCCGCCGTCCGGGCGCACCGATCCTGCCAATCGCCATCGAAGCCTCCGCTGCCGAATGCGCCGGTGTGCCCCGACGTCCCCGGGCGAAGCATGTGGGGAGGACTGGCGAAAGTCCACGGGATTTCGCGCCCTCAGCCCGCGGTGGCCGTGGAGAGAAGCCACAGTCCGAGGACGGTGTAGCCGACCATGAGCGCCGTCATCGGCAGGTGGGCGCGCAGTGGCCCAGGGCCGGCGAGGCGGATGCCGAGGCAGACGGCGACCAGGTGGCCGCCGAGGATCAGCGCGAACTGGACGTTCCAGATCGCCTCGACCGATGCGCGGTCGGAGAGGAAGCCGAACGACGCCCAGTCGTCGGCGAGGCCGAGCAGCTTCCAGCCGCGGTCGAGGGGGTCGTTCAGGGCGGCGAGGGCGTAGCGGCCGCCGGTCAGCAGGTCGATCAGGTAGTGGGCGGCGTGGTAGGCGGCGGCGATCGGCAGGAAGCTCGGCAAGATGCGGGCGGCTGCGGTCCAGAGCCCCCCGCGGCGCCCGGCCAGCCGGTGGCCGACGGCGACGGCCGCGAGGATCGACGCGGCGGTCAGCGCCCAGGCACCGAGCAGTCCAAGGCTGTTGGCGGTGACGAGCGCCGAACGGCCGGGGTAGTCGAGCGGGTTCACCCCGATCAGGCCCAGCCACCAGAAGCTGTGCGAGAGGCCGTCGAAGCTGATGGTGGCGAGCATCAGCGCGACGAAGGCGGCCGCGCCGGGCGCGAGCGGAGGCATCGCGGCGATCTGCGTGCCGGGCAGGCCGACCATGAGACGCAGGCGCCCGCCGTCGGGCTGCCACCAGAGGGGTGCCACGCGCGAGATGAAGCCGAGGAGGACGGTGACCGCCTCGCCGGTGGCGAGCCAGGACGGGCCTTCGAGGACGACGAGGGCGAGGACGGCGAGCCAGTAGCCGAGCACGGCGCGGGCGAGCACCGCCGGGTCCGCCGGCGCCAGCGAGACGAGCTCGAACCAGGCTATGGTGAAGAGGCCGGCGACTGCCGGCCACGCGCCGAGCCGCGCAAGGCCGATCGAGCCCGTCCGGCCGAGCCGGCGCCGCAGCGCACCGGCCGGGGCGCTCCAAGGCTGGATCGCCGGCCAGAGATTGCCGACGAGCATCGAGGCGAGGGCAAGGCCGCTCCAGACCAGTGTCCAGACCGTGAGCGGCAGCAGGTTCTCCAAGGGATCGCGCGGGCCGAGGAAGCCGAGGGCGACCAGCGCCAGCAGCGCCGTGGAGCCGAGCCAGCTGCCGAGGGCTTCCGGCGGCCGCGGCAGCGAGAGCAGTCGCCACGGCCGCAGCGCCGGCAGCCGCGGCGCCAGCGGCAGCACGAGTGCCGTCAGGGCCACGGCCGTCGCCGCGGCGACGATGTAGCGACCGGTCGGAAGCGTCAGGATGACGCCGCGCTCGGAGGCATGGGCGTGCGCGAAGGCGGGTGCGACCAGGAACGACACGACGGTGCAGCACCGCCGAATCGCCGCTCCCCCGGTCCTGACCCTGCTGCTCGACGCCCCCGGCTCCATCGCGCCGGAGCATTGGCGAGCGCGAACGCCGTGTCCACGGTAAGCGGACCGGAAACGGCACCGTGCGCCGCGCTGCCTTCCTCGGGCACGCCGCGGACCCGTGGGATCTGCGCGCCCGGGTGGTCGGCTGCCAGGTGCGGCCGAGGGGCAGCCAGAACCTCGCGTTGACATCCTATCGAGGAGAGAATGCGGATGTCTTCGGAGCACCCCGCGGCAGGCGGCAACCCGGACCGGAAGGCGACGCTCGGCGACGCACTGCGCCGGCGCGCATCCTGATGATGCAACTGGCGACGGGTGCCGTCCTCGACGAGGTCGCCCTGAGCGAGGAGTTCGGCCTCTCCCGCCCCCCTGTCCGCGAGTTGATGCGGCAGATGGCCGGCGAAGGGTACATCTACTTGGAGGCCAACCGTCCGGCGCGCGTCGCCGGGATGAGCTACAGGTGCGGTTCGCGACTTCTTCCTCGTCGCGCCGATGATCTACATCGCGACGACAAAGCTCGCCGCCGAGGTCGCCTCGCGGGCCGACCTCGACGGCCTGAAGGGGATCCAGCGCCGCTTCCGCCAGGCGGCGGCCGATGCCGACGTCGAAGAACGCATCTTGTGCAACAACGAGTTCCACCTCGAGATCGGCCGGATCGCGCGCAACGACTACCTGATGCCGAGGCTGACGCGGCTGCTCATCGACCACGGACGTATCGGGCGGACGTTCTTCCGCAGCGACCCCTCTGTGCAGGAGCAACTCGACGTCGCGGCCGACCAGCATGACGAGATCATCGACGCCATCGCCCGGCACGACGCGGAGGAGGGGGCGGGCGCCCGGAGGCATGGACATGCCGGCGGGTGTCATCTGATCACGACCCGGGAGGGAGCCCATGACCGACCTGCCAACGACCGCCCAAATACCGCATGATCGCCGGCGAGCTGGCGCTTCCCACCGCATGCGTGATCGGCGGCGAGACGGTCGCAGCCAGATCGGGGCGCAGCTTCGCGACGGTGAACCCCGCGACCGGCGCCGTTCCGGCGAACCGCATCGGTCCCCTCGCCTCGGAGGAGCACTTCGGGAAGGTCCGCTTCTTCCTCGGCAACGGCGAGAAGCTGCTCCACGGCGGCCGGCGCGCGAGGAGGTCTTCGGGCCGATCCTCGCCGTGATCCCGGTCGGCAGCCTCAAGGAAGCCGTCGACATCGCCAATGACACCGACTACGGGCTCGCGGCGGCTTCGGTCTTCACCGCCAACGGCGGCCGCGCCATGCGGGCCGCCCGCGCGCTCCGCGCCGGCACGGTCACGGTCAACGCCTTCGGCGAGGGCGACATCACCACCCCCTCCGGCGGCTACCACCAGTCGGGGTTCGCCGGGCGCGACAACTCGGTGCATGCCCACGACCAGTACACGCAGCTCAAGTCCATCTGGCTCGACCTCTCCGGCGCGGACAGCCTGCGAGGAGGGCCGGACGCAGCTGTCCGCGTGCGGACACTATAGCCAACCTGTTGAAATCGTTTGATACAAGGGTGTGGCGTTAGTGCGGCGCACACTACACGACAGGGGTAGCTGAGAGCGGGATGAGGTGATTGTCTGGACGACTCCGACCAAGGAAACGTCCGGATGAATCACCGAAGCATCACCGCCCTCGAAGGTCTTCTGGGCCCGCACGTGGTGCTGGGCAAGAGCCGCCTCGAGACGCTCTGCCTCTTGATCGTCGGCATCGTCAGCGCCCGCACGGTCAACCTCGGCCACGTCGCCTGCGAGCGCGGCGGCAGCGTGCGGACGGCCTCGACCTACCGGCGGCTGCAGCGCTTCTTCCAGCACGTGCGCCTCGGCGAGGACTGGGCGCTGCCGCTCGTCGCCGGGCTGGTTGGGCCGGCGCGGAACTGGACGCTGGTGCTCGACCGGACGAGCTGGTCGATCGGCAGGCGCGAGGTGAACTACCTCGTGCTCGCGGTGGTGACGCGGCGCTTCCGGGTGCCGCTGCTCTGGACGCTGCTACCGGGGAAAGGCAACAGCTCGATGGAAGCGCGCATTGCGCTCGTCCGGCGCTACCTCGCGCATTTCCCGGCCTCGAGCATCGGCATGCTCCTCGCCGACCGCGAGTTCGTCGGTGCCAAGTGGCTGAAATTCCTCGACGACAACGAGATCCCCTTCTCTATCCGCCTTCGGGAGAACCTGCGCGTCGTCACCGAGGACGGCTGCGAGCTCACCCTCTTCGCCCGCCTGCACCGGACGCGGCGCACCCGCACCTTCCGCGGCCGCCTCTGGTCGGCGCGCGAGGGCGGGTCGACCTTCGCCTTCGCCGCCAAGCGCCTGCCGGACGGCTGGCTGACCGTCGTCTCCAACCTTCCGCCCCGCCGCCTCAAAGGCCCCGAAAAACCAGAGAGTCGTGTAGTGTGAGTGTGGCGTTTACCATTGTCCGCACCCTCTCCGGCCCGAGTCCTCGCAGAGGCGTTTCTGACAATGTTCCCCTTTCCCGGGCTCAATCTCGCCTTAACCACCCCGTTCGACGACCGGGGCCGCGTCGACCTCGACGTCCTCGAAGGCCGCCTCGAGAGATACCTCGCGGCCGGCGTCGAAGGCTTCGTCCTCTCCGGCACCGGCCGCTCGTTCGATGCCCGCTTTCCCGACCTCGCCGAGCTTCCCTCGAGAACAGCTGGGCCGGCCGCCTCTGCCTCAGCCGCAACCACGTCCCCGCCTTCGGCGAGGTCGAGCAGGGCGTCTTCTCCGCCTGCTGCTGCAACGGCCCCGGCACGGTCAAGAGCACCCTCGCCGGGATGCTGGCGGCAGACCTCGCCGTGGGCGTGCCCTCCGACGAGCTCGCCCGCTACATGGACCAGCCGCAGCCCACGTGCCTGCCGCCCGAGCCCGTCGCCTGGCTCGGCACCAACGCCGTGATCCGTTGGCACGAGCTGCACGCCGGGCGCGAAGGCTGACCCTCGCGCCGGGGCGTCAGCGCGCCGATAGCGGCACGAGGCGGAGGTTGCGCCGCCGCGGTCGCGCCGACGCGCGCTTAGTCCGCCTGCATCAGACCGCCACCTCGACCCGGCCTATCGGCGTCGAGCAGCAGGCGAGGATATAGCCGGCGTCGATGTCTTCCGCCGAGATGCCGCCGTTGTGGACCATGTGGACCTCGCCGGAGAGCTTCCGGATCCGGCAGGTGCCGCAGACGCCGAAGTTGCACCCGTTCGGGATGTTGAGGCCCGCGGCCTTGGCCGCGGCGAGCACCGTCTCGGTCTCGTTGCAGGCGGTGGTGACGCCCGAGTCGGCGAAGACGATCTCGGCGGACTTGCCTTCGTCCGGAACGAAGTCGTCGAGGACCGGCGCGTCGGCCGGCGTCTCGACGGCGACAACGAAGCTCTCCTGGTGGTAGTTCTCCATGTCGAAGCCGAGCGCGATCAGCATGTCGCGGACGGCCTGCATGAAGGGCTCGGGGCCGCAGCAGTAGACCTGCCGCTCGAGGTAGTCGCTGGCGATGATCCCCAGCATGACCTGGCTGAGCCGGCCGCGGTAGCCGGTCCAGACGTCGTAGGGGTCCTCCTTCTCGACGATGAAGTGGAGCTTGATCGACGGCACCCGCGTCACCATCAGCTCCAGCCGCTTGCGGCAGATGATCTCGGCCGGGCGGCGGGCGCAGTTGATCAGCACGACGTCGGTGCCGAGGCCGCGGTCGTAGAGGTAGTTCGTCATCGACAGCGACGGGGTGATGCCGGTGCCGGCGGAGATGAAGAGGTACTTGGCCTCGCCGCGCATGGGGATCGTGAAGATGCCGGCCGGACCGCGGGCGCGGAGTTTCGTCCCGACTGTCAGGTGGTCGAGCATCCAGCGGGTGCCGATGCTGTTCGGGCCGGCCTTGACGGTGATCCCTAGGGTGAGCGGGCGCGAGGGCGACGACGAGATGGTGTAGGTGCG
Source organism: Amaricoccus sp. (assembly GCA_046348915.1). GTDB lineage: Bacteria > Pseudomonadota > Alphaproteobacteria > Rhodobacterales > Rhodobacteraceae > Amaricoccus. The sequence continues at coordinate 9,545 of JAXMDH010000069.1, forward strand.
CCAGATCGGACCGCCCGGGACGGGCAGTTCGAGGGTGACGAACTGGCCGGGGAGGAAGCGGAACCAGCCCCCATCCGGCGCGACGAAGCTGACCGTCGCGACGTCGGGCGCCTCGGGGACGACCGCGCAGCATTCGAGCGGCTGGTCGTCGGTCCAGATCCCCGGGTCGTCGAGGGCGGCGGCTCCGGTCATCGCTATTCCGCCGCGACGAGGGCGCGGTCGGCGAAGGAGCGGCCGAGGGTGTCGACGTACCAGTCGACGAACTGGATGACGCCGCTCTCCTGGAACGAGGAGTAGGGGCCCGGACGGTAGCCGGGCGAGAGGATGCCCTGCTGGTTGTTCTCGACCACGACGCGGTCCTCGTCGTTGGTCGCGACCCAGACCTCGGTCAGCCGCTTCAGGTCGTAGTCGACGCCTTCCTGCGCGTCCTTGTGCACGAGCCATTTGGTGCAGACCTCGGTCTCGGTGGCGCTGACCGGGGTCACGCGGAAGACGATCGAGTGGTCGCCGAGGAAGTGATTCCAGGTCGTCGGGTAGTTGAAGAGGAGGAGAGCGCCGGCGTCCCGGAAGGGGATCGAGGAGTTCGGGCGCGCGACGGCGGCCTTGCCGTCCATGGTGTAGCTCTCGGCGGTGCCGAGGAGCGGCATGCGGACGAAGCGCCAGCGGCCGAGGGGGTCGATCTTGAACGCCGAGGGGGCGCCGGCGAGCTCGCAGCGCGCCACGTGCTTGTCGAGGACGTCGGAGAGGCCCTCGCCGCCGACGCCGCCGGAGAGCTTGGGGTCCTCGGGGAAGGTGCGCGTCAGCGAGGGGTGGTTGCCGGCGCAATGGTAGCACTCGCGGTTGTTCTCCCAGACGAGCTTCCAGTTGCCGTGCTCGGTGATCGTCGTCTCCCAGGCGACCTTGGAGTTGGCGAGGTCGTGTGGGGCGAGGTAGCGCTCGGCCTCGGCGGCGAAGGCTTCGAAGGCCGGAGCGTCGTCGGCGAGGCAGATGTAGACGAGGCCGTGCACGTCGCGGCAGTGCACGGGGTTGAGGCCGTGCTCCTTCGGGTCGAAGCCCGCGTCCATGTCGCGGGCCCAGAGCAGCCGCCCGTCGAGCTCGTAGGTCCACTGGTGGTAGGGGCAGACGATCTTGGGCTTGGTGCCCTTCGCCTCGCGGCAGAGCGTCGAGCCGCGGTGGCGGCAGGTGTTGTGGAAGGCGCGGATGACGTTGTCGGCGCCGCGGACGATGATGACCGAGTAGAGGCCGACCTTGTGGGTGACGTAGCTGCCCGGCTTCGGCAGCTCGCAGGCGGGGATGGCGAAGAGCCAGCTCCGGTAGAAGATGCGCTCGAGGTCGAGCTGGAGGATGTCGGGGTCGGTGTAGAAGGCGCGCGGCAGCGAGTGGTTGGGCTTGCGCGCCGCGAGCAGCGCCTGAACGTCGGTATCCTGCAGCATCGGAGCATCCTCGTCGGAGCGCGGCGCACCTGGCGGACATGGGCGGGCGCCGGCAGGTGGTGGCCCACTTCGTCCTCCTCATAGCAAATCCCGGGAAGATCCGGTGCCGAGAAAAACGCGCGGCCGAGTGGAGAAAAACTCAAACCGCCGCGCGGGGACGGGTCTCCCGCGCGGAAGCGCCGCGGGGCTTCTCGCCGCGGAAGCGCGCCCGGTACGCGCGCGGCGTCATCCCGCGCAGCGCCTTGAACTGCCTGTTGAAGTTGGCGAGGGACTGGTAGCCGACCGCCTCGGCGACGTGCCGGATCGGCTGGTCGCTCGCGGAGAGCCGCGAGCAGGCGTCCCCGATCCGAAGTCCGGCAAGATACTCCGAGAGGCTGGTCCGGGTGTGCTTGACGAACATCCGGTGCAGCCCCGAGACACTGAGCGCCGCGACCGCGGCGAGCTCGGGCAGGGACACCTGGTCGGCGTAGTGCTCGTGGAGGTGCACCAGCACCCGGTCGAGCCGGGAACGGCTGCCGCCGACGTGCCGCGGCACGATGCCCGAGAGCGGCCGGGCGCTCCCGTCCTCCGCGAGCCGGCACAGGATGCCGATGAGGGCGAGCAGCCGCGGCATTGGCGCAAGGTCGAAGATCTCCTCGCAGGTGCCGGCGAGGGCCAGCCCGGTCTCGGACGCGAAGGCGAGACCGCCGGCGGAGCGGTCGAGCAGGTCGCGCACGGGCTGCATCTCGACCGATCCCGCGAGCGCCGCTTCCAGCCACTCGCGCCGGAACCAGAAGACCAGCGCCACATGCGGCCGGCTCGCGTCGAGCTTGCCGCGCGACGCCCAGGTGTGGGGCAGGTTCGGCCCGACCAGCACCAGATCGCCGTGGGTGTAGCTGCCCACGTGATCGCCCACGAACCGCTGGCCGGCGGAATTCAGCGTCAGCGTGAGCTCGAGCTCGGGGTGATGGTGCCACTGGAACGGAATGGCGTCGTCGAGCCGCCGGTTGAGCATGCTCCAGGATGCGTCCGACGGCGGCTGCAGATGCTCGAGATACGGCCGCATCACGCTCCTCCGCCGCCCCTTACGCCAGAATAGTACCATTCTTGGCCGTGCGGGGACAACATCGCCGGCCCGCCGCGGGTTAGTCTGCCGTTACCCCGCCCAAAGGGAAACCAAAGCCATGGGAGACGCCGATGCAGGCCGCAGCCACGATCAAACGCGACAGCCATCCGACCACCACCGCCACCACGCAGCTGAAGGACATCCGGAAGCGGCTGCCCTTGCGCGTGCTTTCGGACGCGGACTGGCAGCACTGGATCACGAAGGGCTACGTCATTGTCCGGCAGGCGGTGCCTGCGGCCAATGTCGAGCGGCTTGTGGAGCTGCTCTGGCGCTTTGACGAGAAGGATCCGGCGGACCCTTCGACCTGGTACGCGCCGCAGCGCCGCGAGCACAAGATGAAGGAGCTCAACAACACCGGGATGCTGGAGATCTACAATCACCAGTACCTGTGGGACAACCGGATGGAGCGGCGGGTCTACGACGTCTTCGTCGACATCTGGGACCGAGAGGACCTCTGGGTCACCATCGACCGGGCCAACCTCAACCCGCCGAAGAAGGTGAAGGGCAACCCGCAGGGCTTCATCCACTGGGACGTCGACACCTCCATCCGCCCGCTGCCGATCGGCGTTCAGGGCGTCCTGAGCCTGCAGAAGCAGGACGGCGACGTCGGCGGTTTCCAGTGTGTGCCGTATCTGTTCGAGCACTTCGAGGAGTGGGTGAAGACGCAGCCGGAAGATCGCGACCCGATGCACCCCGACATGACCGGGCTCAGCGTCGTCAACGTCGACATGGAGCCCGGCGACCTGATGATCTTCAACTCGCTCCTCGCGCACGGCGTCCGCCCGAACCACTCCGACAACCGGGTGCGCATGGCGCAGTACGTCTCGATGCACCCGGCGGAGTTCGACAACGAGGCCGAGCGGATGGAGCGCATCCGGCTGTGGCGCGAGCTCGACCATCCGAGGCGCGACGCCTTCCCCGGCGATCCGCGCGACTGGGAGAAGCACAACGCGACCACCGCCGAGCTTACGCCGCTGGGTGAGAAGCTCCTCGGCGTCGTGCCCTGGTAGGTCGAGAGGGCTCGGGCGGGCGCGCGGGGAGGGGGCGGGAACCCGATCCCCTTACCCCGGCTCGTCGGCCGCTGCCGCCAGCAGCCAGTCGCGGAGGGTGCGGACGGCGTCGCCCGGGGGGTGGTTGGCGTTCCAACTCAGGTGGTAGGCGCCGGGCGATGGGATGCGGAGCGTGGTGAAGGGGACGAGGCGGCCGGTCTCGACCAGCGGGCGCACGAGGCGGTGCCAGCCGATCGCGAGGCCCTGGTCCTCCTGGCAGGCCTGCAGGACGACGCCGAGGGCGCTGAAGCGGCGCCCGGGGAGGGCGCCGTGGGGAATGCCGACGCGGCGGAGCAGCTCGTCCCAGCCGGTCCACTCGGGGTCGGACCAGTCGACGTGCAGAAGCGGCAGGTCGGGGATGTCGGCGGGGGTGGCGCCGGGGTGGCGGGCGGCGAAGGCCGGGCTCGCGATCGGGTAGATCGTCTCGGTCATCAGCAGCGCCGAGGATTCGTCCGGCCAGGCGCCGAAGCCGTAGCGGACGCGGAGGTCGACCTCGGCGCGGCGGAAGTCGCGGGCGTCGTCGGAGATCAGGTGGTCGACGCTGATGTCGGGGAAGCGGCGCCAGAACTCGCCCATGCGCGGCATCAGCCACTGGGTGGCGAAGGCGTGGGTGCAGGCGAGGGTGGCGCGGCGGGCGCGGTTGCCGCTCCTGATCACCTCGACGGTCTCGGCGGTGCGGCTGAAGGCCTGAGAGAGGACGGCGTAGAGCGCCTCGGCGTCGGCGGTGAGCGTGAGGCCGGCGGGGGAGCGGGCGAAGAGGGGGACGCCGAGCTCCTCCTCGAGGGCACGGACCTGGCGGCTGACGGCGCCGGGCGTCACGTTGAGCTCGGCGGCGGCGCGCTGCATGCTGCGGTGGCGCGCGGAGGCTTCGAACGCGGCCAGCGCGGTGAGCGAGGGGAGGCGATAGTAGCGGTATGCCATCGGCGCGAAGGGTGCTCGGACGGGCCCGGCGGCCCGCCCGGTGGGGGTCGAACTACTGGCCGAGCCAGGACTGGAACTTGGCGTCGAGCTCGTCGCGGTGGTCGGCCCACCAGGTGTAGTTGAAGAGGAACCCGGTCTTCGAGTTCTCCGGCGAGGTCGGCATGTGCGGCGCCATGTCGACGCCGAGGGTGACGTGCTGGCTTACGAGCGGCTGCGAGGAGGCGCGGGCCGGGCCGTACGAGATGTACTTGCTCTGGTCGGCGAGGTGCTGGGTGTCGGTGACGTAGCGGAGGAAGTGCTTGACGCGGTTCAGCCGCTCCGGCGGCAGGCCGGTCGGGACGACGAAGCCGTCGAGGTCGAGCACCTCGTAGTCCCAAAGCATGGCGACCGGCTGGTGCTGCTCCTCGATCACCGAGAAGAGGCGGCCATTGTAGGTCGAGCCGATCACGACCTCCTTGTCGGCGAGGAGCTGCGGGGTTTCGGCACCCGCCGACCACCAGACGGTCTGGTCCTTGATCGTCGCGAGCTTGTCGAGCGCCTTCTGCACGCCCTCGTCGGTGGCGAGGGTGTCGTAGACCTGGTCGGGGGCGACGCCGGAGCAGATCAGCGCCCACTCGAGGTTGTTGATCGGGCGCTTCTCGAGCGCGCGCTTGCCGGGGAACTTCTCGAGGTCGAAGATGTCGCAGACCGAGGTCGGGACCGCCCCCTTCCACTCGGCGACGTCGGTACGGTAGCCGAAGGTCGTCGAGTAGAGGACGGTCGGGATGTGGCACTCGGAGACGATGTACTTGCCGAGGTCCTTGCTCGCCGGCGTGCCGTCGGGGGCGGGCGCGAGCCAGTCGTCGAAGGGCACCTGCTCGACCAGGCCCTCGTCGCAGAGGCGGATCCCGTCGGCGGCGAGGACGTCGACGACGTCCCAGGAGACGTTGCCGGCCTCGTTCTGGGCGCGGAGCTTGGCGACGGCCTCGCTGGAGCTCTCGTCCCAGATGACGTTGACGCCGGTCGCCTCGGCGTAGGGCTCGACGTAGGCGTTCTTCTGCATGTCCTGGTAGGCGCCGCCCCAGGACGAAATCGTCAGGCTGTCGGAGCAGTCGTCGCAGGGCGGTGCGTTCTGGGCAAAGGCGGAGAGCGGCAGGAGCGCGAGCGCCGAGGCGCCGAAGAGGCGGGTCAGTTTCATGGGTCACCCCCCGTTGTCTTCGCCCGATGCTGCGTGCCGGCCGGGTTCGGGCATGGCCCGGCCGCGTTGGAAAGCGTGGGCCCCCGCTAGCGGGCACCCCAGGCTTCAGAGGCCCGGAGCCCCTCGGGCCGGGGGCCGGTCGGGTCGGGCGTGTCCTCGAGGAGGCGGGAGATCCGGCCGCGACTGGACGTTTCGGGGCGGAGCGCCGTGCCGATGCCGCTGTCGGCGTGGGCGGGGATGACGCGGATGGTCCGGGAGAAGCGCATGGATCAGAAGGTCCGCACGAGGCGCAGGGCGTCGTAGACGGCGGCGTGGGTGTTGCGGGCGGCGACGGCGTCGCCGATGCGGAAGAGCTGGAAGCGGCCCTCGGGATTGCCGGCGACCGCTTGCGGGCGGCCGTCGACGAGGGCCTCGTAGTCGACCTCGCCGAGGTTGGAGGAGGCGGGGCGGAGCTCGAAGTAGACGTCGTCGAGCGGGCGGGTGCCGTGGTTGACCACGACCTGGTCGACGCGGCGTTCGCGGGTGATGCCGCCGTAGTCGGTGCCGATGGTGGCGAGGAGCTCGTTGCCGTCGCGGCGGACGGCGTCGAGCTTCCAGGTGACGGTGAAGGTGACGGCGTGTTTCTGCAGCGCGCGCATCGAGGGGGTGAGCGACATCGCCATGACCTCGGGCGCGAAGGTGCGGTCGCGGGTCATGATCTCGACCGCGGCGCCGGTCTCGGCGATCTTCTCGGCCGCCTGCAGTGCGGCATAGTCGCCGGCGTCGTCATAGATCAGCACGTTCGAGCCGGGGCGGGCGTCGCCCGAGAGGATGTCCCAGGCGGAGACGACGAGATCGTCGCCGGCTTCGAGCACCTCGGTGTGCGGCAGGCCGCCGGTGGCGATCACCACCACGTCCGGGTTCTCGGCAAGGACGGTGTCGGCGTCGGCGTAGCTGTTGAAGCGGAAGGTGACGCCCATCCGGTTGCATTCGGA
>JAXMDH010000070.1:0-16120 GCA_046348915.1 Amaricoccus sp.
GCTGTCGGTGTAGCGGACGGTGCCGCCGATCGCACCGGTCTCGCCGAGGACGTGCCAGGGCTCGAGCGCCTGGCGGAGCTCGAGGTGGACCCCGTCCGTCTCCACCTCGCCGCAGAAGGGGAAGCGGAACTCGGCCTGCGCCTCGAACCAGTCGGCACGCATGTCGAAGCCGTGGCGGCGGAGGTCGTCGAGGACGTCGAGGAAGTCCTGCCAGACGAAGTGGGGGAGCATGAAGCGATCGTGCAGCGTGGTGCCCCAGCGGGTGAGGGGGCCGGTCAAGGGGCTGTGCCAGAGGCGGGCGACGAGGGCGCGGATCAGGAGCTGCTGGGCGAGCGACATGCGCGCGTCGGGGGGCATCTCGAAGCCGCGGAACTCGACGAGGCCGAGGCGGCCGGTGGGGCCGTCGGGGGAGTAGAGCTTGTCGATGCAGATCTCGGCGCGGTGGGTGTTGCCGGTGACGTCGGTCAGGAGGTTGCGCAGGAGGCGGTCGACCAGCCAGGGGGCCGGCGCCTCGCCCTGGCCCGGGGGCGGGATCTGGGCGAGGGCGATCTCGAGCTCGTAGAGGGCGTCGTGGCGGGCCTCGTCGATGCGCGGCGCCTGCGAGGTCGGGCCGATGAAGAGGCCGGAGAAGAGGTAAGAGATCGAGGGGTGGCGCTGCCAGTGGAGGATGAGGGAGCGCAGGAGGTCGGGGCGGCGGAGAAAGGGCGAGTCGAGGGTGGTGGCGCCGCCGACGACGACGTGGTTGCCGCCGCCGGTGCCGGTGTGCTTGCCGTCGATCATGAACTTGTCGGCACCGAGGCGGCACTGGCGGGCTTCCTCGTAGACGGCGGTGGTGATCGCCTTGCAGTCGTCCCAGGAGGCGGCCGGGTGGACGTTGACCTCGATGACGCCGGGGTCGGGGGCGACGCGGATCACGTTCATCCGCGGGTCGTGCGGCGGGGCGTAGCCCTCGATGTGGATCGGGAGATCCATCTCGCGGGCGGCGGCCTCGGCAGCGGCGAGGAGGTCGAGGTAGTCCTCGAGCGACTCGACCGGCGGCATGAAAACGCAGAGCCGGCCGTCGCGGGGCTCGACCGAGAGCGCGGTGCGGACGGCGCCGGTGCCGAGCTCCTGCTCGACCTGGGTCTGCTGCTGGGTGTCGTCGGCGGTGAAGTGCGCCATCGGCTGGGCGCGGCCGCTGAAGACGGGCTGCGGCGGCTCGGGAAAGGGCGACGGGGCGCGGTTGCGGAAGTCGGGCAAGGGGCCGCGCGGGACGGTCGGGTCGACGACGTTGGTGTAGGGGTAGGCCGACGGCGGGACGTAGGGGAGCTTGCCGAGCGGCAGGCGGAAGCCGACGGGGCTGTCGCCGGGGATGAGGTAGAGGAAGCCGCGGCGGAGCTTCCACTTCTCGGAGCGCCAGCGGCGGCCCGTCGCCTTCGACTGCCAGGCCTGAATCGGCAGGATGTAGCCCGAGGGGGTGGTGAGGCCGCGGTCGAACACCCTCGCGAGCCGGTGGCGCTCCTCGGGGTCCTTGAGCTTCGAATTCTCCGGCGTGACGTTGGCGGGAAGGTCGGCCTCCTTGAGGATCCACTCGGCCGGGTCCTCGTAGGCGGCGGTGACGTTCTCCCCGTCGATGCCGAGCTCGTCGGCGATCGCCTTCATCAGCCGCTCGGCCTCGACCGGGCCGGCGTCGGTGTCCGCCCCCTCCTCGGCGATGAGGCGGGCGTCGTTCCAGATCGGCACCCCGTCCTTGCGCCAGTAGAGCGAGAAGGTCCAGCGGGGCAGGGTCTCGCCCGGATACCATTTGCCCTGGCCGTAGTGGAGAAAGCCGCCGGGGGCGAAGCGGTCGCGCAGGCGGCGGATCAGCTTGTCGGCGAGCTCGCGCTTGGTCGGGCCGACGGCGTCGGTGTTCCACTCCGCCGACTCGAAGTCGTCGATCGAGACGAAGGTGGGCTCGCCGCCCATGGTGAGGCGGACGTCGCCGGCGGCGAGGCTCTCGTCGACCTCTCTCCCGAGGGTGTCGAGCGCCTGCCACGCCTCCTCGGAGAAGGGCCTGGTGATCCGCGGGTGCTCGGCGACGCGGCGGACCTGCATGTCGAAGGCGAAGTCGACGTTGGCGAAGCTCGCTACGCCGGAGATCGGCGCGGCGTTGCGGTAGTGCGGCGTCGCCGCGAGGGGGATGTGGCTTTCCCCGGTCAGGAGGCCGGAGGTGGGGTCGAGCCCGATCCAGCCGGCGCCCGGGAGGTAGACCTCGGCCCAGGCATGGAGGTCGGTGAAGTCGTGGTCGGTGCCGGCCGGGCCGTCGAGGGAGACGAGATCGGGCTTCAGCTGGATCAGATAGCCGGAGACGAAGCGGGCGGCGAGGCCGAGGTTCCGCAGGATCTGCACCAGGAGCCACGAGGTGTCGCGGCAGGAGCCGGTGCCGCGCTCGAAGGTCTCCTCCGGCGTCTGGACGCCGGGCTCCATGCGAATGACGTAGCCGATCTCCTGGCTGAGGCGGGTGTTGAGGCCGACCACGAAGTCGACGGTGCGGGCGCGTTCGCGGGGGACGCTGGCGAGGAAGTCGGCCAGGCGCGGGCCGGCGGGTTCGGGGCGCTTGTAGATGACGAGGTCGTCGCGCAGATCCTCGGGGTAGTCGAACGGCCAGTGCTCGGCCTCCTCCTCCACGAAGAAGTCGAAGGGGTTGTAGACCGTCATGTCGGCGACGAGGTCGACCTCGATCTTCAGCTCGGTGACGGGCTCGGGGAAGACGAAGCGCGAGAGCCAGTTGCCGTAGGGATCCTGCTGGTGGTTGACGAAATGCTCGGCCGGCGTGACGCGGAGCGAATGCGACAGCACGCGGGTTCGGGAGTGGGGCGCCGGACGAAGCCGGATCACCTGCGGCCCGAGCACGACCGGGCGGTCGTAGCGGTAGTGGGTCAGGTGGTAGATGCTGGCCTTGATCGACATACGCCCCCCGCTCGCGGCTGGCGGCAGGTTTTCATGAAACAGGGGCCCGAACCAAGCGCTTTGTTGCGGTGCGGCGCCGGTCGGCGAGGAGTCGACGCAGCGACCGCGCCTCGACCTCGGGGTCGCATTCCTTGCAGCCAACTCAGACGGCCAGCGATGCGCTGTCGGGTGCGGCCCCGGGGTAGGCTCAGCTGCCTCCGAAGCGGTCGCGGGCCTCGTCGGCGGAGTAGCGTCCCAGGCGGACGTCCTCGGCGACGGCGTCGCGCTCGCGGTGGCGCGGGTCGCCGTAACCGCCGCCGCCCGGGGTGCGGACCCGAACCCGGTCTCCCGGACTGAGCGGGATGTCCTGCGCCTTGGAGAGGTGCTCGGGAACTAGGGTCTCGCCGCCGCGAATTATCTCGACGCGGTTGACCTCGCCTTCCGCGCCGCCGAGGGCACCCTGCGGGCCGAAGCGGCCGTGGTCCATGACGAAGCTCGCGCGGGCGTCGCCGCGCAGGATCTCGACCTCGTAGTCGAGGCCAAATCCGCCGCGGTGCTTCCCGGCGCCGGCAGAGCCCTCGTGCAGCGCATAGCGGCGGTAGAGCACCGGAAAGCGTTGCTCCATGATCTCAACCGGCGGCGCCTTGGAGATGCCGATGGTCGAGCAGCCGTTGGACAACCCGTCGTGGTCGGCGTTGCCGCCATAGCCGCCGCCGGAGATCTGGTACATGACGTAGTCCCGTCCGCTCTCCGGGTCGTGGCCGCCGAGCGCGAAGTTGCCCGAGGTGCCCGCGGGCGCGGCGGTCACCCTGTCCGGGAGCGCCGGGACGAGCGCGGCGAAGACTGCCTCGGCAATACGCTGGCTGACCTCGGCGGCGCAGCCCGAGACCGGGCGCGGGTAGCGCGCGTCAAGGAAGGTGCCCTCGATGCCGGTGACGACCAGCGGCTCAAAGGCGCCGGCGCTGATCGGGACCTCGGGGAAGATGTGGCGCATCGCCAGGTAGACCGACGAGAGCGTGGTGGCGCGGACCGAGTTCATCGGCCCGGCGCAGGGGGGCGAGGAACCGGCGAAGTCAAAGACGAGGCCGCCGTCCGTCGAGCGCGTCACGGCGAGAGCTATGGTCAGTGGCTCGTTCACCACGCCGTCGCTGTCGATGAACGCCCGGGCACGATGGCGGCCCTCGGGGACGAGCGCGATCATCGCCCGCATCTGCCGGGCGGCGCGGCCGCCGATCTCGGCGATCGCCGCGGCGACGGTCGCGTCGCCGTAGCGGTCGAGGAGCGCGGTCAGGCGGTCGGCGCCCACGAGCAATGCGGCATGCTGTGCCCGGACGTCGCCGATGCGCTGGTCGGCAACCCGGATGTTGGACGTGATGATCGCATAGATCTCGGGATCCAGCGTACCGCGCTTGAAGAGCTTGACCGGGGGCAGGCGCAAGCCCTCCTGCTCCGAGGAGGTCGCCGAGGCGGAGAAGCCGCCGGGCACGGCGCCGCCGGTGTCCGGCCAGTGGCCGGTGTTGGAGAGCCAGCACCAGATTCGGCCGTCGCGCCAGTAGGGCGTCGCAAAACGCACGTCCATCAGGTGGGTGCCGCCGAGATAGGGGTCATTGACGATGTAGACGTCGCCGGGGTCAGGCGGCAGCGTAAGCCCGCCGGCGATGCGCTCGACGATGTGGCGGGTCGAGAACTGCATCGTACCGACGAAGACCGGAAGCCCCCGCGACCCTTGGGCGATCAGCGCCCCGTCGACGGCGGAATAGATGCCGTCGGAGCGGTCGTCGGCCTCGGCGATCACTGGCGAGAAGGCGGCGCGCGAAAAGGTCAGGTCCATCTCGTCGCAGACCTGCTGCAGGCCGGCCTGGATCACGCTGAGGGTGATGGGATCGAGGGTCATCGCCGGCGGCGGGTCAAGGCCCCTCGATCGCCTTGCGCAGCGGCGCGAGCTGGGCCTCGACTGCCGTTCGCGCGTCGTCCACCGCGTCGCCGTAGGCCTCGAGCGCCGGGGCGGCGGCCGGAACGCCGGCCGCGAGCATCGACCGCTGCTGGTAAGCGGCAAAAGCGAGCGCGGCCAGCAGCACCGCCAGCAACAGGCCTGCGCCGAAGCGGCTCCGCGGTGCCGGCGGCGCGGCAACGGGAGCGGAGTCGAGGTCGAGGCGGAGCGCCGGGCGCAGCGGCGCCACCGACGCCGGAACCCCGGCCGTATCGACCGGCGCGACCACGGCCGGGCGGTCGACCGTTGGCCTCTCTCCTGGCTTCGCCGGCGCCACCCGCCGGATCGGCGTCGGTGGAGGCAACGGCGGCTCGGCGGGGCCGGCCTCTTCGTCGGGCGGGTCGACCACCTCCGGCGCGGGCTTAGGGGCGGCCGCGAGGGGGCGCGGCCGGGGCGTCCAGCTCTCCAGCCGGTGCAGGATTTGCTCTTCGGTCAGCAGCACCCGCGGGGCGCCGGCCACGAACCACCGGGTGTGGCAGGCGCTGCACTGCACGTGCCGCCCCGCAGCCGGGATCATGCCGTCCGGCACGTCGTACTCGGCATGGCAGTTCGGGCAGTTCAGAAGCATCGCCACCTCGGGAAGCGCCAGCCGCGACCGACTCGGTCCTGCCGTTCTAGCGGCCGGACTCCCGCATTCCAAGCCGACCGGCAGTCCGACACGTTGCGCCCCGCGGCGTGCCCTGTATAAGTCCCCCGCGAGGGCAGATGAGGACCGAGTGATCGAATTCGACGAAGTCGGCTTCAGCTACGGCCAGACCGCGGTGCTGCGCGACCTGAGCTTCGCCCTGACGCCCGGCGGCTTCCACTTCCTGACCGGACCCTCCGGCGCCGGCAAGACGACGATGATCCGCCTCTGCCACCTGGACCTCGCGCCGACCGATGGCCGGATCCGCTGGTTCGGCCACGAGATCGGCCGAGGCAGCCGCGATGCGGTCGCCGGGCTTCGCCAGCTCATCGGCGTCGTGCAGCAGCGCTGCCGGTTCCTCGACCACCTGTCGCTGATTGACAACGTGGCGCTGCCGCTCAGCATCGGCGGGGTCGCGCCCGCCGAGCGAGCGGATGACCTGCAGGCCCTGCTCGACTGGGTCGGACTCCGCGGCCGCGCCGGGGCACGCCCGGCCGAGCTGTCGGCCGGCGAGCGGCGGCGCGCGGCGCTGGCGCGGGCGGTGATCCTCAGCCCAGAGGTCGTGCTCGCCGACGAGCCCGGGGGCGAGCTCGATCGCGAGACCGCGCTGGCGCTGATGTCGCTCCTGATCGAATTGAACGGCATGGGCAAGACGGTGCTCGTCGCCACCCACGACCGGGCGCTGGTCGAGGCGGCGCGCGAACGGGTCCGGCCGGAGATCGTCGCTCTCGAGCCGATCGGCGAGGGGCGCGCATGACCCGGGCGCTGGCGGCGGCCGGCGGCTGGCTGCGCGGCGACCCGGCCGCCGAGCGGCTGGTGGCACCGGCCGCGGCATCCGGGCTTTCTGCCGGTTTCCTCGCCGCAGCCCTCGCCTTCCTCGCGGTGCTCTGCCTCGCGCTGGCGCTCGCGGCCGGCCGGCTCGCCGCCACCTGGCAGACGACGGTCGCCGAGACGGCCACGCTGCAGGTAATCGCGCCTGAGGACAAGATCGAGGCGCAGGCGCGGGCAGCGCTCGACGTCCTGCGCGCGACGCCTGGGGTCCGCTCGGTGCGGATGATCGACGCCACCGAGCAGGCCAAGCTGCTCGAGCCCTGGTTCGGCCCCGACGTACCGATGGACAGCCTACCGCTGCCACTCCTGATCGAGGTCTCGACCGACCGTGCGGCGCTCGACGAGCCGGCCCTGGTTACCCGGCTCGGCGCCGAGGCGCCGGGTGCCGTGTTCGACGACCACACCGCATGGCGGATCCCGCTCGTCGCCGCCGCAGGGCGCCTCGCGCGGTTCGCACTCGGCCTCCTCGCCCTCCTCGCCGCCACCCTGGCCGCTGCGTCCGGTCTCGCGGCGCAGTCGGCGGTCGCCGCCGCCAGCCCTGCGATCGAGACGCTGCGGCTCGTCGGCGCCCGCGACGGATTCATCGCCCGACCGATCGTCCGCCGCCTCGTCCGGCGCGCCGTCGCCGCCGCGGCGCTCGGCACCGTCGCCGGGATCCTGCTCTTGGCGCTACTCTCGCCGGCTGGCGAGCCGGGACTTTTCCCGGCACCGCTCCGGCTCTCCGGTTTGCAGTGGGGACTGCCGCTCTTGGTGCCGGTGGCGGCGGGGCTCCTCGCCTGGCTGGTCGGGCGGCTCGTCGTCGCCCGCGGCATCCGCTGCTGGAGCTGAGCGCTGTTGGTCCTGCTCCGCTCGCTCCTTTTCGACGCCTGCTTCTACGTGGCGATGGCAGTCATGGGCATCCTCGGCGCGCCCCGAGCGATCTGGTCGGTCGACGGCGCCTATGCCGTCTGCCACGATTTCTGCCGCGTCGCCTTCTGGCTGCTCCGGACGATCTGCGGCCTCAAGGCCGAGGTCCGCGGTCCCGTTCCCGAGGGCGAGGTCGTCGTCGCCGCCAAGCACCAGTCGTTCCTTGACATCCTGATCCTGTTCGACGCGCTGCCGCGGCCGAAGTTCATCATGAAGAAGGAGCTGAAATGGGCGCCCTTCCTCGGCCTCTACGCGCTCCGCATCGGCTCAACCCCGGTGAATCGCGGCGCCCGCGGTCAGGCGATGAAGGCGATGGTCGCCCACGCCGGCCGCGCCACCGAGCCGCGCCAGCTCGTCATCTACCCGCAGGGAACCCGCGTCGCCCCGGGCGCCCGCCCGCCCTTCAAGGTCGGGGCCGGGGTCCTCTACGACCGCCTCGGCGAGCCGTGCATCCCTGCCGCCACCAACGCCGGCGTCTTCTGGGGCCGGCGCAGCTTCCGCAAGAAACCGGGCGTCGCGGTAGTGGAGTTCCTGCCCTCGGTCGCCCCCGGTCTCCCCGTTGCGGAGTTCATGCCGCTGATAGAGGAGCGCATCGAGGCGGCCTCGGATGGGCTGATGCGCGAGGCCGGCTTCGATCCGGGAGCTCGTTCGGCTACCGTCCAGCCGCCGGCGGCTTCGCCGGGACCGTAGGCGCGCCCAGCTACTCGCGGCGGGAACGCTCCGCGGGGTCGAAATGCTCGCCGAAGAGCAGCGGGCCGTGCCGCGTCAAGGCCGCGACGAGGTAGGCGGTGGACCAGCCGATCAGGATCAGCCCGCTGATGCCCTCGAGCGCGGAGAGCAGCCGCCATGCGGGGTCGAGCACCAGGTCGCCGAAGCCGATCGTCGCGAAGGTGGTCAGCGAGAAGTAGATCGCGCCCTCCAGATCGGGCACGGCGTCTATCGCGCGGTAGACGAACGCCCAGAGCCAGATCTCGGCGCCGTGGACGACGAAGAGCGCCAGCACCGTCGCGACCATCGCCGCCGCCCGCCCGGCCTCGTGCCGGTGCAGGCGAAACCAGCGCCGCACCGCCTGCATCAGCCGCGTCACGCCGATCAGCCCGAGGATGTGGATCAGCACGGTGGCTGAGATGATTGCCGTCCCGAGCGCCAGGTTCAGGATCATCGTGTCGCCCGCCCGCCGCAAGCAGCATGTCCGCTCACGCCACCAGCGACTTTTGCCCCATGTCGAGGAACTTCCTCCGCCGCGCCTTGCGCAGTTCCGCCGGCTTCTTGCCGTCGAGCTCGCCGAGCATCGCGGCGATCGCGTGGCCCACGCGCGTCACGGTTTCCGGCTTGTCGCGCTGGGCGCCGCCGCGCGGCTCCTGCACGATGCGGTCGATGACGCCGAGGTTGAAGAGGTCCTGTGCGGTCAGCCGAAGCGCCTCGGCGGCTTCCTTCATCTTCTCGGCGTCCTTCCACAGGATCGAGGCGCAGCCCTCTGGCGAGATCACCGAGTAAATCGAGTGCTCGAGCATCGCGATCCGGTCGGCGGTGGCGAAGGCGACGGCGCCGCCCGACCCGCCCTCGCCGATCACGACGGAGACAATTGGTACGCCAAGCTGCAGGCATTTCTCGGTCGAGCGCGCGATCGCCTCGGCCTGCCCCCGCTCCTCCGCACCCTTGCCGGGATAAGCGCCCGGCGTGTCGACCAACGTGATCACCGGCAGCGCGAAGCGGTCGGCCAGTTCCATCAGCCGGATCGCCTTGCGGTAGCCCTCGGGGCGCGCCATCCCGAAGTTCCGCGCAATGCGCGAGCGCGTGTCGTTACCCTTCTCGTGCCCGATAACGACCACTGGCCGGTTGTCGAACCGCGCGAGCCCGCCCATCACAGCCTGGTCGTCGGCGAAGTTGCGATCGCCGGCGAGCGGCGTCCACTCGCTGAACAGCGCCTCGACGTAGTCCCTGCAGTGCGGCCGGTCCGGGTGGCGGGCGACCAGCGTCTTCCGCCAGGGATCGAGGTTGCGATAGAGGTCGTCGAGCAACGACGAGGCCTTCTTGTCGAGGGCGACGGCCTCTTCCTCGACGTTCATCTCCGAGTTCTTGCGCGCGAGGGTCCGGAGCTCCTCGGCCTTGCCCTCGATCTCGGCGAGGCCCTTTTCGAAGTCGAGATAGTTCTGCATCGGACCCCGCTTCCGTCGGCTCGGTGCATATTGATTGCCGACCCCGCGATTGCAACAGGCGAAGGGCTCGCCGGCAGGGCGGTGGCGTCGCTTCGGCAATGCGAGCGGCATCGCCGTCCCGCAATGGTTGCATGCTGTCGATAGTCGCCGACAGGGCCCATCTCAACCAGCAACGGCAACGGGGTAAGGCAGCTCGTGCGGGCGCGGCCGGCCGCGACCAGCCGCGGAACTGACCCGGGGCCACGTGTCCTCCCCCGGGACACAAGACCGAATCCGGGTCAGCCCGTGAGCGCAGTCATGCTTTCGAGATGCGACTTCCGGATGCTCAGCGCGCCCGCGGCTTGCGCCCGAGCCCGATCTTCTTCGCCAGTTCCTGCCGCTTCGCGGCGTAGTTCGGCGCGACCATCGGATAGTCCGGCTTCAGCCCCCAGCGTGCCCGGTACTCCTCGGGCGTCATGTTGTACGCCGTCATCAGATGCCGCTTGAGCATCTTCAGCTTCTTGCCGTCCTCAAGGCAGACGATGTAGTCGTCGGTCACCGACTTCTTGATCGGAACCGCCGGCGTGAGCTCCACCGACGCCGGCTCTTCCCCGGTCGCGAGCTCGTTGAGTTTGTTGAACACGGACTGGATCAGGTCGGGCACCTCGTTCTGCCCGACGGCATTGTTGGCGAGATGCGCGGAGACGATCTCCGTCATCAGGGCGAGGATCTCACCCCGCCCGATAGATTGATCTTCTGACATGCGTAATACGTTCCCGTCTCGGCGCCCCGAGGCAGAACCGCCCTCGGATCGCTGTGCACTGACCGCCTTCCCGTTCTGCGACGGTTACGGGGCCCAGTCCAACTTTATTAACGTCCATGAAGGTTGACAAGTGCCGACAACAAGCCTTTCGAAAAAATTTTCATCACTCGCGCGTGAAATCTGGTAGCGAGCGGCGCAGCGCCAAGTATGAGCTGATGTATTTCCAGACAGACCGAAACGTTTAGTAGCAAGCTTAGCGACGCAACGCACGCGCAGCTGCAACGTGCGCGAGAATCCGCCGAGGAGCGATCGCCTCACCTCCGACGAGCGTGGCGAAACGGGGCTTGCCGGCGCTTCCGGCCCCCTGTTGTATGGCCCAGCTCGCCGAAGGCCCGAACGCATGAACGCCTCCCAACGACTGAACGTTTCGGCCGGAATCGCCTCGGTCAGCACGGCGCTCTTCCTCGTCGGGCTCAAGGCCTGGGCCGTGGCGGCGACCGGGGCGCTTTCGGTCGCGGCCTCGCTGGCGGATTCGCTCCTCGACCTCCTGGCCTCGTCGGCGGGGCTCGCGGGCATCCTCTATGCCGCCAAGCCGCCGGACGAGGACCATTCCTTCGGCCACACCTCCGCCGAGGACCTGGTGGCGCTCGGCCAGGCGCTGCTCGTCGCGGCCTCGGCGGGGCTGATCGGCTGGCAGGCGGTCCATCGCCTCGTGGAGCCGCGAGCGCTCGAGTCCGAGCGCCTCGGACTGGCGGTCATGGTGGTGGCGATCGCCGTCACCTTGGCGCTCGTGCTTTGGCAGGATCGGGTGGCGCGGCGGACCGGGTCGAGGATCGTTGCGGCCGACCGGCTGCACTACCTCGCGGACCTGATCCCGAACTTCGGGGCCATCGTGGCGCTCGTCGCCTTCTCGCGCTTCGGTATCGGCTGGGTCGATCCCGTGGTGGCGCTCCTCGCCTGCCTGGTGCTGCTGTTCGGGGCGCGCCGGATCGGCTTCGGGGCGTGGAACTCGCTGATGGACCGGGCCGCCGACCCCGCACTGCTCGCGGAGGTGGGCCGCATCGTCAGCGAGTACCCGGGCGTGCTCGGTTACCATGACCTGAAAACCCGCACCGCCGGATCGCGGGTCTTCGTGCAGGTCCACCTCGAACTCGACGGCGACCAGTCACTGCGCGCGGCGCACGGGATCGCCGCCGGGGTCCGGCGAGCCCTGCTCGACGCCCTGCCAAACGCCGATGTCATCATCCACCAGGATCCGGCGTAGCCGGAATGCACGGGGGGTTTGGCAACGCCCACGGTTGCCTGCGGAACTTTCGGCGAGCCCTTGCGAGCCGTGCCCGATCCAAGAGCGCAGGCCGCTTGACCCTGCGCACGACTTCCGCTTCGGCCGTCACGTCCCGCGGGCACGCTCGATATCGGGCGGCGGCCCCGCTCGCCATCGCTGCTGGCCCGGGCCTCGGTTTCAGTCCGACCCGCCCCTACGCGCCAGCGGCGGCCACATGCGCGCGAAGACGCCGTCGCGCAGCACCAGCCCGTGATAGGCCGCCGCCCCGACGTGGGCCGCGATCAGTGCCATCAGCACCCAGGCCGAGAGCATGTGCACCAGCGACGCCGCGTGCGCGACAGCCTCCGACTTCGGCAGCAGCGGCGGGATCCCGATCGCTCGCAGCGCCTCGATCGGGAAACCTCCGGTCGTAACCCGCACATAGCCGCTCGCTGCCTGCAGCAGCAGGAAGACGTAGAGCCCGACGTGCATCACCTCCGCCGCCCGCTGCTGCGCCGGGGCGACGCTCGCCGGCAGGGGCGGCGGCCGGTGCCCGAGCCGCCAGAGGAGCCGCGCGAGCACCACCAGGAACACCAGCGGCCCCAATCCCTTGTGCAACACGAAGAGTCGATCCTGCAGTGGCCGGGGGATGTCTTGTGTCATCAGCAGCCCGACCGGTATCATCACCAGCACAAGGAGGACCGTCGCCCAGTGAAACAGCCGTGCGGCGTTGCCGTATCCCATAGCTCGCTCCCCGCGCCGGCGGCTGCCGTCCGCGCCAGCCTAGCAGAAACCGGGCGCCCGGCCAGTGCGGCGTGCCGATGACCGAAGCCGCGAGCCCCGCGCAGGTGATCGCCGCGCGTCGCAGCGCGCTGCCGCCCATCCTGTTCCTTGGCGCCGCCGTCGCTGCCGTGCTCGTCGCACTCCCTTTCTCCTCGACCGCGACGGCCCCGGCGGGGCTCCTCGCCTATGGCGCGGTGGCCGCGGTGGTCTTCGACCGCCTGCCGCTCCACCACCCGCACCCGCGCTTTGGCCTCGGTAATGTCATCACCCTGCTGCGCGCCGCCGGCACCGCCGTCCTCGCCGGCCTCGCCCTCGAGCCCGGCGTCGTCGCCGGCTCCCGCGGCTGGTGGGCGCTCGGCGGCGTAGCCGTCCTCCTCTCGCTCGACGGCGTCGACGGCTGGGCCGCCCGCCGCAAGGGCCACGCGTCGGCCTTCGGCGCCCGCTTCGACATGGAGGTCGACGCCCTCCTCCTGCTCGCCCTCTCCGCCCTCGCCCTCGGCCTCGCCAAGGCGGGCGTCTGGATCCTCGCCATCGGCCTCATGCGCTACGCCTTCGTTCTCGCCGGCCAAGTCTGGCCGCCGCTCGCTCGCCCGCTCCTGCCTTCCCGCCGCCGCGACGCGGTCTGCGTCCTCCAGGTCGCGACCCTCGGTCTTCTCCTAGCGCCCCCGGTCACCCACCCGCTCTCGACGGCTCTCGCCGCAGCCGCGCTCGCCGCGCTCGCCGCCTCGTTCGCGACCGACGTCGCCTGGCTCCTCCGGCGCGCATGACGCTCCCGCGCAGCTGGATCGGCCTCGCCCGCTCGCTGGTCATCTATCGCGCCCGGCCCTGGCGGATCGCCCGGCTCGCCCGCTTTTATCGTAGCTTCGTGGAACCGGGCGACCTCGCCTTCGACATCGGCGCCCACGCCGGCAACCGCACGCGCGCCCTCGCCGCCGCCGGAGCCCGCGTCGTCGCGCTAGAGCCGCAGCGGATCTTCCACGCCTACCTCCGCCGCGACCTGCCGCCGGGCGTCACCCTGTTGCCGCTCGCGGCCGGGGCCGTTCCCGGCCGCGCCGAGCTCGCGGTTTCGAGCCTCCACCCGACCGTTTCCTCGCTCTCGACCGAGTTCGCCGCCCGCATGGCGACCGCTCCTGGCTTCGCTGCCGTCCGCTGGGACGCCGCCGAGACCGTGGACGTCACCACCCTCGACGCGCTGATCGCCGAGCACGGCCTCCCACGCTTCATCAAGATCGATGTCGAGGGGTTCGAGGCCGAGGTACTGGCCGGCCTGCATCGCCCCGTGCCTTGGGTGGCCTTCGAGTACCTTCCCGCCACTCTGGATCTCGCCGCCGCCTGCGTCGCGCGCCTCGCATCGCTCGATCGCTACGAATTCAACCTCGTCCGGGGCGAGACCACCTTCTTCGCCCTCCCCGGCTGGCTCGACGCCGATGCCATCCTGCAGGCTCTCGCCGCCCGGTCCGACGGCCGTCCCGGCGACGTCTACGCCCGCCTCGCAAATGCCTGAGCGCCGCGTCCGCCGCGCCGCCGCCACGCTGGCTGCCGTCCTCATGCTGGCCGCCGTGCTCGTTCTTCCGTCCCGCCCGGGCGCCCCGGCGATCGCCCTCCCGCTCGAGCTCCCGGCGATCCTGCTGCTTCTTTCCGCCGCGCCCATGGTCCTGCGCCGCCCGCTCGCGTGGCTGACCGCCTTTTTCCTTGCGGTGCTGACCCTGCTGAAACTCGCCGACATCGGCTTCCAGGCCGCCTACCTGCGTCCGTTCAACCCGGTCCTCGACATGGGCCTGCTCCGGTCCGTCTGGGACCTCGGGCAGGGCAGCTTCGGCACGCCGCTCGCCATCGGCGCCGTCGCGGCAATCGCCGCCGCAGTCGTCCTCCTCGTCGCTGCCCTCCGATGGGCGGCGGCCTGCATCGCGCGCCTCTCCCCGCCCCGCCGCCCGGCCTTCGCCGTCGCAGCTGCGGTCGCCGTCTTCGCCGTTGCCGTCGCCGCGGTCGTCCCGCCACCGCTGGCGAACGCCGACACGGCCCGCCTCGCCTGGCAGCACGTCGCCGACGCCGCGCAAGCCCGCGCCGATCTTGCCCGTTTCCGCGCCGACGCCGCCGCCGACCCCTGGGCCGCGAAGCCGCCCGCCGTCATCCTGCCGGCGCTCCAGGGCACCGACATCGTCCTCGTCTTCGTGGAATCCTACGGCCGCTCCGCCTTTGAGAACCCGCTCTTCGCCCCGACCGTGACCGCCGCCCTCGCCGCCGGCGAGGCCGAACTCCGCTCCGCCGGTCTCGCCGCACGCTCCGGCTGGCTGACCGCGCCGATGGTCGGTGGCCAGAGCTGGCTCGCTCATTCGAGCGTCCTCTCTGGGCTGCGTATCGGCGACCAGGGCCGATACCGCGCCCTCATCGCCAGCCCCCGCCGCTCGCTCCTGGCGCTCGCGCGCGAGGCCGGCTGGCAGACCGCCGCCGTGATGCCCGCGATCACCCGCGCCTGGCCCGAGGCGGCCTGGTTCGGCTACGACCGCATTCTCGCCGCCGCCGACCTCGGCTACCAGGGTCTTCCCTTCAACTGGGTGACCATGCCCGACCAGTTCACGTTGGCCTCCCTCGACCGGCACCTCCTCGCTCCCGGCCCCCGGCCCCCGGTCTTCATCGCGACCGCTCTCATCTCCTCGCACGCCCCATGGACTCCGATCCCGCCCATCGTCCCCTGGGGCCGACTCGGCGATGGGCGCATCTTTGACCCCTACGCCACCGCAGGCGACCCGCCCGACGTGGTCTGGCGCGACCCCGACCGCGTCCGCGACCAGTACCGCCAGTCGCTCGACTACGTCCTGCGCACGGTCACCGCCTTCGCCGCCCGCGAGACCGCCCGCCCGACGCTCTTCATCGTCCTCGGCGACCACCAGCCCGCCGCCTTCGTTTCCGGCGACCCGGTCAACCGTGACGTTCCCATCCACCTAATCGGCCCGACGGGCGTCCTCGCGCGCCTCGACGGCTGGGACTTCACCTCCGGCCTGATCCCCTCGGCAGACGCCCCGGTCTGGCCGATGGAGGCCTTCCGCGACCGCTTCCTCACCGCCTTCGCCGATACGTCCTCGGCGCTCCACGCCGCGCGCTGAACCGGAGCCCTTTACCCGCGTTTGCCACGCGCTACTCTGCTGGGCGCGTGGGGAGGGCCGGATGCAGCGAGCGGACGTGACTCCGGAGGTGTGGGCGGCGCTCCTCGCGCATCGCTCCGGCCGGCGCGTCGAGCCCGATCCCGACTGGCGTCCCGAGGCCCGCGCCGCCTGGTCCCTCTACGCCCCCCTCGCCGCCGACGGCCGCGGTGCCCCCTACTTCTTCGCCCAGGTTGGCCAGTCGCTCGACGGCCGCATCGCCACCCCATCGGGCGACGCGACCGCGATCTCCGGTCCCGACGGCCTGTGCCACCTGCACCGCTGTCGCGCGCTCGCCGACGCGGTCCTCGTCGGCGTCCGCACCGCCCTCGGCGACGACCCACGCCTGACCGTGCGCCTGGTCCCGGGGCCCAACCCCGCCCGCGTCGTCATCGACCCGCGCGGCCGGCTCCCCGACGACGCCCGTGTCCTGGCCGACGACGGCGCCCGCCGCATCGTCGTCCAGGCCAGCGACCGCCCGCGCCCCCGGGGCGTCGAGGTCGTCAGCCTCGCCGCCGCCGGCGGCTGGATCGAGCCCGCCGCGATCCGTACCGCCCTCGCCGCCCGCGGCCTCTTGCGCGTCCTAGTCGAGGGCGGCGGGGTGACCATCGCCGGCTTCCTCGACGCGGGGCTGCTGGAACGCCTGCAGGTCGCGATCGCGCCGGTCATAATCGGCGCCGGCCCCTCGGGGCTCCGAACCGCGCCGATCACCCGCCTCGCCGACGCGCTGCGCCCCGCAACCCGGGTCTACGGTCTCGACTCCGACGTTGACT
>JAXMDH010000071.1:0-15734 GCA_046348915.1 Amaricoccus sp.
GCCCCGGCGCCGCCCGGACGCGATTCCTGCCATGATCGGGGCAGGACGGAGATCGCGCCATGACCCAGATCATCCTGATCGGCCCGATCGGCGCCGGGAAGTCGACGGTGGCCCGGCCGCCGTCGAAGCGGCTCGGGCTGCGGCAGGTGCCGGTCGACGAGGTCCGCCGGGCCCACTGCTACCGCACAAGCTGCGAACGGGGTGACACGGGGCGCGGTTTGCTGTATTGACGCCGCGGCACCCCGAGGAGGCCTTGCATGGAGAACGTCCGCAGCACCGACCTGATCTGATCGGTCCGGACGTGGGCCGACAGGCCCCTTCCCTGCAGTTTCCCCGAGGCTCTCCGATGTTCCGCTTCTTCGAGTCGCTCGTCGACCCCTATGCGCCCTATCCGGCGAAGTCGACGCCGCCCGACCGGCTGTGGCCGTTCCTCGTCGACTACCTGAAGCCGGCGCGGCGCGTCATGGCCTGGACGATCGTCGCGGTCTTCCTGGTCGCCGTCGTCGAAATCTGGCTGATCTGGTACGCGGGCCGCATCGTCGACGTGCTCGGCGCGACGCCGCCCTCGGAGGTCTGGGCGCGGCACGGGCTCGAGCTCGTGGCGGTCGCGGTCTTCATCCTGCTGGCGCGGCCGCTGATCCAGACGCTGCAGGCGGCGCTGCTCAACCAGTCGCTGATGCCGAACGTCGGCACGATCGTGCGCTGGCGCTCGCACCGGCACGTGCTCGGCCAATCGGTCGGCTGGTTCCAGAACGACTTCGCCGGGCGGATCGCCAACCGGATGATGCAGACGGCGCCCGCCGTCGGCGAGGCGACGTTCCAGACCTTCGACGCGATGGTCTATGCCGTCATCTACCTCGCGGGCGCGCTCTGGCTGCTGTCGGGGACCGACTGGCGGCTGGCAGTGCCGCTCGTCGTCTGGCTCGGGCTCTACGTCTGGCTGGTCGGCTGGACGATCCCGCGCGTCGGCAAGGCTTCGAAGGACTTTTCGGATGCCCGCTCGGCGATCACCGGGCGCATCGTCGACAGCTACACCAACATCCAGTCGGTGAAGCTCTTCGCGCACACGCATTCCGAGGAGGACTACGCCGGCGAGGCGATCGAGCACGCGCGCAAGACCTTCATGGCGCAGATGCGGATCATCACGCTGATGGACCTGGGCCTGACGGTGATCAACGGCTTCCTCATCGTCGCCGTGATCGGGCTGGCGCTGGTGCTCTGGAGCGAGGGGCACGCGACGATCGGCACGGTCGCCGCCGCCTCGGCGCTGGTGCTGCGGCTGAACGCGATGACCGGCTGGATCATGTGGTCGCTGTCGTCCCTGTTCCAGAACCTCGGGGTGATCCGCGAGGGCATGGAGACGATCGCGCAGCCGATCGCGCTCGAGGACGCCGAAGGGGCGAAGGAGCTCGCGGTGACGCGCGGCGAGATCGCGTTCGACCGGGTCAGCCACCACTACGGCCGCGGATCGGGCGGGATCCGCGACCTCACGCTGGTGATCCGGCCGGGCGAGAAGGTCGGGCTGGTCGGGCGGTCGGGCGCGGGCAAGTCGACGCTCGTCAACCTGCTGCTGCGCTTCTTCGACACCGAGGGGGGTGCGATCCGCATCGACGGGCAGGACGTGCGCAGCGTGACCCAGGACTCGCTGCGGCGGCAGATCGGCATGGTGACGCAGGACCCGTCGCTGCTGCACCGCTCGGTGCGCGCCAACATCCTCTACGGCCGGCCCGACGCGTCGGAGGCCGAGATGGTGGCGGCGGCGCGGCGGGCGGAGGCGCACGACTTCATACTCGGGCTCGCCGACATGACGGGGCGCTCGGGCTATGACGCACAGGTGGGCGAGCGCGGGGTCAAGCTCTCGGGCGGGCAGCGGCAGCGGATCGCGCTGGCGCGGGTGATCCTGAAGGATGCGCCGATCCTGGTGCTCGACGAAGCGACGTCGGCGCTCGATTCCGAGGTCGAGGCGGCGATCCAGGAGACGCTCTACGGCGTGATGCAGGGCAAGACGGTGATCGCCATCGCGCACCGGCTGTCGACGATCGCGAAGATGGACCGGATCGTGGTGCTCGACGACGGGATGATCGCCGAGGAGGGGACGCACGCCGAGCTCCTGGCGCGCGGCGGGCTCTATGCGCGCTTCTGGAACCGGCAGTCGGGCGGCTTCATCGACGTGACCCCGGCGATGGACGCCGCCGAGTAGTCCCCCGTGCGAGCGACGGGCTTCGGCGGCCGGCCGTGGCGGTTGCAGGCCGCCGAGGGGTGACACAGGCGCCGGAATAGGGTAAGCAGCAGCGCCGACATCGAGGAGCGCCTGCATGGAGAGAATCCGGATTCCCGTTCGCCACTGACCGGTCCGGATCGGGCCGTCCGGCCCGCTGTCTCCATCGCCACAGGTGCTCCGATGCTCCGCCTTCCCCAGCCGTCCGATGCCCGCGCGCCCCGCGTCGCGCCTTTTTCCAGTCCAGGAGATTCCGATGGATAGCCCTACCGCGTCGCTCGCCCATTTCGCCGCCGGCCGTTCGCTGCGACGGACCCGGCCCTGATTTCCGGCCCGACCCACCGAGGCGGGCCCCTCCGATGAGTAGGCCATGCTCGACCGCGTCTTCTCCGGCTTCGACCGGATGTATTCCCCGACCGCGCTCGCGGCCGACCGGCAGCCGCCGGACGGCACCCGCCGGTTTTTCGCCTATTTCCTGAGCCAGTTTCGCGGCGCCTTCGCGGCCCGCGTCGTGTTCGTCGCCATCGGCTCGGTCGGCGACGCCATGCTGCCGATCTTCGTCGGCTGGATCGTCGGCATGCTCTCGACCACGCCGCACGGCGAGCTCTGGTCGACGCACGGACCGACGCTCGGGCTGATGCTCGCGGTCGTGCTGCTCCGGCCGCTGGTCTTCGCGGCCGACGCGCTGGTGAGGAACCACGCGATCGTGCCGAACCTGATCGACCTCGTGCGCTGGCAGAGCCACTGGCACCTGATCCGCCAGTCCTGGTCGTTTTTCCAGAACGATTTCGCCGGCCGGATCGGCACCAAGGTGATGCAGGCCGGCGACGCGATCGAGCTGACGGCGAACCTCTCGATCGATGCGGTCTGGTACGCGGCCGTCTTCGTCGCCGTCGCGATGATCGCGCTCGCCGGCATGGACCCGATGCTGCTCGTGCCGATCGTGATCTGGCTGGCGCTCTACGGGGTGCTGCTCGCGCGCTCGATGCCGCGGATCGACCGGGCGTCCGAGGCGGTGTCCGACCGCTACTCGGTGATGAACGGGCGCATGGTCGACAGCTACACCAACATCCAGACGCTGAAGACCTTCGCGGTCGATGCCGAGGAGGACGCCTACGTCGCCACCTCGGTCCGTGCGCACGCCGATGCCTTCCGGGCGCTGATGCGCATCTTCACCGCGAGCTGGTCGCTGCTCTTCCTCCTGAACGGGATGCTGGTCGCGGCCGTCACCGCGATCGCGCTTCAGGGCTGGAACACCGGCCGGATGGACGCGGCGATGGTCGCGACCGCGATTCCGTTCGTGCTGCAGATCATGAGCATCTCGGGCTGGATCCTCGAGATCAGCTCGAACGTCTTCCGCCAGGTCGGCGTCGCCCGCGACTCGATGCGCACGATCGCGAAGCCCCTGACGCTGGTCGACGCCCCCGGCGCGAAGCCGCTCCTCGTGACCCGCGGCGAGATCGTCTACGACCGGGTCGGCTTCGACTACTGGCGCGGCGATTCGGGCTCTGTCATCAAGGACTTCAGCCTGACGGTGCGGCCGGGCGAGCGGATCGGCCTCGTCGGCCGCTCGGGGGCCGGCAAGTCGACCCTGGTCAACCTGACGCTCAGGATGTTCGACGTCGCCTCGGGCGCGATCCGCATCGACGGCCAGGACATCCGCGGGGTGACCCAGGAGAGCCTGCGCCGTGCGATCGGCGTCGTCGGGCAGGAGACCTCGCTGCTGCACCGTTCGGTGCGCGAGAACATCAAGTTCGGCCGCCCGTCCGCGACCGACGCCGAGATGATCGCCGCCGCCGAGCAGGCCAGCGTCCACGACGTGATCATGGCGCTGGTCGATCCCGAGGGCCGCACCGGCTACGACGCCCAGGTCGGCGAGCGCGGCGTCAAGCTTTCGGGCGGCCAGCGCCAGCGGGTCGCGCTCGCGCGGGTGATCCTGAAGAGCGCGCCGATCCTCGTCCTCGACGAGGCGACGAGCGCGCTCGACTCGGAGGTGGAGGCGGCGATCCAGGACACGCTCTACGGGGTCATGCAGGGCAAGACCGTGATCGCCATCGCCCACCGGCTGTCGACGATCGCCCGCATGGACCGGATCGTCGTCCTCGACGCCGGCCGTATCGTCGAGGAGGGCACCCACGCCGAGCTCCTCGCGCGGGACGGCATCTACGCCGGTCTCTGGGACCGCCAGTCCGGCGGCTTCCTGAGCCTCGAGGCGGCGGAATAGGCGCCGGGGCTCGCCCCGCGGTCAGCGCGCGGGACGGGCCACCGGCAGGGTGAGCCCGTCGAGCGGGACGCCCTCGAGCCGGGTCGACCAGGTCTCGCCGGGCGCCACCGGCTGGGCGTCGGTCAAAGTGCCGGTGGTGACGATCTCGCCGGCGGCGAGGGGCGGGTTCGCGGGGTGGCGGGCGATCTCGGCGACGAGGAAGCGGAGCGCGCTGACCGGGCCGCCGAGCACGTCCGACCCCCGCCCCTCGGCCACCGGCGCGCCGTCGCGCAGGAGCGTGACCCGCAAGCGCGGCAGCGCCTCGCCCCAGGCGGCGCGGTCGCCGGCGATCGGCTGGCGCGGGCCGACGAAGAGGCGGCCGTGCAGCCCGAAGGCGGCCGCCGCTTCCGGTCCCGAGAACCGCCAGTCCCGATAGACCGACTGCACGATCTCGAAGCCGTGCGCCACCCAGTCGATGCAGCCGAGGAGCGCCGCCTCGTCCATCCCCGGATCGGGGGCGGCGGAGAGGCCGAGCACGATCTCCGGCTCGATGCGCGGCTCGGGCAACCCCTCGGGGTCGAGCGTGGCGTCCGGACCGAGCGCGCGCAGCGTGCTGTCGTAGACGTAGTTCCACATCGGGCTGTCGACGCCGTAGTTGGGCCAGATCGAGGTATTGGTGAAGCCGATCTTGCGCCCGACCGGCCGCTCGCCGCACCCGCGCCGCGCCGCCGCGACGCGGGCGGTCACGCGGTATGCCTGCGCGAAGTCGAGCCCGGGCCACTGGCCGCGGGCGATCTGCCGGCCGGTGCCCCAGAGCGCCAGCAGGCCTGCCGCGATCCGATTGTCGTCCATCGCCTCCCCCGCCTC
The DNA here is from genome assembly GCA_046348915.1 of Amaricoccus sp. GTDB lineage: Bacteria > Pseudomonadota > Alphaproteobacteria > Rhodobacterales > Rhodobacteraceae > Amaricoccus. Next base: position 5,289 of record JAXMDH010000071.1, read on the forward strand.
GCCCGAGGCGGCAGGATGCGGCCCTCGACCGCGATCGGCAAGCGCGACGGGGGGGCCGCCTAGCTGTCCTGCCGGGCGATCTCGGTGATCAGGACCTCGTCGACCGGCAGGTCGGGAACCACCTCGTGCGCCGACGCCAGCAGCGCCGACTTCAGGTCCTCGATCTTGCGCCCGGTGGTGAAGCTGCCGTCGAAGCCGCCGGAGTTGGCGTGGCGGAACATCACCTTGAGGAAGCCGTCGCGCAGGCGCGGTTTGACGTCCTCGATCGCGTGCGCCGATTCGGTGTCGGTCTCGACCGAGAGCGAGACGACGACCATCGCCGCGACCTTCTCGCCGGCGAAGACCGGGACGACGAACGGCTTGTCCATCGTCACGTAGGCGAGTTCCTCCGACTTCTTCTTCCCGGCCGGCTTCTCGGGCGAGAACGGATCGGGGGTCGCGAGGCAGGGCGCCGGCGCGTGGCCGTCGGCGGCGGCCGCCGCGCCTTCGGCCGCCGGAGCGGCCTCGCAGGCGCTGGCAATCGCCTGCGGTGGCGCCGGCTTCAGTGCCATCCCGGCGCCGAGGCCGGCGGCGAGGCCGAAGAGCCCGATCAGCATCGGCATGAGCTTCTTCACGCGCGGCCTCCTCAGTAGGGCATGACCTGGTCGACGATCTGCTGGCCGTAGCGGGGCTGCTGCGCGCTCGAGATCTGGCCCCGGCCACCGTAGGAAATGCGGGCGCCGGCGATGCGGTCGTAGGGGATCTCGTTGTAGCGCGAGATGTCCTCGGGCCGCACGATGCCGGTGATCTGCAGGTCGCGCAGCTCGTAGTTGACCCGGACCTCCTGGTCGCCCTGGATCACCAGGTGGCCGTTCGGCAGCACCTGCACGACGGTCGCGGCGACCCGCAGCGTGAGCTTCTCGTTGCGCTTGACCGAGCCCTCGCCCTGGTAGTCGGACTGGGACCCCATCTCGACGTTCGGGTTGAGCTTCATCAGGCCCGGCGGCAGCACGTTGCCGGCGCCGAAGAAGCCGCCGACCTCGGCGCTCTCCTTGCCGTCGCGCGAGCGCGTCGTGGTGTTCTTCATCTCGGCCTGGTCGTCGATCTCGATCGTGACGGTCAGGATGTCGCCGACGCTCTTCGCGCGCTTGTCGCCGAGCAGGCCCGAGGGCGTGGTGCTCCAGAGCGAGCCCTGCTGATAGGCGTAGCGGGCGGGCTGCGGCGGCGGCACCGCGAGCGCGGCGCGCTCGGCGGTCAGGATCGGCGGCGCGTTGTCCTCGGCGCGGCCGATCGAGGTCATCTCGGGCTCCTGGCCGACCTGGGCAAGCCCGCAGCCGGCGAGCGCCATCAGCCCGGCGAACGCGATCCGTCTCATTGGCTCCCTACCTCCACGCTGCCGTCGCCTGTCACGACGCCCATCACTGTCTGCTTCGAGGCGAGGTTCATTACCCGGACCGTCTCGCCCACGGCGGCGCGGTCGAGCACCCGGCCTTCGGTCACGATCTTCAAGGGGCCGCTGGCGTAGGACATCTTGACCACCGCATTGCGCTCCACGAGCGCCGGCGCCCGGAGCTGCGACGCGAGGATCGGCCGCCCAGGATAGAGCGCGACCTTGGCCTCCTGGCCGACCGCTTCCTCGATCGAGGCCACGCCGCCCGGGACGTCCCCCTCGGACAGCGCGAGGTCCTCGGCACGCAGCACCGCCTGGCTGCGGATCGCGTGCACCGGGGTCACCGACTGGGCGAAGACCGCGCCCGCGGCCAGCGCCGCGACGAATAGGACGAAGATCGCGGTCGCCCGTCCCATGGGGTCAGCGGATCTGAACGGTCGCCGCCAGCATCTGGTCGGCGGCGGTGATGACCTTGGCGTTGAGCTCGTAGCCGCGCTGCGCCTCGATCAGCCCGGTGATCTCGTGAACGGCGTCGACGCTCGAGTTCTCGAGGTACCCCTGGCGGAACGTCCCGCGACCGTCCTCGCCGGCGCCGCCGGTGTTGGCGGCCCCCGAGGCCTCGGTTTCCTTGTAGAGGTTCGAGCCCAGCGCCTCGAGCCCCTTCTCGTTGGAGAAGGTGGTCACGTCGAACTGCCCGAGCAGCTGCGCCTGCGTCTGCCCGTCGAAATAGGCATAGACCTCGCCGTCGGCGTTGATGGTGATCTGGCGCGCGTCCTCGGGGATGGTGATGTCGGGGACGACCGGATAGCCGTCCGAGGTCACGATCTGCCCGTCGCCGTTGCGCTTCAGCGCCCCGTCGCGGGTGTAGGCCGCGTCGCCCGACGGCAGCGTGACCTCCAGATACCCCTGCCCCTCGATCGCGAGGTCGAGCGAGCCGCCGGTCTCGGTGACGGCGCCCTGCGCCACCTGCACCGAGACCGCCGCCGCGCGCACCCCGAGCCCGAGCTGCACGCCCGCCGGCAGCACGGTCCCGTCGGCCGAGTTGATCGTCCCGGGCCGCTCGACCTGCTGATAGTGCAGGTCGGAGAACTCGGCCCGGCGCGCGCTGTAGGCGGTCGTGTTCATGTTGGCGAGGTTGTGCGAGATGACCTCGACCCGCATGTTCTGCGCCGCCATGCCGGTGGCCGCGATGTTCAGGGCACGCATTCTACTCTCCTACTCCCACGACGCTCAACCGGCCTGGCCCAGCGTCTTCACCACCGTCGGATCCGCTCGTCTTCCTGGTCCATCAGCTTCTGGCCGTACTCGTAGGCGCGCTGCACCTCGACCATCCGCGCCATCTCGCTGACCGGGTTGACGTTTGATTGCTCGAGGAAGCCCTGCACGATCTTGCCGTTATCGACCGGCACCGTGCCGCCCTCGGCCTTGAAGAGCACGCCCGCCTCGCGGCTGAGCCGGACTCGTCCTCGACGTCGACGAGGCCGAGCTTGCCGGCCGGCGCACCGTCGACCGAGATCGTCCCGTCCGACGAGACGTTGATCGCCTTCGCCTCGAACGGGATCGTGATCTCGCCGCCGCCCTCGTCGAGCAGCGGGTGCCCGTCCATGTTGACCACGACCCCGTCGGCATTGCGGGTGAAGGCGCCGGCGCGGGTCAGCTGCCCCCTGCGGCGTCATCACCGTGAAGTAGCCGTCGCCCTCGACCGCGAGGTCGAGCGTGCCGCCGGTCTCCCCGAGCGATCCCTGCAGCTTGTCGGTATAGCGCGCCCGCGCCGCGGTCATTGCGACGCTGCCGCCCTCGACCGGCAGCGCCTTGACCTCCTCGGCGAACATCACCCCCTCGCGCCGGTAACCGGTGGTCGAGAGGTTCGCGATGTTGTTGGCGACCGACTGAGCCCTTGGCAAGCCCCGACGCGCGCGTCAGCGCCACGTAGCCGGCAAGGTCCATCTCACGCTCCCCGCGATTCTCGCGTTACCCGCGCCATACACCGCGCTCGCCGGCACCCTCGGCGGGGTTGGTAAAGATTTGGTCAAGGCCGCCGCGGGGGCCGGCCCGACCATCGGAAGACCGGAATGCTCGACGATGCCGCACCAGCTCTACCGAGGCACGGCGGGTATGGAAACCGACGAGAAGGCGGCCCGTCGAGCTGCCTTCTCGTATCGCTTACAAGCGCGAAGCTCCCTTGGGGAGTTCGAGCAATGCCGAATGATCACGCCTCCGCCTCGAGCGAATACAGCCAGCCGTTGTCGAGCACGACCGCGAGGTCGCTCTTCGACAGAGCCGAAATGGATTTGGCAGACACCTTCTCCATCATCAGCCATCCCTTCATTGGCGTTACGTCCTGGTATACGAGCCAAAGCTTCGGGTCATTCTTGTCGATTCCGAACACTGTTCCGTCTGCTGCGACGCAAAGCGATCTAAGTGGAGGTTCGACCGGTTGAAAGTCGTCGAACTGTGGAGAAGAAGCGCCATGCGCGACCGTCCGCGGCCAGTCCCCAGAGGTCGAGCAGATGGCCGGCTGGCTTGCCAGCAGACAGCGAGATCAACGGCGCTCCGGATTGAAGATTGGATGTCGCCCAATAGCCTGGTTCCCGTCTCGGGGTCCAAGTCGCACAGTAGGTCGAGGGCTTTTGCGCAGGCTTCGGCGCGCTGGCATAATCCGGTGCGGCGGAAACCCGCTATTGCTGTGATGGAGGAGTCGGACGGGAGCTGCTTGAGCGCTCGCGTTGTGAGGTCGAATGTCTCCACCTTGCCCCCTGAGCAAGGCGAGCCACCTCTTGTCGACTTCAGCTACCTGATCGACACCCTGAGCCAGCGTCTCCCAGCGTGATCCCCGAGCCCCAACGGGCGGCACATATCTCTTGAGATCGCCCTTCTGATCGATGGCGGCAACGGAACCGTCGGATAGCAGTGTGACAGTTCGAAACCCGCGGCCTCGATAGGTCCACGTGTAGCCCAGCTGGCGGATCGGCATCAGCGCATATTGCGATTCGTAGGCACGATCGACCCGGATTGCGTCATCGTCGGTGATACCGTGGGCCGCTGTAGTACATGGTGTCTGGCGTTACAGTTTCCGCCATAACAGAATGTGGCGCTGTGCTATGATCTTCATTGCCGTTTCCGCCGAGGATGGCATGGCCGATCTCATGAAGCAGTATCGATCGCAGATCGACGCGTGATCCGTCATTGAAGGCATCCTCGAGCTTCGTGACGACGCTCAGCGGAAGCGAGAGCGGATTCGAGCCGGCGCTTGTCTGCGACTTTAGGCGATCGCGAAAGCTCGACCATGTCCGCCTGTCATCGAGAGTGATGGTTCCGCCGCTTGAGTTCCCGTCATATTGCCCGCCCGCATCGGACTGGCCGACGGATCCGAAGACGATCTGGAAATCAGCCGGCACGCCGTCGGCTGCTTCACTGAAGCGAAACGGCGTCACCGCCTGCCAGTCGGAGAACGAAGCGAAAATTTCGTCCAGGACGTCGCCGACCTTCAGGTCGGTTCTACTCGGCATGTTCTTGCAAAACCAGGTCAACTCCAGACGGCTAAGAAGACTTGGCATTTTCTTTCCCCCATCTCGACGTGCCGTTCTTGGGGCGCCTCGGGGGCCCCAGAGACCCGTCGATCGACCAGCATGGCGACGGAGTTTTCTTGCGTCAAGCGCGACACGTCGCAGGCCCAGGGTCCTCTCGGCGACGCCCGAAAATCCAGGGTGCAGCGCCTGCCGTGATATCCTCGAAGTTGGAGGCGTTTCCCGGCTTTACTTCGTCTCCGCCGGCTCGAAGATGTTGCGGATCGCCTTGACCACGCGGGACAGCACCACGTGCAGCAGCCCGGCCGAGAAGCCGCCGGCCAACGCTACCAGCGGCCCCTTGAACGACCCTTCGGTCGCCCCCTCCGCCCCGGTCTGCACGATCTCGGTCAGGATGAGGCCGGCGACGACGCCGAGCCCGGATCTGCACCAATAGGAGCTCTCCATTACCGGGTCGAAGCGACGGCGGCGGATGTCCTCCCAGGCCTCGAACAGCACCGCGAAGCCTGCGCCGATGCCCGAGACTGCGGTGATGAACAGGAGCTTGAACACCAGCGGCGCGCCGCTCTGCTCGTAGACGCTGAGCCGGATGGTGTCGGCGTTGATCAGCGTCGAGGCGCTGGTGACGAAGAAGAGCAACATGAAGAGGATGTTCGCCGTTGAGAGCCGCCGGATCGTGGCATGCGGGCCGAGCAGCCGGGCGCGCCCGGTGCGCATCTGGCAGTAGATGCGCACGCCGGCCGGCGTCGCTGGCGCCACGAGCTGCTTGAGCGCGTGGTGCGCGCCGATCAGCTCGACCATCGGCGGCATCGTGCCGCCGTCGGCCAGCCGGTCGAAGACCTCGCTTGCAGCCGGGTCGATAGAGGTCGCGAGCCCGTTCGACGAGCCGTAGTGGATCATCGCGAGGATCCTCGACGATCTCCGCCGGAGCAGCTCTGCCGTCTTCTCCAGCCGCGCCAGCTGCCGGGCGTCGGCACCGTTGCCGGGCGCCGGCTCGTCGCGAGGGGCGTCGGCCGCCCGGGTCCGTTCCACGCGGATCGGGGTCGGGCCGTCGCTGGCGATCGCTTTCTCCATGCCGCCCGACTACGCCCGCCCCGGTTAAAGTTCCGTCAAGCCTTCTCGTGTCCCTTCGGGCGCCGGCTGCCAGGAGGCGAAGCATGCGACGACCGGTTTCTACGACGCCCTGCGCCAGCCCGGGGCCGGCGTCTTCGCGGGTTCGCTCACTCGCGAGCAGGTCGCCGGCATCGAGGGCATCCTCGACGCCATGCAGGCGGTCGGCGACGGCAGGGCCAAGACCCTCGCCTACGCGCTGGCCACCGCCTATCACGAGACCGGCCGCAAGATGGTTCCGGTGCGCGAGGGCTTCGCGTCGTCCGACGAAGGCGCCATCCGCGCCGTGGCGGCGCTGGCGCGCAAGCGTGGCGCCGACAGCGCTCCCGCCCGCTACGGCAAGCCGACCGGTCCCTATGGGAAGGCCTACTACGGCCGCGGCCACGTGCAGCTGACCTGGCGCGAGAACTACGTGCGCTCGAGCGAGGACGCCGGAATCGACCTCGAGCGTGATCCGGACGCGATGCTCGATCCGGTGGTGTCGGCACGCATCCTGATCAAGGGGCTGGTCGACGGCCGCTGGAACGGCGCCGGCCGCGGACTCGCTTACTACCTGCCGGACGATGGGGACGACAACCTCAAGGACGCCCGGAGAACCGTCAACGGCACCGACCGCTGGGACGCCATCGCCGGCCACTATGCCGCCTTCCACGCCGCAATCGAGGCGGCCGGCGGATGGTGCAGCGACGCGCTGACCGACGATGCACTGGCCGACGAGGTGCCGGCCGAGCGACCCCGGGGGCGAGCCTCGCCGACTGGATCGACGAATGCCCCGGCGACCCCCGGGTCATCGGCGCCTGGCTGGCGCGGATGCCGCGCGCCGGCTGACTCGCTACCAGTCGCCCGCCGTCGGCGACACGCCGATGGCCAGCCGCTCGAGGGCACTCGGCCGGGGGATGCCGCCCCGAAGGCGCTCGAGGATCGCCGCGGCACACGCATGGGCGGTCATCAGGGCGGTATCGAGCTCCAGTCGTAGTGCCCGCGCGCATGCACCGCCCGCTGCCAGGCCAGCACCGGCTCCGGCACCGGCGCGCCCTCCGCTGCCACCCGGCGTCGCCCGCCGGCGCCGCGCGGCCCCGCGCCATGATCGTGTCGAGCGGGCAGCGAACCCCGACGAGGAGCGCCGGCAGTCCGGCCAGCCGCCGCGCGCAATCGGCGAGAATGCCGGGCGCCGCTCCGCTCTCTTCGTGGTGCCCAACGTCGACGACCACGTCGAGCCCGAGCCGGCTCGTCGCTGCCACCGCCTCGTAGAGCGCCGCGTAGAGCGTCGGCACCAGCGCGGCCACCTCCGGCAGCTCCGCCCCCGGGCGGAGCCCGATGCCGGGCCGGAGCCGGGGCGGCGTTGCCGTCATGAAGAGATCGACCCCGAGGTTGATCCAGACCTCGTCGGGGCGCGCCTGGAGCGCCGCCGCGATGCTCGATTTACCCGACCGCGGCGCGCCGTTCAGTACCACGATCCGGCCGGCGTCCGGCATCAGCTCGTTTGGCGCCGGCCCCAGGGCAGCGGAGCGACCGGGATACCGTCCTCGATCAGCGCCCTCGCTTCGGCGGGCCGCGCCTCGCCGATGATGGCGCGCTCGGGCGCCGAACCTTCGTGTATCCGCCGCGCCTCCGCGGCGAAGTCGCGCCCGACGTCCTCCGAATCGGCCTCGATCCGCCGCCGCAGCTCGGCCAGCGCCTGCTCGGCGGCAGAGGCCGGCGCAGAGAGCGGACGCTCCGGCGCTGCACCGGCGACGGCCGGCGCCATCAGGTCCTTGCTGACGGTCTGCGAGCCGCAGACGGCGCAAGCGAGAAGCCGGGAGTCGAGCAGCCGGTCGAAGTCCGCGCTCGACCCGAACCACGAGTCGAAACGGTGCGCACGGTCGCAGCGCAGCGCATAGCGGATCATTCGGCCTCTCGCGTCACGGATCTGTAACCCGATAGATATATGGGCCGTCGGTGAATACAATGTTGCCGAAGCCGGTCCGTACCGGCGCCCCTCGGGAGGAAGGCGTGGCGCAGCGCGCCAACGGACCATGGAAGCCGGCGATCGCCTCGCTCGCCATCGGCGCTGTCGCAGCCGCGGCGGCGTTGCTGTCGCCGTTCGCAGCCTTCGCCATCGTCGCCCTTGCGGTCTGGCTCGCCTCCGGCGCCCTCGCGCCCCGGCAATCTGGAGCGGCTCCCGCCGTGCCCGACCCGGTTCCGACGCCAACGCCGAACGCAATGCCGACCGGCTTCGGCCGCGCGCTGATCGAGAAGCTGCCGACGCCGCTCCTCCTGGTCTCGCCGACCGGCCGGATCACCTTCGCCAACCCGGCCGCGCACGAGGCGCTGCCGCGGATCGAGCAGGACGCCCACTTCGCCCACCTGATCCGCGCCCCGGACTTCGTCGAGGCGATCGGCGCCACGCTCGCCGACGGCGCCGAGCGAACGGTCCGCTTCACCGCCCACCCCGGCCGCGAGCGCTTCTTCGAAGCGCGCATCGGCCTCCTGCCCCCCGACATCGCCTTCGGTCCTGAGGCACGCGTCATTGTGCAGATCGAGGACCGCACCGAGACCCGCCGCGCCGAGCAGCTGCGCTCGGACTTCATCGCCAACGCCAGCCACGAGCTGCGCACGCCGCTCGCCTCGATTATCGGCTATATCGAGACGCTGCAGCACCACGCGCGCGACGACGCGCAAGCGCGCGAGCGCTTCCTTGGGATCATGGGCCGCGAGGCCGGGCGGATGCAGCGGCTGGTCGAGGATCTGATGTCGCTCAGCCGTATCGAGATGAGCGAGCACGTGCGCCCAGTCGAGGAATGGTCGCTGAACCGCATCGCGCTCGAAAGCGCCACCGCGCTGCTGCCACTCGCCGGCCAACTGGGCGTCACCCTGGCGATCGACCTCGGTCCGGAGGGCGCCCGTGTCCTCGGCGACCGCGACCAGCTGGCCCAAGTCTTCACGAACCTGATCGACAACGCCATGAAGTACGGCGGGGAAGGCGCGACGGTGCGCGTCCGCGCCGCGCCGGCCAGCAAGGCGCACCCGAACCAGCACGGCGTCACGATCGAGGACGACGGGCCCGGCATCGAACGCGAACACATCCAGCGGCTGACAGAACGCTTCTACCGCGTCAGCGCCGCCGCCAGCCGAAACAAGGGCGGGACGGGCCTCGGCCTCGCCATCGTCAAGCACATCCTGAACCGCCACGAGGGTAGGCTGGAGATTATCTCGACCGAGGGTAAGGGCAGCGCCTTCACCGTCTGGCTGCCGCGCGCCGGGGACGACACCGAGACGGGCGCCGAGCCCGAGGCGGACCGCCTCTCCGCCCGCGCCTCCTGACTGCAGCGGTCCGGCGGACAGACCGGGGGACCCGTGCGTCCGGCTGCCGGCCTGTCGCAAAACTGTCGCGAAACCGTCGTTTAACCTTGGCCGACGGGCCATACTGGCCCCGAAGACCCCCGGGGGGGCCGACACCGAGAGGGTGCGTCATGGCGCAGGTCGTATCGTTGCTCGACGAGGAGCTGGTCCAAGTCCAGGCGCGGATCTCGGAGATGGGCGGGATCGGCGAGGATCTGCTCGCCAAGGCGTTGCAAGCGGTGCAGAACCGCGACGCCGCCCTCGCCCGCCAGGTGATCGACCGCGACCGTGCCCTCGACGCCATGGAAATCCGCCTCGAGGAGCAGATCGTCCGCGTGATCGCGCTGCGTCAGCCCGCCGCCGGCAACCTGCGCGCGCTGATCGCCGCGATGAAGATCGCCGCCACCATCGAGCGCATCGGCGATCTCTCGAAGAACATCGCCAAGCGCGCGATCCAGCTGAGCGCGGCACGACCGGTGCGCGTGACCGGCTCGATCGTGCGCATGGGCCGCCAGTCGCTGACCCAGCTCTCGGACGTCCTGAACGCCCATGCCGGCCGCGACGTCGACCTCGCGGTGCGGATCTGGAACCAAGACTACGAGATCGACGAGATGTACAACGCCGTCTTCCGCGAGGTCGTCACCTATATGGTCGAGGACAGCCGGCTGATCGGGGTCGGCGCCCAGCTGATGTTCATCGCCAAGAACCTCGAGCGCATCGGCGACCACACGACGCATATCGCCGAGATGGTGCATTACGTCGCCACCGGCGACAGCCTCGGCGACGACCGACCCAAGGGCGAGCCCTCGGACATCGAATTCGGACAGGATTAACGGACGGGAGACCGCTCGCATGGCCAGGGTGCTTGTCGTCGAGGACGAGGAGGCGATCAGCCACCTCCTCGCCTACAATCTCGAGAAGGAAGGCTTCACCGTCGCCACTGCCCGCGACGGCGACGAGGCCCTGGTCGCGATCGAGGAATCGAAGCCCGACATCGCCATCCTCGACTGGATGCTGCCCGGCGTCTCCGGCATCGAGCTCTGCCGCCAGATCCGCGCACGGCCCGCGACCCGCGAGATCCCGGTGATCATGCTGACCGCCCGCGGCGAGGAAGAGGAC
>JAXMDH010000072.1:0-15729 GCA_046348915.1 Amaricoccus sp.
AGCCAGCCGAAGTCGAACGGCTACCGCTCGATCCACACCACGGTCTCCGGGCGCGACGGCAAGCGGGTCGAGGTGCAGATCCGCACGCGCGAGATGCATGCCGTCGCCGAGACCGGGGTCGCCGCGCACTGGTCCTACCGCGACGGCGAGCGCTTCGAGAACCCGTTCGCGGTCGATCCCTTCCACTGGCTGCGCTCGATCACCGAGGGGCTCGACGACACGGAGGTCGCCGAGGACTTCCTCGAGCACGTCAAGCTCGAAATGTTCACCGACCAGGTCTTCTGCTTCACGCCGAAGGGCGAGGTGGTGAAGCTGCCGCGCGGCGCCACGCCAATCGACTTCGCCTACGCCATCCACACCCGCATCGGCGACAGCTGCGTCGGCGCCAAGGTCGACGGCCAGCGCGTGCCCCTCTGGACCAAGCTCCGCAACGGGCAGTCGGTCTTCATCATCCGCGCCGAGGGTCAACGGCCGCAGCCGTCGTGGGAGGACATGGTCGTGACCGGCCGCGCCAAGGCCGCGATCCGCCGCTCGCTGCGCGGCGAGCAGCGCGCCACCCAGATCCGCCTCGGCCGCGAGATCGCCCGCGTCGCCCTCGAGCGCGTCGGCAAGAAGTCGACCGACAAGGCGCTGGAGGCGGCCGCCCGGCGCCTGAGCCTCGACGAAGCCGACGACGTGCTGGCGCGCCTCGGCGCCGCCGAGATGACCGGCCGCGACCTTGTCGCCACCCTCTACCCCGAGCTCCTGCGCGACGCCGCGCTGCCGAAGGCGACCGACAAGACCGCGCCGGTCGTCATCGGCCTCGACACCGGCCAGGTGGCGCAGCCGGCGCCCTGCTGCAACCCGATCCCCGGCGAGCGGATCGTCGGGATCGCCGTGCGCGGCAAGGGGGTGATGATTCACGCCATCGACTGTGCCGAGCTCGTCGCCTTCGAGGACCAGCCGGACCGCTGGATCGACCTGCGCTGGGCCGAGGGGCAGGCGGCGGCCGACCACGTCGTCCGCGTCGAGGTCACAATGAGCAACGACGCGGGCGTCTTGGGCCGCATCTGCACGCTGATCGGCGAGCAGCGCGCCAACATCACCGACATCGTGTTCACCGACCGTAAACCCGACTTCTATCGTATGGTGATTGATATCGATGTCCGGGATATGGAACACCTCACCCACGTCCTGACCGCGATCGACGCCGATTCGGACGTGGGCGAGGTGCGCCGCTACCGGCAGTCCCCGGTGACGTCCCGGGCAATCGGTCGGGGCTGAGGGGAAAGGGGACGGCATCCTCCCGGAAAGGGCGAGGTGTCCCGGGAAGATGGTCTTCAAGCGACGCGACAAGCCGCCCTTTTCGGTCCGCATCCGCGAGATCCTGCTGCCGCGCCGCGGCTGGCGTCGCGGCATCGAGTATCTGGCGCATCGCATGCGCCGCCTCCCCGACAGCCCGCACCGGATCGCCCTCGGCTTCGCTTGCGGCGTGTTCAGCTCGTTCACCCCTTTCTTCGGGCTGCACTTTCTTCTCGCGGTTGCCATCGCCCGCGCCGTGCGCGCCAACATCATCGCCGCGCTGATCGGCACCGGCGTCGGCAACCCGCTGACCTTCCCGCTGATCGCCCCGGTCGCCCTCGCCCTCGGCCGCCGCATCCTCGGCCACGGCGCCAGCGGCCGCGACTACGGCCGCGTCTCCACCGCCTTCGCCGACGCCTTCGGCGGCATCCGCGAGGGCGTCTTCGCCATGTTCGGCCATGGCGAGGCGCACTGGCACCGGCTGATCCCGTTCTTCCGCGACATTCTCTGGCCCTACCTCGTCGGCGGCCTGCTACCCGGCCTCGCCGCGGGCCTCCTCGCCTACTACTTGACCCGCCCGCTGGTCGCCGCTTACCAGAAGCGCCGGCGCGCGCGGATGCTCGAGCGCGCGCACGAGCGCGTCGCGCGCCAGAAGGCCGAGATCGACCCGGGCCGCCTGCGCCGCCCGACCGGAGGGGAGACCCCGACATGAGCGACCGCCTGCGCCTCGGCGTCAACATCGACCACGTCGCGACCGTGCGGAACGCCCGCGGCAGCCCCTATCCCGACCCGCTCCGCGCCGCCCGCCTCGCCGAGGTCGCCGGTGCCGACGGCATAACCGCCCACCTGCGCGAGGACCGCCGCCACATCACCGACGCCGACATCGACGGGCTGATGGCCGGGCTCGCGCTGCCGCTGAACCTCGAGATGGCCGCGACCCCCGAGATGCAGGCGATCGCACTGCGCCACCGCCCGCACGCCGTCTGCCTCGTCCCCGAGCGCCGCGAGGAGCGCACCACCGAGGGCGGCCTCGAGGTCGCCCGCGAGGAAAACCGCCTCGCCCACTTCATCGCGCCGCTGCAGGACGCCGGCATCCGCGTCTCGATCTTCATCGCCGCCGACCGCCGGCAGATCGAGGCCGCCCACCGCATCGGCGCCCCCGTGGTCGAGCTCCACACCGGCGCCTACTGCGAGCACGGCCTCGCCGGCGACACCGAGGCCGAGGCCGCCGAGCTCGCCCGCCTGCGCGACATGGCCACCTTCGCCCGCTCCCTCGGCCTCGAGGTCCACGCCGGCCACGGCCTCACCTACGACAACGTCGCCCCCATCGCCGCCATCCCCGAGCTCCGCGAGCTCAACATCGGCCACTTCCTCGTCGGCGAGGCGATCTTCGTCGGGCTCGACGCGGCCATCCAGCGTATGCGAGAGGCGATGGACGCGGCGCGGGAGTAGAGGCGTTTGCGGCACCGAGTGTTCCCGGGCCCAATAGGTTCGTTCGCATTCCAGACCAGGAGCAGCGTCGTCGTTGCCCCGGCCGTGCGCACGCACGGCCTGCGCCTGCCGCCCCGGGCAGGCGCACCCGGCGGTTCCGCCGCGCGGTGCCGTTGGCCCTGTTCTTCGAACGCTCGGCTGCGGCACCTTCTGGCCGAGGTGCGCCCGCCCCCGGCAGGCGCAGGCCGTGCTCATCGGGAGCGTTGCCGGGCGAGACCGGGCGGATTTTCGCACCATGATCCTCGGCATCGGCAACGACCTCGCCAACATCGAGCGCATCGGCCGCACCGTCGAGCGCTTCGGCGACCGCTTCCTCGACCGCGTCTTCACCGACACCGAGCGGCGCCTCGCCGACCGCCGCCGCGAAGCGATCGCGACCTACGCCAAGCGCTGGGCCGCCAAGGAGGCCTGCTCCAAGGCCCTCGGCACCGGCCTGCGCATGGGGATCAGGTGGAAGGACATGGGCGTCGTCAACCTGCGCACCGGCCAGCCGACCATGCAGCTCACCGGCTGGGCCGCCGACCGCCTCGCCGCCATGACCCCGCCCGGCCACCGCGCCCGCGTCCACGTCACCCTGACCGACGACCACCCCTGGGCGATGGCCGTCGTCGTCATCGAGGCGGTGCCGGAGACGTGACGCCCTCCCGCCGCCGTTCCAGGCCCGCGCCTTGACAGCCCGGAGGGCAGGCGCGACAAGGCTCGCGCGCTGACGGGCAACGGACGGAACGCAATGGTGGCGAAGACCAAGACCAAGGGCGGGCTCCTCGAGATCGCCAAGACCGTCGTCTACGCCCTCCTCCTCGCCGGCGTCATCCGCACCCTCTTCTTCCAGCCGTTCTGGATCCCGTCCGGGTCGATGAAGCCGACGCTCCTGATCGGCGACTTCCTCTTCGTCAACAAGATGGCCTACGGCTACTCGCGCTACTCCTGCCCCTTCGCCATCTGCCCGATCCCCGGCCGCATCCTCGCCCGCGAGCCCAAGCGCGGCGACGTCGTGGTCTTCAAGCACCCGGTCAACGGCACCGACTACATCAAGCGGCTGATCGGCCTGCCCGGCGACCGCATCCAGGTCAAGGACGGCATCCTCTACATCAACGACGAGGCGCTGCCGCAAGAGCCCGACGGCACCTTCCACGAGGTGAACGAGCCGCAGGGCCCGATGGGCAGCATGCCGCGCTGCGCCAACGCCCCGGTCGCCCCCGGCGGCGACTGCACCGCCGAACAGTTCATCGAGACGATGCCCGGCGGCCTCCGGCACGCGGTCCTCAACATCGAGAACGGCTTCGCCGACAACACGCCCGTCTTCACCGTCCCCGAGGGCGAGTTCTTCTTCATGGGCGACAACCGCGACAACTCGATGGACTCGCGCTTCCCGCAGTCGGCCGGCGGCGTCGGCTTCGTCCCCTTCGACCACCTGGTCGGCCGCGCCGACCGGATCATCTTCTCCTCGGGCGGCCCCTCGATGCTCGCCTTCTGGACCTGGCGGCCCGACCGCTTCCTGAAGGCGATCAATTGAAGCTTTCCAAGGCCTTGGCCGCCGCCGAGGCCCGGCTCGGCCACCGCTTCGCCCGCCCCGAGCTCCTGATCGAAGCCCTGACGCACCCGTCGATGGCGACAGGATCCGACAACCAGCGCCTCGAGTTCCTCGGCGACCGCGTCCTCGGCCTCGTCGTCGCCGAGGCCCTGCTGGCCCGCGACCCCACGGCCACCGAGGGCGAGCTCGCCCCCCGCCTCAACGCGCTCGTCCGCAAGGAAACCTGTGCCGAGGTCGCCACCGGCCTCGACCTCGGCGCCGCCCTCCGCATGGGCCGCTCCGAGGCCCTGACCGGCGGCCGCCGCAAGCTCGCCCTCCTCGGCGACGCCATGGAGGCCGTCATCGCCGCCCTCTACCTCGACGCCGGCCTCGACGCCGCCCGCGCCCTGATCCTCCGCGCCTGGGGCGACCGCATCGCCACCGCCCGCGAGGTCAGCCAGGACGCCAAGACCGCCCTGCAGGAATGGGCCCAGGCCCGCGGCCTCCCCCCGCCCGCCTACCACGACCTCGACCGCGAGGGCCCCGACCACGCCCCCGTCTTCTCCGTCGAAGCCCGCCTCGCCGACGGCCGCTCGGCCGAAGCCCGCGCCCCCTCCAAACGCGCCGCCCAGCAAGCCGCCGCCGAGGCGCTGCTCGAACGGGTGCGCCAGGCATAGCTCGGCCGGTCCTGGACCGATGCATCAGCGTCGGCTTTGCGCGTTCCAAGCGGATGCCCGATCTTGCTGACGCAGCTCGTCATCAGGCTTTCAACGGACAAGCTCGCTCGCTAGACTGAGGCTAGTTTCTTGAAAGGAGAATACATTGCATCCCGTCGTGAGAGCACAGATGCAGCAGTTCCAAGCTGCAAACCCAGTGCACGGGCTAAAGGAAGAAGATTACTTTGAGCTATACACAATTTTTTCTTTGCTAAACGGGAGGCGAAACGATAACGTAGATCCTTTTTTAGTTCACCTGGAAGGATCAGAGTTTGGCGTTGACGGCTGCGCAATAACGATACAGGGGGAGATTGTTGCTGAATCGGACGCTGCGGAGGCAGCAATGGCTGACCACAACGATGGTCGCATCGCCTTCACGTTCATTCAGGCCAAGCGCTCTGAAGGGTACGACTACGGAGAGATGAGTAAGTTCTTTGACGCCGTTTTTGGATTCTTCACTGGAGGAATGGATGGTGAAAGCGATCAATTGGGCGATCTCATTGCTGCGAAAGACACAATCTTTAAGTCACCACTCCGGAAGAACCCGGACCTCTTTTGCTACTTTGCTTCAACGGGTAAGTACGAAAAGGTTGACAGGATCGACAAATTAATCGCCGCAAACCGGGCCAGGCTCGAAGACATCAGTCTGTTTGATCGAGTGCATATTGAGATAATTGGCGCAAGAGAACTACAAGTTGCATATCGGGGCGCGACAAGTGCCAATTCCAGGGAAATCGAATTCAGCCAAAGCAAGACGATGCCGACCCACCCGAACGTTGACCAAGCTTTCATAGGTTTTATAGAGGCATCGCAGCTTCTGAAGCTTGCTACTAACGTCGTCGATGACGATGGGGGATTGGCAATCAATCAAGCAGTATTTTTTGATAATATTCGTGACTTTGACGCGGGCTCTTCGATTAACCAAAAGATTATTAAGGAGATCAAGGAAGGAGATACCGACGGCTTTGTTTTTCGGAATAATGGAGTTACTGTAGTTGCCAAGCACATAAATAGAACTGGGGATAGATTTAGGGTGGAGGATTACCAGATTGTCAATGGATGTCAAACTAGCAACATCCTTTTTCAAGCTAAGGAAGATATTGATGGAATCAATATACCTTTTCGCTTGATAGGATCTAAGAATGACGAGTTTATCACCAGTATTATAATCGGAACAAACAGTCAGAACATTGTGAGAGAGGAGCAATTCTGGGCGCTGAAGCCTTTCATGAAAGATCTTGAAGAGTATTTTGGGCAACAATCTGGCGATTTAAAGCTTCACCTTGAAAGAAGAGAGAACCAGTATAGGAATGAGGCAATCGAAAGGACACGAATAGTCAAGCCTCCAGAGCTTATGAAGGCTGTCGCTGCAACCTATTTGTTCCAACCTCATAGGGCCGCCCGCGACTTTCGCGGCATCCGAAAGGAGTTTAGCGACAAGCTGTTTCTGGAGGGACATAGCGTTCGGCCTTACCACGCTGCATCCTATTCCGCCTATCGGTTCGACTATTTAATCCGCAATAAGAGGCTTCCTCGTCGCATGAACATTTATAAATTTTATGCTTTGTCCAGTCTTGGACATATGAATACGTCGGGCAAGGATCTCTTTTCAGCCAAATCTAATGCCATCTCAACGGCTTGTGACAGTATCATATCAGTTGCGTCGGACGAGTCGACCTTCACAGCCTTTTGCGAAACAGCGGCCGAGAGAGTTGAGAAGCTCTTAGAGCTCCGCGTCGGCTCTGTCAGCACGACGTCCCGAGAGCGGATCCGTGATGCTCTGAGGTCCGAGACCTTCGCTTCCGATTTTCACAAAGACCTCGCATCCTAACACGCTGAGCAGGATTTGGTGGCGGCTGATTTGAGCCGATAGCGCATACTGCTCGATCCGAGGGTGCGTGCCCTATTACATTTCCGTGGTCACCGCCGCCTCGGCTGATTCGTCGGTCGCGCCGAGAATTCCGAACCGAGCCGCGACGTCCGGCGAGTAGCGCCCCAAGTCCCCCTGCAACCGCATCAGCGCCAAATCCTTCCCTTTCGCCTCTAGCATCACGTCGAACTCCAGCCCCTCTGCCATCCGCATGAAGCCGATGAACTCGAACGGCTGCACGAAGTCCGCGTGCCCGGTCCAGACCGGCGGCAGCAGCGCCTCGACCGGCTTGCCGGTCGTCGCGTCCTTGCGCCGGACCGCGCGGAACTCGGTGCGCGGCGACGAGAAATGCACCTTCGGCCGAACGTCCGGCCAGGTCGCGAGCATCCGCTCCAGCGTCTCGCGCATCCCGAGCCCCTCGGGGTTCAGGCAGAGGAAATGCTGGTGGTCGAAGATCAGCCGCACACCGGTCCGTTCGCCGATCCAGAGCGTGTCGGCGGCGCTGAACCGCAGGTCGTCGTGCTCGAGCACCAGCCGCCGCCGCACTGGCTCCGGCAGCCCCGCCCAGGCCTCGACCCAGCGCTCGGCGCTCGCCTCTCGGTCGCCATAGGCGCCGCCGACGTGCGTCACGACCACCGCCTCGGGCCCGAGCTCCATCCGGTCGAGCATCTCGGCCTGCGCCGCCAGGTCCCGCACGCTGGCCGCCACCAGCGCCGGATCGGGGCTGTTGATCAGCACGTACTGCGACGGATGGAACGACAGCCGGATGTCGAGCGCCCGCGCCTTCGCCCCGATCGCCGCCAGCTCCGCCTTGCTCTCCGCGATCATCGCGTGGAACTGCGGCAGATCCGGGTGGGTGGCATAGGGCGCCAGATCCGACGACATCCGGTACATCCGGATGCCGTTCTGCGCGAGATGGTCGAGGATCGCGTCGAGATACTCGAGCGACACCTTCAGGTGCGGCCCGTTCTGCCACCGCCGGCTGTCGTTCGACCGCAGCTCCGGCCGCGCCAGCACCTTGACGGGAAATCCCAGGCGGAGAGGGGAGGGCATCCCGGCGAACGCCCGCCCTCCACCCGAGGTTCCGGCTACACCTTCAGCCGCGGATGCCGGTTGACGTCCTTGTAGAGCAGGTAGCGGAACCGCCCCGGCCCGCCAGCATAGCACCCCTGCGGGCAGAACGCCCGCAGCCACATGAAGTCGCCGGCCTCGACCTCGACCCAGTCGCGGTTCAGCTTGTAGACCCCCTTGCCCTCCAGCACGTAGAGCCCGTGCTCCATCACGTGCGTCTCGGTGAAGGGGATCTCCGCCCCGGGCAGGAGGTTCACGATCGTCACGTGCATGTCCATGCGCATGTCGTCATGGTCGAAGAACCGCGTCGTCGTCCAGCGCCCGTCGGTGTCCGGCATCGGCGTGTTCTTCACGTCGCGCTCGTTGCCGACGACGACCGGCGGCAGCCCCAGCCCCTCGACCGCCTCGTAGGCCTTCCTGATCCAGTGGAACCGCGCCGGCTCCGCGCCCTTCGCCCAGGCCGACCAAACCGCCCCCGGCGGCACGAACGCATAGCCGCCCGGCTCCAGCACGTAGGTCTCGCCCGCCACCGTCAGCGTGAGCTCCCCCTGCAGCTGGAAGATGCACCCCTCCGCCCCCGGGTCCAGCTCCGGCCGGTCGCTGCCGCCCCCCGGTGCCACCTCCATGATGTACTGCGAGAAGGTCTCGGAAAACCCGGTCATCGGCCGCGCGATGATCCAGGCCCGGGTCTTCTCCCAGAAGGGCAGGGCGCTCGTCACGATGTCGGTCATCACCCCGCGCGGGATGAAGGCATAGGCCTCGGTGAAGACGGCCCGCCCCGACAGGAGCTCGTGCTGCCCCGGCAGCCCGCCCCAGGGCGCCCAGTAGGCCGGCCGGGTCTTCGGCAGAACGTCGTCCATCATGGCAGCATCTCCTTCAGCCTGAGCCCGGCGATCCGCTCGACCTGCCGGCAGGCCGTCGCCATCTCCGTTTCCCGGTCGTTCCCCACCCGCGCCTCGAAGGCCGCGAGGATCCCCGCCTTGTCGTGGTCCCTGACCGCGATGATGAACGGAAATCCGAACTTCCCGGTGTATTCGTCGTTCAGCGCCGTGAACCGCGCCCGCTCCGCATCGGTCAGCGCATCGAGACCGGCGCTCGCCTGCTCCGCCGTCGATTCGGCCGTCAGCCGCTTCGCCTGCGCGAGCTTGCCCGCAAGATCGGGGTGCGCCGTCAGCACCCCCAGCCGCTCGTCGTCCGAAGCCGCCCGGAACGCCCGCGCCAGCACCGACGCCACGCCCACCGCCGTGTCATGCGCCGGCCCCAGCTCCATCTCCCACGCCCGCTCCGCCACCCAGGGCGAATGCTCGTAGACCCCGCCGAACCGCTTGACGAAGGCCTCGCGATCCATCGCCGAAGGCCGCTCGCCCACGACGGGCGCCGGATGCTTCGCCCGCCAGTGCGCCGCGATCTCGCCGCGGGTCGCGACCCAGACCTTCCCCTTCGCCTTGACGTAGTCGAGGAACTTCGCCAGCCCCGCCGCCTTCCCGGGCCGCCCGAGCAGCCGGCAGTGCATCCCGACCGACATCATCTTCGGCGACCCCGCCGCCCCCTCGTCCCAGAGCACGTCCAGGCTGTCGCGCAGGTACTCGAAGAAATCGTCCCCGGTCAGGAACGTCCCCGCCGAGAACCGCATGTCGTTGGTCTCGAGGCTGTAGGGGATCAGGAGCTGCTGCCGCCCGCCGTGCTCCAGCCACGAAGGCAGGTCGTCGTCCATGTTGTCCGCGACCCAGTCGAAGACCCCGGCCTCGGCCGCGAGCTCGATCGTGTTGTGCGAGCAGCGCCCGGTGTACCACCCCCGCGGCGGCTCGCCGACGACCTCGGTGTGCAGCTTGATCGCCTCGGCCATGTGCCGCGCCTCCTCGGCGCGGCCGAACTTGGCGTAGTTGATCCACTTCAGCCCGTGGCTCGCGATCTCCCAGCCGGCGTCCTTCATCGCCTGCACCTGCGCCGGCCCGCGCGCGAGCGCCGTCGCGACCCCGTAGATCGTCAGCGGCAGCCCGCGGCTCACGAAGAGGTCCCGGATCCGCCAGAACCCCGCCCGCGCCCCGTATTCGTAGATCGACTCCATCCCGTAGTGCCGCATCCCCGGCCAGGGCTGCGCGTTCGGGATGTCGCTGAGGAAGGCCTCCGACGCCTCGTCCCCGTGCAGGATCGAGTTCTCGCCGCCCTCCTCGTAGTTCAGCACGAACTGGACGGCGACGTTCGCCCCGCCCGGCCAGTCGGCGAAGGGCGGCTTGCCGCCATAGCCCTGCATGTTGCGGATGTAGCGCATGATGTCCTCCCGGTCGGCCGCACTCTACCGCCCGTCGCCCGCGCGGGCTTTCAAATTCCCCTTGAAGGATTTTTCGGCAGCCCCGCTATGGCGCCGCCGCCCGCCCCGCGCGATCCTGCATCAAACCACGCGCGGAGCCCCCCGATGCCCGAAGGCTACCTGACCACCCACGTGCTAGACGCCGCCCGCGGCTGCCCCGCCGAGGGCCTCCGCATCGAGCTCTTCCGCATCGACGGCGCCCACCGCCACCTCGTCCGCTCCGTCCTCACCAACGCCGACGGCCGCACCGACACGCCCGTGATCCCCAAGGGCGACCCGACCCCCGGCACCTGGGAGCTCCTCTTCCACGCCGGCCCCTACCTGACCGCCGCCGGCCTCGTCACCGGCACCCCCTTCCTCGACCAGATCCCCATCCGCTTCGCTATCGCCGACGCCGAAGCGCACTACCACGTCCCGCTGCTGCTAGCGCCGTACAGCTACTCGACGTACCGGGGAAGCTGAGCCGGGGATCGCCCGGACGCGGCACGCTGGATCCGCGCCCCGCCTGCAGTTATATTCCCTGCATGCAAAAGTCCGCGCCCCGACAGGAAACACCACCGCCGCAGGCGGACCGACCCGAACCTTACGACGAATGGCTCGCGGCAGAGATCGAGGCGGGTTGCGCCGAGCTCGACGCAGGCGAAAGTCTCCCCGCGGAACAGGTGTGGCAATCCCTCGGCCTTGAATGAGAGTCGTCTTCTCGCGCCGTAGCGTGGCGCGGCTGCGCGAGATCCCGTCCTGGATTGCCTATGACAACGTGACCGCCGCAGCACAGGTAGTCAGCCGCATCCGCCAATGCGCCGAACTCCTCTCCGACCACCCGAAGCTCGGCACCGTCTGGCGCGACGGCCCGACCCGGGCACTGGTCGTCTCGGGCCTCCCTTACCGCATCCACTACCGCCTCGACGAGGCGTTCGGGGTGGTGCAGATCATCACCGTGGCCCACACGAGCCGAAGGCCGCCATCGTTCGAATGATCCCGTGATTGGGTCCAGCGCCCTTCCCCACTTCCGAGATCCACATCGCGCGTCGCGATCGCCGCAGCGGAAGCCCACCTCCACGTCCTGAAGGGTGGGAGGCGCCGGGTGGCCGGCGAGATCTCTGCCCTTTGGGCAAACTACGGTAAGGAAGTGAACGAAGGCAAATATCGTGGGTGAGTCTTGCCGCTGGTGGGCAAGACGCATTGCGGCGTATGGAGTATGTAGAAGACCGGACTGTGAATCCGGACCTGCCTCGTCACAATGTTGTATTGGTCTCGGCCGAGTAAGTCGCGGAGCGGGGCTGCGATTGGGAGGGGAGGGGCACACGTGCTTAAGGGTCTGTTGGCGTTTTCATTCGGCGTGTTCATGGTGGCTTCGCACGCCTTCGCTGGTCCGTTCGGAACCCCCCAAGCTACTTTGGCGGTTGCAGGGCCGCACGTGCTGGTCAACGGCGCACGTGCGCAGAACGGGTCGGCCCTTAAAGGGGGTGAGCAGATCACGACCGGCCCGGGGTCATCGGCCAAAGTCATTTGGTCCGACGGCACCAAACTGCAGTTCGACGAGAACTCGAGCATTCGTTCCGGCTGCGAGGCCTGGATCATCGGCCTTCCGGTGGGCTGCGGCTGGTTCATGGTCGAAACCGGGAAAATGGACATCCAGATCGTGACCGCGTTGGTGTACATGGGTCTTCCATCGCGCGCCGCAGTTCATGTGAAGCCGGACCGGCAGTTCGAAATCTACGGGCTGGCGGGCACTCTCGGACTTATGGGCCCACACCGTGGGCACGACCTCCAGCCAAACGAAGTGGCGTCGTATCAGCCAAGCAGCACTCCATACAACAACCAGAACAATCACTTCCGATCAGGCTGCGGCGATCGAACGCCGATTCGCCCGGTGGAAGTTTACGCACTAGCCAAGTGCGACGTCCCGCAACCGGGACGAGCGCGCCCCGCATTTCAGCCGGAATTAAGTTAGCAAAAACAAATACACGATCTTGCCCCTTACCCCCGCGGGCTGCGGCTTGCTAAGCGCTCCCTTCATGACCCGACCAAAAGGTCGGCCGGCGGCTGCAGCGGCGCCAGCGCCTCGGCGATGACCTTGCGGACCTCCGCCACCATGAAGTCGATGAACAGCCGGCTCTTCGGCTCCTGCAGCCGCTCGTGCGGGAAAAGTCAGGCGAGCTGGATCGGCAAGGGGCGGGGTCGCATCGCAGACCGGGATCAAATGTTCCGGCCGCCAAGTGGTCGGCCACCTCGAAGACCGGCTTCAGCACGATCCGCGCCCGGCGAGCGCCCGGCGGTCGGCAGGCGCGCTGCCCGGGTGGGGAAATGGCGCGGGCCGTTCGGCCCGCGCCGCAGTCAACGGCTACTGGGCGCCGATCTTCTCGATGGCGGCGCGCTTGGCGCTCTTGTCGTCGCCGCCGGTGGCGATCAGCTGGATCTGCAGCATCTGGTCGGGCGTCAGCTTGTCGAGGTCGATGTCGGCGCCGACCATCTTGACGCACTGGGCGGTGTCCTCCTTGAGGTAGGCGCCGCCGGTGATCGGGGACTTGGCCGCGAAGATGCGGGCGATCTGGTCCTTCTTGGCGGCGTCGGACTCGCTGCTGCTGTCGAGGATGGTCTTGATGACCACCAGCTCCGATCCGGTGATCTTGTCGTAGTTCGTGACCTCGATCCGGTGCTCCTTGAGCTGGTTGGCGACGTTCTGCCGCAGCTGCGGGTTGCCCTGGCACTCGGCCTGCTCGGCGAGGAGGTCGTTCACCATCGCCGCCTTCTGCTTGTCGCCCCCCTCGTTGGTCGAGAGCACCAGCTGGATCTGCGCCAGCTGCGCGTTGGTGAGCGAGGCGAAGTTCGGGACCGTGATGTGGTGCTCGGCCAGCTGGTCGGCGACGGTCTCCCGCAGCTGGGTGGTGGCCGCCGTCGACGGCCAGGCGGCGAAGAGGGCGGCCGAGACGGCGGCTGCGCTCAGGGCGGTCAGGATACGGTGCTTCATGTCGGTTTCTCCGGTCTCAGGTTGTCCGGCCGCGGACGGCTGCCGCAACCGTCGAGGCCAGCACCATCGCCCACCCCGCCCGACCCGTCGTTGACGTGAATCAACCCCCGCCGAAAATCGCGCGCAGCGCTTCCGATCCCTGCGGCAACCAGCCCCACGCGGCTGGCGCCGGCGGTGCCTCGGCGAGCGCGGCCAGCGCGCCGGCGACGGCCTCCTTCACCGCTGCCACCAAGGTGCGGACAACGGTTTACAACCGGTATACGCCGCGCGCCGACGCGAGCGATTTCAATGGCTTGACTCTTTGTCCGCGTGCGGACACCGCCTTTGTCCGCACCCTCACCCCCCAGCCGCGACCCCCGCGGGGGGCTGCAGCGGGGCCAGCGCCTCGGCGACGGCCCGCCGCACCTCCGCCACCATGAAGTCGATGAAGAGCCGGCTCTTCGGGTCCTGCAGCCGCTTGTGCGGGAAGAGGCAGGCGAGCTGGATCGGCAAGGGCGGGGTCGCCTCGCAGACCGGAACCAATGTCCCGGCCGCCAGGTGGTCGGCCACCTCGAAGACCGGCTTCAGCACGATCCCGCGCCCGGCGAGCGCCCAGCCGGTCAGGACGTCCCCGTCGTCCGACTCGAGCGGCCCCGTCACCTCGAACCGCTCCGGACCCTCGGGCGTCACCAGCGTCCAGACGAATTCCCGCGCCCCGGGGAAGCGGTGCATCAGGCAGTCGTGCCGCTGCGCCAGGAGATCGGCCCCGACGACCGGCACCCCCCGCGCCGCCAGATACCCCGGCGCCGCGCAGAGGACGCGCCGGCAGTCGGCGATCGGCCGCACCCGCAGGTTCGAATCCTCCAGCGGCCCGAGCACGAACGCCATGTCGAGCCCCTCGCCCGTCACATCGATCCGCCGGTCCGACAGCCGGAGCCGCACGTCGATCTCCGGGTAGAGGTCCTTGAACGCAGGTACCAGGGGCGCGATCAGCCGCTTGCCGATCCCGAGCGGTGCCGCGACATGCAGCGACCCCCGCGGCTTCTTCGAGACGTCGGCGACCGCCGCCTCCGCCTCCTCGATCGTCTCGAGGATCTTCTGCGCTCCCTTGTAGAAGATCGCCCCCTGCTCGGTCGGCTGCAGCGATCGCGTCGTCCGGTTGAAGAGCCGCACCCCGAGCGACCGCTCGAGCTCGGCGATCCGCGCCGAAGCGACCGCCGCCGACACCCGCTGGTCGCGCGCCGCCGCCGACATCGACCCGAGCTCGTAGACCCGGACGAACGTCTTCAGGTTGGCGACGTAGGACATGGCCCCACGCTAGCATTTTCAGGCCGCACCTGAAAGTCCCGCCGCATTTGCAGCGTTTGCGGACCACGGTTTTTCCGCCATGCTGCCCCGATCGCCGAAAACAGGGGGGAGCCATGTACGAATTCGCCATCATCTGGGACTGGCTCGCCTTCGCGGTGCGCTGGCTGCACGTCATCACCGGCATCGCCTGGATCGGCTCGTCCTTCTACTTCGTCGCCCTCGACCTCGGGCTGAAGAAGGTCCCCGGCATGCCCGTCGGCGCCTACGGCGAGGAGTGGCAGGTCCACGGCGGCGGCTTCTACCACATCCAGAAGTACCTGGTCGCGCCCGAGCGGATGCCCGACCACCTGGTCTGGTTCAAGTGGGAGTCCTACGCCACCTGGCTCTCCGGCTTCGCGATGCTCTGCATCGTCTACTACGCCGGCGCAAACCTCTTCCTCGTCGACCAGGCGACGATGCCGATGCCCGACTGGCTGGCGATCCTGATCTCGCTCGCCTCGCTCTCGGTCGGCTGGCTCCTCTACGACAACCTCTGCAAGTCGCGGCTCGCCAACAACCCGACGACGCTGATGGTGATCCTCTTCGTCATCCTCCTCTGCATGGCCTGGGGCTATACCCACGTCTTCACCGGCCGCGCCGCGCTGCTCCACCTCGGCGCCTTCACCGCGACGATCATGTCCGCGAACGTCTTCATGGTGATCATCCCGAACCAGGAGATCGTCGTCGCCGACCTCAAGGCCGGCCGCACGCCGGACCCGAAGTACGGCAAGATCGCCAAGCTGCGCTCGACCCACAACAACTACCTGACGCTGCCGGTCCTCTTCCTGATGCTCTCCAACCACTACCCGCTCGCCTTCGCGACCGAGTACAACTGGATCATCGCGAGCCTCGTCTTCCTGATGGGCGTCACCATCCGCCACTACTTCAACACGATGCACGCCACGGGCCGGAAGCCCAACTGGACCTGGGCCGCCACCGCGATCATCTTCGTCATCATCATGTGGCTCTCGACCGCGCCCGGCAGCCAGCGCCCCGAGCTGCAGATGTCGGCGACCGACCAGCGCTTCGCCTCGGCCCAGGGGTTCGAGGCGGCCTCGACCGCCGTCGTCGGCCGCTGCTCGATGTGCCATACCGCCGAGCCCTCCTGGCCCGGCATCCACCAGGCGCCGAAGGGCGTCGTCCTCGACACGCCCCAGGCGATCGCCCAGCACGCCCGCG
>JAXMDH010000073.1:0-15345 GCA_046348915.1 Amaricoccus sp.
GCGGTACTTGCCACGGAAGCCGAGCTCGAGGCAAAAGACGTAGAGCTGCAGCATGTCGGGGTCGCGCGACGGGTAGCGCTCGAGCTCCTCGAGTCGCTCGAAGAAGCGCGTGCCGGCGTCGACATTGCCGTAGAGCGTCGAGACCAATGGCTGGCTCGGCCAGGCGCTCGACCCGCCCCAGGGGGTGTTGAGCGCCAGGTCGTCGAGGAGCGCCGCCACCGCCCATCCGGCGGCGTCGGCCCGGGCCATCGTGACGCCGCGCGCGACCGCCGCGTCGCGTCCCGATATCATCCCGTCGAGGAGCCGGGTGCGCAGCGTCTCGGGATCGCCGGGTGCCATCGTCGACTCGAGCTCCGGTGCGAAGGCGAGGAGTGCGGCGTAGGCGGCGATCAGCGGGTTCGGGTGGTCGCGCGCCCGGACCGCGACCGGCTCGCCGCCGCTGCGGGGGAGGCGGGGGCGTCCGGACGGTGGTGGCTGGCGGACGCGGGTGCGACCGCGGTCGTCCTGGATGCCGAAGGGGTCGTCGGAATGGCTCACCGGTGCACCGCGAAGCAGTCGAGCTGCGGCTCGCCGGGCAGGGCGCCCGAAACGCCGATCATGAAGCCCGGCGAATCGCGCAGGCTGCCCCAGTGCTCGCTCTTCTGGTCGAGCTCGAGGCAGAGCCGGTCGCCGTCGTAGGGGATTTCGCGCGGCTGCGAGTGCAGCGGCTTGAGCGCAATGCCCGGGAGGCGCGACTTCCAGAGGGTGTCGAACTCGCCGGCCGAACCGACGGTGACCTGGTGGACGAAGATCTTGCGCAAGCTGTCGTCGGAGAGCTCGGAGCCGACGCGGACGACGATGCGGCTGCCGTCTAGGATCTCCGGGCTGTCGATGCGGACGGCCCAGACGTTGGTCTCGCGTTTGCGGACGGGGAGCGCGCGGGACTTGGGCTCGACGTAGCGCAGGCTCAGGATCAGCGAGCGCAGTGTGTCGGTGAGGGCGGCGAAGGCGGGTGTGGGCGCGAGGTGGTCGTAGGCCGGCAGCGTGGTCATCCGCCGCGACCCCGAGCCGTAGGTCGCCATCCGTCCCGCGAGTCCGGCGAGCTCGAGGAAGAGCTCGGCCGGGTGGTAGGCCTCCTGCGCGAGCATGTGCGCGAGCCGCGGCTGCGCCGTGTTGGCGAGCTCGAGCACCAGAAGGTTCTCGACGGTCCGGCCGGAGCCGCCGAGCACCATGCGGCCATGCGCCTCGGCAATCCGGTCGAGCCCGGTGACGACTTCCTGCAACAGCTGACCGTAGAAAGGCACCGCCCCGGTGGCGAGCGCCGGCGGCAGGAAGCCCTCGGTAAGCGCGACGCCGCCGTCGGCGCGGGGGCCTGAAATGTCGGCGACCGGCAGCGTCGTGTAGCCGCCGGTGTCGCGGCCGGGGGTGAGCAGGACGGCGGCCGGCCGGGCGAGCTCGATCTCCTCCGGCTCGCCGCCGCCCTGGACGGCATCGCGGACGCGCGTGATGCGCCCCCGGTAGCGCGTCCCCGAGGCGGCCGCATGGGCCGGATCGAAGCTGGCGCCGCCGGGCATCTCCAGCGGCAGCGCCAGCAGCACCGCCCCCGCCGGCGTGTCGCGCGCGATGGCGACGGGCTCCGGCGGGTCCATCGTCTCGGGAATGGCGAAGGGGGTCCCGTCCGGCAGGATGCCGCGCGCCTCGGTCAGGGCGACGCGGCCGGCGTCGAGCAGGGCGGCGTCGAGGGTGAGGGCGGCAAAACCCCAGGGATGCAGCTGGCCGGCCTGCAGCGCGCCCTTCACCAGCGCCTCGCTGGCCCGGTCCTGCTGCTGGAAGTGCTGCGGCCGGAGGAACAGCCCCTCCGACCAGAGCACCCGGTTGCTTTCGCTCATTCCCGCGCCCCTACGCCATCTTCAGCTCGATGCCCTTCGGTCCGAGCATCACGGAGCCGGTCGCCACCATCCCGGGCGCCACCGGAACCGCGGTCCGCCAGACCTTGCCGGCGGGATCGCGCAGCGAGGCGAGAAGCCCGAGCTGGGTCGCGGTTGGCTCGAAGGTGATCGTCTTCGACGCCTTTCCGCCCGGCGCCACCGCCAGCTGATCCATGCCGATCAGGTCGGCGGCCAAAACTCCGGCCGGGTTCTCCAGGAGGGCGAACATGTCGGCGGAGTTGAACGCGCCGGCATCCTTCAGCCGCAGCAGCGACAGCGTCACCGGCCTGTCCGCGCCGTCGGGCCCGGGGTTCATCCCCGGCGCGCCGGTGACGTTCAGCGTCACCATCGCCGGGCCGGGCGGCTTCTTGCCACCGCAGGCCGCGAGCAGGCCGCTCGCCGCGGCGGTCGCCAGGAACGCGCGTCGGTCCATCTATCCCTCCCTCTCGTAGGCTTCGCGGAAGTCCGTCCCCACCTCGCCGAGGAACTGGGTCTCCGCCTTTCGGGCGATCTCGCGGAACCGCTTCTGGTAGAGCTCCCACAGCTTGGCGCGCCGGCCGCCCGCAAGCAATGTCTCGAGGAGGCCGAGCGCCTCCAGGTCCTTCTCGATCGTCGCCGGGTCGAAGTGGTCGATCATCCGACGGAGCGCCGCCTGCGTGCCGCGCCAAGTCCCGACGTGGTGCGCCGCGAGGTCGCGCAGGGCGCCCGCGATCGCAACGTCCGCCGCGGCGAAGCCCCCGGAGCGCGGCGCGGCCATCACCGCCAGCGCGTCGTCGACCGCGGGCATGAACTTCAGCGGGTTCACCTCGTGCGCGCCGACAACCGTCTGCGGCATCCGCGCCGTGCTCTTCTCCTGCGCCCGCAGCTTCAGGAGCCGCATCAGCCCCTCGGCCATCATCCGGTACTCGCGCCCGAAGGCCTCCATCCGTGCCGCAGCGTCGCCGGCCGGCGCGTCCGCAGGATCAATGCCGAGGCCGCGGAGGAACGCCTCGAACAGCGCCGCTTCGGATGCGGTGGGCGGGGCCGGCCGCGGCGGCTGCGGGCGAGGCTGCGGTTGCGGTTCCGGCGGGGCGGGTTGCGGCGCGGCGCCGGCCCAGTCGAAGGCAGGGTCGTCGCGCGTAGGCTTCGCCGCTTCGCCAGCCCAGCCGAAGTCCTGCGCCGGTGTCGCCCGCCGCGGCTCGGGAGCCGGGTTCGTCGAGGCCCAGTCGAAGTCCTTTTCGGCGGGGGTGGCGCCGGGCGGCGGCGAGGCGGCGTTGCCCCAGTCGAAGTCGGCCGGCGCCGGGCGCTCGCGGTGCCGGGTCGGCTGCTCGAGGGTGAAGGGGTCGTCGAAGACCGGCGGGGCGCGCCGCTCGGGCGGGGCGGTGTCGATCGCCGGCATGAAGCTCGCGGGACGCTCGAAGGGGTCGGGGAGGTCGCGCGGTCGCACCGGCCGCGGGGTGGTCTCGACCGGGCGGGTGAAGAACTCGTCGGCGTCGAAGCCGGCCTTCGGCTGCGGCCGCGCCGCCGCCGGCTGCGGGGCCGGGGCGGGTGCCGCGGCCTGCAGCTCGACGCGCAGCACGAAATCGCCGAGCCGGAGCCGCATGCCGTGCCGCAGCGCCACCGGCCGGCCGGGACCGAGCTGCTGGGCGGCGTCGTCAACGTAGAGGCCGTTGGTCGAGGTGTCCGTGACGGTGTAACTGCCGGCGCGGCCGGCAATGGTGCAGTGGGCGCGCGACACCCACCCCGAGGGATCGTCCAGCCGCCAGTCCGCCTCGGCGCTGCGGCCGATGACGAGCTCGCCGTCTCGAGCCGCATCTGCCGCACCGCCTGCGGGCTCGGCGCCTCGACGAGGGTGAGAAGGAGGCTCACGCCGCCGCCCTCGGGCCTTCGGCCGCCAGCCCGACGACGGCGCGCAGGCAGAGGTCGTCGGCATCGCGGTCGCCGCGCGGCGCGAGCCACGCGACACGGCCGAGGGTGGCGTCGCCGAGCTTTGCCGCTGGAACCTCGCCCGCGCGCAGCACCGGGCGGACGTCGACGTCGAGGGTCTCGCCGAGGCCGTGCAGGATCGCGTGCCGAAGCGCCTTCAGCCGCTCGCCCCCCGGCAAGAGCGACCGGAACCCCGCGAGCCCCAGCGGCCCGACGCGCAGCTCGATCCGGCTCTGCCGCGTGAAGGCGCGCGGCCCCAACGTCGCCGCCTGCCCCAAAGTCGCGTGCGCCCCCCGAGCCGGGTCTGCAGCCGCGCAGGGATTGCCGCCCAGGTTCCGACGAATTCCGCCACCTTGACCGGCAGCCCGACAGCCGCCTCGACGAGCCCGGTCAGCCGCTCCGGCCCGAGCACCTGATGCCCAAGCGCCGCCGCCTGCCCGAGCTTGACCGGCGCGATCCGGTCCGCGCCGGCGCCGGCCATCGCCGCGAGCATCGCCCGCACGCGGCCGGCGTGGTCGCGCTCGAACTGCACCGGCGGGTTCTGGTCGGCCCAGGCGCGGTAGTAGAGCGCCATTGCCCTGTGCTGCAGCAAGTTCGCGAAGTCGAGGAACGTCGTGTCGCTCGTCGCGCCGTCGACGTCGCCGCTGAACCAGCGCTGCGCCAGCCGATCGAGGACGCGCCGGGTCAGGTGCAGCGGCAGCGGGCCCTCGGGGCCGAGGAGGCCGAGGAGCTTGACCGTGACCTGCGGCGGCACCCCCGCGACGCCCGGCTTCAGAGACGCGACGTCATGGGTGGCAAAGCCCATGCGGACTTCCTGCCCGAGGCGTGCCGGCTCGCGCTCGGGCCGCCCGGCATAGCCGAACCGGCCGGCTCCGGCCTCGAGCCCGCGCAGGAGCTCGAAGAAGTCCATCTGCTCGACAGGCCCGCTCAGATCAGGCTGCGGTTGCCGACCGCTATCGGCCATGGCACCTCCTCGTGACTGCGCAGGAGCCTGGTCCGGGTCTGCACGAAGGCGTTCACGGCGGCGTAGCGGGCGAAGAGCCTGGCGAGCAGCGCGGACAGGAGCAGCGCGCTGTGGCCGGCGAACTGGGATTCCTCGACCTCGAGCGTCACTTCGGTGCCACGGCCGAAGCACATCGGGCCGGCGATCGGCAGCCGCTCGATCACCGGCCGCGCGGCAATCCCGGTGATCCCGCGGACGTGGCGCGCGAGCCCCGGGTCACCCCGGTCGGCATAGAGCCCGAGCGTCGCCCGCAGCGGTTCGGCGGCCGCGCCCTCGGCGGCGAGCCCGAGGTAGTTCAGCGACAGCTGCGCCACCAGCCGCCAGGGCAGCTCGTCGGCGCGGCTCTCGCCGGCGCTCGTCGGCGGCGCCGCGGCCAGCGCCGGGCGCGGGGTGCGCAGCGAGCCGAGGAGCGTGATCGCCTGCACAGGGTCGCCGCTCTCGATCCCCAGCGCCGGCTGGTCGTCGAGGAGCGGAATGTCGCGGTTGGTGCAGAGCGCTTTCGGCGCCACCCGCGCGATCGTCGACGCGGTCGATCCCGCGGGGCGCGACAGCGACAGGAAGACGTCGTCGCCGGCGTAGGACAGGCTGCGGGTATGCCCCTGCCGCCGCTCGTCCTCGGTGGGCCGCCGGGGCCGCCGCTCGGCCCACCAGACCGTGCCGTCGCTGCCCTGGTCCTGCCCGAAGCTGAAGAGTGGCGGAATCCGCGCCCCCGGCCCCTCCCGGTCGGCGTCCTCGAGGCCGGTGATGCGGTAGATCTCGAAGTCGAGCGGCCGCGTCCGGTCGGCATGCACCACCTGCCGCGGCCGCCGCCGGTCGATCTCGATCACGTTGCAGTCGCGCTCGAAGAGATTGATGACCGGTGTCGCGAAGAGCGCGAGATCCTGCGGCCGGATCTCCGCCAGCCCCGACGCGCTCCGCTTCAGGAGGAAGACGACCTCGACCTCCTCGGCCGCCCGCGCGATTGCCGACCGCAGCCCCTCTACCCGGACGAAATGGAACCGCTCCGGCATCACGAAATACTCGCGCAGCAGCCGGTAGCCCTCGAACCCGGCCCGCGTGCGCGGCATCAGCGCCTCGTCGTCGCGCACGCCGACCATATCTGGCCCGACGACCGGCTCCAGCCGCTCGCCATTCTTGGCCGGCCGTGCGCCGACCACCGCCGTCGCCCCGAACAGCGTGTCGAAGAGCGCCGGCGCCAGCGCCCGGTCGCGAAAGTGCAGGTCGAGGCGGTCGAGCCCCAGTTCCGCGAGCGACCCGCCCCCTGTCCGTCTCAGCGTCACCCTGAGCGCCGCCTGCCCGCCCTCGCCGCCCACGCGCCCGATCCCGGCCGCCGCGAGGGCGCTCCGGTCCTGCAGATAGGCGACGCCGGAAATCTCCAACGGCCAGAGTGTTACGTCCTGCGCCGTCGTATAGGTCGCCCGCGTCGACAACCCCTGCCGCAGCCCCGCGACCAGCCGGGTCCCGCGCGCCACCACGTGCCCCGGCCGGATCGTCTGCACCTGCTGCCCCGGCTGAAGCGTCACCATGCCGACCGCCGGCGTCGGCGCCACGAGGTCGGGGTAGAGGGCGTCGAGCACCGTCCGGGCGAACCGCGATCCCTCGGCATCGAGCTTCAGCCGCGTCCGTGCGCACAGGTAGGCGACCCCCTCGAGCAGCCGCTCGACATAGGGGTCGGGGCAGGGGACCGAGGTCAGCGCCAGGTTGCCGGCCACCCCCGGATGCATCGCGGCGAATTCGGTCGCCAGCGCCCGGATGTGGGCGAGCTCCTCCTCGTAGTACTCGAGGAAGACCCGGTCCATTCAGGCCTCCTTCAGCGAGGTGCTGGCCCGTCCGGTCTCCAGGTCGACCAGCGTCCGGAGCCGCAGCCGCTCCGGCACCGGAGCCATGATCAGGAGCCCGTCGATCTCGATCGTGATCCCGGTCTTGTCGCTGGTCGAGACCGTCACCCGGGTGGAGCTCTCCTTCAGCCGCGGCTCGAAGACCGCCAGCACCGCCTTCAGCTCCTTCGCCAACGCATCTCGGTCGAAGTCCCGCGCCGTTCGCCCGGCGAACGCCGGCACCCCGTAGTTGACGACGCTGCGCCGCACCTCCGGAAAATCCGCGAGATCCGGCGGATCCTCGGCGGCGAGCAGCGCCGCCTCCTGCGGCGTCCGCAACGGCACGCTCTCGAACCGCTCGGTGTTGAAGAGCGCTTCGATGTCGCGCCGGACCGCCTCGCGCAGCACCCGGCCCGACACGACGATCCCGCGGGCCTCGAGCTCGGCCCGCCGCTCGGTCTGCGCGACGAGCCGCAGCAGCCGCTCCTTCTGCTGCGCGCCGAGCTCGCCGTCCGCCTCGATCGCCCGCCGCCCCCCGCCGACGAGCGCCTCGACCCGCTCGGATCCGAGTTCGCCAAGCAGGAGCTCGCGCAGCCCGTCGATCTCCGACGCGACGCCCGGCAGGTCGTTGACCAGCCGGTCCCACAACGAGGGCTGCGCGGTCTCGCGGGCCGCCTGCAGGTTGCCGGTCGGGTCGGGCATCGGCTTCAGACGCCGACCTGGACGTCCATCTCGATCTCGTGGTCCTTGTCGTAGACGAACTTGATCTTGTGGTAGGCGAAGCCGACCTCCTCCTCGAGCACGTCGGGCTCGTCGGGCGAGGGGTGCATCCGGTAGCTCATGATTGAGGCGTCGGTCAGCGTCACCACCAGATAGTCGCTGGTCTTGCCGTCGATGGTCCGCCGCGCCGAGAACTTGACCTCGTCGAAGGGCGTGTTCTCGAAGAGCGCCTTCTTCAGGTACGGGGACGACATGTCGTAGTGCTTGGTGAACACCACCATGTCGAGCGCCACCTTTCCTCGCCGCGACAGGCTGTTGGGGTCGTAGGGTGCGTGCATGTTGAAATCGGCCTTGTAGACCTCGATCTCGTCCGCGTGGCCGTCGCGCTTGCTCGGCCCCGGGATGTCCGGGACCTTCAGAAATCCATCAATCCTCATGTTCACCCCCCCGGGTGCGCTGGAGCTGCTGCTGGAACTACTGGAACTGCTTGAACTGCTGGAACTTGATGGAGGCCGCGGCGACGTGGCCATTTGTCCCCTCCTATTGCTTCACGGACGGCAATTCCGAGACCAGCCGTAGCGAGGCATTGATCCCCTCGAGCTGGTAGTGCGGCCTGAGATAGAAGCGCGCGTTGTAGTAGCCGGGCCGTCCCTCGACGCTGTCGACCTGCACCTCGGCCTTGGCGAGCGGCCGCTTCGCCCGCGCCGCCTCGTCGCCGAAGGCGGGATTCGCCAGCACGTACCGGTTGATCCACTCGGTCAGCCAGGTCTGCATGTCGGCCCGCTCCTTGAACGAGCCGACCTTGTCGCGCGCGATCGCCTTGAGGTAGTGGGCGAAGCGCGACACCGGGAACATGTACGGCAGGTTCGCGCTCAGCCGCTCGTTGGCCTGCGCATCGGGGTCGACCAGCCGCCCGGCGCGCGCCTCGTCGTCCTGCAGCGAGTGCGCCCCGATGAAGGCGGCGATGTCGGTGTTCTTGCGGTGCAGGATCGGCATCAGCCCGAGCTTCGCCAGCTCCGCCTCGCGCCGGTCGTCGATGGCCACCTCGGTCGGGCACTTCATCGCGATCGACCCGTCGTCGGTCGGGAAGGAATGCACCGGCAGGTTCAGGACGGCCCCGCCGTTCTCGACCCCGCGGATCTGGCTCCCCCAGCCATAGAGCTTGTGGCTGCGGTTGATGTTCACGCCCATCGGGAAGGCCGCGTTCATCCAGGTGTACTTGTCGTGGTCGCCGGCGACCTCCTCCTCGAAGGCGAAGCCCTTCACCGGCACCGTCTCGGCGCCGTAGGGCAGCCGCGCCAGCACCCGCGGCATGGTCAGCCCGATGTAGCGGCTGTCCTCGCTCTCGCGCAGCGACTGCCACGACGCATAGGCCGGGTTCGAGACGATCTGCTGCAGGTCCTGCGGGTTCGGCAGCTCCTGCCAGCTGTCCATCCGGAAGAGCCGCGGCGAGGCCGCCGCGATGAACGGCGTGTGCGCCGAGGCGCAGATGCCAGAGAGGTTGCGCAGCAGCCCCACGTCCTTCGGGTGGTTGGAGAACTCGTAGCCGCCGACCAGGCACCCGTAGGGCTCGCCGCCGAACATCGAGTATTCGTCGGTATAGACCTTCTTGAAGATGGGGCTCTGGTCCCACATCTGCCCCTCGAAGTCCTCGAGCGTGTCGGCGAGCTCGTTCTTCGAGATGTTCAGGACGCGGATCTTCAGCTTCTGGTCGGTCTCGGTGTTGTTGACGAGATACCAGAGCCCGCGCCAGGTCCCCTCCATCTCGCGGATCTCGGGGGCGTGCAGCACCTCGTTCATCTGCTCGGTCAGCATCTTGTCGATGCCGGCGATCAGCGACTTCACCGACTTGATCGCGTTCGCCGAGATCGCGGTCGACTCCGACCGCGCCTGCGCCGCCATGGCGAGGTTCCGGACCAGCGCCTGCAGCCGCTCGCTGTCGTCCTTCTTGACCCGGAAGTCCTTCTCCAGGTGGTCCATGTACTCGCCGAGGTCGATCCCCTCGGCTTCGGCCACGCCGCCGGTCGCGAGCTTCTCCTCCTCGGCCATCTCAGCTCTCCCCGCCCTTGTCGTCGATCGCCTGCGCGGCGATCTGCCCGAGCAGCGGCTCGTTGTTCAGAAGCTGCGCGATCCGCTTCTCGGCATCGACCCGGCCGTCCATGAAGCCGAGCAGCTCCTCGAGCTGCTTGCGCATCCGCAGGAGCTCGGCGAGCTGCGGGATCTGCTCGGCGATCTTGTCGGGCGCGAAGTCGCCCATCGACCGGAAGCTCAGGTCGACGGCCAGCTCCTCGTCGCGCTCCTTTCCTTCTTCCTGCGGCAAGGTGTTCTTGATCCGCGCCTTCACCCGCGGCGCCATCCCTTCCATGAACTTCGGAAACCGCCCGGCATCGACGTCGACGAACTTGCGGTCGTTGAGGGGCTTGGTCGCCTGCTCGGTCTCCGACGCACCCGAGAGGCCCGCCATCACCCCCATGACGAACGGGAGCTCGATCGTCGTCGGGCTGCCGTAGTGCTCGACGTCGTAGGCGATCTGCACCCGCGGCGCGCGGTTGCGCTCGATCACCTTCGCCTTGCTTTCAGCCATGCCTTGTCACCCCTAACTGCGTGAAGCGGGCTTGCCGTCCTCGCCGATGCCGGCGAGGGCGCGGAACTCCTTGATGCCGGAGGGCGCGAGCTCCTCCATCAGCTGCAGGAAGTCCATCGGGACCATCCGCAGCATGCGCCTCGCCAGGAACGGCACCGGGCTCGCCGGCTCGGTGCGGTCGTAGAACTCGATGATGCGGGTCAGGCAGGCCGCGACGTCCTCCCGCGAGCCGATCCGCCCCGGCACCGCCGCCGGCGGCGCGACGCTCGATACCGCACCGTCCACCTCCCCCTCCTCGATCGCCTCCGTCAGCTCGGGCGCCACCGGCTTCGCAACCCGGCCGATCACCGTCATGGTCCGGCCCAGGCACTTCTCGAGCTCGGCGAGCTTGAACATCGGCCCGAGCCGCCCGCCCACATCGCGCTGCAGCTGCTGCAGCGCCGCCGACGCCGCCGCAACGTCGCCCGACAACTCCCCGATCTCCTCGGGGAAATGCTCAGCGACCCAGCTGCAGGCGCCGCTGACGCGCGACGCCAGCTCCTCGTGCTCGCCGGCGGCCGTCGCCCGCTCCTTGTCGCTCATCCCCGCGGTGATCTCGTTGAGATCTGCCGCCGACCGCTCGATTTGGGCGACTGTGAACGTCCCGAAGCTCCGCGCATTGACCGCGATCCGCTTCCGCAGATCACCGAGTATCCCGTTCCGGTCCTCGAGCATGCCGAGGCTGCTGATCCGCCGCTGCGGCGAGGTCGGATGCAGCGTATCCCAATGCGCCTCGGCGGCCCGGTTGATCAGCGTCAGCCCGTCCGCCAGTCCCGCGAAGCCGTCCTGGTTCACCAGCGCCCGCGCCACGATGACCATGAGCCGCAGGTCGCGCCCGCGCGCCCGGAGCGCATCGGCGTCGGCGAGCACCGCCGCCCAGTCGATCTCGGCCCCGCTGCTGTCGCTGAGGTCCGCCTGCGCCTTAAGCCGCTGCACAAGTGCCGCGAAATCATCGTCGTATGCGAGGTCGCTCCCGCAGGGGTTCTCCCCTTCGATCGGCGTCAGCCACGGCGCTAGATCGAGCACGAGCGAAATCTCCGGCTCTCAGCGAACAATTCATCATGATACGCATGAATGCCCCTCCCGCGCAAGATTCGCGGGGGCTGCCCGACCTCGCCCGCGTCAGCCGCCCGACTCGATAACCTGCGTCGCCAGCGCGAGAATCCGCACCTGTCCGGCCTGCAGCACCGGCTTCAGATCCTGGATGAACGACGCCACCGTCTCCGTGGTCGGCCGCAGCGTGTCGAAGAGCGGCCGATCGGTGCGGAAGACGATCATCAGGCTCTTGCCGAAGGTGTCGTCGACCTTGAAGTACGGCCGTGTCTTCGGATCGTCCTTGGCGTCGGTGAGGCCGAAGGCCACCCGTACCCGCCGCGTCTCGCCCTCGACGACGCCGTTCGATGCCACCCCCGCATCCGGCCGGCCGAGGTTGGGCAGGAGGTTGAACAGGTTCCCGGTCACGTCGGCGATCGCCACCCAGAGGTAGCCGTCGTCGGGCTGGGCCGGCAGCAGCACGTCGATGACCGGGTTGTCGCCGACGGCATAGGTCCCGGTCGTGTTCGGCCCGTCGCGGTCGCCGTACCCGAGCCCGATCGACAGCGGTCCAGCCGGCACCGCCGGCAGCAGCGAAACCAGGCCGCAGAGCGTCGGATCGAGCACCGCCGCATCGACGCGCGCGGTGCGGTCGCCGATCCCCGCGCTCAGCGCGCCCTTCAGCTTCTCCGCCGTCGCCGCATCCGCGACGTTGCCCGCGACGGCGACGCTGCTCCCGAGCGGGAAGCTCCCGCCGGCGGGCGGCGCTACGCTCAGCGGCCCGCAGTCCTCGAAAGGCCGAACGATCGCCTCGACCGCCGCCGCGTCCAGGCGCGCCGGCCCCGCCGCCAGCCGCAGGCTCGGCGTGAGACCGGCCGATGCGGCTGCCGCGGTGAAATTCCGCGTCACCGCGTCGCGGGTCGCTGTGTCCGGTGCGACGCCGGACAGGCTCGCGTCGCGGTCTTTCAGGTCGAGCCGCCACTCGCCGAGCGGCTTCGCCGCGGCGATCAGTCCGGCCACCGCCGCGTCCCATCCGTCGACCGGCGCGCCCGTCGCCAGCTTCACGCTGTCCGCCGCCAGTGCCGCTCCACCGCCGCCTCGAAAGCCCCGACGATCGCCGTCCGCGCCGCCTCGCTCGGCGCGTCGCCTCGAAGCCGGCTCGTCCCGTCCGCCGCCCGCTCGGCGGTCAGAACGTAGGGGCTCGCCGTCGGCAGCCCGCCGGCAGGAGCCCC
The DNA here is from genome assembly GCA_046348915.1 of Amaricoccus sp. Classification (GTDB taxonomy): domain Bacteria; phylum Pseudomonadota; class Alphaproteobacteria; order Rhodobacterales; family Rhodobacteraceae; genus Amaricoccus. The sequence continues at coordinate 12,240 of JAXMDH010000073.1, forward strand.
GCGAGCCGGTGAACCAGCCGGCCGCGAGCAGCACCAGCACCGCCGCCACCGCCACCCAGGGCCAGACCCGCCGGCGCCCGCCGGCCTTGACCGTTCCGGCGGGGCCCTTCGTCGACGGCTTCAGCTGCCGCTCGATCTCTGCGACGACCGCGGCGGCACTCGGCGGCCGCCGCGCCGGGTCGGGCTGGGTCAGGTCGTCGATCAGCCCCCTGAGCGGCTCGGGCACGCCCTGGGTGTCGAGCGGTCGCTGCTTGCGCGCGACGACCTCGCCCGGGCTGCCGCCCACGTCCGGCACCTGCCCGCGAAACGTCGCCAGCAGCGAGGCCCCGAGCGCATAGAGGTCCGACCGCGGCTCGGCCTTGCCGTTCAGCTGCTCGGGCGCCGCATACTCGTACTTGCCGGCGAAGTCGTTCCCGACGATCGTCCGCGCCCCGGCGTTGGCGTCCTTGGCGATCCCGAAGTCGATGATGACGGCCTGCGACGGATCGCCGCCCCTGAGGATGATGTTGTCGGGCGACAGGTCGCGATGGACGATGTTCTTCGCATGCGTCGCGACCAGCCCCTCCGCGACCCGGTGCGCGACCACCATCAGGTCGCGCGCCGGCGTACCCCCACGCTCCAGCAGCTCCGACAACGCCGCGCCGTTGACGTAGTCCATCACGAGGTAGACATGCCCCTCGGCGCTGCGGCTGCACTCGGTGTAGCGCACCACCGCGTCGGAGGAGAGATTGCGCATCTCCTCCTCGCGCTTCATCAGCTCGATGTAGGCCTCGTTGGCCGAGAACGCCCGGTTCAGCGCCTTGACCGCCACCACCCGCCCGGTGATCTGGTTCCGCGCCAGGTACACCTCGCCGGTCCCGCCGCGACCGAGGACCCCCTCGATCTCGTAGGTGTTGTTGATCACCTGGCCCTTCTGGAAGATGTCCCCGGGCAGCGGATCGATCATGCGCCGGGGCTCCACGACGTTTTGAAAATACCCGCGATCTGTGGCAAGCTTGCCCTTTCGTTTGCGGCATAGCAACCGGATTGGGGGACGGCATGGCCGAACGGCGTTCGTCGCAAGTCTTCAAGCGCAAGGAGCTGGTCGCCCGCCTCGACCCGGCCTGCCAGCGGGCCTTCAAGGCGGCCGCCGACACCGCCAAGCTGCGCGGCAACCCCTACGTCGAGCTCGCCCACTTCGTCGAGCAGCTGGCGCTCACCGACCGCGGCGACGTCCAGCTGATCCTCGCCGAGGCCGGCGTCGACCCGGCGCACCTCGCCGCCGACATGACGCTCGCCCTCGACAGGCTCCCCTACGGCGCCACCTCGATCCAGGACTTCTCCGACCACGTCTTCCACGCCATCCAGGAGGGCTGGAGCTACGGCTCGCTCGAGTTCGGCGACGAGACCGTCCGCTCCGCCTACATCCTCCTCGGCGCCCTCAAGGTCCCCGTCCTCGAAGGCCTGATCGGCAAGATCAGCGCCGAGTTCGACAAGATCGACCCCGACGCCCTCGGGTCGCGCCTCGACGACGTGCTGTCAGGCTCGATCGAAGGCGGCGGCAGCGCCAGGCCCGAGCCCTCCGCCGAAGCAGCCCCGCGCCGCGCCCCCGGCGGCGACTCGGCGCTCGCCAAATATGCCACCGACCTCACCGAGCGCGCCCGCGCCGGCAAGATCGACCCGGTCATCGGCCGCGATCCCGAGATCCGCCAGATCGTCGACGTCCTGATGCGCCGCCGCCAGAACAACCCGATCCTCACCGGCGAGGCCGGCGTCGGCAAGACCGCCGTCGTCGAGGGCTTCGCGCTGCGCATCGCCCAGGGCGACGTGCCCCCGAGCCTGCAGAACGTCAGCCTCCGCATGCTCGACGTCGGCCTGATGCAGGCCGGCGCCAGCGTGAAGGGCGAGTTCGAGAAGCGCCTGCGCGCCGTCATCGAGGAGGTCCAGTCGTCGGAAACGCCGATCATCCTCTTCATCGACGAGGCCCACACCCTGATCGGCGCCGGTGGCGCGGCCGGCACCGGCGACGCCGCGAACCTCCTCAAGCCTGCCCTCGCTCGCGGCGAGCTCCGCACGATCGCCGCCACGACGTGGTCCGAATACAAGCAGCACATCGAGAAGGACCCGGCGCTCACCCGCCGCTTCCAGGTCGTCAAGGTCGAGGAGCCCGACGAGGCCGCCGCCGTCCAGATGCTCCGCGGCGTCGCCGCGACGCTCGAGAAGCACCACGAGGTCCAGATCCTCGACGAGGCGATCGCCGCGGCCGCGAGCCTCTCGCACCGCTACATCCCCGCCCGCCAGCTCCCCGACAAGGCCGTCAGCCTCCTCGACACCGCCTGCGCCCGCGTCGCCGTCTCCCAGCACGCGACGCCCGCCGAGGTCGAGGACCTCCGCCGCCGCCGCCAGATGCTGGAGGTCGAGTCGGGCATCATCGCCCGCGAGGAAGCCATCGGCCTCGACGCCACCGACCGCCGCGCCCGCGTCGAAACCGCGCTCGCCGACATCGGCCCGATGATCGAGGCCGCCGAGGCCCGCTGGACCGAGGAACGCGAACTCGTCGCCAAAATCCTCGATCTCCGCGCCCGCCTACGCGGCAAGGGCGTCCCCCTCGACGCCGCCGCCGAAGCACCCGCCCTCGAACCCGCGATGCCGGAGGCCGACGGCAGGGACTCACCACCCCCGCCCGCCGAAGCCCCACCACCCCCCGACCGCGACGCCGACATCGCCGAGCTCCGGTCGCTCATGACCGACCTCGCCACTATTCAAGGCGAGACCCCGCTGATCCTCCCGTCCGTCGACCGCAACGCCGTCGCCGCCGTCGTCCAGGACTGGACCGGCATCCCGACGGGCCGGATGCTGACGAGCCAGACCGAGAAGGCGCTGAACCTCGCCTCGATCCTCGCCGAGCGCGTCGTCGGCCAGGACCACGCGATGGAGATGATCGCCCGCCGCGTCCAGACCAGCCGCGCCGGCCTCGGCGCCCCGGAAAAGCCGGTCGGCGTCTTCCTCCTCTGCGGCCCCTCGGGCGTCGGCAAGACCGAGACCGCGCTGGCGCTGGCCGAGACCCTCTATGGCGGCGAGCAGAACCTCATCACCATCAACATGTCCGAGTTCCAGGAGGCGCACA
>JAXMDH010000074.1:0-14801 GCA_046348915.1 Amaricoccus sp.
TGGGCGTCCAAGGCCCTGCACCCCAACGCGAGGGTGCATCGTCTGGCCCTCGCCAACTCGAAGCGCAAGGCTCGCTGGGACGCCTACTGCTGCGCTCGGGAGGCTGGCGTCGTCCGGTTCCCCAAGAGCCCTGACGGGGCTGCGCAACCGCTCTCCGTTGACGTGACCTTCCAGCCGCCCGACCGGCGACGACGCGACCTCGACGGCATGATTTCCCAGGGCAAGGCGTACTTTGATGGGATCGCTGACGCGACCGGCGTCGACGACAGCCTCTGGCAGTGGGCGTTCCGCGTCGCCGAACCCGTCCGCGGTGGATGCGTCCTCGTGGCTCTGCGGGTGGCGGATGGAGGGGTGCGGTGACGGCGCGCGAGCTGATCATCGACAGCTTCGCCGGCGGTGGTGGCGCCTCGACAGGGATCGAACTCGCTCTCGGCCGCTCGCCCGACGTCGCGATCAACCACAATCCCGTGGCGCTGGCGATGCATCGGGCGAACCACCCGGACACGCTGCACCTGAGCAACGACATTTGGGCGGTCGATCCGATGAGCGTCCGGCCGGGCGAGCTGATCGGCCTTCTCTGGGCCTCGCCGGATTGCTTCCCGGCCGGAACGCTGATCCTTACCGAACGCGGCTATCGGCCGATCGAAACGATCGAAGTGGGCGACATGGTGCTCACGCACCGTGGCCGCTATCGCCCGGTCTACGCCACGATGCAGACCGTGAAGCCGCTCGTCTCCGTCTTCGGCCAAGGCGTGCCAGAGATCTTCGTTAGCGCCGAGCATCCGTTCTACACGCGCGCGGTTCAGAACGTCTGGGACCAGTCACGCCGTCGCTACAAGCGGACGCTCGGCGATCCCGAGTGGACGAAGGCCAAGGAGCTCCGGACGGCAGGTGCGCCGACGAACACCGGCGCCGACCTCGACGCGCCAGCGCCTACGATCACCGCGAACAGCTACGTGAAGCGCCCGGGCGGCGCGGCGCCGATCGGCATAGTGGCGGCCACGCTGACTAGCTTCTACGGCGACGGCGATGGCGGCAAGGATCGGTCGCGCTCGGCGGAGGAGCCGCTGGCGACTGACACGTCCGGCGGCAATCGGCACGGGCTGATCGCCGCGAGCCTCGCCAACCTGCACGGTACCAACGAGGCCGGAGCGCCCGCCGACGAGCCAGCGCGCACCATCAGCACCGGCGGGCATGCCGGCGTCGTGGCTGCCTTCCTCGATGCCTACTACGGCAGCGAGCAGAACACGCCGGCCGACGAGCCGATGCACACGATCCCGACGAAGCCGCGGTTTAGCCTCGTGACGGTCGAGATCGACGGGCAGACCTACGCCATCGTTGACATCGGCATGCGGATGCTGACGCCGCGGGAGCGCTTCAGGGCGCAGGGGTTCCCGGACAGCTACGTGATCGAGACCGGCATCGACGCCGACGGGCGGCCGGTAGCGCTGACCGCCGAGGCGCAGGGGCGCGCGTGCGGCAACAGCGTCTGCCCGCCGATCGCGGCCGCGCTGGTTGCCGCGAATTGCCCGGACCTGGCCATATCGGCCGATCCGAACGCCGCGGTGGTCGCATGACCACCCCCGCCCGCATAGACCGGCGCCCCCTCAAGGATCGCGACATAGCCATGATGATCCGGGACCAGCACCTCGGCGTCGACGACGTCCACGTCATCACCGGCTGGGACTACCGCCGCATCGCCGTAGCGCTGGCCGGCTGGCAGGGGCTGGAGCCCTGGCAGCGGGTAGCGCTCAGCCGGGCCTCCGAACGGAGGGCGGCATGATCCTCGATCCAGCCGCTCGCCAAGAAATGGCCGCGTGGCGGTCTGATGCCGTCCGGACGATCATCCGCAGCCTCGCCCGGCGCGGGATCGAACACGCCGCCGTCAACGAGATGGTGCGGCGCTACCGCGAAGGCGAGGGCCTGAAGGAAATCGCAGTGGCGATCGGCGCCCCGTGGCCCGCTGTTCACGAGGCCCTGTTCGATCTCCGCCGCGCCGGCATCGCCCTGCCCAAGCCGAAGCGGGAGGGATGATGCCACGCAGGCCCACCCTCGACGAGGCCATCGCCCGCATCGAGCAGCTCGAAGCGGCGTCGCTGGATCTGCTGACGCGGCTGCAGCGGATCGAGGCGGCTGGGCGCGATCGACGGCTGGCTCAGGCGATAGGCGAGATTGCCCCGAACGGGATGCCGCGCGTCCTCGACAAAATCGAGGGGCCGCTTGAGCCGTGAAACGTGGCCTCGAGTGGTACAAGCGCGACCCGCAGGCTATCCGCATGGCCATTATGGCTGCGCGGATGACCGTCGCGCAAGCTGCCGTCTACAGCCTCATCATCGATCTGATCTACGAGGGCGGCGGGGAGACGCCGAACCAGCCGCAGCACGTCGCGGCGCACTTCGCGGACATAGGGGCGGCCAAAGCGCGGCGCACGATCGAGGAGCTTATCGGCATGGGTAAGCTCTTCCTCGTCGATGGCATGCTTCACGAAAAACGCGCTGAAACCGAGGCGAAAACCTGCGAAAAACTTCGTGAAAACCGCGCGGAATTCGGACGCAAAGGCGGGATTTCCAGCGGGTTTTCGCGCACGATCGCAAGGGAAAACAATGACATACGCGAAGCAAAAGCTTCAAGCAAAAATGAAGCAGATAAAGATAGAGATATAGAGGGAGAGAAGAATACCCCCCTTACCCCCCAATGTCCGGCGGCGCAAAAGGCCGCGCCTTCGGCGCTTGTGTCGGAGTTCGAGAGGGTTTGGCCTTACTACCCTCGCCAAGTCGGCGTGGGAGCTGCCCGGAAGGCATGGGTGAAAGCCCGCGCAAAGGCCAGCTACGAGACGATCGCCGCGTCGCTCCGGGTATTCATCCCGGCGGTCAAGGGCACGCCGGTCGATAAAATCCCGCACTTCGCGACATGGCTGAAAGGCGAGCGCTGGAACGACGACCACACCCACGCCGCCAACCGGGGCCTGACGAGCACCGACGACCTGCGTGGTTTAGCGACCATCTCCGCAGCCGATGACGTGGCCCGCCTCATGGCAACCCCGAAAGCGATCGCCAGATGACCTACGAAGAGCGCACCAACGCGATCGGCACCCTCCTCAGGGAAACGATCCTGCCGCGCTACACCCGTCCTCCGCACCTCGACGACACTACCGCCAGAGCCGAGCTCCGCGACATGGTAGCAGACCTCAACGCCGAGTGGCCGCTGATGTCGGCGGAGCGGTTCCACCAGATGGGCCAGGCGCTCGCCCGCTGCTTGCGGCTGTCCTACACGGGCCGCAATTGGCCGACGATCGCGCACCTCGCTAAGGCGCTCAAGGCCGCTCAGGAGGCGCCTACGTCAGCCCTCGACGTCAAGCAGGACGCAACCACCGGCGACGAGCGCGAGGAATGGAGGCGCGCCCAACTTCGCGAGTGGCTGGCCGGCAATCGCCCGGTGAACCCTAACTTCGTCACCCGCGAGAGGCTGGCTGCGATCGGCTGTCGGGAAATCGAGGCGGCGATGGCGTTCGCCGAGAGGCATGCGAACGACGGTGCCGAGCGAACTGCCCGCGCTGCCGTCATCAACTCAGCCCCGGAGACGTTCTGATGGCGAAGAGGAAGCGCGGACGCCCCCGCATCGAAGGCGCACCCCGAGACGAGAGCGGCAAGATCAGGCGCGCCAGCAAGGCGCAACGCGAGGCAGCGATGATGGCCGTCGTAGAGGCCCGCTGCCGCGCGGTCGGCATCTGGCCTGGCCCGATCGTGCAGGCGTGGGGTGAGCCGATCGAGGCATTCGCCTCACGTCAGGCAGCGCGCCTGGCGCGGCATCGGCTGCGGCCTCGTCTCGGGGTGGGAGATCGCTCCGGGCGACGCGGAGATCGCCCGGACGCACCGACCGCTCCCGGCGGCGCAGTTTCCGGATCGCATGTCGATGCCGTGGGGCCTGCACCCGCCGGCGCGTCTCGGGGCGGTCGAGTGCGCGATGCCGGAGGAGCGTCATGCAACCGCATGAGGCGGAGGCTTACCGGCTGTATGCTCGCCTCCCGGTGCATCGGCGTCGCGTCGAGCGCGCCAAGGCCATCGTGCGGGACGCCGTAGCCCGGGTCCCGGGGCGCTGGGGGGTTGGCCTGTCCGGCGGCAAGGACAGCGTCGCTCTCGCGCACATCGCCTGCGCGGCAGGCTGGGATGGCCCGTTCTTCCACTACCACGCCCCCGAAATCCCCGAGGAGAACACGATGACGGCCCTCGCCGTCGGCCGCCGCCTCAACCGCGAGGTGGTGACGGCGCTGATCGCCGGCGACTGGGACCTGTGGGAGCGCGAGGGCCGCGCCATCGTCTCGGCAGAGACCGATCATGACCGCCGCTCGCTGGCGCGTCACGACCGCGCCTACCGGGCAGGCATCAGCGATGCGGTTGAGGCGGCGGCGCTCGACGGGCTGTTCTGGGGGATGCGCAAGGACGAGAGCGCCCGTCGCCGAGCTGTGATTCGAACCAAGGGGACTCTGTACCGAGCGGCCTCGCGCCAGGAGTGGACCTGCCACCCGCTCGCCGACTGGGCCGGTCGGGACGTCTGGGCTTATCTGCTCGCCCACGATCTGCCGTGGCTCGCGACATACGACCACGCCGAGGACCGCGAGCACGAGCGGTCGGAAACAACCTACATCTTCGGTCCCGGCGGCGACGGCATATGGGCGAGCGGTCAGGGGCAGCGACTGCGTCAAAACAACCCGGCTCTCTGGGCGAGGCTTTGCGCCCGCTGGCCGGAGCTGCGGGTCTATGGGTAGGCGCCCGGGCAGACAAGTCAGTCGCGTAGGCGGCCGAGCGGGACAGGAGAACCGATGAGCCAGACCAAAGCAGCCGAGACGATGCGACCCGCCTTGGTTCGGCGGGCGCGGTTCGCCGGTACCCTTCCCGAGGAAATTCCAGCCCCCGAGCCGGACATGCGCATCACCGACCCGAAGAAGCGCGCCAAGGCGTTCGCCAAGGCATCTCGCAACATCGAGCACGCGAACAACGCCGCTATGTCCAAGGCGCTGGCATCGGCTCGTGACCCATGGTTCGGCTGCGCTGCAGGGCGGGCCATCGCTACCACTCCGGACCTTCGACGCATCCTGGCCGACCGGAGTCTCGACGTGCCGACGCTCTGGGACACGATCCAGCGCATCCGCGGCGTCTACGCTCGCTACTGGCATGCCATCGGCGCGCCGTCACCCTACGCTGCCGGCATGAACCTGGAGCTGCTGCCAGAGGAATTCGGCAGCGACGGCGTCGAGATCGACGGCGATTGGGACGATCGGTCCGAGGAGGAGAAGGTGAGGTCAGCGACGGGCGCCATGATGCACATGGAGGGCGTGCTGGGCAGGGCCGGCAATGGCGTAGCGTCCGAGGTGAAGAGCGTGGTTCTCGGCGACGAGCCGGTACGGCACATGGCGCGGTTTCTGGCCGGGCTGGCGGCTGTGGCGAAGGAAGCGTGATGCACTTGACGAGCCCGAGGAAATCGGCCATTTGTGATGTCGAGGACGTGCGCCCGGAGCAGAGATGCTCGCGGGCGTTGTCATTTTCGGGGAGGAGCCGTTGGCTGAGATCTCCGTCAGATGGGCAGACGATCACCTCAAGAAGTACGGCGATCGTCTGGATGAGCTGGATCGCCGCTTCCCCAAGGCCCTTCCGAGGATCGTCAACCAGGTGGGCAATCGCGCGAAGACGCAGGTGGTCCGAAACCTGACGGCGCAGACCGGGCTGCCCCGAAAGACCATCGTGAAGGCCATTGGCAATCCGAGCCTCGCCCGGCCGGGCAAGCTGTCGTACGGGATGGTGACCCACGGCGGCAACGTCAGGCTCAAGTACCTCGCGCCTCGCGAAACCCGGAAGGGGGTGACAGCGATCCCGTGGGGCAAGCGCCAACTTTTCCCCGGCACCTTCATGAAGGGCGGCGTCTTCCCAGACCGGGTGATGGTCAAGGCGTTCGGCGGCCATGTGTTCCGCCGCCTGAACAAGACCGGCACACGCATTACGCAAGCCCGCTCGGGGATGGCTATCCCGGCGGAGATGCTGAAGGGCGCAACCGCCAAGGCGTTCAGGGAGACAGCGGCGCCGCTTCTCGACGAGCGGGTCAAGCGCGTCCTCGACAAGCTCGTGCCCTGAGCGCGAGCCTGCCCGTCCCAAGGGCGGCGACCATCACGCTGTGCGGCGGGCGGCCATAGCCCCCCTAACTCGGGTCCCTTTGACCGGCCCCCGGGCCTTTGCGGGGGCGCGCGACCCCCGGATTTCGCTCCATAACGAAATTGCATAGGGGTTGTGCGTGTCATCACTGTTCGTGATGGAAGTGACGACGCAGCAGCTTGCGACCCTGACCGGGGTCTCGGCGGAGGCGATCCGAAAGGCGGTTCGCGAGGGTCGCATCCCGTCGAAGGGGCGCGGTCGGTTCGCTCTTGGCGAGACGTTGCAGGCTTACTGCGCCGGGCTCCGGTCGGTGGCGTCTGGGCATGGCACGGTCGAGGAAGCGGCGGACCTGACGCAGGAGCGGGCGCTTCTGGCGAAGGCGCAGCGCGAGGCTGTCGACCTGAAGAACGCCGTGGCGCGGGGCGAGTTGGTCGGCGCGGACGATGTGGTCGCGGAATGGCAGGACATCCTCGCGCTGGTCCGGGCGAACATGCTGACGGTTCCGGTGATGGCGCAACAGCGGCTGCCGCACCTGTCGAAGCACGACGTGCATGTGCTCGGCGAGGTGGTGCGGGACATGCTGACGAGATCGGCGGACGATGACCGGAGTTCTGAGTTCCTCGATCCTGAGGGCGAGGGCGCTCCCGGCGCTTAGGCCACCGGAGCGGCTGCCGCTTTCGGAGTGGATCGAGCGCCACATGTCGATTCCGCAGGACGTGACCGCCACCGCGGGCAAGGTCCGGCTCTGGCCGTTTCAACGTGGGATTGCGAAGGCCATCTCGGACCCGGAAATCGAGCGGGTGACGGTGCGCAAGCCGGTTCGCGTTGGGTACTCGACGCTGCTGACCGGGGCGGTTCTGAACTACGCCATCAACGAGCCGTCTCCGCTGCTGATGGTGCTGCCGACCGAGGAGGACTGCCGGGACTACGTGGTGTCGGACCTGGAGCCGATCGCCGCGGCGGCGCGGGCGACGCGGGGGTTGCTCGACCCGGGGGCTGATCCGAACGGGCGGTCGACGTTGACGCATCGCCGGTTCCCTGGCGGTTTCCTGAAGGTGAAGGCGGCGCGCTCGCCGCGGAACCTGCGGCGGCACAACGCGCGCATCCTGTTGATCGACGAGGAGGATGGGTTCGAGCCTCTGGACGAGGGCGATCCCGTCACGCTTGCGATCAACCGCACCATGTCGTTTGCGGATCGGAAGATCATCCGCGGGTCCACGCCGAAGGGTGGCGAGGCATCGTCGATCATCGCGGCGTATGAGGAGAGCGATCGGCGGGTGTTTCGCCTGCCGTGCCCGGAGTGCGGCCAGCGATTCCAGCCGCTCTGGGAGCACTTGAAGTGGCCGAGCGGGCAGCCTGACCTGGCGGAGTTGGAGTGCCCGCACTGCGCCGCGACGATCCCCGAGCGCCGGAAAGCGGAGCTCGTCGAGGCAGGAGACTGGTTCGCGCGGAACCCGGAGGTGATCGGGCACGCGGGCTTTCACCTCAACGTGCTGGTGTCGCTTCTTCCGAATGCGAAGTGGGGGATGCTGGCGCGTGAGTTCCTGGCGGCGAAAGACGACCCGGACAAGCTGCGGCCGTTCGTGGAGACCTACCTCGCCGAGCGGTGGGAAGAGAGCTCGGACCGGCTCGACCATGAGGAGCTTTGCTCGCGGCGAATTCCCATTGGGCTGGGCTCACACGATGAGGATGGGGTTGTTCTTGAGTGCCCCGAGGACGTGCTGCTGCTGACCTGTGGGGTTGACGTTCAGGGCGACCGGCTCGAGGCGACGATCCTTGGCTTCGCGCCGTGCGAGGCGGACGCCGAGGTGCAGATCGAGCGCATCGACGTGCTCGCGCATCATGTGATCTGGGGATCGCCGCAGGACGGGATCACGTGGAACGAGCTCGACGAGCTTCTGGCGACGAGCTGGGAGCACCCGCTCGGGGGGCGGATCAGGATCGACCGGACGGCGGTGGACTCGGGGGACGGCAACAACACGGATGCGGTCTACGCCTATTGCTGGTCGAAGCCGAACGATCGCGTGATGGCGATCAAGGGCCAGGGCGGGGGACGCCCGCCGATCCGGGCGGAGCAGAGCAAGATCAAGCGCCGTGAGGCCGGGCGTGGCCGCCACTGGATCGTCGGCGTCGACACCGTGAAGTCGACGATCTTCAACCGCCTGCGGATGAATGATGGCGCGATGCGCTTCTCGGCGTCGCTGCCGGCGCACTGGTTCGAACAGCTTGTGTCGGAGCGGCGGGTGTGGCGGCGCCGGGGCGGTAGGATGATGCAGGTTTTCGAGCCGGTGCGTGATCGTGCGCCGGTGGAGGCGCTTGACTGCGCCGTGTACGCCATCGCAGCCAGGCATGCGGTGACGACGCTGAATCCTGAGGCGCGGCGGGCGGCGCTGGCGGGCGGCGGTCATGACCGACCGAGGAAGCGCTGGGAGGCCTACTCTTGACCAAGCTTCTCGATGCCGCCGGCCGTCCGGTGCGCCACACGGCGCGGTACATGGGGCACGATCGCACCGGCATCCTGTCGATGCGCCGTGCGGTCACGCGCGACATCAAGCGGGACGTGCACGAGGCGGCCGACCGGGCGTACGCCCTTGCGGTGGACTTTATGCAGAACTCCGGCTGGATCGCCGGGGCCGCGGACCAGATCATCGCCGACATGGTCGGGCCGGAGCTGAAGCTCAACTGCCGGCCGGACCTGTCCCGTCTCGGGTACAGCGAGCAGGAGCGCGCCACGTGGTGCCGGCTCGTCGAGGGGGAGTGGCGCCGCTGGTCGTGGAGTCCGCAGGAGTGCGACATCGAGGGCAAGGCGACGGTCGCCGAGATGCTCGACGGCGCGGTGCGGTACTATCTCGCCGCCGGCGAGGCCGTCGGCGTCATCGACTTCATGTCGGCGCGGGAGCGGGCGCGGCACGGGGTGCAGACCGGGACCAAGGTCCGGCTGGTGTCGCCACACCGGCTGACGCGGCACACCAGCGCCTTCGAGGGGTGGGATCAGGGCATCTCGCACGACGAGCTCGGCCGGCCGGTTGCCTACCGCTTCCGGCGGAACGAGGGCGGGATCGAGCGCGACGTCGACATCATGGCGCGCAGCGGCGATCTCGCGCAGGTGGTGCACGTCATGGACCGCGGCGCGACTCCGAACAGCCCGCGGGGCATCTCGCCGCTGGCGCCGGCGTTTCGGGTGATCGCGCAGAGCGACCAGCTCGCGGATGCGACCTTGACGACAGCGCTGTTGCAGACGGCGTTCGCCGCCACGATCCAGAGCCCGGAACCATCGGATATCGCGTTTCAGGCGCTGGAACAGCTCGAGGATATGGATTTCGATGGCGCGAAGGAGCTCGCGGCCGACCTTTTCACGGTCTGGGAGCAGAGGATCGACGCGCTGAAATCGAAGGCGCTGTCGATCGGCGGCGGGGCGAGCCAGGTGAACCACCTCGGCCCGGGCGAGAGCCTGACGCTGCACTCGTCGGCGACGCCGGGTCCGCAGTACCAGCCGTTCCAGCTCAGCCTGCTGCGCGAGACGGCACGCTGCATAGGGGTGACGGTCGAGAGCCTGACGATGGACCATTCGTCGGCAAGCTACTCGAGCACGCGGATGGCGGTGGCGTCGGTCTGGCCGACCGTCGTCCGGCGCCGGGAGCGGATCGCCGCACCCTTCGCGCAGGGCATCTATGAGCCGTGGCTGGACGAGATGATCGGGACCGGCCGCATCCCGTTCAAGGGCGGCTACCGGGCCTTCGCGGCGAACCGGGAGCGGGTCGTCGATGCCGAGTGGCGAGGCCCGGCGCGGCCGAGCGCAGACCCGTACAAGGATGCGCTGGCGGACAAGGTGCGGCTCGAGATCGGCGCGGGCACGCTGCAGGAGATCTGGGCCGAGCGAGGCCTCGATTGGGAAGAGGGCATCGACCAGATGGGCCGGGAGGTCGAGCGACTGACCGCTGCCGGCATCCCGCATCCGTTCGGGCGGAAGACCGGCGGCGACGGTGCGGGTCCGCTCGGCGCTGCGGCCGAGGGGAGGCGCGAGGATGCCTGAGCTTCCCGACCCGTGCGACGAGGCGCAGGCGCTTCGCGATGCGATCCGGGACCTCGCGATGGGCAGGTCCGTGGTGCGGGTGCGGTTCGGCGAGGACGACGTGACCTATCGCTCGGCCGACATGGCGGCGCTGCGCCAGCTTCTGGCGGATGCGGAGGCGCGGTGCGCCGAGGCGCAGGGCCGGCGGCGCCGGTTCGCGATGGGCGCGCGGTTCCGCGCCTACTGAAAAGGGAAATCAGATGGCAGTGATTGCGCAGCCTGGCCGGCTGACGCTGACCGGCTACGTCGGCGAGTCGTCCGTCGTTCTCGACGGAGTGACCTGGTTCGACGGCTTCACGCATGGCGAAGTGCTGGCGGCGCTCGGCGAGTTCGAGGACGACGATGCGATCGTCGTGCACATCAACTCGGGCGGCGGCTACGCCACCGAAGGCGCGGCGATCCGATCGGTGCTCGCCGAGCGAGCCGGGCGGACGGATGTCTTCGTGGAGGGCGTCGCGGCCTCGGCCGCCTCGCTGATCGCGATGGCCGGCGAGACCGTCACTATGGCGACCGATGCTGTATTCATGATCCACGACCCTGCCGGCATCACCTTCGGCACCGCGGCGGACCACGAGGCGACGGTGCGCGTCCTCAACAGCCTGGCCGGCGCCTACGCCCGCAGCTATGCGCGCAAGTCCGGCAAGGCGGTGGACGAGTGCCGGGAGATCATGAAGGCGGAGACCTGGTTCAACGCCGACGAGGCGGTTGCGGCCGGGTTCGCCGATGCGGTCGAGGGCGAGGCCGAGCCAGTGGCCGCCTTCCCGTACCAGGCCTACGCCCATGCGCCGCAGCGCCTCGTTGCGCTGGCGAAGGAACACGGATGGCGGGTCCCCGTCGTCCGCGCCGCGGCCATGGCCGCGAACCCGGCGGCACCATCCGCCGCCCCCACCGCTCGCAAGGAGAATCCCATGAGCGACAAGACCCCGGCGGATGATCCGGCCGCCGCCATCGAAACGGCACGTGCGGAAGCGGCGGCCGAAGCCGTCAAGGCCGACCGCGAGCGCCGCAGGGCGGTTCTCGCGCTTGACGAGGCGAAGGGCCGCGAGGCTCTGGCCGAGCATCTCTGTGCCGCGACCGAGATGAGCGCCGAGCAGATCAAGGCCACACTCGCCGCGGCGCCGAAGGCCGCGGAGGAGAGCCCGGCCGAGGGCTACGAGCGCGCGCGCCTCGCTGGCTCGGGGCTCGGAGGGCCCGAGAAGTCCGCGCCCGTGGCTGCGGCGGACGGCTGGAAGGCCGCTGCCGCGAAGATCAACGCTCGCCGCTGAGGAGGTTCCCATGGCGATCCTGACCGAAGGGCGGCACGCCGCCGAGGGCCTCCTGAGCGAGGCCAGCTTCCACCGCTCGCGCGACAACATCGTCGTCGCCTCCGGCGCCGGCGTGCTCGCGGCCGGCACGGTGCTGGGCAAGCTCACCGCCGGCGGCAAGTACACGGCCTCGCCGGCCACCGGCGCGGACGGCTCGCAGGTCGCGGCCGCGGTGCTGCTCTACCCCGTGGACGCCACCAGCGCCGACGTGGCGGTCGCGGCGATCACCCGCGACGCGGAGTGGAACGGCAAGACGCTCGCCTATGCCGCGTCGGTCGATGACGACACGAAGAAGGCGGCGAAGCATGTCCAGCTGGCCGCCGTCGGCATCATCGTCCGCTGAAGAACAGGAACAGTAACGATGCTCGATATCTTCAAGAACGACGCCTTCAGCGTCACGTCGCTGACCGACTTCATCAACTCGCTGAAGTACCGTCCCGGCCGCATCGGCGAGATGGGGCTGTTCAACCCGTCCTCGATCACCACGACCTCGATTGCGATCGAGCGCGTCGGCGACATCCTCCAGCTCGTCAAGCCGACGCCGCGCGGGGGCCCGGGCGAGACCCGCGACATGCCGAAGCGCACCATGCTCAACCTGAGCGTCCCCCACTTCCAGCGCGACTGGGCGGTGATGGCCGACCAGGTGCAGGGCGTGCGGGCGAAGGGCTCCGAGTCCGAGCTCGCGACGGTGCAGCAGGTCGTCGGCGAGACGATCTCGGTCCAGACCTCGGACATGGATCTGACCGAGGAGCACGCCCGGCTCGGCGCGGTCACCGGCATCGTGACCTACGCCGATGGCTCGACGCTGAACCTCTTCTCCGCGTTCGGCGTGACCGAGGAGACCGAGGTCGACTTCGACCTCGACAACGCCTCCCCCGCGGACGGCGCCCTGCGCAAGGCGTGCGTCAGCGTGATCCGCAAGATGAAGGCGAAGCTCGGCGCGGTCCCGTTCGCGTCGATCCACGCCTTCGTCGGCGACACGTTCTTCGACCAGCTGCTCCAGCACAAGGAGGTGCGGGATACCTACAAGGGCTGGTCCGATGCGCAGATCCTGCGGGAGAGCTACACTGGGCCCAACCGGTCGGCGAACCCGATGTTCGAATTCGGCGGCATCGTCTGGGAGAACTACGGGGAGATCGACGGCGAGGGCGTCGGCATCGCCGCGACCAAGGCGCGGTTCTTCCCGATGGGTGTCCCTGGGCTCTTCCGGACCTATCACGCGCCGGCCGACTACATCGAGACGGTGAACACGCTCGGCGAACGGCTCTACGCCAAGCAGTGGCCGATGCCCAACGACAAGGGCATCAACGGCGAGCTGCAGATGAACGCCCTGCAGATCTGCACCCGCCCGGGCGCCCTGATGGGCGCGCGGAACACCTGATGCCCGCTCCGTTCCACACCCTCCGGGACCAGGCCATCGCCGCCGTGGATGGGGTGATGGCGGAGGAGGTGAGCCTCCTCTTCCTGGACGGGCGCGGGCGGGCGGACGAGGCGCGCGAGAACGTTTCGGTTCGCGGCGTGCTGCGGACGGGCGCGGGCTCGGCAATATCTCCGACGGACGGCCAAGCCTGGGGGAGGCGGCTCGCGGCCGGCAAGGCGCTCTTGCACGTCGCGCGGTCGGAGGCGGGAGCATCCCTGCTCCGGCAGGGCGACAAGGTGCGGGCGATCGAGCGGGCGGGGTCGCCACTGTGGGAGGTGCTCCGCGTTGACGACCGCGATCACGGCCGGCTCGTTTTCGAGCTCGGAGAGGCTTGAGTGAGCCTCGCGAGGCTCGCGCTCCGGGTCGCCACCGTCGAGGCGCTCCGGGGTCGAACGATGGTGGGCGAGAACGTCCGGGACAGCGATATCCGGGCCATTGACATCGCCGCGGACGGATCGCTGCGGACGGCCGAGGACCGCCCCTTCGTCGTGGTCTACGCGGATGACGGCCGGGCGACGGAAACGCCGCTGCGCGACCTCCACGCGAACGGCGAGGTCGACCTCGTGCTCGAGTTCGGGATCGCCACGCCGATGACGGAGACCGACCCGGAGACCGGCGAGAGCGTGCTCGTGCTCGAAACAACGGTTCCGGCGACCGATGCGGCCTTCGAGATGGCGCTCGATATCATCGATCGGCAGATCGCCTCGGCGCTGGCCGGCGAGGGCAAATGGCCGACGATCTGGAAGCGGCTTTCGGACGGCGTGGTCAAGGTCGAGCGGCGCCGCGCGGTGAGCGCCGAGCAAGGCGTGCGGTTCGCGGCGCGGCAGATGGTCGTGACGGTGGCGCTCAAGCCGGACCCGGTGATGGGCGCTCCGCTCGGTGGTGTCTGGGAGGCATTCGTCGCCGCAATCGCCGAAGACCGAGAAGACCTCGCCCCGATCGTGGCAGAGATGATGCTTGGCACCGAGGCGGGGACGTTGACGGTTCAGCATCTGCGGGAGCGGTTCGGGCACACCCCGACGGAGAGCGCCGCGCTCGGCTACGGACCGCTTCATGTCGGCGGCGAGGAATACGTGATTGATGAGCCGGTGATCGATGGCAATCCCGCCTGACGACATTTCCGGTATGTTCGCGCACCTCGCGCGGGAGATCGACGACCTGAAGCGGAGGAACCGGGGGCGCGTCCGCGAAGGCAAGATCGTTGCAGCGAACCAGTCGGCGGGACTCTACCGGGTGGATCTCGGAGAGGGCTTCCTGAGCCCCTGGCTTCCGGTGGAGGCGCTGTCGAGCGGGGCGCTGCGCATCCAGGGGGAGCCCGTCGTCGGGCAGACCGTGACCGTGCGAAGCGAGAGCGGCGACCTGACCGACGCGACGATTGCGCTGTCGAGCTTCACGGCCGCAAATGCCCGGCCGCACGACAAGGCCGGCGAGCTGGTGATCGACGTCGGGGGGACCCGGATCACGGCCACGGCCTCGAAGCTGACGCTGGCGAGCAACGGAAGCTCGATCGAGCTCGACGCCGCGGGCGTCCGGATCGCCGGGGCGCGGATCGACCTGAACTGATGGTTGAGCACAAGGTCTATGTGATCGGGTTCCGTCTCCCCGCCGAGCGACCGAAAGAGCGAACGCCTTCGCGGTTAGCCATGAAGGGGTCACCTACCCCTCCGTCTTGGCGATGGCGTCGGCGTTGAACGTCTCGCGCCGCCGTGCGCGGACGATGTTGAAACACGGACTTGCGGAGCGCAGTCGCCCGGACTTGCGCAGATCGGAGAATGCCCTGTGCCCGCCGTCACTCGTCTAGGCGATTCAGGCACAGGGCATCCACGGGTGTTGGCCGCCGCGCCCGTCGAGCGCGGCGAGCC
>JAXMDH010000075.1:0-14033 GCA_046348915.1 Amaricoccus sp.
CGTTTTCCGGCCAGCGCCACCGCGGGCCGGAACACCGCGGGCGACGGTGGGGCATATTCAAGCCGCTGCGGCGTTAGTCTGATCTTTGCGGTTGGTGGGGTTCGGACCCGGAGTCATTGCCGCCGCCGTCTGCACACAGCCACGGCGGCGGGGGGCGTCAGCGGAGCGGCTTGCCGTCCTCGCTGAACCGGTGGATGTTCTCCTGGATCGGGCGGATGCCGATGTTGGCGCCCCAGGGGATCGATGTCTTGCCCTCCTGGCGGACCAGCACCGGCTCCTCGGCGCCGGGGACCTCGACGAAGAGGTAGTTGTCGGAGCCAAGGTTCTCGGCGTGGACCACCTCGCCCTTCCAGACCGGATTGTCGTTGTCGACGACGATATGCTCGGAGCGGATGCCGATGGTGTGGGCGCCGAAACCCCTGGCGATCTGGCCGTTGATGAAGTTCATCTTCGGTGAGCCGATGAAGCCGGCGACGAAGATCGAGTTCGGCGTGTCGTAGAGCTCGGTCGGGGTGCCGACCTGCATCACGACGCCATCACGCAGCACGCAGATTCGGTCGGCGAGCGTCATCGCCTCGACCTGGTCGTGGGTCACGTAGATCATCGTGACGTTGTTCATCTCGTGGTGCAGCTTGGCGATCTCGAGCCGGGTCGCGACGCGCAACGCGGCGTCGAGGTTGGAGAGCGGTTCGTCGAACAGGAAGACCCGCGGGTCGCGGACGATCGCCCGGCCGATGGCGACGCGTTGGCGCTGCCCGCCGGAGAGCTGCTTCGGGAGCCGGTCAAGCAGGTGGTCGATGTGCAGCATCTTCGCCGCCCGCTCGACGCGCGGCTTGATATCCGCTGCCCCGGCCTTCGCCAGCTTCATGCCGAAGGCCATGTTGTCGTAGACGGTCATGTGCGGGTAGAGCGCGTAGCTCTGGAACACCATAGCGATGCCGCGCTTCGACGGCGCGAGGTCGTTCACCCGCTGGCCGTCGAACAGCATGTCCCCGCCGGAAATGTCCTCGAGCCCGGCTATAAGCCGCAGCAACGTCGACTTTCCGCAGCCGGAGGGTCCCACGAAGACCATGAATTCGCCGTCGACGATGTCGAGGTCGACTCCCTTGATGACATGCACCGCCCCGAAGGTCTTGCGAATGTCCCTGAGCTCGATCTGCGCCATTCTGGATTTCCCCCGGGGTTAGCCCTTGACACCGCCGGCCGTCAGGCCCGCGACGATTTTGCGCTGGAAGATGAGAACGAGGATGATCAGCGGCACGGTGACGATCACCGAAGCCGCCATGATGATGCCCCAGGGTGTCTCGTACTGGGTCGCGCCCGAGAGGAGCGCGATCGCCACCGGGACGGTCCGGGTGGTGTTGGACGAGGTGAAGGTCAGCGCGAAGAGGAACTCGTTCCAGGCGCCGATGAACGCGAGGAGGCCGGTCGTCACCAGCGCCGGCCACATCAGCGGCATGAAGACCTTGGTAATGATCACCCAAGGGGTTGCGCCATCGACGATCGCTGCCTCCTCGATCTCGATTGGCAGGTCGCGCATGAAGGTGGTCAGCACCCAGACGGTGAACGGCAGCGTGAAGATCGTGTAGCTGATGATCAGCGCCCAGGGCGTGTTGAAGACGCCGATGAAGCGGACCAGTTCGAAGAGGCCGGCGAGGACCGCGATCTGCGGGAACATCGAGACGGCAAGGATCGTCAGCAGGAGCAGCGTGCGCCCGCGGAAGTGGACGCGGGCGAGCGCGTAGGAAGCGGTGACCCCGAGCAGGAGGGCGAAGGCCACCGTCATCCCGGCGACGAACACCGAGTTCAGGATGTTGCGCGGGAACTCGCCCTGCCGCATCACGTCGATGTAGTTGCCGAAGTTGAATTGTGTCGGCCAGTAGCTGACCTCAAAGAGCGAGGTGCCGGTCTTGAAGCTGGTGATGATCGCATAATAGAACGGGAACACCGCGACGACCACGATCAGCACGACGGCAAAGTAGAAAGCTCCGGTCTTGACGGCGCTCATTGCTTCTGCCCCCCGAGGTCGACTTTACCGAGCCAGATGTAAAGGATCACCGAGATCGCGATGATGACGAAGAGCAGCGTCGACTGGGCCGAGCCGTAGGCGAACTTGTTAAAGTCGATCAGGTTCTCGCGGCTGATGATCGACATCGTCTTCGTTGCCTTCGAGTTCGGCGTCAGCACGTAGATCAGATCGAAGATGCGGAGCGCGTCGAGCAGGCGGAAGATCACCGCCACCATCAGCGCGGGCTTCACCAGCGGCAGAGTCACCCTGAAGAAAACCTTCACCGGGTGGATGCCGTCGATCTTCGCCGCCTCGTACATGTCGCGCGGGATCATCTGCAGGCCGGCGAGGCACAAGAGCGCCATGAACGGCGTCGTCTTCCAGATGTCGACGATCAACACCGCCCACATCGCGGTGTCGACGTTCGCGGTCCAGGCGATCTTGTGGTCGATGACGCCGATCCGCATCAGGATGTCGTTCACCATGCCGAACTGGTCGTTGAACATCCACGCCCAGAGCTTGGCAGACACGATGGTCGGAATCGCCCACGGGATAAGGATGGCAGCGCGCACGATCGACCGACCGTGAAACTCGGCGTTCAGCACCAGGGCAACCATCAAGCCGAGGACCGTCTCGATCGAAACCGAAATGATCGCGAACCGGAAGGTATTGTAGACCGCATTCCACCAGGCCGGGTCGACGAGCGTGCCGCGCCAAAGCACCTTGCCTGAGGAGAGCGTGCGCATGCTCAGGTAGTTGTCGAAGCCGATGAACTTGCCGCCGGCCAGATCGCTGAGCGTTGTGTCGGTGAAACTGAACCAGATTGTCCTGGCCAGCGGCCAGGCGGCGACCAGCATCAGCGCTGCCATCATCGGCAGCAGGAAAAGCCGCGCGGCGCGAACCCGCTCCGCCTGAAGCTCCGACCGCCGCGCCGGGCGAATGGCCGCCCCGGCGCCTTGCGGCGGACGCCCGCTGATCGTGGTGGTTGTCACGTCGCGCCCTCCGGTTTTCTGTCGTCAGCCGGAGGGCGTTCGCCGCCCTCCGGCGCAGCGCAGGCCCGACTTACCAGCCGCCGCCCTTGAGGTCGTCGAGGTCGGCCTCGAGCACCTCGAGGCTGTCCGCCGCCGGCGTCGTGCCTGCCAGCGTCTCGTGCACCGCCGACCAGAACTTGTTCGACACCTCGTTGTAGGCGATCTTGGTCTGCGCCGACGGCCGCGGCACCGCGTTCAGGAAGATGTCCTTCCAGCGCGGGATCAGCGGCTGCTTCGCGGCGATGTCGGGATCGTCGTAGAGCGAGATGATTGTGGGCAGCTGCGAGTTCTGCAGCGCCCGCTGCTTCTGCACTTCGGTCGAGGCGAGGAACTTGGCGAGCGAGATCGCCGCGTCCTTGTTCGGCGAGAACTTCGACACCGCGACGTTCCAGCCGCCGAGGGTCGCCGCCGACGTGTTGTCGCCACCGCCCGACGGCAGCGGGGCCACGTCGAACTTGCCCTTGATCGGGCTGTCGCCGCCGTTGCCGAGCGCGTAGGCATAGGGCCAGTTCCGCATGAAGACCGCGTTGCCGGTCTGCCAGACGCCGCGGCTCTCCTCTTCCATGTAGGAGAGGACGCCCGGAGGCGCGATGGTATTGATCCAGCCCGCCGCCATCTCCAGCGCCTTGACGGCCTCGGGATTGTTGACGGTGATGTTGCCGTCGGCATCGATGATCGTGCCGCCGCCGTTCGACTTCAGCCACTCGAGGGCGTTGCAGGTCAGGCCCTCGTAGGCCGCGCCCTGGAAGACGTAGCCCCAGATGTCCTTGGACCCTGCGGCGCGCTCGCCGTCCTGAACCTTCTTGGCGGTGGCGGCCAGCTCTTCCCAGGTGGTCGGGACCTTCTCGCCGTACTTGTCGAGCAGATCCTTGCGATAGTAGAGCGCCGGCGCGTCGGTGAAGATCGGGAGCGCCACCAGCTTGCCGTCGACCGTCTGCGACGCAATGATCGAGGGGAAGTGGTCCTTCACCACGTCCGCCGCCGCCTCGGTCAGGTCGACGAAGCTGTCGGAGAGTTGCGGGGCCCAGATCACGTCGGTCTGGTAGACGTCAATGTCGGCGTTGCCGGCAGCGAGCCACAGGCGGTACTGGGCGAACTGGTCGGTGGTGGAGGACGGCATCGGCACGATGGTGACGGTGTTGCCGGTGGACGCCTCCCAGGGCTTCACCAGCTCGCGCATCAGGTCAATGTCGCGGCCCGTGGCGCCGGAGACGAAGTTGACGTTCACCGCGAAAGCCGCGGTCGCCCACAGCGTGGCGACGGCGGCAGCGACGGCCGCTCTAGCGAGCGGCAGCCTCTCAAAACGCATCGGAATCCTCCCCGAGTTGCATTATTCGCCCCGAACCTTAACAACTTTTTTTGAACGTGGCGACGGGCAAAATCCTGCCGTAGAGGCCCGAAAGCCCTCGGAATCCGGTACGAAATCGTTGTCTTTGGAACTTCCCGGCGACTGGCGGATGCGCCACCGGCGGCGAGAAAGGACAAAACGAATCCCTGCGGGGAAATCAGCTCCGGCCTCGCCCTTACAACAGCCCGAGGCTGCGGAAGGACACCTCGACGCCCTTGCCCACCACCACATGGTCGTGCAGCGCGACCCCGATGGCCCGGCAGGCAAGCTCGATCTGCTCGGTCATTGCGATGTCCGCGTCGCTCGGGGTCGGGTCGCCGGACGGATGGTTGTGGACGAGGATCAGCGCCGAAGCATTCAGCTCGAGCGCGCGTTTGGCCACCTCGCGCGGATACACCGGAACGTGGTCGACCGTGCCCTTGCCTTGCGCCTCGTCGGCGATGAGCACGTTCTTGCGGTCGAGGAAGAGCACGCGGAACTGCTCCGTGTCGCGATATGCCATCACCGTCCGGCAATAGGTCATGAGCTCGTCCCACGATGCGATCACCGAGCGTCGGATCACGCGCGCCCGCGCCATGCGCTGCGCGAAGGCTTCGGCGATGCGCAGCTGGAGGTAGACGCGCGGCGTCGTCCCGGGGACGTCGAGCAGGCGCGGCTCGGAGGCGGCGACGACCCCGTTGAGGTCGCCGAAGGCGGCGAGCAGCGCCTTGGCCAGCGGCTTCACGTCGATGCGGTCGATGGCGTTGAACAGCAGGAGCTCGAGGAGCTCGTACTCTGGCATCGCCGCGTGGCCACCCTGCAGGAAACGCTGGCGCAGCCGTTCGCGATGGCCGAAGTAGTGCGGGCGGACCTCCGACACCGGGCCGGGATCGGGGGACCGCGGCTCCCAGTCGCCTGGAGGCGGCAGGCGCAGCTCGAGGTCGCGCAAGCCGCGCAACGCCTCCTCGGAGAAGCCCCGTGGTCTCTCGTCGCCCGTTGTCATCGCGCCTCCGGCGCAGGAGGCTCGCCGGCGAGGGTTAACCGGCGGTTAGCGGCGGCGCTAGAATTCCACTTCCAGCTCGACGATCTCGTCCTCCTCGGCAAGGGCGCCCTCGGTCCACTCCTGCATCAAAGGCCAGTCGAGGACGGTCGCGCAGTAGCGCTGCAAGAGGGGGTCGAGGTCCACCGAATAGGTTCGGAAGCGCGTGCACACGGGAGCGTACATCGCGTCTGCGACGGTCGGCGCCCCGAACAGGAAGGGGCCGCCGGAAGCCTCCAGACAATCGGTCCAGATGCGGCGGATCCGCTCCACGTCCGGTCGCGCGCCGGAGAAGATCTTGAAGCTCGGGTGCCGTGCCCGCAGGTTCATCGGCAGCGCCGAGCGCAGGTTGTAGAAGCCGGAGTGGATCTCGCCGGAGATCGCCCGGCAATGCGCCCGCGCCGCCTTGTCCTCCGGCCAGAGCTGCGCCTGCGGGGCGATCTCGTTGAGGTATTCGGCGATGGCGAGCGTATCCCACACCGAGACCGCCTCGTGGGTCAGCCGCGGCACCAGCACCGAGGGCGAGAGGAGCAGCAGCTCCTGCCGCATGCCCGGACCGTTCGGATCGACCTGCACCTCGTCGAAGTCGAGCGCTGCCATCGGCAAAGCAGCCAGCCGCGCAACGACCATGAGGAATAGTTCTTCGACGAGAGCGTCAGCGTCGCCCGTTCCATCCTTGGAGCGCCCTTCCTGCATTGCGGTGCGACAATCCTCTCGCAGCGCAGCAACAAATGCACTAGCTTTCTGGCGAATCCCGGGAGATGCGCTGCATGATCTATCGGGCCTATCAGCTGAACGACGACGTCCTCGCCCCGCTGCGTTGGGCCGCTGCCATCGGGCGGATCACGGGCGGGCCGTTCCGGCTGCCTGGGCGGCGGGCATTCGACGCGGCCCTCGAGATGATGGGGCGGTTCCGGCTCACCCACGCGCGGCCCGGGTTCGACATCGCGACGATTCGGGTCGGGAACCGCGACGTGCCGGTGGTTGAAGAAGTCGTGCTCGACCTGCCGTTTGGGCAGCTGCTGCGTTTCGCGAAGGACGTCGACATCCCGCAACCCCGCGTACTCGTGGCCGCGCCCCTGTCGGGCCACTTCGCGACCTTGCTGCGCAGCACGGTGGCGACGCTGCTGCAGGACCACGACGTCTACATCACCGACTGGAAGAACGCGCGCGACGTGCCCCTCGAAGCGGGCAGGTTCGGGGTCGACGACTATGTCGACTACCTGATCCGCTTCCTCGAGGCGATCGGTCCGGGCGGGCACATTCTCGCCGTATGCCAGCCGTGCGTGCAGACGCTCGCGGCCGTCGCGGTGATGTCGGCGGATCGCAACCCCGCGACGCCGCTGTCCATGACGCTCATGGCTGGCCCCATCGACGTTCGGGAAAGCCCGACCGCCGTCAATGAGCTCGCCACCTCCCGCCCGCTCTCGTGGTTCGAGCGGACGCTGATCGCGCCGGTGCCAGGGCGGTTCGCCGGCCGCGGGCGGCGGGTCTATCCGGGCTTCGTGCAGCTCCTCGCGTTCATGACCATGAACATGGGCCGCCACCGCGAGGCGCACGGCAGGCTTTTCCGCCACCTCGCCCGCGGCGAAGCCGAGGAAGCAGCCAGGATCAAGAGCTTCTACGACGAGTATTTCGCGGTGCTCGACCTGACCGAGGAATTCTATCTCGAGACCATCGACCGGGTGTTCCAGCGGGCCGAGCTTGCCGCGGGCGACTTCAGCTTCCGCGGTCGTCGAGTCGACCCGAAGGCGATCCGGCACACCGCGCTGCTGACCGTCGAGGGCGGCCGCGACGACATCTGCGCGATCGGACAGACGTCGATCGCGCACGAGCTCTGCAGCTCGCTCCGCCCTCACCTGCGCCGGCACCACCTGCAGGCCAACGTCGGCCACTACGGCGTGTTCAGCGGCCGCCGGTGGGAGCGCGAGATCTATCCCGCCGTCCGGAACTTGATCCTGGCCGTGGAGTAGCCGCGCGCGCCGACTCGCCCTCGCTCGACGCGGTCGACGAGCGTCGCTCGTGGCCTTCCGATTGCCCCCGCGCGTGATGAGCGAAATATCGCCGATCGCCGCAAGATCGGGCCGAGCGTCGGCGCCAGCCGCGGGCCAGTGTCCTAGGAGGTTGATTTCGCTTTGCTAAATGCGCCGCCGTTGCGGCCGGGACGCCGGCAGCGCCGGCGGTCGGCCGGGACATCGCTCGCTTGTCCCGTGCTCCGGGAAGCCCCGAGGCCGGCATCCCCGAAACATCGGGTTGCACCACCGCCGGGGTTTATCCTTAATGACCCCGTGATCCGTCCAAGCGAAAAGATCACGGGGCCCTGACGACACACCCCACCCCTCAAACCACGTCGTCACGGTTCGACAAGGCGGGTGTTCGTGTAAGCGGACACCCGCCGCGCTGTACCGGGTAATCTCCCCCGGGAGACATCCCCCGGAGCGACTCGCCTCAGGCAATCTCATCGCCTGGCGTCCGCGCGCGCAGTTTGGCCGGCGCGGGCAGCATCGAGGTTCATTCAATGCTGCAAGGGTTATTCCGGATCGGCCCGCCCCATTGCAAATTGATTCTGGAGGCCGCATCGGCGTGGCGGACATTTTCGCGTAGGGTGTCTCCTTCTTGCCGCAGTGTCGCCGGCAACCCCGATTCTACCGACATGAGCGGTGTCCGTTAACCTCAGGTTGCGCCGCAAGAAAACGCGGCAGATCAACCGCCGCGCTCTGCAACCGCCGGAAGATCAACCTCAGGCTGCAATGGCCTCCTGCGGCGGCTCTTTTGCGCCGGTCATGAAGGCGACGGCATCGGACATCGTGTAGTCCTTCGGGTCGATCACGCAGAGGCGTCGTCCCAGCCGGTGGATGTGGATGCGGTCCGAGACCTCGAAGACGTGTGGCATGTTGTGGCTGATCAGCACAACAGGCATCCCGCGCGATCGCACCTCCTGGATAAGGTCGAGCACCTTGCGACTCTCCTTGACGCCGAGGGCCGCCGTCGGCTCATCGAGGATGACGACCTTGGACCCGAAGGCCGCCGCGCGGGCCACCGCGACACCCTGCCGCTGGCCGCCCGACAGCGTCTCGACGGCCTGGTGGATGTTCTGGATGGTCAAGAGACCAAGCTCGGTCAGTTTCTCGCGGGCGAACTTTTCCATCTTCGGCCGGTCGAGCTTGCGCAGCCAGTCGCCCATGAACCCGGGAACGCGCTGCTCGCGCCCCATGAACATGTTGTCGGCGATCGACAAGGCCGGCGAGAGCGCCAGGTTCTGGTAGACCGTCTCGATCCCGGCCTCGCGCGCCTGCATCGGCGAGGTGAAGTTGATCGGCTTGCCCTCGAGCCTGATCTCGCCCTCGTCGGGGGTGACGGCCCCCGAGATCGCCTTGATCAGGCTCGACTTGCCGGCGCCGTTGTCGCCGATCACCGCGAGGATCTCGCCGGGCAGCAGGTCGAAGTGGGCGTCGTTGAGTGCCGTGACCCGTCCGTAGCGCTTGACGAGATTGCGTGCCGTCAGAATGGGTTCAACCATGATCTTACCCTGCCACCTTGCGGATCCACTGGTCGATCGCCACCGCGACGATGATCAGCATGCCGATGAGGAGATACGTCCACTGGGGGTCGGTGCCGACCAGCCGCAGCCCGAGGTTGAAGACGCCGACGATCAGCGCGCCGAAGAGCATGCCGAGGATCGAGCCCCTGCCGCCGAAGAGCGAGATGCCCCCGATGACGACCGCGGTGATCGACTCGATGTTGGCGAACTGCCCCGAGGTCGGCGAGACCGAGCCGATGCGGCCGATCAGCACCCAGCCGGCCAGGGCGCAGATGAGGCCCGACAGCATGTACACCGAGATCAGCGTCTTGTTGACCTGCACGCCCGAGAGCTCGGCCGCGTCGGGATCGTCGCCGATCGCGTAGACGTGTCGACCCCAGGCGGTATGGTTCAGCACGTAGTTGAGCACCAGGACCAGGATCACCATGACGATCACGCCGAGCGTCAGCGAGCCGACCGGCTTCCACGCGAACATCTGCAGGATCGGCGCCTGCGCGGCGATGTCCTGGCTGCGGATCGTCTCGTTGCCCGAGTAGAGGAAGTTCGCCGCCAGCACGATCTGCCACATGCCGAGGGTGACGATGAACGGCGGCAGCTTGATCTTGGCGACCAGCGAGCCGTTGATCCAGCCGATCGCCGCCCCCACCGCGAAGCCGCATAGGATCGAGATCGGCGCCGGGATGCCGTAGCGGAAGGTGAACTGGCCCATCACGACCGAGCTCAGCACCATGATCGCCCCGACCGAGAGGTCGATGCCCGCGGTCAGGATGACGAGCGTCTGCGCCGCGCCGACTATGCCGGTGATCGCGACCTGCTGCAGCAGCAGCCCGAGCGAGAAGAACGAGAAGAACTTCCCTCCGAGGATGGCGCCGAAGATCGCCACCGAGATGACCAGCACGATCAGCGGAACCAGCGCCGGGTTCGAGTGCAGCACGTGCTGGATGCGCTCGATGAGCGGCTTCTCTTCCTTTTCGAAGTTCGCGACGTCGGTCGCGCTCCCAGTCAGGACCTTCTCGAAGTCCTGCATGGTCTGCGGTGATTTCGTCTCCGCCACGGCACCCTCCTACCCTTGGACGACGCCCGAGCGCCGCGCGTTTTTGTGGACAGGGGCGCCCCGAGGGCGCCCCTGCGGTTCAGCGGGCGATCAGCCCCAGCACTTCTCCAGGCCTTCCTTCGTGGTGATCGAGGGGACGCCCTCGACCGGCTTGTCGGTGACGAGCACGGCACCGGTGTCGACGAAGGTCGCGCCTTCGGGGATCACCGGCTTCTCGCCGGTATCGGCGAACTTTTTGATGGCCTCGATGCCCATCGAGGCCATCAGCAACGGATACTGCTGCGAGGTCGCGCCGATCACGCCTTCCTCGACGTTCTTCACACCCGGGCACCCGCCGTCGACCGAGACGACGAGCACGTCCTTCTCCTTGCCGACCGCCTTGAGCGCCTCGTAGCCGCCCGCGGCCGCCGGCTCGTTGATCGTGTAGACGACGTTGATGCCGGGCTCCTTCTGCAGGCAGTTCTCCATCGCCTTGCGGCCGCCCTCCGGGTTGCCGGTGGTGACGTCGTGGCAGACGTTGCGGGCGTCGGTCTCGTCGCCGATCTTCTTCGGGTCGCCGAGGTCGATGCCGAAGCCCTGCATGAACCCCTGGTCGCGCAGCACGTCGACCGTCGGCTGCGCCGGCGAGAGGTCGAGATAGGCGATCTTCGCATCCGCGGCCTTGTCGCCGAGCTGGGCCTTGGCCCAGGCGCCGATCAGCTCGCCCGCCTTGAAGTTGTCGGTGGCGAAGGTCGCGTCGGCAGAGTCGATCGGGTCGAGCGGGGTGTCGAGGGCGATCACGAGGATCCCCTGGTCGCGCGCTTCCTTGACGGTATCGACGATCGCCGCGCTGTCGGACGGCACGAGCAGGATGCCCTTGGCGCCGTCGGCGATGCACGATTCGATCGCGGCCACCTGTCCCTCGTTGTCGCCGTCCTCGCGCCCGGCGAGCGCGGTCAGCTTGACGCCGAGCTCGTCGGCCTTCTTCTGCGCGCCTTCCTTCATCTTGACGAAGAAGGGATTGGTGTCGGTCTTGGTGATCAGGCAGGCGGATACGTCCGCCGCGAAAGCCGTGCCCGTCGAAAGCGCCAGCGCGGCGGCAGCCGCAAGCAGCCCGCCCTTGAGCGATCGTGCAGTCATCCGGATTTTCCTCCCATATCGGTTTGCGGCTCGGCGTTGAGCGTCGGCCGGTATGTGTTACCAAACTGCAGAATCGGCGGTCTGTCAATAATTAAATCACTCTGATTTATTTTCTCCCTTTACGGTGCCGGCGACGGGAGCCCGAGCCGATGCGATCCGAGACCGACCAGCGAGCGTTCGATGAACCCCCGGCCCCGGTGCAGCGGGGCACCAATCAGGCCGGGATGCGCGAGCAGAACGAGCGGCTCGTGCTGAGCCTGGTGCGCCGGCACGGCCAGCTCGCCAAGTCCGAGATCGCGCGGATGACCGGCCTGTCGGCACAGACGGTGTCGGTGATCATGCGCCGGCTCGAGGCTGACCACCTGCTGCGGCGCGGCGAGCCGCAGCGCGGCCGGGTGGGCCAGCCGACCGTCCCCCTTTCGCTCGACGCCGACGGCGCCTTCTTCCTCGGGGCCAAGGTCGGGCGGCGCAGCCTCGACTTCGTTCTGGTCGATTTCGTCGGCGGCATCCGGCACCGGGCCGGGGCGAGCTATCGCTTCCCGGCGCCCGAGGAGACGCTGCTGCGCATCCGCGCCGAGGTCGCTGCCTGCGAGGCGCTGCTCGGCGACCAAGCCGGGCGCATTGCCGGGCTCGGACTGGCGATGCCGTTCGAGCTATGGTCATGGGCCGAGGAAATGGGAGCACCGGAGGCGGCGCTGGCAGCCTGGCGCGACACCGACGTCCGGGCCGAGCTGGCTGCCACGCTCCCCTTTCCGGTCTACGTGCAGAACGACGCCACGGCCGCCTGCGGTGCCGAGCTCGCATTCGGCAACCACCCCGAGCTGCTCGACTACGTCTACTTCTACGTCGGCGCCTTCATCGGGGGCGGGCTGGTGCTGAACGGCGGTCTTTTCACCGGCCGCACCGGCAACGCGGCCGCCCTCGGCTCGATGCCGGTGCCGGACGGCCGCGGCGGCACGGCGCAGCTGATCGACGTCGCCTCGCTGGTGATGCTCGAGCGGCGGCTGCGCGACGCCGGGCTGCCGGCCGACGAGATCTACGATCCCGCCGCCGACTGGCGGCCGTTCGGCGCACTGCTCGACGCGTGGCTGGCGACCGCCGCCGTCGGGATCGCGCACGCGATCGCGGCAGCGACGGCGATCGTCGACTGCGAGGCGGCGGTGATCGACGGCGCCTTTCCCCCCGATGTGCACCGGCGTCTGCTCGACCGCGTCGCGGCCGAGCTGCACCGGCTCGACCTCTCGGGCATCCGCGCCCCGACGATCCGCCCCGGCAGCATCGGGCCGGTAGCCCGCGCGCTCGGCGGCGCCAGCCTGCCGCTCTTCGAACGCTACCTGATCGACCAGCACGCCCCGATCGGCGCCGGCCCGTCACGCCGCGCGTGACGGCGCGCCACGGCGGGAGCCGCCGGCTTCCGCGCGCGGCAACGGAATTAAGGGATCGTTAAGCGTGGTTGCCTCAGATCGGCGGAGCTTGCCCCGAGGTACCTCCGGATGGATCTGTCGCGAATCTGGTCGAGCACCTGGCCGGTGCTTCCGGCGTATCCGCCGGAGCCGCTGCTCGCTGCCCTGGTGAGCGCGCTTGCGACGCTGATGCTCGTCGTCGGCTTCACGCCGCGCTTCGCAGCCCTCGGCCGGCGACCGTCACCCGCCGAGCCCTGCGACGGCGGCTGCGACTACCTTATCAACGGTGCGAGCCTTAAGGCGCTATCGGAACCGGCGCGGGCGCTGCTCGCGGCGCTGCCGGCCGGCGGCTCGCGGCTCGCGGCGCTGGCCGGTCACTTCGCCGTCGACTGCCCGACGCTGCAGGCCGACCTCGAGTCGCTGGTGCTTTACGGCACCGGCTTCCGCCATCACTGCCCGCGCGGCGACGGCACCGCCTTCGAGATCCTCGGCGAGCCGCGCGGCGGCGCTGCCTACCTCTCGATCCGCGCGGCGAGCGAGGAGGCGCGTGCGCTCAAGGACGCCGAGGCGGCGCTCGCCCGCGCACGCGGCGAGCTCGGCTTCCTGCGCGACGTCCTCGACCGCGCGCCGATACTGGCCTGGAGCCGCGGGCCGGACGGCCAGGTCGCCTGGGCCAATGCCGGCTACCGCGATCGCTTCGACGCGCGCGGCAGCCTGCCCGACCACCGGATCGTCGACGGCTTCGGCCACGTGCTCGAGGAGGTTCCGCTGACCGCCCGTGGTCCGGGGACCCGGCGGCGGGTCGCTGTCCCCGGCCGCGACGAGGGCGAGCCGCGCTGGTACGAGATCAGCGAGGCCCCGACCGCCTCGGGCGAGATCACGGGCTTCGCCCTCGAGGCCGACGACCTCGTGGCGGCGGAAGCCTCGCTCCGGCGCTTCGTCGAGACCCTGACCGAAACCTTCGCCCACCTGCCGATCGGACTCGCGGTTTTCGACAAGAACCGCCGGCTCGGGCTGTTCAACCCCGCGCTGACCGACCTCGTGAAGATCGACGCGGTCTGGCTCGCCGGACGTCCAAGCTTGCGGGACTTCCTCGAACGGCTGCGCGAAACCCGGCAGATGCCCGAGCAGAAGGACTTCGCGGCATGGCGGCGCAAGCTCTCCGAGCTCGAGGAGGGCGCGCGCGAAGGCACCTTCGAAGAGAGCTGGCAGCTGCCGTCCGGCAAGATCTTCCGCGTGACGGGGCGACCGCATCCGCAGGGAGCGCTCGCCTTCCTCTTCGAGGACATCTCGACCTCGATCATGCTCGAGCGCAAGTACCGCTCCGAGCTCGAGCTCAGCCAGGCGACCCTCGACCGGCTCGCCGAGGCGGTGGCGGTCTTCGACGCCTCGGGCATGCTCGTCTTCGTCAACTCGGCCTTCGAGCGGCTCTGGGGGCTCGACCCGATGCAGCGGCTCGACGGGCCCGGAGTCGCCGAAATGACCGCGATCTGGGCCGAGCGCTGCGGCCC
>JAXMDH010000076.1:0-13522 GCA_046348915.1 Amaricoccus sp.
CAGGCCGTCGACGGGCTCGAGCAGCGCCGGGCTCTCGGCGGTGGCTTCGGCCGGGTCGAGGCGGAGGTCGGCGTTCATGGCGGTGCTAAGCAGCGGCCGCAGGTCGAAGAGCCCGGAAATCGGCAGTACAGGCC
Source organism: Amaricoccus sp. (assembly GCA_046348915.1). Taxonomy (GTDB): domain Bacteria; phylum Pseudomonadota; class Alphaproteobacteria; order Rhodobacterales; family Rhodobacteraceae; genus Amaricoccus. The sequence continues at coordinate 135 of JAXMDH010000076.1, forward strand.
CGAGCCGGGTGCGGAGGGCCGGCGGCAGGACGCCATCGGTGCAGACGAGGCGCGCGACCAGGTGGCCGCCGGCCGAATGGCCGGTCAGCCGCAGCGGCCCCGGGACGGTGGCGGCCGCGTCGGCGACGGCGGTCCCCACCATGCGGGCGATCGCGGCGACGCGGGCTTCGGGGGCGAGCACGTAGCCTGGCATCGCGACGGCCCAGCCGCGGGCGAGGGGGCCTGCGGCCAGCTGGGAGAAGTCGGACGGCGCGAAGCGGCGCCAGTAGCCGCCGTGGACGAAGACGACGAGGCCGGTCGGCCTGCCCTCGGGCAGGAAGAGGTCGGTAAGCTGGCGCGGGTGCGGCCCGTAGGCGAGCCCGAGACGCTGGCGGTCGGGGGCCAGGGCCGCGCGGAAGGCCGTGGCGGCGGCGGTCCAGCGCGGCGGGTAGCCGTCGCCGTCGGGGATGTGGGGCGCGTTGGCGTAGGCGTCGTCCCAGTCGGCGATCATCAGAACGCCTTGAAGGTCAGCGTCGTCAGGCTGCGGTCGATGTGCGGAATGTCGAGGATCTTTTCGTTGACATAGTGACCGATGTCGACTCCGTCGGGGATGTACACCTTCAGCATCAGGTCGAACTCGCCTGACGTCGAGTAGAGCTCGGAGGCGAACTCGCGGTCATAGATCGCGTCGGCGACCTGATAGGTCCGCCCGGGCGTGCAGCGCAGCTGGATGAATACGAGCGTCATGGCCGTTCCCGCGTTTTGCCGCCAGACTGCCGGGCACCCCGCGCCGATGCAATGGGCGATACGACTGGCATCGCCCCGTCCGCGGACTACAGTCGCTGCCCATCGGCAGAGTCGGCTGGGCGGCGCGAGCGCGGCCCGGCCGGTCTCCGGTCAGATCAGGGAGGGAGCGAATGGCCAAGGTACACGGAAACCCCTGCTGGTACGAGCTCTGCACCAGCGACGGCAGCCTCGGTGCAGCCGAGAAGTTCTATGGCGACGTCCTGGGCTGGAGCTTCAAGGACGCCGGCATGGAGGGCTTCGAGTATCACCTCGCGAGCGCAGGTGGCGACATGGTGGCGGGGCTGATGAACATGCCGGCCGAGGCCAAGGGGATGCCGCCGTTCTGGATGATCTACTTCGCCGTCGACGACGCCGACACGGCAGCGGCCGACGTCGTGGCCGCTGGAGGGCGCGTCCACAAGGAGCCGGCCGACATCCCGAACACTGGCCGCTTCGCCGTCCTCGCCGACCCGCAGGGCGCGGCCTTCGGCATCCTCGCCCCTGTGCCGATGCCGGGGCAGGATGGCGCGGGTGGCGCCTTCGACCAGCAGAAGGCGGGCCACGGCAACTGGAACGAGCTGATGACCAGCGATCCAGAGGCGGCTTTTGGCTTCTACTCCAAGCTGTTCGGCTGGCAGAAGTCGCGGTCGATGGACATGGGCGAGATGGGCACCTACCAGCTCTTCTCCCACGACGGCACCGACATCGGCGGAATGATGGGGCTCGGTAATTCTCCGGTGCCGGCCTGGCTGGCGTACTTTGGCACCAACGGCGTCGACGCCGCCATCGAGCGGATCGCGGCGGCGGGGGGCAAGCTCGCCCACGGACCGATGGAGGTCTCCGGCGGCGCCTTCATCGCCGTCGCCCAGGATCCGCAGGGCGCCTGGTTCGCCATCGTCGGGCCGAAGGAGAAGGCGGCCTAGTCGCCGCAGTCCTTCGGCAGCGCCGCCTCGAGCGTGCCCGAGGCGGCGTGCAGCTTCGCGCTCTCTATGTGGAGCGGCGCGAACGGGGGTTCCTGGTTCGCCGGCTGCAGCAGTCGCGTGACGTAGCAGCCCGAGAAGACCGCGACCTTGCCGTCGGCACCGGTGGCCGAGAAGGCGACCGGCACCGACTGGTAGATGCTGCCCGCCGCGCCCTCGGGCTCCACCGCGCCGGTCCTGAGTTCGATCGTGGCGGTGTCGGCATAGCCTGCGGCGAAGGTCGCGAAATCCTTGACCGGCTTCTCGTCCCCGAAATAGCTCCAGGCCCGTGCGTACTCCTGCCGCTCGATGGCGTTGTAGTAGGAGCGCACCAGCGCCGCCCCGTCGGAGCGGTCGTCGACGTAGGCCGGCGGCTCCTGCGCAAACGCGGGGGCGCCGGCGAGTGCGAGGAGAGGCGCCAGCCGCAGCATGCGCCCGACCCTCGCCCCGCCGGCCACCCGTCGTCAAGCTTCAGGCCATAGCCGCGGTAAGCGGCCAGGCGCTCCGCAGATCGGCCTCCCCGGCGCCGTTGAACGTGTCGCGGTCACAGTGTCCGATGCCGCGCACCGAATGCGGTTCCTGCCCGACGTTGCCGTCGGTGTACTGCCAGAGCGTGTAGCTCGACCAGATGGCCGGGATGCCGATCGGCATCATGGCGTAGCGCGCGTACCAGAGCGGGCAGTTGGAGAGCACCGATTCCGAGACGTGCGCAAGCGCCTGGCGCAGCAGGTGGCCGCCGTAGATCACCGGGTAGCGACCGAGCTCCTGGTGGATCAGCTCGACGAACTCCACCATCTGGTCGTAGGACATGTTGACCCCCGAGCTGCTCGGCTCGTAGTCGAGGCAGATGAGCTCATCGGGCTCGGGGCGTGCGTGCTCGAGGTAGTTCTCGACCTGCAGGAGCGGGTTCGCGCTGCTCGAGAAATGGTAGGAACCCCAGAGGAACCCCCGCGCCTTCGCCGCATCGCGGCGCCCGGGATACTGCCGGTCGCGGTAGGATCGCCCTTCGGTCGCCTTGTGGACGATCGCCACGACGCCCGAATTGCGGATGCTGTCCCAGTTGGTGATGGTCTGATGATGCGAAATGTCGATGACACCGTTGAAGCCTACTACGGCCACGATCGCTACTCCTATGTTTTCGAAGAACCCGCAGTAATGCTGCGGCGTCAGGCACGCGTTGTATAATGCGCCAGAATCTTACACCCATCGGCAAGAAAAGGCAACGGGTTCGCCCGGCTCGGTCGTCACTGAGCGACGAGGCCGCCGGCCGTCTCGATGAAGGCGATCACCTCGGGCACCCCGACGCCGTCCCGGATCGAGGCGAACTGGAAGGGCCGCGTGCCACGCATCCGGCGCGAGTCGCGGTCCATCACGTCGAGCGAGGCGCCGACGTGCGGCGCGAGGTCGATCTTGTTGATGATGAGGAGGTCGGACCGCGTCACCCCCGGGCCCCCCTTGCGTGGGATTTTGTCGCCCGCCGAGACGTCGATCACGTAGAGTGTCAGGTCAGCGAGCTCGGGCGAGAAGGTCGCCGAGAGGTTATCCCCGCCCGATTCGATCAGGATCAGATCCAGATCCGGGAACCGCCGGTTCAGCTCGTCGACCGCCGCGAGGTTGATGGAGGCGTCCTCGCGGATCGCCGTGTGCGGGCAGCCGCCGGTCTCGACCCCGATGATCCGCTCGAGCGGCAGGGCCTGCGACCGCATCAGGAACTCGGCGTCCTCGCGGGTGTAGATGTCGTTGGTGATCGCCGCCACCTGCCAGCGGCCGCGCATTCGCTTGCAGAGCTGATCCATCAGCGCCGTCTTGCCGGCCCCGACAGGCCCGCCGATCCCGACGCGGAGCGGCCCATTTTGGGATTTCGTCGGATCGGCCATCGCGCGGGTCTCCTGTCGCTACAGCCGGCAGAGTTGCCGAAACCGCGCCGAGCGCAAGAGGCTGCCAAGGCCGACCGCTAGGAGCGGTAAAGCCGCGTGTACTGCGTCTCGTGCCGCATCGCCGCGAGGTCGGCGGCGAAGGCTAGTCCGCCGACCGCATCCGCGGGTACCGCCAGTGCCGCCTCGGCGACGGCCGCTGCCAGCGGGATCAGCCCGGCGAGGATCCGCTGCCCCTCGGTCTGCCCGAGCGGCACCAGCCGCACGCCGGCGGAAACGAGGTTGGCGGCGAACCCCTGCAGATAGAGCGTCGTGGTCGCGGGCAGCGACAGCCCAAGCCGACGCGCCGCCACCCCGACCGCTACCGGGTAGGCGGCGTCCGGCACGTCGATCCCCCAGGCCGCCGCGGTGACGCGCGCGAAGGCCGTCCCCTGTGCCATGGTCTCGAGATGCCGCTCGGCGGAAGGGGCCAGCGCCGCGGCGAGTTCGGCCACCGGACCTGGATCCTCGCCCCGCCACACGGCGGCGAGCAGCACGGCGTCGGAGCGGCCGGCGCCGTGCTCGAGGACATTCGCAACCCAGGCCGCGAGATCGGAGCCGGAGCGTACGATCCCGGCCTCGACCGCCCATTCAAGCCCGTGGCTGTAGCTGTAGGCGCCGACCGGATAGCCGGGGGAGAACCAGGCCGCCAGGATCTGCGCCCCCCGCAGTCCCAGTGCCGCTCCGCTCAATGGTCGTGGCCGTGCGGGTCGTCGCCGGCGCCGCCGTGGTGGTGCCCGTGCGTCCGACCGTGGCCATAGGCGCCGCCCTCGGGCCGGAACGGCGCCCGCACATGCCGGACCTCGGCGCCAAGCCGCGCCAGCATGTCCTCGATGACGTGGTCGCGCTGCACCAGTATGCGCCCCGCGCCGATCTCGGCCGGCGTGTGCCGGTTGCCGACGTGCCAGGCAATGCGGGCGAGGGCGGTGCCGTCGGCCACCACCTCCGCCAGCGGCTCCTCCGCCGCCTCGACAGCAACGAGCTCGCCGCCCTCGAGCACGAGCCCGTCGCCGTCTTCCAAGGAGACCGTCTCCGGCAGGTCGACGAGCAGCACCGCACCCGCGGTCGTCTCCAGCCGCTTCCGCCGCAGGAACCGCTCGCGGTAGTCGAGCACGACCCGGTCGACCGCGCCCATGACCGGCCCTCGCCGGATCGCGTGCGCCCGGAGCGCGCTCATCGTGGCCGCAGGGGGAGGGTCTGCACCTGCCCGCCCACGCCGCGCACCTGCAATCCGCGCAGCTTCCCGACCGAGATATTCGGCACGAAGATCGCGGCCGAGATCTCGCGCGTCTGCGGCGCGCCGACCGGCATGGGGCCCGCCGGCGGCATCGCCATGAACTGGAAGCCGAGGTAGCCGTTCGTGTCCGGCCCGGTAGAGAGCGGCCGGAGCGCCGCCGAATGGTATCCCCAGGTGGGGGCAAGCCCGTCGACCCGCAAGATCGTGCCGTAGAGCGCCTGCTCGGTCGTCGCGCTCCGGATCGCCATGGCAACGGGCTCGGGCGGCGGCTTCGGCCGGAGCTGGTAGTAGCCGTCCCCGCCCGTGCCCTCACGACCGAGGAAGTTCGGGATCTGCATCGAACAGGCGGGCAGGACCGCGGCCACGGCCAGCAACAACAAGCCTTTACGCAGGGGCAGCCGGCCGCTCATGCCATCTCCGATAGTGTCTCGCGACGCGCTTGGGAAGGGCAAAACGCGTCGCGACGCGGCCACTGGACCCGGCGCGCGCGAACGCCTACATCCCTCCCGGCAGGGAGGATCCGGCCATGGCCAGCGCCCGCTTCGAAGAGATCGCCGACGACTTCGCCCTCCTCGACGACTGGGAGGACCGCTACCGCTACGTGATCGAGCTCGGCCGTGCCATGCCGCCGCTCGACCCGGCCCTGCAGGTACCGGCGACGAAGGTCGAGGGCTGCGCCAGCCAGGTCTGGATCGTGCCGCGCTGGGAGGGCGAAGGCACCGCCGCGACCTTCGACTTTGCCGGCGATTCCGACGCGCTGATCGTGCGCGGGCTGATCGCCGTCCTGCACGGTCTCTATGCGGGGCTCCGCCCCGAGGCGGTCCTCGCTGTCGACGCGCCGGCCGAACTCGGCCGGCTCGGGCTCGACCAGCACCTTTCGTCGCAGCGCTCCAACGGCCTGCGCTCCATGGTCGCGCGCATCCGGGCGATCGCCCAGGGCGCGCTGGAACAGGCGTAGCCGCGATGCCCACCTCGCTCGAGAGCCTCCTCGCCGACCGCCCCTGGATCCTCGCCGACGGCGCGACCGGGACCAACCTCTTCAACATGGGGCTGGCGTCGGGCGATGCGCCCGAGCTCTGGAACGAGACCGAGCCGGCGAAGATTCGCGCACTCTACGACGGCGCGATCAATGCCGGCAGCGACCTCTTCCTCACCAACAGTTTCGGTGGCAACGCCAGCCGTCTGAAGTTGCACGAGGCCGAGGGTCGCGTCTTCGAGCTCAACCGCATCGCGGCCGAGATCGCCCGCGAGGCCGCCGACGCCGCCGGCCGCCCGGTGGTCGTCGCAGGCTCGATGGGCCCGACGGGCGAGATCATGGCGCCGCTCGGGCCGCTGACAATCGAGGACGCTGCCGACATCTTCGAGGAGCAGGCGCGCGGCCTCCTCGCCGGCGGCGCCGACCTCCTCTGGGTCGAGACGATCTCCGCTCCCGACGAGTTCACCGCCGCCGCCTTGGGTATCGGCCGGACCGGCGCGCCCTGGTGCGGCACGATGAGCTTCGACACCGCCGGCCGCACAATGATGGGCCTGACCTCGGCCGGCATGGTCGAGCTCGTCGCCGGCCTCCCGAACCAGCCGCTCGCCTTCGGCGCCAACTGCGGGGTAGGGGCCTCGGACCTCTTGCGCACCGTCCTGGGCTTCCGCGCCGCCCACCCGGCGCTGCCGGTCATCGCCAAGGGCAACGCCGGCATCCCGAAGTTCCACGACGGCCACATCCACTACGACGGCACGCCCGAGCTCATGGCCGACTACGCCGTGCTCGCCCGAAACTGCGGCGCGACCATTATCGGCGGCTGCTGCGGAACGACGCCGGCACACCTCGCTGCCATGCGCGCCGCGCTCGAGGCGACCCCGCCGGGGCCGGCGCCCGACCTCGAGACCATCGCCGCCCGCCTCGGCGGCTTCTCGTCCGCCTCCGACGGCCTCGGCGGCGACGCCCCGTCGCGGGACCGCCGCCGACGGCGCGGTTGAATGAACGGCATCCGTCGCCTGCTGCGCGCCGAGGCCGCCGCCGTCGCGCTTGCGGCGGCGCTGATCGCCTGGCATCTCGGCCCTTCCTGGTGGCTCTTCGCCGTCGCGCTGATCGCGCCCGACCTTTCGCTCTTCGCTCGCGTCCTCGACGACCGCCGCGCGGCGCTGATCTACAACGTCGCCCATACCTACCTCGGTCCGGCCCTGGTCGCTTGCTTCTGGCTCGCCACCCGGAGCGACGCGGCGGCCGCCGTCGCCCTTGCCTGGACCCTGCACATCGCGCTGGACCGCGCCCTCGGCTTCGGCCTCAAGGATCCCGCGGACGTCCGCATGACCCACCTCGGCCGCACCGGGCCCGATCGCTAGCCGAGCGCGGGCCGTCAGTGGGCATTCAGTTGCCGGCGAGCACGCCCTGCACGAATCCGCCGACCTTACCCCCGTTTGCGAGGAGCTGCTTCGCTGCGCCGAGGCTCGGCTGGTCGAGGGAGGGCAGCGGCTGCTGGAAAGCCTGGTCGAGCGAAAGCGTCGTGGAATCTTGGGCCGCAGCGGGGGTGGCGGCTCCGCGCGCGCCCATCCAGCCCGCCATCGCCTGCCGTTGCGGATCGCCGGCCGCCGCCGCCCTTGCCGCCGCCCAGTCGCCCGCCGGCCAGGCATAGTCGGGGGACGCGAGCCCGCCCCGGGCGAGCGCCGCGTGCGCCGCGCCGTAGGCATCGTCGAGCGCGAAGGCCCGTGCCCGAACCGTCGCCGTCTCCGGACCTGCGAGGGTGCCGAGCGCCGCCCGTGCAGCGGCGGGCTCCGCCCGCTGGACATGGGCCTCCGCCGCGACCAGGCGCGCGGGCGCCGTGCCCTGGTCCAGCGTCGGGCCGATCACCGTCAGGGCGGCGTCGGGCAGCCCGAGTGCCACCAGCTGCCGTGCGATCGTCGTGCGTGCCGGGTCTTCGGCCGGCGCGGCGGCAATCAGATCGGCCGCGTCGAGGACGGTCCCGGCATAGGCCGCAGGCCCGACCGCCGCCGGATCCGCTTCGGCCATCAGGCGGACCGCGAGCGCGTCGAACCGAGCGGCGGCCGCAGGCAGGTCGCGCGCAGCCGTCCGTGCCTCGACCAACGCTGCCGCCAGCTCCGCGCGCCGCGCGAGCGCCTCGGCGAGGAGTTCGCGCAGTTCGGTCTCGCGCGCGTCGCCGCGGTACTGCAGCGCCGCCGCGCGCAGGTCGGTCACGGTCTTGTCGGGGATCGCCATGCCCTCATCGAGCGCCAGCCGGACGAGGTCGGTCACCGCCTCGACCGACACGCTGCCGTCGGTCTCGACCAGCCCTGCCATCGCCTGGGCCGCCTCGGTCGGATGCCCATCGATGGCCGCGAGCCTCGCTCCGACGAGCGCGAGGCTCGCACCTTCGGTCTCGCCGGGCCGGACGGTCGTGTCGTAGATCACTCGCGCCTCGGCCGGGTGTCCGCTGTCGATCAACCGTGCGGCGAACCCTGGCCCGACCAGCGCCCGCAGGTCGGGCGGCAGCGCCTGGAACGCCGCCTGAACCGAAACGAAGTTGGCCGCGTCGCGCCAGGGTGGCGCCACGCCGCCGAGCGCCTGCCACAGCCCGTGCTGCCCCGGACAAGAGGCAGTAACCGCCAGCGGGCCGTCCGGCGTTGCCGTCCGGCCCTCCACTGCGCGGGCCATGTCGACGAGGAGCGCCCGGTCTTCGGGTTCGGGTCCGCCGTCGAAGCCGGCGAGCAGCGACTCGGCCTCGGCGCCGAAACCGAAGCGGACGTAAAGCCGGGCGAGGCGCGCCAGCCCTTCTGGATCGGGGGTATCGAACTCGCCGACGAGCTGGCCACGCAGGACCGGGAGCTGCACCGACAGCGGCCGGCCGTTCGACCAGGACGCCACGTCGAACTTCTCGTCCGGCAGGCATACCGGCGGCGCTGCGTTCACGGTCGCGGCCTGGGCGGCCCGCGCCGCCCGGCTGTCGCGGTCGTAGACGGTCGTCGCCGCGATCTGGTCGCCGGCGAGAAGCGAGGCAAGCTCCTGCTCGAAGCGGGTGTCATCGCCGTTCGGCGGAGGTTCGACCGGCTCGGCGGACACGGGTGCCGTCTTGGTCGGCGGCGCGGCGCGCGCGACGGGTGTCGTCGCGGTGTCGGTCTTCGCCGGAGGGCTCGACATCCTGACGATGCCCTGGTCGGCGGCGCGCTCGATCTGACGGATGAGCACGTCCTCGGCCGAGGCGACGGCGTCGTGCTCGCGCTGCGCACGCGCCTCGGGGGTTTCCTGCGACGTCACGGGCGCCGGAGTGGAAGGCGCGGCCTCGCGGTCGGCGACGTCGAGGGCCAGCCAGCGCGCGCCGACGAAGGACGCGCTCACGCGGCAGTTGCACCCGAGATCGACCGCGATTTCGGTGCCGCCGCCGACCGTGGATGCCGCCACGCCGCGGACGCGGGTCTGCGGGATGCGCGCGAAGACGTCGCGCGTGTCGAAGGCCAGGTTGCGGCCGGGAAAGCGGATCGTCGCCCGGTCGGCAGAGGATTCCAGCGACCATTCGGTCGCCGGCTCGATCTCGAGCACGATGCGGGTGAAGCCGTCGTGCTCGCCGCCCCGGATCGCGCCGCCCTCGGCCGCCAGAGCGGGCGCGGCCGCGAGGAGCGCTGCGGCACCGATCGCGAGCCGGATCACGCCGCGAGGCTCTGCTTCGAGGCCCGCAGGGCGTCCTCGAGCTCGTTGTAGGATGGGCGCAGGTTGGCCGGCGTGTTCTGCCGGCCGACCTCGACGCAGATGTTGGGCGCGTGGTTGTGCAGCGCCGCCACCATGACTTCGCGGATGAGGTTGTAGAAGTGCTGGTCCTCGTCGATCACGCCCTTCACCCGCGCCGCGAACGGCCCGACGAAGCCGTAGGCGAGGAAGACGCCAAGGAAGGTCCCGACCAGTGCGCCGCCGATCATCTTGCCGAGGATTTCCGGCGGCTGGTCGATGGACGCCATTGTCTTGATGACGCCGAGGACGGCGGCGACGATGCCAAGCGCCGGCAGGCCGTCGGCCATAAGCTGCAGGGTGTGGGCGGAATGCTGCGCCTCGGCGTAGTTCTTCTCGATGCGCTTGGTCAGCACCTCCTCGACCTGGTGCGGGTCGTCGTAGTTCATCGACGCCGACCGCAGCGTGTCGCAGATCAGCGCAACGGCCTCGCTGTCGGCGAGGATTTTCGGGTAGGCGCCGAAGATCGACGAGGCGCCCGGATCCTCGATGTGCTGGTCGAGCTCGACCGGGTTCGAGCGGGCGATGCGGATCAGCTGGAACATCAGGCAAAGCAGGTCCTGGAAGTCCTTGGTCTTCCAGTGCGGTCCCTTGAACACCTTGGAGATGTCCTTGAGGGTGTGCTTGATCCCGTGCTTGTCGTTGCCGATCACGAACGCGCCGAGGGCAGCGCCGAAGATGGTCATCAGCTCGTGCGGCATCGCCTCGATGACGATCCCGAGCTTGCCGCCGGCGAGCGTGTAGCCGCCGAAGACCATCACGACGACGAGGGCGATCCCGGCGATCCCGATCATGGCTCCATCCGTGCTTGCGGCGCGCTTCCGCGAGATTCCGCCCGGTCTTAGCGGGCGGGGCGTTAAGAAAGGCTCAAACCTACCGGGTCGGGACCGCGTGGTTGCGGCTGGCGATGGTCAGCGTGACGGCATAGGCGTTCTCGGCGTTCATGCCGGTCAGGACCTTGGCCGCGACGTCCGGGCGCATGCGGGCGAGGAGCCCGGCAGCGAAGTTCACGTCCATCTTCTCGAAGATGCGCGCCGCGTCGGCCGGCTTCATGTTCTCGTAGACGGTCGTCATCCGCTCGATGTCCTTTTCGGCGGCGCCGTCGGCGAGCGCGAGGGTTTTCTCGAGGTTCTTCTGCGCCTTGTCGAAGGCGGCGAGCTGCTCGTTGAGCTTGGCCTCGGCGACGCTCAGGCTCTGCCTTCGATCCGCGAGCCGCGCTTCCTCGGCGTCGATCTGCTTCTGGCGCTCCTGCAGCGCGGTCATCAGCGCGGCGCTGTCTGCGCCGCTCGGCGCGTCCGGCGTCGCCGTCGTGCCGCCGACGATACCCTGCGCCAGCGCGAACCCGTCGTCGGTGAGCCGCAGCGCTGCCGAGGCGAAGAAGCAGAAGACGATGAGGCCCGCGCCCCCGAGCGCCGGCCGGATCGCGTCCATCAGCGTTCCCCGGCGAGCGCTGCCAGCGCCTCGAGGATCTCGTCCTCGCTGCGCGGCGTCGCGCGCACGCCGCGCTCGCGCCGGCGCAGCGGGTTTTCCACCGGCGCCAACGCCCGCGGCTTGGGCACGTCGCCCATGCGGGGCGCCGGCTCCGGCTGGGGCTCCGGCAACGCGACGGGCTTGGGTTCAGCGGCGGGCTCCCGCGCGGGCTCAGGCGGGGCGATGCGCGTCGCGGTGGCGGGCGGCACGGGGGCGGCGTGAACCACCGCGGGGGCGAAGGCAGCGGGGGCGGCGGGCGCCGCCGGCACCGGCGCGGCGGCGAGGAGAAGGCGAAGCTGCCCTGCTGCGCCGTCGGCACGGGCGACGAGCTGGCTCAGCTCCTTGCTGGTATCGCGCGACGAGCTTTTCGCCTCGTCGAGCGTACTCCGCGCCAGCTCGATCTGCCGGGTCAGCGTCACTATTGCCCCTCCGAGGCCCTTGTCGAGCGACTTCAGCTCGCGGACGCGCCGGGCGAGGATCCAACAGTAGCCCCCCGCGAACAGCGTCCCCGCCATCAACAGGCCGTTCATCAAGAGGTCCATCGGGATCTCCTAGTTCAGCACGAATTCGGTCACGAGCAGGTCTTTCACCATGCCTTCCCCGGTCACGACCTGAATCCGTCGCAGCATCTGCGCCCGCAGCCGCGCCAGCGCGGCCGGAGCCTCCAGATCTTTGACGTCGACGGCGCGGAGATAGGTGTTGAGGACGTCGAGCACGCGCGGCATCAGCGCCGTGACTTCCGCGGCGTGCGCCGGATCCACCTCGAGCTGCCCCGAGAAGCGCAGGTGCTTCGCGGAGGCACCGGGGGCGAGCGAGATCATGATCGGGTCGAGCGCCACGAAGGCGATGTCGCCGACGACGGACGGGCCCTCCGCCGTGCCGTGACCACCGCCGTCGCCGCCGCCAAGGATCTTTCCGGGATCGAGCAGCCCGGCATAGACGGCGTAGAAGCCACCACCGCCGAGCCCGAGCGCAGCGACGATCCCGACGATCAGCCCGAGCTTGCCCCTGGACTTGGGCACGGGTGCCGCCTCGGCGATCTCAAGCACGTCGGTCATCGTAATCCCGGGTTAAGGTTCGTGTTTCGGCCACAGGTAAACCCGGCATCCCTAACCGAACCTTAAGCCCCCCAGCCGATCGTCCGGGTGCGTCAACCAATGCCCGGCGTCTCTACCGGCCGGGCGTCCGGTTACGGAATATTAAGCATGAGCCGTCGACACTCCGCCCGGCGCGCGTTGCGAGTTAAGGTGGGCGGTGAAGCAGCTGAAGAGCCTCTGGGACGGACTCGACCCGCGCCGCCGGCTCATCGCCGTGCTCGCCGCCTTGGCGATCGTCGCGTCGATCTTCGGGATCAGCCGCGTCGCCACCGCCCCCTCCTACGCAATGCTCTACTCCGGCCTCGACGCGGCGGCCGCGGGAGAGGTGATCGCCGAGCTCGAAGCCGAGGGGGTGCCCTATCAGGTCGACGGCGGCTCGATCCTGGTCGACCGCTCGGCACGCGACCGAATTCGTATGTCGCTGGCCGCCAAGGGACTGCCGGCGGGCGGGCCGGCCGGCTACGAGATCCTCGACAACCTCTCGGGGTTCGGGACCACCAGCCAGATGTTCGACGCCGCCTACTGGCGCGCCAAGGAGGGCGAGCTCGCCCGGACGATCACGGGCTCGCCCAACGTGCGGGCGGCGCGCGTGCACCTGGCGAACCCCGTGTCGCAGCCGTTCTCGCGGACGCCTGCGGGCTCCGCTTCGGTCACGGTCACCATGGCGCGGGGCGAGCTCGAGCGGCCACAGGCGGAGGCGATCCGCTACCTGGTGTCGTCGGCGGTCGCGGGGGTCGCGCCCGAGGCGGTGGCGGTGATCGACGCCGCCAAGGGGGTGGTGCTCGCCGGCAAGGAGGACGCGCTGAACGGGCCCGGCAGTCCGAACGCGCGGGCGGAGACGATGCGGGCCAATATCCAGCGGCTCCTGGAGGCGCGGGTCGGTCCGGGGCGGGCGATCGTCGAGGTGAACGTCGATGCCGACATGGACAGCCAGACGATCAGCGAGCGGACGGTCGATCCGCAGAGCCAGGTGGCGGTCAGCTCGGACACCGAGGAGAGCTCGCAGAACGCCCAGGGCGACTCGCCTTCGGTGACGGTGGCGAGCAACCTGCCCGATGGCGACGTGAGCGGCGACAAGAGCGGGTCGAAGAGCAACGCGACGACGAGCCGCGAGCGGCAGAACTTCGAGATCTCCGAGACCAAGCGCGAGCGCGTGGTCCAGCCGGGGCAGATCCGGAAGATCAGCGTCGCGGTGATGGTCGACGGGATCACCACCAAGGGGGCGGACGGCAAGGACGC
>JAXMDH010000077.1:0-13487 GCA_046348915.1 Amaricoccus sp.
TCTTCCTGATGGGCGTCACCATCCGGCACTATTTCAACACGATGCACGCGACCGGCGCGAAGCCGAACTGGACCTGGGCCGCCACCGCGATCATCTTCGTCATCATCATGTGGCTCTCGACCGCCCCGGGCAGCCAGCGCCCCGAGCTGCAGATGTCGGCGATCGACCAGCGCTTCGCCTCCGCCCAGGGCTTCGAGGAAGCCTCCAACGCGGTCGTCGGACGCTGCTCGATGTGCCACACTGCCGAGCCCTCCTGGCCCGGCATCCATCGCGCCCCGAAGGGCGTCATGCTCGACACCCCCCAGACGATCGCCCAGCACGCCCGCGAGATCTACCTGCAGGCCGGCCGCAGCCACGCCATGCCGCCGGGCAACGTCACCGAGATCGAGCCCGCCGAGCGCAAGGCCATCGTCGACTGGTACCGCGCCGCCGTGGCCGGATAAGCGCACTGCCGCGCCCGCTTAAGGGTTGCGGCAATTAGCGCTTTCGGCCGTCGAGCGCTTCGGACTATCATCCCGCCGGGGAGCGCCCGGCCCGGCAGGCCGGCGCATGAAGGGTGTGGGAGTGGACGGGACGCGCGATCGGCCCCCCGGAAAGACGGCGCAGATCGCAGGCCGCCGCGACGGCATCCGCGCCGGAGCGGTCTCCGGTCCCTGGCGCAGCGCGCCCGCCGCCGAACCGGCGCCGCTTCGCGCAGACCCGCCGCGGCCGACCGGCGCGGCGGCGCCGCTCCGGCCCGCGGCCCTGCCCGCACCGGCGGACCCGCCTACACGGCGGCACCTCGAGCATGCCGCCACGTCCGACCACGCCCTCGGCTCCTCGCGGCGGCTGGCGATGTCGTTGACCTGGGTCGGTCTCGGGTTCCTGATCGCGGCAGCCGCCGTCGTCGCGGCCTTCCTGTTCCGCCCATCGACGGAAAGCGCCGCGGTCGCGCCGGGCGTCGACGTGGCCGCCGCCCCTGCCGACAGCCCGGCCACTCTCGCTTCGAGCAACGCGGGCCCCGAGCCGGCCGCCAAGGTGCCCACGCCGGCAACCGACGCGCCGGCGCCGGCGACCCAGGCGCCCGCGGTCGCGCCCACCCCCGAGTCGGCGCTGGCGGCAGTCAGAGTTGTGCGGCTGCGTGTCGGGCCGGAATTCGCCGCCGACCGGCAGTCGGCGGTGCTCGCGGCGCTCAAGGGCGCGGGCATCGCGACCGTGCGGGTCGAGCCGCTGCCGTTCAAGGTGACGACCTCGCGGGTCGGCTACTACCGCTCGGCGGACGTGACCGCGGCCGAGGCGCTCGCCCGGCTGATCACGCCGGTGGTGGGCGGCGACGCGATCGGCGTGCGCGATTACAGCCAGTTGCTCGACGGCGCCGACCCGGGGCGCCTAGACCTCTGGATCGGGGGCTGACGCCCGATGCGGCTTGACGGGCGCCGCGCCGCCCGGGCGCTGGGCGGAACGCTGGCATTCGGCATCTTCGCCACGGTGGCGGTGGCCCAGCAACCGAGCTTCGGCGATTCCGGGCGCGAGTACATCGCCGCGATGCAGGCCGAGGTGGCCGAGCTCGAGGCCAAGCGCGAGGAGCTCGACGCGGCGGCAAAGGCTGCCGCGTCGCAGGTTGCCGCCGCGCGGGAAGCGCTCGCCGGGATCGAGGCCGCCACCCGCGCTGCCACCGAACGCTCCGACGAGGCCAAGGCGGCGGCTGCCAGCGCAAAGGCGCAGCTCGATGCCCTCGACGCCGAGATCGCCGACCGGCGCAGCAAGATAGCGGCGGACCAGGCCGAGGCCGACAAGGCTTCGGCCGACCTCGCGGCGCTTGAGGCGAAGCGGGCCGAGCTCGACAAGAGCGCTGGGCAGCCGGACCAGGACCGGGTCGCCGCGCTGGCGCAGCGCACGGCCGAAGCGGAATCGCGGCAGGCGGCGGCGCAGGCCGCCGCGCGGGACGCCGAGGCGCAGCTCGCGGTTCTGCACAAGGGAACGGCCGAGGCCGAGGCCCGCCGGTCGGCGGCGGAGGCGGCTGCGACCGAGGCCGAGTCGCGGCAGGCGCGCGCGGAAGCTGCCGCGAAAGACGCCGAGGCGCGGCAGACGCAGGCGGAGACGGCAGCCACGGAGGCAGAGTCGCGACAGTCGAGCGCTGAAGCGGCCGCCAGCGACGCCGATGCGCGGCAGGCGCGGGCGGAGACTGCGGCGAAGGATGCCGAGGCACAGCTCGCGACCCTTACACAGGGGGTGGCCGACGCGCAGGGTGCCGAAGGCGAGAGCGCGCGGGCGATCGCGGCTGCGGCGGCGCGCAAGGCCGCAGCAGAGGATGCGGCCCGTGCCGCGGAGGCGGAGGCCGCGACGCTGGAAGCCCAGGTGACGGCACTGCACGACGCCGCGGCCGCCGCCACCCGCGAGCGCGACGCGCGGCGCGACGAAGCCGCGGCGGCGGAGAAGGCACGCGCCCAGGCAGCCGATGCGCTGGCGGCGGCCGAGGCGCGGGTTGCGGCGGCGAAGGACGAGGAGGCCGCGTCGGTCGCATCGGTCGACAAGGCGCGCGCGGAGGCGGCGCGGCTCGAGCGGGCGGTTGCCGACGCGCAGCAGCGACTGGCGGCCATAGAGGCGAAGGTCCGCGCCGGGCAGGCCGAGAGCGATTCGCTCGACGACCGCCTGGCCGAACTCCGGCAGAGCGTCAGCGCGGCGCGACCCGCGGCCACGGTTCCCGTCGAGACGTCCGACGGACAGCGAACCCCCGACGCTGTCGCAGCGGCGGTGGACACCGCGCCGGGCCTGGGGGGTGTGACCGCAGAAGTGCGCGCGACCCTGATAACGGAGCTCGAGCGCGGCGCCTGCGTGACGGACGCGCTCAGCAGCGCGGTGGGTTCGATCAACCGGCTCACCGCCGCGGCGCTTACCCGGGGGCTCGGCGGATGCTGAGGGTTCTTGCAGTGCTGGCGCTCGTGGCCACGGTGCCTGCCGCGGCGCAGGAGATATCCGCCAACCTGGTCGCCGGCGAGGCCGGCAGCACCGAGCTGCGTGCCGGGGAGGATCTGGCGGCGCTCGCCGCCGGCTGCGGGTTGAGGATAACCGCGCGCGAGACCGGCGGCGCCGTCGAGAACATGCAGGCGGTGCGCGACCGCCGCGCGACCCAGCTCGGCATCGTCCAGGGCGACGTGCTCGAGTACTTCCGCACCTACGAGAACGACGACCCCGCGCTTCGCCGGCCGGCGCAGGGCGTCCGCGTGGTGTTCCCGCTGTTCGACGAGGAAGTGCACGTGGTCGCGCGGCGCGAGATCGGGTCCTTCGCCGATCTCGCCGGCAAGCGGGTGGCAACCGGGCTTCCCGGCAGCGGAACCTCGGTGACGGCTGGGCTGATCCTCGATCTGGCGCAGGTTCAGCCGGCCGAGCGGCAGGCGCTCGCGCCGGACGCGGCGCTGGCGGCGCTCCGGGCCGGCGACGTCGACGCCGTCATCGACGTGGCCGGTGTGCCGGACGCGCGGCTGGTCGAAGCGGACCTCGACCCGGCGAGCTTTCACCTCTTGCCGCTCGACGCGCCAGCGCTGACGGCCGCCTATGCGGCGGCCACCATCCCCTCGGGAACCTATGCCTTCGCCCCCGCCCCCGTCGCGGTCGTCTCGGTGCCGGCCTACCTCGTGACCTTCGATTTCGACCCGCGCAAGAACGGCTACCAGGCCGCGAGCTGCCGAATGGTGGCCGACCTCGGCCACCTCGTTGTGAGCCGGCTCGACGAGCTGCGCGCGACAGGCCATCCGAAGTGGGCGTCCGCCAACCTGCGCACTCTGCCCGACGGCTGGGCGGTCTCCCCGTGCGTGCTCGCCGGTCTCGATCCGGCCTACGACTTCACCTGCCGCCGCCCCGACGGCAGCGAGGTGCGCGAAGGGCCCGGAGCCGCGGAGGGGGACGAGGCGAACCGGCTCTATCTCGACCGCATCTGCAGCCGCCTCGGTGCCTGCTGACGCCGGCTCAGGAGCCGGCGACGTCGAGCGCCAGCGCGTGTAGTCCGGCGCTGAACTCGGGGTCGAGCGCGCGATGCACGGCCCGGCTGCGCTCGACACGGGTCATGCCGTCGAGGCTCGCCGCCCGCATCAGCACGCGGAAATGGCTGCCGCCGCCCTCGTGCCAGCCGGCATGCCCCCGATGCTCCTCGCTCTCGTCGACGACCTCGAGCCGCTCTGGGTGAAAAGCGGCCTCGAGCCGCGCCCTGACCGACGCCGCAGTCGGCCTCCCCGCTTCGTCCATCGCACCCACTCCTGTTTTGCCCCGCCCATTAACCACGTTAACTTTCCCGGGAAAGCGCGAAAGCGGGTACCTGCGTTGTGCATGGATTGTACATGAGTTGTACGTTTCATATATCGGGATTAATCCTTGTTTCCGCGGGATTTTTCGCCCGCGGCGTACCGCGCCCTCTTGCCCCTTGGCACGATCGCCCGGCGCGCTTCGGGCTCTGCCCTTGGAAGGGCCGGCCAAATGACTAAACTCAAGGCCCCCGAGTCGGGGAGCAGCCGAGGAACCGCCCGTCCGATGAGTCGCCGCCCGATCTTCGACTTCGACATTTCGGTCACCGCCGACAAGAAGCGGCGTCAGCGCGGCCGCGGCATGGCCGGCGGGGTCGAGAGCTCCACCCGGATGTGCGATCGCGCCGGCTGCACCCGCCCAGGGAAGTTCCGAGCGCCCAAGTCCCCGGAAAACCTGGATGAATTCCTCTGGTTCTGCCTCGACCACGTGCGAGAATACAATCTGAAGTGGAACTTCTTCGATACCTACAGCGACGCCGACCTGGAGCGGCAGTTCGCCGCCGACCGTGTCTGGGGCCGGCCGACACGGCCGCTGGGGGAGGCGGCGGGTCGCGGCAGCCAGCCGCACGTCGATGGCCGCGCCTGGCAGCGGTTCGGCTTCGACGACCCCATGGAATTCCTCGGCGATAAGGCGACGATGAACCCCGGCGAGCGCTCCAAGCCCACGCAGCGCCGGCTGCCGCCGACCGAGCGGCGGGCGCTCGAAATCCTCGACGCGCAGGACAATCAGTCCAAGACAGAAATCCGCCAGCAATACAAAGCTTTGGTAAAAGATCTTCATCCTGATATGAACGGCGGACGCCGCGACGACGAGGCCCGGCTGGCCGAGGTGGTCTGGGCCTGGGAGCAGATCCGGGCGAGCCGCAGCTTCCGCGACTGAGCCCGCGGGCGTCAGTAGCTGCCCTCGATCCCCATCGGCCCCGGTGGCTGCGCATCCTCGCCGCCGGGGCTGGAATTGCCGGAGCAAGCCGCCAGGGACAGGAGGAAGAGCGCCAGCATGGCGCCGGACAATCCTCGCATGGAGGGCCTCTCTCGGGTTTGGGTCGGCCTCGACCCTGGGCGGCCGCGGCCTGAACTGTCAAGCGGAACCCGCGCCGGGTGCCCAGCCTTGCATCGGGAGGGCAATTGCGACACATGTGCGCCGGGCGCGATCGAGGCACCGGCGGGGGCCGGGAGGGGATCATGGCGGACGGCGGATTGGACATGGCGGCGGAACCCACGGTCGACATGAGCGTGCGCGATCTCTTCGGGATCGACAGCGACATGACCGTCAAGGGCTTCGCCGAGCGAACCGACCGCGTGCCTGACATCGACCCGACCTACCGCTTCGACCGCGACACCACGCTCGCCATCCTCGCCGGCTTCCAGTTCAACCGCCGGGTGATGATCCAGGGCTATCACGGGACGGGCAAGTCGACGCACATCGAGCAGGTGGCGGCGCGGCTGAACTGGGCATGCGTGCGCGTCAACCTCGACAGCCACATCAGCCGCATCGACCTGATCGGCAAGGACGCGATCAAGATCCGCGACGGCCTGCAGGTGACCGAATTCCAGGAGGGGATCCTTCCGTGGTGCCTGCGGAACCCGGTCGCGATCTGCTTCGACGAGTACGATGCCGGCCGGCCGGACGTGATGTTCGTGATCCAGCGTGTGCTCGAGGTCGACGGCAAGCTGACGCTGCTCGATCAGAACAAGGTCATCCGCCCGCACCCCTACTTCCGGCTGTTCTCGACCTCGAACACCGTGGGGCTCGGCGACACAACGGGGCTCTATCACGGCACGCAGCAGATCAACCAGGGCCAGATGGACCGCTGGTCGATCGTCGTCACGCTCAATTACCTTGCCCACGACGCCGAGCAGGAGATCGTGCTGGCGAAGAACCCCGACTATGCGACCGCGGAGGGCCGCAAGACCGTCAGCCGCATGGTCACGGTCGCGGACCTGACGCGGGCGGCGTTCATGAACGGCGACCTCTCGACGGTCATGTCCCCGCGCACCGTGCTCGCCTGGGCGGAGAACGCCCGCATCTTCGGCGACGTCGGCTTCGCCTTCCGGCTTACCTTCCTCAACAAGTGCGACGAACTCGAGCGGCAGACCGTTGCCGAGTTCTACCAGCGCTGCTTCGACAAGGAACTGCCCGAGAGTGCGGTGAGCTCAAGTCTCGGGTAAGGGAAGCCGGGCCGCCGGGTCCCGAGATGAAGCTGCGCTCATTTAGCAAGCCATTGGAATCGCGAGCTTGGAAGCGGTGGAGGTAAGGCACCGTTTACCATTGGCGTCGGGTGGGGTGTAGCGCTCCCGACGGTGACCCCTTTCCCTGAGGCGATTCGCGGCGCTGGCAATGCCGGCGCGAATTGGCTAGATTGGCCTCGAACGAGCGTACCGGGGCGAACCCGGACGATGAGGCAGTGCAGTCGAGGCAGTTCCGATGACCGAGATGGTCTATGGCGGCGCGCGGGCGGAGCCGGGCGAGGCGATCCTTCCGCAGTGGTGGCGAACCGTCGACCGGTGGTCGCTCGCGGCCCTGGTCGGCCTGTTCGTGATCGGCTCGCTGCTGTGCCTCGCAGCCTCGCCGCCGCTCGCGGTCAAGAACGGGCTCGATCCCTTTCACTACGTCTGGCGGCAGGCGGCCTTCGGGGCCTTCTCGCTGCTCCTGATGCTGATCGTCTCGATGCTGCCGCCGGTGACGATCCGGCGATGGGCGGTGATCGGCTTCGGGATTTCCGTGGTCGCTCTGGCACTGCTGCCGGTCTTCGGCACCGACTTCGGCAAGGGTGCGATCCGCTGGTATTCGCTGAAGGTCGTTTCGGTGCAGCCGGCGGAGTTCTTGAAGCCGACCTTCGCGGTTTTCACCGCCTGGCTGATGGCGGCGAGCTACGACATCAAGGGACCTCCGGGCAAGGCGATGTCGTTCGTGGTCGCGATCGCACTCGCCACGACGCTGGCGCTGCAGCCCGACTTCGGGCAGGCCGGGCTCATCATCGCGAGCTGGGCGCTGATGTATTTTGCCGCCGGGGCCCCCGTCATGCTGCTCGGCGGCATCGGCAGCGCGGTCATCGGTGCCGGCTGGTTCGCCTACGAGAACTCCGAGCACGTCGCGCGCCGCATCGACGGTTTTCTCTCGTCGGACGTCGATCCCCTCACCCAGATCGGCTATGCGACGAACGCGATTCAGGAGGGCGGATTTCTCGGGGTCGGGCTCGGGAACGGGCAGGTGAAGTGGACGCTGCCCGACGCCCACACCGACTTCATCATCGCGGTCGCCGCCGAAGAGTTCGGCCTCATCCTCTGTGTCATCATCATGGGACTTTACCTGACCGTGGTCGTCCGCTCGCTCCTGCGGCTCGTCGGCGAGCGCGATCCGTTCATCCGGCTCGCCGGGACCGGGCTCGCGGTGCTGCTCGGGATGCAGTCGATGATCAACATGGGGGTCGCGGTCCGGCTCTTGCCGGCCAAGGGCATGACGCTGCCGCTGATCTCCTACGGCGGCTCGTCGTTGATCGCCGCGGGCATCGGCCT
Source organism: Amaricoccus sp. (assembly GCA_046348915.1). Classification (GTDB taxonomy): domain Bacteria; phylum Pseudomonadota; class Alphaproteobacteria; order Rhodobacterales; family Rhodobacteraceae; genus Amaricoccus. The sequence goes on from JAXMDH010000077.1 coordinate 7,794, forward strand.
CGGAATGCTGCTGGCGATGACCCGCAAGCGGCCCCAGCACGAGATCGACGACATCCTGGGGTCGCCGCGCTGACCGAGCCCCTCCTCGTCATCGCCGCCGGCGGCACCGGCGGGCACATGTTCCCGGCCCAGGCGCTCGCCGAGGCGATGCTGGCGCGCGGCTGGCGGGTCGAGCTCTCGACCGACGCCCGCGGAGCCCGCTACGCGGGCAGCTTCCCCGCGGCGGTGACCCGGCGCGAGACGCGGGCGCAGACCTTCGCCCAGGGCTCGCTCGTCGAGCGCGCCTCCACTCCCTTCGCGATCGCGGCAGGGGCCTTCGCCACCTGGCGGGCGATGCGGCGCGACCGGCCGGCCTGTGTCGCGGGCTTCGGCGGCTACCCGGCGGTGCCGGCGATGCTGGCCGCCGGGTGGCTGAACGTCCCGGTGTTGATCCACGAATCGAACGGCGTCCTCGGGCGGGTGAACCGGCGGTTTGCGCCCAAGGTCGACGTGGTCGCCTGCGGCGTTTGGCCGACCGATCTTCCGGCGAGGACCAAGGCGGTTCATGTCGGCAACCCGGTGCGGGCGGCGGTTCTCGACCGGGCGGCCGCCCCTTACAACGTGCTCGGGGAGACGATCGGGATCCTCGTCATCGGCGGCAGCCAAGGGGCCGGGCTCTTCGGCCGCGTGGTGCCCGAGGCGGTGCGGCTCCTGCCGGCGGATCTCCGCGCACGGCTGCGGATCGCGCAACAGGTGCGACCGGAGGACATGGACAAGGTTCGTGCGACCTACGAGGAGATGGGCGCCGCAGCGGAACTGAAGTCCTTCTTCGACGACGTGCCGGAGCGGCTCGCTGAGGCGGCGCTGGTGGTCAGCCGCGCCGGGGCGAGCTCGATCGCCGATATCGCCGTCGTCGGGCGGCCGGCGATCCTGATCCCGTACGCGGCTGCGACGGACGACCACCAGGCGGCGAACGCCGTAGGGCTGGTGGCTGCCGGAGGGGCGTTCATGATCCGCGAGGCGGAGCTGACGCCCGAGGGGCTGGCGGGGACGATCGAGGCCATCCTATCCGATCCCGACGGGGCGGCGGCGATGGCGGCGGCGAGCCGGGCGGCGGGACGCCCCGACGCGACGGAACATCTGGCGGCACTGGTGGAAAACCTGGCCGGGAAAGGAAGAGAGGCATGAACGGGCAGACACGGCTTCCCCACGACATCGGGGCGATTCACTTCGTCGGCATCGGCGGTATCGGCATGTCGGGAATCGCCGAGGTGTTGCTGAACCACGGCTTCACCGTGCAGGGCTCGGACGCCAAGCCCTCACCGATCACCGAGCGACTTGCGGGGAAGGGCGCCAGGATATTCATCGGGCAGAAGGCCGCAAACCTCGAGGGCGCTCAGGTCGTGGTGATCTCGTCGGCGATCAAGCCCGGAAACCCCGAGCTCGACGCCGCCCATGCGAAGAACCTGCCGGTCGTCCGCCGCGCCGAGATGCTCGCCGAGCTGATGCGGCTGAAGTCGAATGTCGCGGTCGCCGGCACCCACGGCAAGACGACGACGACCTCGATGGTCGCCGCCCTCCTCGACGCCGGCGGCATGGACCCGACCGTCGTCAACGGCGGCGTGATCCACGCTTACGGTTCGAATGCGCGGATCGGGCAGGGCGAGTGGATGGTGGTCGAGGCCGACGAGTCGGATGGCACCTTCGTGAAGCTGCCGGCGACGATCGCGGTCGTCACCAACATCGACCCCGAGCACCTCGACCACTACGGCAGCTTCGAGGGGGTCAAGGCCGCCTTCGACACCTTCGTTTCCAACATTCCCTTCTACGGCCTCGCCGTCTGCTGCATCGACCATCCCGAGGTGCAGGCGATGGTCGGCCGCATCACCGACCGGCGCGTCGCGACCTATGGCTTCTCCCCGCAGGCCGACGTGCAGGGCCGCAACCTCCGCTACGAGAACGGCGGCGCCGTCTTCGACGTCGCGCTCAACAACGAGGGCCGCGTCGTCGAGGGCGTTCAGCTGCCGATGACCGGCGACCACAACGTCTCGAACGCGCTCGCCGCCATCGCCGTCGCCCGCCACCTCGGGGTGAAGCCCGTCGCGATCAAGGCGGCGCTCGCGGCCTTCGGCGGCGTCAACCGCCGCTTCACCAAGGTCGGCGTCTGGAACGGCGTCACGATCATCGACGACTACGGCCACCACCCGGTCGAGATCGCCGCCGTGCTGAAGGCCGCCCGCCAGGCCACCAAGGGCCGGGTGATCGCCGTCCACCAGCCGCACCGCTACACCCGGCTGCGCGACCTGTTCACCCAGTTCTGCGCCTGCTTCAACGACGCCGACGTCGTCGCGATCGCCGACGTCTACTCGGCCGGCGAGCCCCCGATCGACGGCATCTCGCGCGACACGCTGGTCGGCGGCCTGATCGCCCACGGCCACCGCCGGGCGCTGCCCCTCGCCGGCGAAGAGGCGCTCGCCGACTTCGCCCGCGCCGAGTGCCGCCCGGGCGACCTCCTCGTCTGCCTCGGCGCGGGATCGATCAGCGCCTGGGCGAATGCGCTTCCCGAGCGGCTGAACGCCGGAAACCACCACAAGGAAACGGTGGACGCGTGAGGCGGTCAGCGCGGCAGCGGCACGTTGTCGATGAGACGGACGCCGCCGACCCAGGCAGCGGCGAGGAGCCGCGCGGGCGCCGCGGCCGTCTCGGTCGGCGCGAGGTCGGCGTCGCGGCGCAGCTCGATGTATTCGACCGACTCAAAGCCCGCAGCCAGGATCGCCGCGCGGGCGTCCGCGATCGCGTCGCCGGCGGGCTTGCCGCCGGCGATCGTCTCGGCCGCGGCGTGCAAGGCGCGGGCGAGCGCCGGGGCGATGGCCCGGTGCTTCGCTCCGAGGCGGGCGTTGCGGGAGGAGAGCGCCAGCCGGTCGCCCTCGCGCACCGTCGGGCAGCCTACGATTTCGGTCGGGATATCGAGGTCGCGGACCAGGCGTGTGACCAGCCGCAGCTGCTGGTAGTCCTTCTGGCCGAAGAATGCCCGGTCGGCCCCGGTCTGCAGCAGGAGCTTGGCGACGACGGTCGCCACGCCGTCGAAGTGGCCGGGGCGGAAGGCGCCCTCGAGCTCGTCGCCGGCGCCCGCCACGCTGACGGTGGTCGCGAAGCCCGGCGGGTACATTTCCTCGGCGGCCGGCGCGTAGAGCAGATCGACGCCGAGCGGCGCCAGCAGCGCCGCATCGGTTTCCTCGGTTCGCGGATAGGCGGCGAGGTCGGCGGCGCTGTTGAACTGCCTGGGGTTCACGAACAGCGTGACGATCACGCGGTCGGCACCGGCCTGCGCGGCGCGGACGAGGCTCAGGTGACCCGCGTGCAGCGCCCCCATGGTGGGGACCACGCCGATCCGGTCGCCATTGGCCTTCCAGCTGGCGGCGAGGGCGCGCAGCTCGCGCACCGTGCGCACGATCGGGACCGCCATCGGTCAGGCGTCCGGGAAGGTGTGCTCGGCCGCCGGGAAACGGCGGGCGCGTACGTCCTCGGCGTAGGCGGCGATGGCGGCGTCGGTCGCCGCGCCAAGCTCGGCATAGCGGCGCACGAAGGACGGGCGGAAGTCGGTGAACAGCCCGAGCATGTCGTCGACGACGAGGATCTGGCCGTCGCAGGCGGGCGACGCGCCGATCCCGATCGTCGGCACTGCCAGTGCCTCGGTGACGCGGCGGGCGAGCGGCTCGGCGATCTTTTCCAGCACCACCGCGAAGGCGCCGGCCTCGGCGGCGGCGCGGGCGTCGGCGAGGACGCGCTCGGCGTCGGCGCCGCGGCCCTGGACCCGGTAGCCCCCTGTCACGTTGATCTGCTGCGGCATCAGCCCGACGTGGGCCATCACCGGGATCGCGCGTGCGGTCAGGAAGCGGATCGTCGCGGCCATGGTCTCGCCGCCCTCGAGCTTGACCGCGGCGCAGCGGGTCTCGGCCATGACGCGCGCGGCGCTGCGGAAGGCCCGCTCCGGGCTCGCCTCGTAGGTGCCGAACGGCAGATCGACCACGACGAGCGCCCGCGAGGCGCCGCGGCGCACCGCCTGGCCGTGCAGCACCATCATGTCCAGCGTCACGCCGACGGTCGATGGCAGTCCGTGCACCACCATGCCGAGGCTGTCGCCGACGAGGATCACGTCGGCGTGCGCGTCGACGAGCCGCGCCATCGGAGTCGTGTAGGCGGTCAGGCAGACCAGAGGCACGCCGCCCTTGCGCGCGCGGACCGCGGCCGGCGTCAGCGACTTCTGCGGCGCGTTGGCGCTCACCGGCGGTCTCCCCCTTTGCCGCCGCTCGCAGCGCGGCGCCCGGCATCTTAGCGAGGCGCCATGGCAGACCAAAGCCTTCTTGCGATGGGCCCGGTTCGCGGCGTGCTGACGCCCGGACGGGTGATGGCCGACCTCACCTGGCTCCGCGTCGGCGGGCCCGCCGACTGGCTGTTCCAGCCCGCCGACGAGGTGGATCTCGCCGAATTCCTCCGCGCGCTTCCCGCGGACGTTCCGGTATTCCCGATGGGGGTCGGCTCGAACCTGATCGTCCGGGACGGCGGCATCGCCGGGGTGGTGGTGCGGCTTGGGCGCGGGTTCAACGGCATCCGCGCCGAGGGCGGACGCGTCGTCGCGGGCGCCGGGGCGCTTGACGCCCACGTCGCACGCAAGGCGGCGGAGGCGGGGATCGACCTCGCTTTCCTGCGCACCATCCCGGGCTCGATCGGCGGCGCGGCGCGGATGAACGCCGGCTGCTACGGCAGTTACACCGCTGACGCCTTCGTTTCTGCGCGGGCGGTGACGCGTGCTGGTGAGGCGGTGACGCTGGCGAAGGACGACATGGGCTTCGCCTACCGCTCGACGCGGCTGCCGCCGAACATCGTCCTCACCGAGGTGACGCTCGCCGGGCCGCCCGGGGACCCGGACGAACTGAAGCGGCGGATGGAGGAGCAGACCGCCCGGCGGGACGCAAGCCAGCCGGTTCGCGAGCGCTCTGCCGGCTCGACTTTCCGCAACCCGGCGGGCTTTTCGTCCACTGGTCGTGAGGACGACGTCCACGACCTCAAGGCCTGGAAGCTGATCGACGACGCCGGTATGCGAGGTGCAACCCTAGGTGGAGCGCAGATGTCACCGCTGCATGCCAACTTCCTGGTCAACGCCGGAGGGGCGAAAGCCGCCGACCTGGAGAATTTGGGCGAGCTGGTGCGAAAAAAGGTTTTCGATTCAACCGGGATCACGCTAGAGTGGGAAATCATGCGGGTCGGCCGACCATAAGGCCCGCGGAAAACAAGGCAAAAGACCCGTAACGGCCGGAAACAGGCCACGGGGACAGGATTGAGGCGGGCATGTCGAGCAGGACAGCAGCCCGCATCGCAGTGCTGATGGGCGGCCGTTCGGCCGAGCGCGAGGTATCGCTCTCGTCGGGCCGCGAGTGCTCGGCTGCGTTGCGGCAGGAAGGCTACGAGGTCGTCGAGATCGACGCGGGCGCGGACCTGGCCGAGGTTCTGGCCCGAGCGCGACCGGATGTGGCCTTCAACGCGCTGCACGGCCGCTGGGGCGAGGACGGCTGCGTCCAGGGCATCCTGGAATGGCTCGGAATCCCGTACACCCACTCGGGCGTCCTGGCCTCGGCGCTGGCGATGGACAAGACGCGCGCCAAGCAGATCTTCGCCGCCGCCGGCCTGCCGGTCGCGAGGGGCATGATCGCCTGC
>JAXMDH010000078.1:0-13218 GCA_046348915.1 Amaricoccus sp.
CTCGGCGACCTCCGGCCGCACGTCGAAGGCGTAGACGATGGCGCCGAGCGAGGTCGCCGCGCCGATCGCGGCGAGGCCGGCGACGCCGGCGCCCACCACGAGCACCTTGGCCGGCGGCACCTTGCCCGCGGCCGTCACCTGGCCGGTGAAGAAGCGGCCGAAGTTGTTGCCGGCCTCGATCACCGCGCGGTAGCCGGCGATGTTCGCCATCGAGGAGAGGGCGTCCATCTTCTGGGCGCGGCTGATGCGGGGGACCATGTCCATCGCGAGGGCGGTGACGCCCTTCGCCTTCAGCGCGTCGAGGAGCTCGGCGCTCTGGGCGGGATAGACGAAGCTGATGACGATCTCGCCGTCGTGGGTCAGGGCGACCTCGGCGTCGGTCGGCGGGCGGACCTTGGCGACGACGTCGGACCGGGACCAGAGGTCGGCGGCGGAGGCGACGACCTCGACGCCGGCCTTGGCATAGGCGGCGTCGGAGAAGCGCGCCGCGTCGCCGGCGCCGCTCTCGATCAGGCATTCATAGCCGAGCTTCTGGAGGGCGGCGGCGGACTGGGGCGTCATCGCCACCCGCTTCTCGCCCTCGAAGACTTCCTTGGGTACCCCGATCTTCACCGGCTGGATCCTTAGTATTGTGAGGTTCTTGTCGTTGGAGCAGAGCGCGCGTCAGGCATCGCGCTTCATGATCGACTCGACCTCGGGTGCCGGGACGAAACGCCAGTTGCGGCGGGGCCCAGCCATGACGTTGAGGTAGTAGAGCTCAAAGCCGTAGGGGGCACCGCACGGGTGATGGCCGCGCGGCACCAGCGTCACGTCGCCGTCCCTGACCGCCATCGTCTCGTCGAGAAGCCCGTCGTCGGTGTAGACGCGCTGCACGGCGAAGCCGTCCTTCGGATTCAGGCGGTGGTAGTAAGTCTCCTCGAGGTAGGTGATCCGCGGGAAGTCGTCCTCGTCGTGGCGGTGGCTCGGGTAGGACGACCAGTGGCCCGCCGGGGTGAAGACCTCGGTGACGAGGAGCGAGTCGCACCAGTCCTCCGCCTCCATCGCAATGTTGTTAATGTGGCGGGTGTTGGTCCCCTTGCCGCGCTGGGTGAGCGTGATGCGGTCCGGGTCGATCCGCCGCGCCTCGTGCCCGCCACGGCCCGGCGCCGAGCAGACGGCGAAGACGCAGTCGGTCTCGGCCGTCGCCGTCCAGTCAGTGCCGTTCGGCAGGTAGAGGCAGTGGGGCGGCGTCTTCTCGAAGACGTCCATGCGGTCGCCGAGAACGCCCCAGTCCTGGCCGGCACCGGCGATGCGCGCCTTACCCTCAACCATCACGACGATGATCTCGTTGCCGCTGGTCGCCTCGGCGGCGGTATCACCGGCGCGGAGGCGGTAGAGCGAGAACCCGACGTAGCGCCAGCCGGCTACGGCGGGCGTGATCTCGTGCACCTTGCCGCGGGTGCCGAAGGGCTTGCGGAGAAGTGGCGTCATGGCCGGCCCCTTCAGTCGAAGACGCGCTGGAGCGCGGCGTTAGCGCGGTAGGTCTTGCGGGCTTTCTCCAGCCGCTCGGGGCCGCCGGCCTGCGGGACGGCCACGTCCCACCAGTGGCCACCGGCGCCGGCGCCGGAGACGGCCTCGGTGTCGATGACGATCACGCTCGGAACGGCGCGGCCGCGGGCGGCGACGATCTTCGCCTCGAGGTCGGCGATGTCGCTGGCCTTCTCGGCGTGGGCCCCCATGGAGGCGGCGTGCGCGACGAAGTCGATCTCCGGCTGCACCTCGACGCGGCTGTCCTTGTACATGTTGTTGAACTCGGCGCCGCCGCAGGCCTGCTGCAGCCGGTTGATACAGCCGTAGCCGCGGTTGTCGGTCAGGACGACGGTGAAGGGGACGCGGCGCATGACCGCGGTCGCGAGCTCGGAGTTCGCCATCATGTAGCTGCCGTCGCCGATGAAGCAGATCACCTCTTTCTCCGGCGTGGCGAGCTTGATCCCCATGGCGCCGGCGACCTCGTAGCCCATGCACGAGAAGCCGTATTCCATGTGGTAGCCGCCCTTGGCCGCCTGCCAAAGGACTTGGAGCGCGCCGGGCATGGTGCCGGCGGCGCACATGGCAACGGTGTTCTCGGTGGCGGTCCGCTGGACGGCTCCGATCACCTGCGAATCGGAGGGAAGCTTGTTCGCATCCTTGGCGGGCGCGGCGGTGACGTTGGCGACGGCGGCATGCCAGTCCTTGCGGGCCTGGGCGTCGGCGGCGTCGAAGCGAGTGTCGCCGAGGGCGGCGTCGATCTTTTCCAGCGTCACCTTGGCGTCGCCGACGACCCCGAGCGCGCCGTGCTTCAGCGCGTCGTAGCCGATGACGTTGATCGAGATGAGCTTGCGCTCGGGGTTGGCGAAGACGGTCCAGCTGCCGGTGGTGAAGTCCTGGAAGCGGGTTCCGACGCCGATCACGAGATCCGCCGCGGCGCAGGCCGCGTTGCCGCAGGCCGAGCCGGTGGTGCCGGGGGAGCCGAAGTTCATCGGATGCTCCCAGGCGGTGGCGCCCTTGCCGGCCTGGGTCTCGACGATGGGGATGTTGCGACGGGCCGCGAAGTCGGCGAGCAGGTCGTCGGCGCCGGAATAGAGGACGCCGCCGCCGGAGACGATCACCGGCGCCTTGGCGGCGCGGATGGCGGCGACGACCTCGGCGACCTCGACCGGGTTGGGCTCGGGGCGGCGGATGCGCCAGATGCGGGGCGCGAAGAAGGCGGCGGGGTAGTCGTAGGCCTCGGCCTGCACGTCCTGGCAGAAGGCGAGGCAGACCGGGCCGCAATCGGCGGGGTCGGTCATGGTGCGCAGCGCCCGGGGGAGCGCGGTGAGGAGGTGCTCGGGGCGGGAGATGCGGTCGAAGTAGCGCGTCACCGGCTTGAAGCAGTCGTTGGCCGACACCGTGCCGTCGTCGAAGTCCTCGATCTGCTGCAGGACCGGGTCAGGGCGGCGGTTGGCGAAGACGTCGCCGCAGATGAAGAGGACCGGCAGGCGGTTGACGTGGGCGAGCGCGGCGGCGGTGACCATGTTGGTCGAGCCCGGGCCGATCGAGGAGGTGACGGCGTGGGCGCGGCGGCGGCGCAGGGTCTTGGCGTAGGCGATGGCGGCGTGGGCCATCGTCTGCTCGTTCTGGCCGCGCCAGGTGGGGAGCGCGTCGCCGATGCCGTGGAGCGCCTCGCCGACGCCGGCGACGTTGCCGTGGCCGAAGATCGCCCAGACGCCCTCGATGAAGCGGTCGCCCTCCTCGGTCATCTGGACCGAGAGCCAGCGCATCATCGCCTGCGCCGCGGTCAGGCGGATGGTGTCGGTCATCTTGTCCCCCATGTCCTTCATGCCGCCACCGTCCGGGCACCGGCGCGAGCCTTGTCCCAGACCGCGCAGAGGCGGGCGTAGCGGTCGGCCATCTGTGCAATGGCGGCGGCGTCGTCGGTCGCGCCGGTCATCCAATCGCGGGCGACGGTGCCGAAGATGGTGCGGCCGACAGCAAACCCCTTGACGAGGTCGAAGCCGGCGGCGGTCTCGAAGCTGGCGGCGAGGTCGGCCTCGGGCGCGTCGAGGCCGAGGACGACGATGCCGCGGGTGTGGGCGTCGTTCTCCTCGATCGCGGCGATCGCGTTCGCCCAGGCGGTGCGCGAGGTCATCGGCTCGAGCTTCCACCAGTCGGGGTAGACGCCGGCTTCGTAGAACTGGCGGATGAGGGTGGCGGTGGTGGTGTCGTCGACCGGGCCGACCTTGGAGGGGATGATCTCCAGCAGGAATTCGAGCCGGTTGCGGCGGGAGGCCTCCCAGAGCTGGCGGACCGTCGCCTCCTGCCCGGCGCGCATCTCGGCCGTGTCGTTCGGGTGGCAGAAGCAGAGCACCTTCACCACGTCCTCGCGCGCCCATTCGTGAAGGCCGCCGAAGTCGCTGCCGAGTTCGGGTTCGAGCGTCAGCGGCCGCGAGCCTGGCCACTCGGTCGGGCGGCCGATCCAGAGGCCGGAGCCGGAGGCGGCGTGCAGCGCCGCGCGGCCGAGGCGGTTGTCGCAGAGGATGCCGTAGCCGGGGCGGCCGTCGGCAACCCGGAGCGCCGCGGCGAGGCAGAGCTCCTTGAAGGCGCCGATCTTCGCGGGCGTGGCGCCCGCCATCTCCTCGAGCTGCATGCGGTGGTCGAAGGCGAAAACCCGCATCGTCGAGAAATCACCGCCATGCTCGCGCGCGCGGTTGGTCGCCCAGTGGACCTGTTCGAGCGCCACGTCGTTGCGGAGGTCGGGGCGGACGACGCCGCGGTCGAGGAAAAAGTCGAGCTCGGTTAGCGACGGATAGGCGGGGGTGCAGCCGTGGCGTGAGACGGCGAAGGCGCCGCAGGCGTTGGCGAACTTCAGGCTCGTCGGCCAGTCCTGGCCGGTGAGCCAGCCGCGCAGCAGCCCCGAGAAGAAGCCGTCGCCGGCGCCCAGCACGTTGAAGACCTCGATCGGGAAGCCCGGCCCGGCCTGGCCGTCGTCGAGCGAGGCCGGAATCGCCCCCTCGAAGGCCGAGGCGCCCCGGGCGCCGCGCTTGCAGACCAGCGTCGCGTCCGACACCGCCCGCACGGCGCGCAGGGCCTCGAGCGTGTCGGTCGAACCGCCGGCGATGTGGAACTCCTCCTCCGTGCCGACGATCAGGTCGAAGAGGTGCAGCGTCCCCTGCAGCTTCGCCGTCACCGCCGCGCTCTCGACGAAGCGGCTCTCGCCCTCGCCATGTCCGGCGACCCCCCAGAGGTTCGGCCGATAGTCGATGTCGAGCGCCGTCCGCGCCCCGTGCTTCCGGGCGAGCGTCAGCGCCTTCAGCACCGCCGCCTCGGTCCGCGGGTGGCTGAGGTGCGTCCCGGTCGCCAGCACCGCCCTTGCCTCGGCGATGAAGCCCTCGTCGATGTCCGCCTCGGTCAGCCCCATGTCGGCGCAGTCGGTGCGGTAGAAGATCAGCGGAAACCGCTCGTCGTCGCGGATGCCGAGGATGACGAGCGCGGTCAGGCGATCAGGGTCGACCTTGACCCCGCGGGTGTCCACCCCCTCCCGCGCCAGCTGCTCCACGATGAAGCGGCCCATGTGCTCGTCGCCGACACCGGTGATGACGGCGGACCTGAGGCCGAGCCTTGCGGTGCCGCAGGCGATGTTGGTGGGCGAGCCCCCGATGTACTTCGAGAAGCTCCCCATGTCCTCCAGACGGCCGCCGATCTGGTCGCCGTAGAGATCGACCGAAGAGCGGCCGATGGTGATGAGGTCCAGCGTCTTCATCGCTTTGTCTCTCTGGATTGCGGGCAGGGCGGGGCGGCGGCCCGATGGTGGCAGGGGCGTTCGTTCGCGGTGGCCGAGGGGAGAGAGGAACAGCTCCCCCCTCGTAAGTGGCTCAATGCGCGGGCGGCGGCGGATGGCCTTCGTGGCTCTCCATGTACCCTTCGAGCGTGGCTTCGAGGCTCGACATGGATTCGCCGCCGGCCATCAGGTCGGTGATCTCCTCGCGGCTCTTTTCGCCCTTGCGGAAGTCCGCGGCGACGGCGCCCCGGATCAGCACGGCAAAGTGGTCGCCAACGGCCATCGCGTGCATGACCTGGTGAGTGATGAAGATCACCGCGAGGCCGCGCTTCTTCGCCTCCATGACAATGCGCAGGACGTGGGTCGCCTGTTTGACGCCAAGCGCCGCGGTCGGCTCGTCGAGGATCAGCACGCGGGCGCCGAAGTGGACGGCGCGGGCGATGGCGAGCGACTGGCGCTCGCCGCCGGAGAGGCCGCCGACCAGCCGGTCACCGTCGGTGATCCGGGTGATGCCGAAGTTCTGCACGGCTTGGACGGCGATGTCGTTGGCCTTCTTGCGGTCGAAGACCTTGAACGGGCCCCAGCCCTTGGTCGGCTCGGCGCCGACGAAGAAGTTACGCCCCACCGACATCAGCGGGTAGGTGCCGCCGAACTGGTGGACGGTGGCGATGCCGCGCTCGGCGGCATCCTTCGGGCTCGTGAACTCGACCGCTTTGCCGTCCATCAGGATCTCGCCGCGGGTCGGCTTGTGGACACCGGCGAGGGTCTTGATCAGCGTGGACTTGCCGGCGCCGTTGTCGCCGAGGAGGCAGAGGACTTCGCCCGCGTCGACCTTGAGGGAGATTTCGTGGAGGACGTCGATCGGACCGAAGGACTTGTCGACGCGGCGGAGTTCGAGAACGGGGTTCGTGGACATGGACGCCTCCTCAGGACTTCTTCTTCGGGGCGTAGCTCAGGGCCATGCGCCGGAAGGTGTTGTTCATCAGGACCGCCGCGAGGAGCATCACGCCGATGATCAGGCTCGACCAGTTGCGGTCGAAGTCGGTGAAGTAGATGCCTTGGTTGACGATGGCGAAGGTGAGCGTGCCGAAGAAGATGCCGATCACCGATCCGAAGCCGCCAGTCAGCAGCACGCCACCGACGACGACCGAGATGATGCAGTTGAAGATGAAGACCATGCCGCCGGAGACCTGTGCCGATCCGAACAGGATCGCCTGGCACATGCCGACGAAGGAGGCGGAGACGGCGGAGAGGACGAAGAGCGTGACGGTCAGGCGGGTCGTCGGGATGCCGGCGTTGCGCGCCGAGACCTTGTCGCCGCCCATGGAGAAGAGCCAGTTTCCCCACGGCGAGTAGTGCACCGCGAAGACGTAGAGCGCGGTCAGCGCGAACCACCAGACCATGATGATCTGGAACGAGCCGAAGATGAACGAGCCGAAGATCGCCTTGGCCCACGGGGCCGCGGTCAGCGAGACCGAGGTGCTGCCGGTGATGAGCACCGAGAAGCCGAGCGTCAGGCCTTGCACGGCGAAGAGCGTGCCGAGGGTGACGATGAACGACGGCACGCCGGTACGGACGACGAGGAAGCCGTTGACGAGGCCGACGATCACGCCGAAGGCCAGCGTGGCGAGGATACCGACGGAGATCGGCAGCCCGTAGTGGCCGGTGACGATCGCGACGATCATCGAGCCGGCCGGGATCATCGCCCCGATCGAGATGTCGAGCTCGCCGGCGATCATCAGCAGGCCGACCGGGATGGCGATGATCCCGAGGTTCGCTGCGACGTTGAGCCAGCTCGCGACGCCGGCGGGCTTCAGGAAGTCGATGCCGCCGAAGATCAGGAAGAAGACCAGCACGGCGATGAGGCCGAGCAGCGCGCCCGCTTCGGGGCGGCGCAGGAGATCGCCGATGGAGAAGCCCGCCGATTCCGCGACGTGCGCGCCGCCACCGGCCGCTTTTGGGGTCGTTTGAGAAGTCATCAGGCAAATCCTCCCTTGGGGCCCGCCGGGCGGCCCTCGTGGCTCATGGCCGGCCCGCGTGCGGGCCGGCGTCTGGCGAGAGTCAGCGGGCGCCGGCTTTGACGCCGGCGAGGACCGGATCGATGTTCGACGAGTCGATGATCGCCGGGCCGGTCAGCACGGGGTTCGACGTGACCTCGGTGCCGAAGTCGATCGCGGCCGCGAGCATCGTCGTCGCGAGGAACGACTGGAGGTAGGGCTGCTGGTCGATCGCCATCAGCTGTGTGCCGCCCTTGATGCGGTCGAGGACCGAGGGGCTGAGATCGAAGGTGCCGAGCGCCACCGGACGGCCGGCCTGCTGGATGGAGAGAGCGGCAGCATCGGCGGCCCAGGCAGCGCCGGTGATGACGGTGTCGATCGAGGGGTCCTTGAGGAGCTCGGCCTTGATCGCCTCGGAGGTGCCGGTGACGTCGGAGTCGAGGTTCGCCGGGGTCGGCAGGCGGACCACCTCGGCGCCGCCCTTCTTCGCGCCCTCGGTGACGCCGTCGCAGCGGGACTCAAGGTTCACCGCGCCCGGCACGTGGATGTGGCAGAGGATCTTCTTGGACCCGTGCGCCGCGAGGTACTCGCCGCCGGCGACGCCGGCCAGCTTGTCGTCGGAGCCGAAGTAGTTGAGGCCGTGCACGTCCTTCGTGAAGGGTGCGCCGGAATTGTAGACCATCACCTTGATGCCCTGCTCGACGGCCTTCTGCAGCGCCGGCACCTGGGCGTCCTGCACCCAGATCGGAATGGCGATGCCCTGCACGCCCTGGCTGACGGCGGTGTTGATGAGGCCGACGAGGTCGGGACCGAAGTTGTCGTAGTTCTGCGTCGTCAGGTAGTTGACCTTGCCGCCGTTCGCTTCGACCACGAGCGCGGCGTCGTCGACGCCCTTCTTCACGCGGTTGAAGAAGGCGTCGTTGGACGAACCGGCGATCACGGCGATGTCGGCGGCGACGGTTGCGCCGGCGGTTGCGGTGAGCGTGGCCGACGCCATGAGCAAGGCCAGCAGGGTTTTCCGAGCCATCATGAGCTTTTCCTCCCGAAGGTGCCGGGCCAGGCCGAGCACGCAGGTTTGCGACCGGATTTTTCTTCGTCCTGCGGGCGAGCCAGCGACAGGCATCTGTTGCCTTGGCAGCTCCGACCCCCAGACGCTCCCCGGTTCTTCGAGCGCAGTGACCGTATAGGCTCGCGGCGCCTTCCGCGTTATCGGTAAGCTGATTGAAACCAATCACGCGTGACGGGGTTCTCCCGTCCCTACTGCGCTCGAGGTTGCCGCGCCGAGTCGGCCTGGCCCGAACCCAGACGTCACTCCGCGTGCGACGGTTGATCTTAGTCTTGCTCGCTCAAGCGTGCATATCGACGCAGGCCGAGGAACACCCCTGCCTCGCGCCTCACGGTCTCGCCCCTAAACCCCAGCGAATGATTGAAAGCAATCAGATTACACCCGGCAGCATGGCGTGGCTCGTGTCAAAGACCTCCGTGCCCGCCTCGGCGAACGGAGCCTGGGCAATTCGGGAGGAGGCTAATGTCTGATCGTTCCACCCCAGTCCGATGGGGAGTTCTCGGCGCAGCGCGGATCGCCGACGGCGCGGTGATCCCCGGCCTGACCAGGAGTGCGCACGCGGTGCCGGTCGCAGTCGGCGCCCGCGACGCCTCCCGCGCGCGCGCCCTCGCCGACAAGCACGGGATCGCCAAGGCCTACGGCAGCTACGACGAGGTCCTGGCCGACCCCGAGGTCGAGGTCGTCTATGTCGCGTTGCCGAACCATCTGCATGTCGAGTGGGCGCGCAAGGCGGCGGACGCCGGCAAGCATGTGCTGATCGAGAAGCCGGGTGCGCTTCACCTGGCGGACTATGTAGCGCTCGAAGGCATCGACCCGACCCTGAAGGTCTCGGAAGCCTTCATGGTCCGTCAGCAGCCCAGGTGGATCAAGCTTCGCGAGATCCTGCGGAGCGGCGAATATGGCGCGCCGCTGACCGTCTCGTCGCTGCTCTCCTTCATGATGACCAACGAGCAGGACTTCCGACAGAAGCCCGAATGGGGCGGCGGCGCCTACTACGATCTCGGCTGCTATACCGCGATGGCCGCGCGCTACGTGTTCGACGCCGAGCCTGTCCGCGTCCTCGCGGTGATGGAGAAGAACGCCGGGGGCATCGACATGTTCACCTCGGTGATCTTGGACTTCGGCGGCGGGCGTCAGGCGACATTCATGGTCTCGCTGGCGCAGGCATCGTCGCAGTCGATCCAGATCGTCTGCGAGAAGGCCTTCATCAATCTGTCGCAGGCCTATGTGCCGTCGCGGACCCAGCCGAACACCATCCTGATCGACACCTCGGCCGACCACGCCAACTCGAACGTCCACGCAATCGAGTTTCCCGCCCTCGACCAGTACGAGGCGGAGGTAACTAACTTCTCGCGCGCGGTCCGCGGCGAGGACGTCCCCTATTTCGACCTGGCCGACGCGCGTGCCAACGCCGCCGTCTGCGACGCAATCTTCGAGGCCGCCGCGACCGGCGCCTGGGCCACAGTGAAGGAAGCCTGAGATGACCGTGAGACTCGGCCTGATCGGCGCCGGCCGCATCGCCAACGTCCACGCCGACGCCATCGTCCGCAGTCGCGGCGCCGACCTCGTCGCCGTCACCGACGCGATGACCGACGCGGCGGAGAAGCTCGCCGCGCGCACCGGCGCGGTCGCCTCGACCACCGATGAGATCGCCGCAAATCCTGACATCGACGGCGTGCTGATCTGCACCCCGACCGACACCCACGCCGATCTGATCGAGAAGTTCGCCAAGGCGGGAAAGCACGTCTTCTGCGAAAAGCCGGTCGACCTCGACATCGGCCGCGCCCAGGAGGTCGTCGACATTGCGAAGAAGGCCGGCGTCAAGCTGATGCTCGGGTTCAATCGCCGTTATGATCCGAATTTCGCTGCGGCCCGCGCCGCCATCGTCGACGGCAAGATCGGCGACGTCGAGATGGTGACGGTCACCTCCCGCGACCCTGGCGCCCCCGACATCGGCTACGCGTCGCGCTCGGGCGGCATCTTCCGCGACATGACGATCCACGACCTCGACATGGCGCGCTTCATGCTCGGCGAGGATCCAGTCGCGGTCTCGGCCCACGCCTCGGTGCTGGTGAACCCCGAGCTCGGCGGGATCGGTGACTTCGACAGCGTGAACGTGCTGCTCGAGACCGCCTCCGGCAAGCAGGCGGTGATCACCAACTCGCGCCGCGCGACCTACGGCTACGACCAGCGCGTCGAGATCCATGGCGCGCTCGGGGTGATCGACGTCGCCAACCACCACGAGAACACGGTGCGGATCGGCCTCGCCGACGGCTATCGCACCGCACCGCTGATGAACTTTTTCATGACGCGGTATCTCGCCTCCTATGCCGGCGAAATCGCCGAGTTCATCGCCTGCATCGAGGAGGACCGCGAACCGGCCACGACCGGCGAGGACGGGGTGATCGCGCTCCGCATCGCCAACGCCTGCGTCGCGTCCGTCGAACAGGGCAAGCGGATCGCCCTCTGAGACCCGAAGAACGGGCGCCGCGGGCGCCCGTTCCGCCTGCTCCGTTCAGCGAACGAGCCTGGTCAACCACTCCACTAGACGATCGCGGATCTCCTCCCCCTGCTTCGGGTCGACCGTTCTCGGGTCGGCGCCGGTGACGCCCCAGAGCGGGCTGTCCCGATCCTCCCGATCCTTGTCGTCGGGCGCGGCGGCGACAGAAGGCAGCCGCCGGATCGCGACCGTTTCCGGCCTGATTGCAGAAAGGAGCGCCGTCTCGAAAGCCCCCGCGTGATCGGGGGGCAGTTGCAAGTCGGGGCATCGGTCGATCGAAGTGGCCACGATGCGCGGGCGGATCCCTGAGGCATTCCAGTTCTCGGCGAGGCGGTCGATCGTATCAAGCTGCTCTCCGGCGAAATGTCCGCTCAGCACGACGAAGCGCTCGACCTCCATCGCCGATAGACGCCGCGCCGTCTGCGCCAGCAGCGCCTCGATCTCCTGCCCGTCCGCCATCAGGAAGGACCATGGGTAGTCGCCGTGTGACCCGCCGATCCCGAAGTGCAGGGGTGGCAGGACGAGCCCGCCGACGATCTGGGCCGCAGCAAGGCACAGCCCCTGCGCGATGAGCGCGTCGGATCCCACCGGGAGATGCTCCCCGTGCCACTCGATCGCGCCGAGCGGAAGCCAGATCACCGAGCTTTCCGACAGCGCCGCGCTGATCTCGCGCGGCCGCAGCAATTCGATCTGGCGATCGGTCGGACTCGGGCCAGGAAGAGAGCGTGCGTCGTTCCCATCCTGAATCGAGACATATCGGGCAGGGGCGCTCTTGCGCTTCGGCATCAGAGGACCAACCTGCGCGTGGTTCGGTCGACAAGCCGGATCATTTCCGGAGTAGGTCCGCTCGCTCGAGCAGCGCTCTGCACAAGCTGCGGCATGCCGGACTTTGCCGCCTGCTCGATCGCGAGCAGCGCGCGCACGTCTGCGAGCCCCTCAATCCCGTCCGGCACCGGCGGACGGCCAGTTAGGATGCAGTCCGAGAAGTATGCGATCTGCCCCCCGAACTGGTCGATCTCGGGGAATGTCGTCACGTTCTCGGCGCCGCCCTTCCTGAGATACATCCGCGTCGGTGTCTCGAACCGGAAGCCCGGCTGCATCTCGATCTCACCCTCCGTACCAACGACCCGATAGGTGTCGACGTCGGCAGCGTTGAAGCTGACCGTGATCGTTGCAAGCGCATCTCCAGGGAACCGCAGGACCGCGCCGAGGGACTCCTCGATCTCGCTGAAGCACGGATCATCGCCATGGCCCTTCATCGCGACGACCTCGACCGGCTCGGCGGCGAGGATGTTGCGCGCGGCGTTGACGCAGTAGAGGCCGACATCCTGCAGGGGACCGCCCCAGTTCGCTGCCGAAAGGCGATGGTTTGTGTCGCCGATCTGCGCCGAGAAGAACGCCGAGAAAAGCCGCGGCCTTCCTATCGCGCCCTCTCGGACGAGGCGGACCGCCTCCACCGTGCCCGGCTCGCAGTGCAACCGGTAGGCGGTCATGAGGAATGACCCGCCGCGCCCGGCGGCATCGATCATCGCCTCGCACTCGGCGACGCTCGCCGCCAGCGGCTTCTCCACCAGCGCATGGACCCCGCGCTCCAGTGCGCGGACAGCGTACCGGGCGTGGAGGGTGTTCGGGACGGCGACGTAAACGGCATCGAATGCGCCCGATGCGAGGGCAGCGTCGTAATCCTCGTACCCGACGACGCGCTCGATCCTATGAAATTCCGCGAGGCGGCGTCCCGCCTCCGCATTGCCGGTGATGATCGCTGTCACTTCCGAGTTCCCGGTCTGGGGCACGGCAGGCAGGAAGCCCTCTTGCGAAATCCAACCCGCGCCAACGACGGCGTACCTGACCTTGCGCATGGCTTTCCTCCCGATTGCCCGTGGCAACCTTGCCTGCTCCCTCCCACGCCTCACACTGCCGAGCTGATCGGTTTCAATCACAAGACTTCGAGGCAGGGGGGCGCGCCTCCCTGTAGATCTTCGCATGCTCCGGGTGGGACGCGCCGGCGTTCACCGCGGAATCAGAGGGAGGAGACAAGGGAAATGAACGACATGCGGTTTTGCAGCGTGACAAAGCTGGGCCTGGCGGTGGCGCTGCTTGCGGGCCTCGCGACCGAGGCATCTGCCGCCGACATTTGTCGTCGTCGGCGGACGCGTGGACGATCCCTTCTTCGCCGTGGTCAAGCGCGGCGTCGACGATGCCGCGAAACTCAGTGAAGTGCGCGGCGGCTCCGTGAACTACCTGGCGCTCCAGACCTACGAGAACATCGGCGCCGATGCCGCCACCCTGATCCGCACCGCCATCGCCCAAGGCGCCAAGGGCATCGCCGCCCCGAACTGGGTCCCGGAGGCACAAGACGCCGCCTACAAGGCGGCGACGG
>JAXMDH010000079.1:0-12919 GCA_046348915.1 Amaricoccus sp.
TCGGTCAGCGCCATCTCCGCGGCCGCCAGCGCGAACAGGATGAACTCGTCGATCTTCCTCTGGTCCTTGGGCGACACCCAGGCGTCGGGATCGAAGGTCCCGTCCGACCCGTCGCCGTACGGCACCTCGCAGGCGATGTGGCTCGCCAGGTGCGAGGCGTCGAACTTGCTGATCTTTCCCGCCCCGGATTCGCCGGCGATCAGCCGCTTCCAGGTCTCCTCGACCCCGCAGGCGAGCGGAGAAACCATGCCCAGTCCGGTGATCACCACTCGCCGCATCGGCACCGCATCCCCTCGCCCGAAAGTCACCCCGTTTAGCCCGAAAGCCGCCCGCCCGACAAGCCGCGTTCACCCACCGCCCTTGGCGGCGGGGCGCGCGAAGGTGGCGTTGAGCGGCTTACGTCTCGCCGGGATTGTCGGCTGAGGTCGACGCCTCGGGGGCCGCGACCTCCGCCTCGGCCGCGTCGAGGGCATCGACGATGCCTTCGGGCGGCGGCGCCCCGGTCTGCTCGGCGACCAGCCGCGCCACGAGCGCGGCGAGAACCGGCAGCCGGCCGACGTCGGCGGCCCGCAACCCCGCCACGTACCGGCCGTGGTCCTGCTCGAGGAGCTCCGGGAGGATCACCTCTCCCGGCAGCAGGCCGCCATTCTTGACGCACAGCACGAAATAGGCGGCTGCCCGCGCCGTCCGGCCGTTACCGCTGACGAACGGGTGGATCGCGTTGATCCGCCACAGCACGAAGGCGGCGAGCTCGATCGGATCGCTCGCTTCCCACCGCCGGTTCACGCAGTCGATGAGGTCGCGCATCAGCCCGGGCACGCGGAAAGGCTCTGGCGGCCGGTACGCGCCGACCGTCACCGGGCACGAGCGGTACGCGCCCGCGTCCGGCTGCAGGCACGCCATCGCATGGAAGTTCAGCGCCTTGACGATGCCCTCCGTCAGCATCGGGCGGTCGGCGGCCAAGCACGCGGCGACCGCCGAGCGCAGGAAGCCGTGCATCCGGCTGCGGTTCTCAGTTTCCAGCGTCCGGTACGCCGAACCGTCCTCGCCTCCGGCGATGTCGTAGAGGATCATGCGCGCCCCGCTCCCGGCCCTTGCCCGACGGTCGCCCCGGCATTGCACTGCGGGCGCCGCCGTCGGGAACCATAGCGCCGAACCACGAGCCCGCCAACGCCGCACTTGCTCCGGCTTGCGGGGCTGAGGCCACCGAGGGCGCCCGACGAAAAAGCCCGCCGGCGAACCGGCGGGCCAGCCCTCGTTCCCGAGGAAACCCTCAGGCGTTGGCGTGCGCCTCGATGAACTTCACCGCATCGCCGTAGGTCTGGATCGTCTCGGCGGCATCGTCGGGGATCTCGATGCCGAACTCCTCCTCGAACGCCATCACCAGCTCGACGGTGTCGAGGCTGTCGGCGCCGAGGTCGTCGATGAAGGAGGCGCTCTCGGTGACCTTCGACTCGTCGACGCTCAGGTGCTCGACCACGATCTTTTTCACGCGCTCTGCGATATCGCTCATCTCTTCTTCCTCTGTGTGGTCCGGTTCCTGTCGGCGCCCGGCCTCGTCCCGACTGGCCGTTGCGGCCGGTTCTTCACTCACCGAGTACAGGCCCGGGCGGCGGATCGGCAACCCCCCGGGAGCGACTTTCGCGGGCTATAGCACAACCTCCGCCGCCCGCAAATGCTATCACGCCATGCCCGTCGCCGGGGTTCCCGCCGCCCGCCCGGCCCGACCCGCCGCCGGCCCCGGCCCCCGGCCGCTCGGCGCGGCCGCCGCCGGACGTCCGACCGGTCCGTCCGCCCGGCCCGCCGACCCGACCCGCGGCGACGCGCGCTGCCCGGCCGATTAACCCCATGCTGCAAAGGCATATTCCCGGCGCCGCCCGCAGACGCTACCCTCGTGATCGGGGGCGCCTGGCCGTCAACCATACCTTGCCCGACCTCAGATCATCGCCATCCCGCCGTTCACGTGCAGCGTCTGCCCGGTGACATAGGCCGCCTCCGCCGAGGCCAGGTAGACGGCCGCCGCCGCGATCTCGTCCGCCGTCCCCATCCGCCCGGCGGGGATCTGCGCGTCGATCCGCGCCTTCTGCTCGTCGCTCAGCTTGTCGGTCATCGCCGTCGCGATGAACCCCGGCGCGATGACGTTGACGGTGATCCCGCGGCTCGCCACCTCCTGCGCCAGCGACTTCGACATCCCGATGACCCCGGCCTTGCTCGCCGCATAGTTCCCCTGGCCCGGGTTGCCGGTGACGCCGACGATCGAGCTCACGCTGACGATCCGCCCCCAGCGCGCCTTCATCATCCCCCTGAGGACGCCGCGCGACAGCCGCATCACGCTCGTCAGGTTCACCGCGATCACCGCGTCCCAGTCGGCGTCCGACATCCGCATGAAGAGCTGGTCCCGGGTGATCCCGGCGTTGTTGACCAGGATGTCGACCTGCCCCATCGCCGCCGCCGCCGCCTTCGGCAGCCCCTCGACCGCCGCCCCATCGCTCAGGTCGCAGGGCACCACGTGCGCCCGCTCGCCGAACTCGTCGGCCAGCGCCTCGAGCGGCCCGACCCGCGTTCCCGACAGCGCCACCGCCGCCCCCTGCGCATGCAGCGCCCGGGCGATCGCCCCGCCGATCCCGCCCGAGGCGCCGGTCACCAGCGCCGCCTTCCCCGAAAGGTCGAACATCTATCCCTCCGCCGCCAGCGCCCGCACGTCCTCGGGCGTCCCGACCGCCTTCGCGGCGATCTCCTTCGCGATCCGCCGGACCATCCCCGACAGCGCCTTGCCGGCGCCGACCTCGACGGTCTCGACGACCCCGTTGCCGGCCATCCAGAGCACGCTCTCGCGCCAGCGCACCCGGCCCGTCACCTGCTCGACCAAGAGCCGCCGGATCTCCTCCGGGTCGGTCACGGCCGCCGCCTTCACGTTGGCGACCAGCGGCACCGCCGGCGCCGCGATCTCGACCTCGGCCAGCGCCGCCGCCATCCGCTCCGCCGCCGGCTGCATCAGCGCGCAATGGAAGGGCGCGCTCACCGGCAGCATCAGCGCCCGCTTCGCCCCGCGCGCCTTGGCGATCTCCACCGCCCGCTCGACCGCCGCCCGGTTCCCCGACACCACCACCTGCGCCGGGTCGTTGTCGTTGGCCGCCTGGCAGACCTCGCCCCCGGCCGCCTCCGCCGCCACCGCCTCGGCCGCGGCCAGGTCGAGGCCGAGCAGCGCCGCCATCGCGCCGACGCCCACCGGCACCGCCTCCTGCATCGCCGCCCCGCGCAGCCTGAGCATCCGCGCCGTGTCCGCCAGTCCCATCGCCCCGGCCGCGCAGAGCGCCGAATATTCCCCCAGCGAATGCCCGGCGACGAAGGCGGCGTCGCCGACGCCCACGCCCTCGCATTGCAGCGCCCGCATCGCCGCGATCGACGTCGCCATCAGCGCCGGCTGCGCGTTGCGGGTCAGCGTCAGCTCCTCCTGCGGCCCGTCCCAGACCAGCGCCGACAGCTTCTCCCCGAGCGCCTCGTCGACCTCCTCGAACACCCCCGCCGCCGCCGGATAGGCGCGCGCCAGCTCGCGCCCCATGCCGACGACCTGGGCCCCCTGCCCCGGAAACACGAACGCCCGCGCCATCGCTCCCCCCGCCTGTCGTTACGCCCTGACTAGCCGCCGCCCGCGGCCGCCGTCCACCCCTCAGCCGCCCGACCCCGGCATCTTCATCCCCGGCATGTCGTGCGCCGCGCCGCCGGCGCCGCGCGCCTCCACCTCGAACGCGACCTCGACCGACCCCGCCTTCTCGAACACCAGCGTCGCCGCCACGCTCTCCCCCGCCACGAACGGCGCCGCCAGCCCCATGAACATCACGTGCGCCCCGCCCGGCTCGAGCTTCACCGTCGCCCCGGGCGGGATCTCGATCCCCGCCACCTCGCGCATCCGCGAGACCCCTCCCGCATCGGTCTCGCTCACGTGCAGCCCCACCTCGGGAAAGTCGGCCTTCACCGCCACCAGCCTGTCCGCCGCGCTCCCCGCGTTGCTCACCGTCAGGTAGCCGGCCGCCGTCTGCGCGCGCGCCGCGGTCGCCGGCGCACGCACGTCGGCGATGACGAGATCGCCCAGCCGGTATTCCTGCGCCCCGGCCGCCGCGGCCAACCCGACCGCCGCCAGCAGCAACGCCGCCGTCACCGCGACCCGCATCCGCATCCTCCCCTGCCCGAGCCCCGCCTTAAACCCCGCGCCGCCCGCGCTTGCAATCCCGCCGCGAAGCTGTAAAAGCCCGCGGGTCCCTCCAGACGATTCTCACGCGCTGCCTCTCGTACGGAGCCGGAGGGAGACAGGCTCCCGTTTTGAAGCGCGCCGCAAGACAGGAAACCGGATGGCGCTCTACGAGCACGTCTTCATCGCGCGTCAGGATCTCTCCAACGCGCAGGCCGAGGGGCTGATCGAGCACTTCGGCCAGGTCCTCAAGGACAACGGCGGGTCCATCGCAGGCACCGAATACTGGGGCCTCAAGACCATGGCCTACAAGATCAACAAGAACCGCAAGGGCCACTACGGCTACATCCGCTCCGACAGCCCCGCGCCGGCGGTGCAGGAGATGGAGCGGCTGATGCGCATCCACGAGGACGTCATGCGCGTCCTGACCGTCAAGGTCGACGCCCACGAGGAAGGCCCCTCGGCCGTGCTGCAGAGCCGCAGCCAGCGCGACGACCGCGGCGACCGCGACCGTGGCGACCGCGGCGACCGCGACCGCGGCCCCCGCCGCCCGCGCCGCGAAGACGAGAATTGAGGTAAGCCATGGCCCAGCGCCCCTTCTTCCGCCGCCGCAAGTCCTGCCCCTTCTCCGGCGCCAACGCGCCGCGGATCGACTACAAGGACGTGAAGCTGCTGCAGCGCTACATCTCCGAGCGCGGCAAGATCGTGCCCTCGCGCATCACCGCCGTCTCGTCCAAGAAGCAGCGCGAGCTCGCGCGCGCCATCAAGCGCTCGCGCTTCCTCGCCCTCCTGCCCTACGCCGTGAGGTAGCCCATGCAGGTCGTTCTCCTCGAGCGCGTCGCCAAGCTCGGCCAGATGGGCGAGGTCGTGTCCGTCAAGGACGGCTACGCCCGCAACTTCCTCCTGCCGCAGGGCAAGGCCTTGCGCGCCACCGAAGGCAACCTCAAGCGGTTCGAGACCGACCGCGCCCAGCTCGAGGCGCGCAACCTCGAGCTCAAGAAGGAAGCCGACAAGGTCGCGGCGAAGCTCGACGGCCAGGCCTTCGTCGTGATCCGCTCCGCCTCCGACGGCGGCGCGCTCTACGGCTCGGTCACGACCCGCGACATCGCCGACGCCGCGACGGCCGGCGGCTTCAGCCTCGACCGCCGCCAGGTCGTCCTCGACCAGCCGATCAAGGCCCTCGGCCTGCACCCGGTCGCGGTCGTCCTCCACCCCGAGGTCGAGGCGACGATCAGCGTCAACGTCGCCCGCTCCCAGGAGGAAGCCGAGCTGCAGGCCTCCGGCAAGACCATCCAGGAGCTGCAGGCCGAAGCCGAAGCCGCCGCCGAGTTCGACATCCAGGAGCTCTTCGACGACATCGGCAGCGCCGCCGACGAGTCGGGCCCGCTCCCGACCCGCTGACGGCCCTCCGCCGCCCACCCCGAAGGCCCCGCCGCCCCGCGCCGGGGCCTTCCTCATGCCTCCACCGCCCTCCACCTCCGGCCCGAGCCCAATCCGGTTTTCATACGGCCTTGAAACCTGGAGAGCAGTCGGTTTTCCGGCAACAGCCGGAAAACAAGCAAAGGGACTCGCGCGCACCGCGCGCACGACTTCGCCGCAACTGCGGCGCGCGCCGGTCTCCGCCCCCCTGACGCCAGATCGGGGAAACCCCGTAGGCACGCATACGGATTTCCCGTGACGGCAGACCGGTTCGACCGGCCAAGGACGAAGCCAACCGCGAGAAGCACCGCCTCCCGCTCGCCTTCGGCGACCGCGTCTTCGAAGACATCGGCCACCTCGTCCTCCCTTCGGTCCGCGAGATCGACGGCGAGGAGCGCTTCGAGGTGATCGGCCTCGTCGATGGCCGGCTGCACACGGCGATCTTCGTCTGGCGCTTCATCTCCGTTCGAAGGAGCAACCGCGGTGGAGAAAGAGCCCATCGCCCTGGCCGCTGACCCGGCCGACCCCGAGGATTTCGACGTCACGGACCGCGGCCAGCGCCCTCGCCTGATCCGCCGCACCGGCCTCGGCCTGTCGCAGGCCGAATTCGCCCGGCGGTTCCACGTCCCGGTCGGCACGCTGCGCGACCGGGAGCAAGCCCGCGTGCTCCCCCCCGATTGCCGCCGCCCCCGACATCGTCGCCGCCGCCGTGGCCTGATCCCGGCCGCCTGCCCCCCGCTCACCCCATCGCCCGCCGCGTTCCCCCGGCCCGCGCCCGGGTCCGCCGGTCGGCGAACCAGGTGACGACCGCGATTGCCACCCACGACCCGTGGAAGGCGACACCGGCCAGCACCACGACCAGCCCCGGGATCGGTCCCACCGCCGCCCGGTCGAGGAACGTGTGCCAGTTCCCCGCCGGCACCGGGTGGATCGCGAGCTTGCCGTAGTAGGCGAGCGCCTGGATCGCCAGGATATAGGCGTAGTTCGACCTGAGCCGCCGCCCGATCGCCCGCCAGTAGCCGACATGGAAATCCGGGCGCAGGTAGTCGTCGGCCAGGAGCCGGTTCCACTTCCCGTCGAGCGTCACCCCCTCGCCGCGCAGCATCGGGACATAGACGGCGGTCTCCATCAGCCGGCAGCGCGCCCGCCAGACGCTGAAATAGCGGTACCGCCGCGACTCGAGCAGCAGGAACACCGCGACCAGCAGCCCGACCACGATCAGCGGCAAAGGCGAGGCGTCGGGCCCGCTGAAGGTCAGCGACATCGCGAGCCCGGTCGTCACCACCGCCCAGTTCGTCGTCTGGTCGAGCCGCGTCCGCCAGACCGTCGAGCGATAGACCTCGCCGCGGTAGAGATGCGCCAGCGCCCCGAGCTCGGCGATGTCGAACCGCGTCTTGACTGCCGGCCCGCCGCCCGCCTGCTCCTCCATCGCGCCCTCCCCGGCCGATCCGCCGGCGTGAGGATAGCGCGCCCGCGGCGAGCCGTCATCGGCGGACGGGCCGCCTACTCCGCGATCACCTTCTCCGGCACCGCCTCGAACGGCGCGGCGCGCGCCACCGGGCCTGCCGCCAGCCCGTGCGTCCCCGGCATGATCTCGAACCGCGGGTCGAAGTCGACCATCGTCGCCGCCAGCTGCGCCAGCACCCCGACGTCGCCCGCGACCTTCGCCGTCCCGTCGGCGATCTGCGCCTCGAGCGTCTTCGCCCCCATCATCGTCTGCTCGAGGTCCGCGCGATTGATCGTCAGCGTCAGGTCCGGGCTCGAGGCCTGGAAGCCCGCGATGTTGGTCAGCGTCGCGTTCTCCATCTCGACGATGAACTTCTCGCCGTTGTCCGGCGTGACGAGGTTGATCGTGAACCGCAGCCCCTCGGCCTGCCGGCTGTCCATCCGGATCCCGAGGAAGTTGAGGAACAGCTCGGTCGACATCGCCCGGATCACGTCCGGGCTCGACGAGCTCGCCATCTCCCCCTGCGGGATGCCGGTCCTGAGCTCGTAGGCCCCCGACAGGAAGCTGTTGCGAAGCCCCGGGTTCTCCTGCTGGTAGCCGAGCTGCTCGAAGATGTCGGCGAGCAGTTCCCGCGCCGCGCCGTTCCCCGGCTCCGCCTGCACCAGCTTGTTCACGATCTCGACCGCCAGCAGGTAGTCCCCGGCGTCGTGCAGCTCCCGCCCGCGCGCGAGGATCCGCTCGCCGCCCCCCATCATCTCGACATAGAGCGGCGCCGAATCCTCCGGCGACAGCGGGATCAGCGTCGCCGGGTTGCAGTCCCAGAACCCCAGGTAGCGCTGGATGACGCCGCGCGAATTATGCTCGGGCGACCCGTGATATCCGCGGCAGTCCCACTTCGCCTGCAGCCCCTTCGGCACCTGGTAGACGTTGTGGATCTGGTTGATCGTCACGCCCTGGTTGGCGAAGTGCAGCACCTGGTTGTTCATGTTGGCATAGAGGTCGCGCTGCCCGCGCAGGATCTCCTGGATCCGGTCGTTCCCCCAGCGCGGCCAGTGGTGCGAGGCGAACATCACCTCCGCCTCCAGCCCGAAGCGGTAGAGCGCGTCGGCGATGTACTTCGACCAGGCCAGCGGATCGCGCACCTGCGCGCCCCTTAGCGTGTAGATGTTATGCAGGCTGGCGATGACGTTCTCCGCCATCCACAGCGCCTTCATCGACGGGATGTACGTGTTCATCTCCCGCGGCGCCTCGGTGTTCGGCGTGTTCTGGAACACCATCTCCACCCCGTCGACCTCGAAGGCCTCGATCGGCTCGCCGACCAGCCGCGTCGGCGCGATCAGCCCGGTCGCCCCCGCCGAGACCCGCGGCCCCAGCCCCTGCCCGACATAGCCGTGCGGCGCCGCCGGCAAGAGCAGCCCGTACTGGTAGAACAGCCGCCGGTTCATCGCGTTGCCGGCGTAGACGTTCTCCGACACGGTGAAGTCCATGAAGTCGATCGGCGCGATCACCGCGACCCTGCCCGAGCGCACGTCCGCCTCGTCGAGGATGCCGCGCACCCCGCCCCAATGGTCGGCGTGGGTATGCGAATAGACCACCGCCGAGACCGGCAGCCCTTCGCCCTTGTGCGCCTGGAACAGCTGCCACGCCGCCCGTGCCGTCTCGCCCGACACCAGCGGATCGAACACGATCCAGCCGGTCTTCCCGCGCACGAAGCTGATCTGCGACAGGTCGAACCCGCGCACCTGGTAGATGCCGGGGATGACCTCGTAGAGCCCGTAGTTGTTGTTGAGCCGCCCGATCCGGTGCAGCGACGGATGGATCGAGTCGAACTCCGCCTCCTGGTCGAGAAACTGGAAGCTCGCCATGTCCCAGGCGTCGTGCCCGGCGTCGGCCGCGATCGTCATCTCGCCCATCGCCGCGATCAGCCCGCGCTTCTGCTCGTCGAAGTCGCGGACGTCGTCGAAGGGCAGCGCGCCTTTCGCCGCCTTCAGCACCGCGATCGTGTGCTCCGACGGCGCCTTGCCCTGCGGATGGAAATGCCCCGGCAGCGGCGCCGCCGGCTGCGCCCGCACCGCGCCCCTCTCGCCCAGGAGCTCCCCGCTGACCGCGAAGGCCGCTCCCGCCGCCGACACCGTCCCGAGAAACCCGCGCCGCGTCGTCATCCCCATCTCCCCTTTTTTGCCCGCAGGCAGGTCCGCCACGGCTCATACGGCCCCGCCGCATCGGGCGGAAGGGACCGCGCGGCAGCCGGCCGCCCGGCACAACGGCTCACCCGCAGCCGCGCCTTCCCGTCTACCCTGCTTCTTTCTCCCTCTCCTATCGGGCAGGTTCCCCCTCGCCCCATGCTTGGGGCGAGGGGGGAAGGGGGGAGTGGGGTTGGCGCGCGCAAAGGCGCGCAGGGGCCCCGCGCGCGTCTCGCGCGTGGGGAGAACGCCTCCGGAGCGCAAAGGCGCTCCGACGATGCCCCCCGACCGTCCCCGATATCCACCTTTTCCACAGGCGAAAGCCCGCGCGCCGACCGGCCGCAGCCGCTATAAGGGCTGAGGGCAGGAGAACACGTATGGCGGACGGAACCACCGCGGCGCTCGACGCCGAGCCGCAGGCGCTACCCCACAACATCGAGGCCGAGCAGGCGCTCCTGGGCGCCCTCCTCGTCAACAACGACGTGTTCGACCGCGTCGCCTCGATCGTGCAGGCCGCCCACTTCTTCGATCCGGTCCACGCCCGCATCTTCGAGACCGCCGCCGAGCGCATCCGCCGCAACGCCCTCGCGACGCCGGTCACGCTCAAGGCCTTCTTCGAGGACGACGCCGGCCTGAAGGAGCTCGGCGGCCCCGCCTATCTGGTCCGCCTCGCCGGCGCCGCCATCTCGCTCTTCGCCGCCCGCGACTACGCCCAGCTCGTCTACGACCTCGCGATCCGGCGCGAGCTGATCCTCATCGGCCAGGACATCGCCCAGAAGGCCGCCCGCGTCGAGGTCGACAGCGAGGCCAGGGACCAGATCGTCGAGGCCGAGCAGGCGCTCTACCAGCTCGGCGAGCAGGGCAAGGTCGACCGCGGCTTCCAGACCTTCCGCCGCGCCGTCATCGACGCCGTCAAGGTCGCCTCCGCCGCCTACGAGCGCGACGGCGGCCTCGCCGGCCTCTCGACCGGCCTCGTCGACCTCGACAACCGTTTGGGCGGCCTGCACCCCTCCGACCTCCTGATCCTCGCCGGCCGCCCCTCGATGGGGAAGACCTCCCTCGCCACCAACATCGCCTTCAACATCGCGAAGGCCTGGCGCAAGGGCACCCGCCCCGACGGCAGCGAAGGCACCATCGACGGCGGCGTCGTCGGCTTCTTCAGCCTCGAGATGTCCGCCGAGCAGCTCGCCGCCCGCATCCTCTCCGAAGCCTCGCGCGTGCCCTCGCACCAGATCCGCCACGGCGACATGACCGAGGACGAGATGCGCCGCTTCATCGAGGCCGCCCGCGCCCTGGAGAACTGCCCGCTCTTCATCGACGACACCCCGGCGCTGCCGATCTCCACGATCGCCGCCCGCGCCCGCCGCCTGAAGCGCCAGCACGGCCTCGACCTCATCGTCATCGACTACCTCCAGCTCGCCCGCCCCGCCTCCTCCCGCTCCGAGGGCCGCGTGCAGGAGGTCTCCGAGATCACCCAGGGCCTGAAGGCGATCGCCAAGGAGCTCGAAATCCCCGTCGTCGCCCTCTCCCAGCTCTCCCGCCAGGTCGAGTCCCGCGAGGACAAGCGCCCGCAGCTCTCCGACCTGCGCGAGTCGGGCTCGATCGAGCAGGACGCCGACGTCGTCATGTTCGTCTTCCGCGAGGAATACTACCGCGAGCGCGAGAAGCCCGGCGACCACGACATCGAGGCGATGGTAAAGTGGAAGGACGCCATGTCCGCCCTGCACGGCAAGGCCGAGGTCATCATCGGCAAGCAGCGCCACGGCCCCATCGGCACGGTGGATCTTGCCTTCGAGGGCGAGTTCACCCGCTTCTCCAACCTGATCCAGCCGTATCAGGCGGGCGGCGACTTCGGTTGAGAGGCCGCCCGCGGCCCCCGCACCGGGAAGAAGCCCCGAAGGCATTCATACAGGTTAGCTAACCTGGAGAGCAGTCGGTTTTCCGGCAACAGCCGGAAAACAGGCAAGGAGAATCGCGCGCACCGCGCGCACAAGATCGCCGCGCACCGCGGCGCGCGCCGACCGCCCCACCCGCTCCGGTCCGGAGCACACCCGCCACGGAACCCCCGCCCCCTACCCCGCGTATCCCTCCCGAAAACCCACCGGGAGGCCCCGAGATGCCCGAAGACCGCATGACCGACGCCGAAGCCGTCGACACCATCTGGAAGCGCGCCGGGGAAATCGACTTCTGCATGTTCGTCACCTGGGACGGCGAGCGCCAGCGCGCCCGCCCGATGTCCGCCCGCCCCCGCCGCGACGAGCACCGCATCTACTTCCTCGCCGACGCGAACGGCCGGAAGGACGACCAGCTCGCCCGCTTCCCCAAGGTCACCCTCGCCTTCGCCGACAACGCGGCCCACGACTACATCGCGATCACCGGCGCCGCGACCGTCTCGGAAGACCGCGCGAAAATCCGCGACCTCTGGACCGGCACCGACCGCGCCTGGTGGGACGACGCCGACGACCCCGCCATCCGCCTCATCGCCGTCACCCCCGAGGACGCCGAGCTCTGGCAGGGCCCGCACGGCATCCTCGCCACCGCCAAGCTCGTCGCCGCCGCCGCCACCGGCGCCACGTCCGACTTCGGCGAAAACGTCAAGGTCGACCACCTCTGATATGAAGCCCCGCGGCGCCACCGCGCGCCGCACCCCCCTCCCCCCGCAACACCCCGGAATCTCTGGCATCATCCGCGGCCAACCGACTCACCGGAGCCCCGCGATGCCCGACCCCCTCCGCCAGATCCCGCTCGCCCGGATCGAGGCCGAAGCCCTGACACGCGACCGCACCCGCCACGACGAGGCCGCCCTGACCGAGCTCGCCCTCTCGATCGCCACCCACGGCCTGCGCATGCCGATCGAGGTCTTCGAGCTCGCCGACACCAGCCCGGTCCGCTACGGCCTCATCTCCGGCTTCCGCCGCCTCGCCGCCGTCCGCTCCCTCGCCGAATCCGCCCGCGACAAGTCCCGCTTCGCCACCATCCCCGCCTTCGTCCGCCCCCTCGCCTCCGCCGACGAGGCCTACGTCCAGATGGTCGAGGAAAACGCCATCCGGTCAGGCATCTCCCCCTGGGAGCAGGCGACGGTCGCCCTCAACGCCGCCCGCGCCGGCGCCTACCCCAACGCCGAGGCCGCCATAACCGCCCTCTACGCCAGCCTCAGCCGCCACAAGCGCACCCGCATCCGCGCCACCGCCACCCTCGCCGAGGAGCTCGCCGGCCACCTGACCTTCCCCGAATACCTCTCCGAGACCCGCCTCATGCGCCTCGCCCCGCTGATCCCGCGCGGCTTCGGCGACCTCCTCCGCGCCATCCTCAAGGACGCCGACCCCGCCTCCCCCGAAGACGAATGGCGCGCCCTCCTCCCGGCCCTCGCCGAGGCCGAGCGCCCGGACGCGCCCGACGTCCTCGCCCGCCCCGGCCGCCCCCGCCGCGTCCTGAACCTGCGCTCCCGCGGCCTGACCATCCGCCGCGAGCTGACCCGCACCGGCTGGTGCATCCACTTCAGCGGCCGCGACGCCACCAGCACGCTGCTCGAATCCGTCATCGACGAGATCGAGCGCCAGTTCTCCCCACCCGACCCCACCGAGCCCAGCAAGCACAAGCCCCGCCGCTGACCCCCGAGCCGCGGCCCCGCCGGCCGCGGCTAGGAGCCTGTCTGGATAATCGTTTGACCCGTTTGACCGG
>JAXMDH010000080.1:0-12911 GCA_046348915.1 Amaricoccus sp.
GAGGACCTCGAGGCGCGGTTCCGCGCGGCGAAGGACGTGGTGGAACGGAGCCATTGCCAGGTGGTGTGGCTGCTGGCGAAGGGGCACTCGACCGCGGAGGTTGCCGAGATCGTGGCGCTGAGCCCGCGGTGGGTGAGAAAGCTCGCGCGCCGCTACGAGGCGGAGGGAGCGGAGGGGCTGGGCGACCGGCGGCGGGGGAACGCCGGGGCGAAGCCGCTCCTGTCGGCCGACGACCTCGAGGCGCTGCGGGAGCGGCTGAGGACCCCGCCGGACGACGGCGGGGTGTGGAGCGGGCCGAAGGTGGCGCGCTGGATCGCGGCGCGGCTCGGGCTTGTGCACGTGCACCCGCCGCGCGGCTGGGAGGCGCTGCGGAAGCTTCGCTGGTCGCTGCAGGCGCCGCGGCCGAGGAACCCGCAGGCGGCGGGGCCCGAGGAGCAGGCGGCGTTCAAAAAAAGCTCGGCGAGGTGGTCGCCGAGGAGCGGGAGAGGACCGACCTCCCGGTCGAGCTCTGGGCGACGGACGAACACCGGCTCGGGCTGAAGCCGGTGCGGCGCCGGGTCTGGGCGCCGGTGGGCGAGCGGCCGACAGCCCTCGGCCACCACCGCTTCGAGTGGCTCTACGTCACCGCCTTCGTCGCACCTTCGAGCGGCGAGACGGTCTGGTATCTCTCGAACGGCATCGACAAGCGGCTCTACGAGATGATGCTCGCGAGCTTCGCCCGCGCGACCGGCGCCGGCCGCGACCGGATCATCGTCCTCCTGCTCGACGGCGCGGGCTGGCATACCGAGCCGAACCTCGCGGTCCCCGACGGCATCCGCCTCGTCTACCTGCCGCCCTACACCCCGGAGCTGCAGCCGGCCGAGCACCTCTGGCCCCTCGTCGACGAGCCGATCGCCAACACCTATTTCGCGACCCTCGAAGACCTCGACGCCGTCCTCGCCGAGCGATGCCGCACCCTCGAGCGCGACCGCGCCCTCATCGCAGCGCACACCACCTTCCACTGGTGGCCCAAGACGGAGAGCGCGCAGTGATGTGATCAACCGAATCCGGTATGATCCAGCAGATGCGGGCGCGCCGGGCGGGGGTGATCGTCAACGTCACCTCCAGCGTGACGCTGGCGCCGATGCCGCTGGCGGCCGCCTATACCGCCAGCAAGCAGGCGATCGAGGGCTTCACCGGCTCGCTGGCGCACGAGCTCGGAGCCTTCGGCGCGCGGGCGAAGCTGGTCGAGCCCGGCTACGGTCCGACGACGCGCTTCGCCGACAACCTCGGCCTTTCCGTCGCCGACATGATCCCCGAGCCGTATGCCGACTTCGCCAGGCCGATCTTCGAAGCATTTGCCAATCCGCCGATGATCACCCGGGAGGGCGATGTCGCCGAGGCGGTCTGGCTGGCAGCGAACGACCCGTCGGACCGGCTGCACTACCCGGCCGGACCCGATGCCGTCGCCTTGGCGAAGGCCGGCTGACTGGGACCGTCGGTGCGGCGGCCCTTCCGGAAGCCGGTTGCCCCCGTCATCCGCGTGGCTGGCTCCGCCGCCACGGCAGCCTCGACGTCTCCCGGCTCGGGCGCACCGCGCCGCTCCATTCTCATGGTAAACTGGATCTTCTAAAGGAGAGGAGGCGGTCGATCTGTCGGCACGGCCAATCCCAGGCCAAGTGGGACGGACGACGGGAGTAGGAATGATATGACCGGGTCGCTGGAAGGACGCGTGGGCAGGGAGGATCCGGCGGGCCGCGCTTTCGGCGACCGGGTCCGGCTTCTGCGCGAGCGGGCCGACCTGACCCTGGACCAGCTCTCGAAGCTCTCGGGCGTGAGCCGGGCGATGCTGTCGCAAGTCGAGCGCGGCCAGAAGAGCCCGACCATTGGGGTCGCGAAGCGCATCGCCCACGCGCTCGGCGCGTCGTTCTCCGCTCTGGTGGCGGACGAAGACGCGACGCGACGGACCTTCGCGCTCGTGCGGAAAGAGCAGAGGCAGATCTTTCGCGATCCCGAGACCGGGTTCGAGCGCCATCTCCTTTCCCCGGTCATGGCCGGGATGCCGGTCGAGGTGGTCCTGCATCGCCTGCCTCCGGGGACGTCGACCGGCAAGCTCCCACCCTATCCGTCCGGCGTGACCAAGCACGTGCTGGCGTCCCGGGGCCGGGTCACGGTCTGGGTCGACGACATCGAGACGGTGCTGGAGGAAGGGGACTCGCTCTACTTCGAGGCCGATGCAGAGCACTGGTTCGAAAACGGCACGGCCCACCCGTCCGAATACTACCTCGTCATCTCCGCGGCCCAGGCGCTCCCGCGCCTCCGGGCCGCTCTCTGATCCCGTACCCTGCCGGCACTCGATCCTGTTCTCTATTGGATAATCTCGTCTTCTATAGTAGATTGTCCGCGGGGTTCGCCGGGTCCCGCTGCGGCATGGTCCGGCGGGTGCTCCCCCTTGGAACGGATGGTCGAGGGAAAGGCAGAGGGTCGGATGCGGAAGCTCGTCTCCGGGGTGAACTACGCCCGATACGCCCTCGGCGAGCTCACGGTGATCGCCCTCCGCGACGGCCAT
Source organism: Amaricoccus sp. (assembly GCA_046348915.1). Lineage (GTDB taxonomy): Bacteria > Pseudomonadota > Alphaproteobacteria > Rhodobacterales > Rhodobacteraceae > Amaricoccus. Next base: position 2,549 of record JAXMDH010000080.1, read on the forward strand.
GTCGACATGCCGCCGAGCCGGCTGCGGCGGCCGGGCGGCGGTCCTTTCGGAGCGGACATGCCGGCGCAGGTGGCGCTGGTCGATGGCAGGCTCAGGCTGTCGGTCAATGCGTTCCTGGTCGTCGACCGCGGCGAGCACATCCTGATCGACACCGGCGCGGCGGACGCCTGGCTGCCGACGATGGGTCGTCTGCTGCACGCGCTGGAGGAGGCCGGCGTGGCGCGCGACGCGATCGGGACGATCGCCTTCACCCACACGCACGAAGATCACGTCAACGGCCTGGTCGCCGCCGACGGGTCGGATGCCTTCCCGAACCTCGACCGCCTCCTCGTCCCCGAGGCCGAGCTCGCGCTCTTCGACGGGCAGGAGCGGCTGGCCCGATTCCGCCAGCGCCGCCTGCCGCTGGCCGACGGCTTCCGGCTGAGCCCCGGCATCGCCGCCGTGCGGGCGCATGCCACGAGGTCGGCCACACCGCCTTCGAGGTCACGAGCGCCGGCGAAACCCTGCTGATCTGGGGAGACGACGTCCATGTCCCGTCGATCCAGTTCGCCCGGCCGGAGCTGACCTGGGAATTCGACGCCGATCGGGAGCAGGCGCGCGCGACCCGCCTCAGCCTGCTCGAGCGCGCCGCCCGGCCCGGGGTCCACGTCGCGGGCGCCCATCTCGATTTTCCCGGCGTCGGCACGGTGTCCGCCGACGGCGGCGCCTTCCGCTACGCCCCCCTGCAACCAGCGTGGAGCGCGACGTGAACCGGGCGGCGGACTGGCAGGCGCGCTTTCCCCGCAACGAGATCCTGTCCCTGCTGGACGTCAACCGGCGATACAATCTCGCCGAGAGCACGGCCCGGGACCTGACCTTCGGCGAGCTCCTCGATCTGGCCGGCGGCGCGGCGGCGCTCGGCGGGCTGCCGATCGGCTACGGCTCCTCTGCCGGCCTGCCGCGACTGCGCGCCGCGGTCGCGGCGCTCGCCGGGGTCCGGACGGAAGACGTCCTCACCACGCAGGGGACCGCGCTCGGCCTGTTCCTGCTCGCCCTCGAGCTCTGCCGCCCCGGCGACGAGGCGATCGTCGCGACGCCCTGCTTTCCGCCGGCGCGCGACACGCTGCTCGGCGCCGGGATCACCGTGCGCGAATGCCGGCTTGACTTCGACCGGGGCTATCGGCTGACGGCCAACCTGATCGCGCCGCTCCTCACCGACCGGACGAGGCTCGTCAGCATCGCCAGCCCGCAGAACCCGAGCGGCGTCCGGACGCCGCTGGCCGAGATCGAGGCGATCCTCGAGCTGATGCGCCGCAAGGCGCCCGCGGCGCGGCTCTTCGTCGACGAGACCTATCGCGAGGCGACCTACGGCGACGCACCGCCGCCGCGCAGCGCGGCCGGTCTCGACGCGGCGATCGTCACCGGCGGATCGGTGTCGAAGGCGCACGGCGCGCCCGGGCTTCGCGTCGGCTGGCTGACGGTTCGCGATGCCGACCTGCGCGAGCGGCTCGCGACCGCCAGGATGAATGTCGTCATCTCCGGCTCTCCGCTCGACGAGACCCTGGCCGCGGCCGTGCTCGAGAACCGCGAGACGATCCTCGGCGCCGCGCCGCGCCCTGCTGGCGGCCGGACTGTCGACGGTGGCGGCCTGGGTGGAGGCACAGGAGGGGCTCGTCGACTGGGTGCGGCCGGACGGCGGCGCGCTCTGCTGCCTGCGACTGAACCCGCAGGCATTCGATGCGGCCGGCGTCGCGCGCTTCCGGGAGGCCCTGCCGGAGGCGGGACTGCAGATCGGCGACGGCGCCTGGTTCGGCGAATCCTCCCGGGTCCTGCGCCTCGGCTTCGGCTATCTGCCGATCGCGATCCTTCCCGCCGCGCTGGCGGCGCTCGGGACGGTGATCCGGACGACGGCGCGACCATGACCGCGCCTTCGCCCGGGCGTCAGTCCGCGCGGCTCACCGCGTCCCGCAGCATCTGGACCTGGCGGTTCAGCGCGACGAGGTCCTCGACCGTCAGGCCCGACCGCGCCAGCAGCGTCTCGGTCAGGCAGGCGCTGGGGCGGCGCAGGGCATGCCCGGCGTCGGTCAGCCGGACGATCACCTTCCGCTCATCGGCGCGGTCGCGGTCGCGCACGACGAGCCCGGCCTGCTCCAGCCGCTTCACCGGGGGCGTGACCGTGCTCGACTCGAGGTCGAGCCGGTCGGCGATGCCACCCACCGTCAGGGGGCCGGCTTCCCAGAGCGCGCTCAGGACCAGATACTGCGGATAGGTGAGGCCGAGCTCATCCAGCATCGGCTTGTAGAGCCGGTTGATGGCGATGGCGGCACCGTAGACCGAGAAACAGAGCTGGTGGTCGAGGGGAATCGGGTCGGCATCGGTCATGGCGGGCTCCCTTATCGTAAACTCATATATCGCGATAAAAAAAGTGCTGGACAAGCCCCGGCGATTCGGCGCATACGATTAATATCGCGATAATGAATGATGCGATATGAAACATCCAGATGAAGGAGACCCCTGCGATGACCACCCTCACCACGCTGCTCGCCTCGGCCGCCACCCTCGCCGCCGCGGCGCTCGTGCCCGCCGCCCGCGCCGAAACCCCCGGCGAAATCAAGAGTGTCGTCCTCGTGCATGGCGGCTTCGTCGACGGCGCCGGCTGGCGCGGCGTCTACGACATCCTGAAGCGCGACGGCTACAACGTCACCATCGTGCAGAACCCGACGACCTCGCTCGCCGCCGACGTGGCGGCGACTCGCAGCGCCATCGCCGCCCAGGACGGGCCTGTCGTCCTCGTCGGCCATTCCTACGGCGGCGTGGTGATCAGCGAGGCGGGCACCGATCCCAAGGTCGCGCGGCTGGTCTACATCGCCGCCTTCGCGCCCGACGCCGGCGAGTCGGTGCAGTCGCTGATCGCCAACCCGCCGGCCGGCGCGCCGGCGCCGCCGATCCTGCCGCCGCAGGACGGCTTCCTGTTCCTCGACCGGGCGAAGTTCGCCGCCTCCTTCGCCGGCGACATCGATGCGGACACCGCGGCCTTCATGGCGGACTCGCAGGTACCCTGGGGCGTGGAGGCGCTGGCCGGTGCGGTGACCGAGCCGGCCTGGCGCAGCAAGCCGAGCTGGTATCTCGTCGCCGCCGACGACCGGATGATCCCGCCGGCCGCCCAGCGCGCGATGGCGACCCGGGCCGGCGCGACCGTGGCCGAGACCGCTGGAAGCCATGCGATCTATGTCTCGAACCCGGCGACCGTCGCCGCGGTCGTCGAGCGTGCCGCATCGGCGGTCGAACCGGCGAAATAGCGCGGCTCAAGCATCCGGGCCGGTCCGATCCAGACCGGCCCATCAGCTCATCCTTCTCCTGCCGGATGGCCCGTTGCACTGGCGCAATGTCAGGGGTGAGGGAACGGTGGTGATGGCGATGACGCGTTGCTTGGTGACGATGGCGGATCCTACGACCAGCGGTTGCGCGGAGCCGAAGCCAGGTCGAGCCGCCGGCAGCCGGAACAGCGGCTCCTACCCGGCATCGTCCCGACAGCAACGCCGGTCTGTGATCGCAGCGAGAAACGGCTCGGCGCTTGAGGGCCGAGCGAAGCAACGAGCGATGAGATCATGGTGACGGAACGGGAAACCACCGCCGGCCGAGACCGAGCGCCACCGACACCAGCAGGATCAGGACGGGCACCTCGACAAGCGGACCGATGACGGCGGCGAAGGCGGGCTGCGAGGCCAGCCCGAAGAAGGCGATGGCGACGGCGATCGCGAGCTCGAAGTTGTTGCCGGCCGCGGTGAAGGCGACGGCCGTGGTCCGCGGATAGTCGGCCTCGACGAGCCGCCCCACCCAGAAGCTCGAAGTGAACTGGATCAGGAAGTAGAGCGTCAGCGGGATGGCGACGCGGACGGCCTCCCACGGCAAGCTCACGACCTCGCCGCCCTTGAGGCTGAACATGGCGACGATGGTGAAGAGCAGCGCGCCGAGCGTCAGCGGCGCGATCCGGGGCAGGAAGCGGTCCGCATACCAGGCTTCGCCCCGTCGTCCGACCAGGATCGTCCTGGTCAGGAAGCCGGCGGCGAAGGGCAGGCCGAGGTAGAGCAGCACGGCTTCGGCGATGGTCCGGAAGCCCACGTCGACGACGCTCCCCTCGAGGCCAAAGACCGGCGGGAGCACCGTCAGGAAGACCCAGGCGTAGACGGGGAAGAACAGGATCTGGAAGATCGAGTTGAAGGCGACGAGGCCGGCGACATACTCCCCGTCCCCGCGGGCGAGCTCGTTCCAGACCAGAACCATGGCGATGCAGCGGGCGAGTCCGATCAGGATCACCCCGGTCATGTAGCCCGGCTCGTCGCGCAGAAAGAGGACCGCGAGGAGGAACATCAGCACCGGGCCGATCACCCAGTTCTGCACCAGGGACAGGGCGAGCAGGCGTCGGTCGGCGAAGACCCGCGGTAGCTCCTCGTAGCGCACCTTCGCGAGCGGCGGATACATCATCAGGATCAGGCCGACGGCGATCGGGATGTTGGTGGTGCGAACCGATAGCCGCTGGATGGCGTCCGGGAGGCCGGGGACCAGGGTGCCGAGCGCGATCCCGAGCGCCATGGCGGCGAAGATCCAGACGGTCAGGTAGCGGTCGAGGAAGGACAGGCGGCGGATAGGGAGTGTCATGCGCGCCTCACGCGGTCGCGATGCGGTTGCCCGCGGCGTCGACGACGGCCTCGCTGTCCTCCTTCGCAAAGGCGCCGCGCTGCGGCGGCAGCAGGTCGAGGACGCGCTCGGACGGCCCACAGAGCCGGACGCCCTTCGGGCTGACGACGATCGGCCGGTTCATCAGGATCGGGTGCGCCTCGACGGCGTCGAGGAGCTGCGCGTCCGTCAGGCCCTCGTCGGCCAGCCCGAGATCGGCGTAGGGCGTGCCCTTCTCCCGCACGATCGCCCGGACGGGAACTCCCATGCGCGCCACGAGCGCCATGAGCATCGCGCGGCTCGGCGGGGTCTTCAGGTAGTCGATCACGTGCGGCTCGATGCCGGCGTTCCGGATCATCGCGAGCGTGTTGCGGGAGGTCCCGCAGGCCGGGTTGTGGTAGATGATGACGTCCATGGGCTGCCCCACGCGACATCGGGTTGCGAGGTGGTGGCGCCTTCGGCCTGTCCGATCTCGCGCAGCCGGGCGGCGAGGCTGGCTCGGTCCAGGGAGGCGACCGGCAAGGCCGCGAAGTCTGTGATCCGGGCTCTCAGATACCGAAGCGCCAGGATGAACGCCATTTCCCGCTCGATGTCCGTGCCGGTCGCGGCGGCCGGATCCTCGATCCCCCAGTGCGCCGTCACCGGGTGGCCGGGCCAGAGCGGGCAGGTCTCTCCGGCGGCGCTGTCGCAGACCGTGAACACGAAATCCATCACCGACGCCTCCGGCCCGGCGAAGACGTCCCGACTCTTCGAGTGCAGCCCCTCGGTCGGGAAGCCGAGATTCCCGAGGATCTTGAGCGCGGTCGGATGGACCTTGGGCTTCGGATGGCTTCCGGCGGAGAAAGCCCAGAAGCGCCCATCGCCCTCCTTCCGCAGCACGCTCTCGGCGATGATCGAGCGGGCGGAGTTGCCCGTGCAGAGGAACAGCACGTTGAACACCCGCGCGGGCTGCTCAGGCATCGGCGGCATCCTTTTCGGGTTCGCAGGAACAGGCGAGCGCGGCGACGGCAGGGGAGCAGATGTCCGGGTGCCCCTGGCAGCAGTCGCGCATCAGGAACGCGATGAGGCCGGAGAGCGCTGGAAGCACGGCGGCATAGATGATGAACCGGCCATCCCGTCGCGAGATGACGAGCCCGGCCTGCTCGAGATGCGCGAGGTGGAAGGAGAGGCGCGAGCTCGTTGCCCCGCCGATCGCCGCGCCGAGGGCGCCCGCCGGCATGCCGTCGGGACCGGCCCGGACCAGCGTGCGCACGATCCGGAGGCGGGTCTCCTGGGAGAGCGCCGCGAAGGCGGTGAGGGCCGAGGGCTCGTCCATCGCTTTCTTCTCAACGACTCAAGATATGTTGAGATAATTGCCATGCCAAGACGAGGTCAATCCCCCTGCGCCCGTCCTCGACACCACGCAGGCTTCCTCTCAACATTCATACCCCAGGTCGTGATCCACCCGGAGCCTACGGAGAAAATCGAGCCAGGCGGCAATGTCGGCGGCAGACGGCGAGAATTTGAAGGCCTTCTGCACGACAACGATGTTTCCGCCGCGAATCAGGGCTTTGAACCACGTATATTCCGGTTGTCCCGTAGTCTTGTTGAGCGGGCAGGCATGCGACCAGTACAAGGTCGGCTGAAGCTGTTCCCGCCCGCGCTCGACGATCTCCGTCGCGCCGCAGGGACACATGTCCGCCCATGCCGCCTTCATGCCGGCGTAGAGGCCGGCGAGTGTGTATCCCTTGACGTTGCGCATCACGTGGACTGTCAGCATCTCGGTCCACCGATCGAGCGTCTCTCCGTCGGGGATCATCTCCAGGATCGCGCCTCCAGTGGTCCTCGCCTGGTAAGCGACCTCGTAGCCCGGCGGCATCATGGAAAGCATACCCGTATACGTGGCGGTTACGTGAACGATCAGCACTCCGCTTCCTGCCTTCGAATTCGAAAGGCCGCCCGCCCGCCGCGAGATCAGCCAGGGATCAACTGCGGACGACGGGCTTCGGTTCGAAGGTCAGAACCGGAGTTTGGATCGGCCGACCGCGAACTATCCCCTTCCCCAGGTCATCGAGCGGTTTCGATGCCCGCAGCAATTCAGGAAGGAATCGAGTCGTGAGCAAGGAAGACGAAAACAAGGCCGTCGTCGTTCGCTGGTTCACCGAGTTCTGGGGAAAGGATGTCAATCTGCCGGTCATCGACGAGATCGCTGCGCCCGATATGCTCCTGCAGTATTCCCTGCATGAACCGCGCCGCGGCCGCGAGGATATCAGGGCGTTCATGACCGACTTCCGCGCCGCGTTTCCCGATCTCAATTTCTGGGGCACCGCCGATCTGATCGCCGAGGGCGACTATGTCGTCGGCCAGTGGGAAGGCGGCGGCACCCACACGGGTCCGGCCTTCGACGACTTCCTTCTCGGCGGCCTGCCGGCCGCGACCGGTCGCAGGATGCACTTCACCGGCAAGACCGTGCTGAAGGTCGTCGACGGCCTGATCGTGGAGGAGAACGGCCTCGACGACGGCCTGACGGCGATGATGCAGCTCGGGCTGGTCGAAAAGGCCTGATCGAAAGCCTGCCGAAGGGCAGGCGGCTCTCCGAATGGAGAAACCCGGCTCGCGCCGGCCCGGCGCGAGCCGAATCCGCTTTCGGAAGCCGGGCAGGTGCGACACGACCGCGCGATCTTCCGGTTTGGCAGCAAGGATCGGAGTGCGACCGGCGCGGATCGGCGGCACCATCGGGCCAGGACATTCAGAGAAGACGACGATGACGACCGACCCACAGCCTGTTGCCTCGACCCTCCCGGTAGCGGACGATCCGCGCTGGGGGCGCGTCGTCGCCCGCGACAAGACCGCCGATGGCCAGCTCTGGTATTCGGTCATGACGACCGGCGTCTACTGCCGGCCGTCGTGTCCGTCACGCACGGCGAACCCGAAGAACGTCATGCTGCACGACACGATCGAGAGCGCGCGCGCGACCGGGTTCCGTCCGTGCCAGCGGTGCAACCCCGAAGGCCTCTCGCTGGACAGCGAGAATGCCGCGCTGGTTGCGAAGGCGTGCCGCATGATCGAGGACAGTGAGGAGGAGCCCTCGCTGGAGGATCTGGCGGCGGCCGTCGCCCGCAGCCCGAGCTATTTCCACCGCGTCTTCAAGGCCTCGACCGGGCTGACCCCGAAGGCCTACGCGGCGGCGAGCCGCGCGAGGAAGGTGCGCAAGGGCCTCGAGACCGGCGCCAGCGTCACCGAGGCGATCTATGGCGCCGGCTTCAACTCGAGCGGCCGCTTCTACGAGCAGTCGACCGGCATGCTCGGCATGACCCCGACGCAATATCGCGCCGGCGGCGCGAACGAGGAGATCAGGTTCGCGGTCGGCCAGTCCTACCTCGGTGCGATCCTCGTCGCGTCCAGCGCGAAGGGCGTCGCCGCGATCCTGCTCGGCGACGACCCCGACGCGCTGGTCCGCGACCTCCAGGACCGCTTCCCGAGGGCGCGCCTGATCGGCATGGATCGCGACTACGAGACGCTGGTCGCCCGCGTCTGCGGCTTCGTGGAGAATCCGGGCGTCGGCCTCGATCTGCCGCTCGACGTCCGCGGCACGGCGTTCCAGCGCCGCGTCTGGCAGGCGTTGCAGGCGATCCCGGTCGGCGAGCGGGTCTCCTATTCGGAGATCGCCCGGCGCATCGGCTCGCCGAGCGCGACGCGCGCGGTGGCCGGCGCCTGCGCCGCGAACAATCTTGCCGTCGCGATTCCGTGTCACCGCGTCGTTCGCAACGACGGCGGGCTCTCGGGCTACGCCTGCGGCGTCGACCGCAAGCGGCGGCTTCTCGATCGCGAGGCGGCGCTGACCGTATGAGCTCGGCCCGCTACGACGAATCCGTCGCCTTCCTGTCCGGCCATGACGACGATTGGGCCCGGCTGATCCGGCTGGTCGGCCCTTGCCGGCACGACCCGAAGGCCGCCCGCGAGCCCTACGAGGCCCTGGTGCGGGCGATTGCCTACCAGCAACTGACCGCCACGGCCGGCGACGCCATCGTCAGGCGCCTCAGGGGCTTTTTCGGCCCTCGCGATTTTCCGGGCCCCGGCGATCTGATCGAGGCCGAGTTCGACCTGCTGCGCAGCTGCGGCTTCTCGGCCAGCAAGATCGCTACCATCAAGGCAATCGCGCAGGGAGCCCTCGATGGCCTGATTCCCACGCGGGAGGTCGCCGTCGCCTTGGACGACGACACGCTGATCGAGCGCATGGTGGGCATCAAGGGCATCGGCCGCTGGACCGTCGAGATGCTGCTCATGTACTCGCTCGAGCGCTTGGACGTGCTGCCGGCCGATGATTTCGGCGTCCGCGAAGGCTACCGCGTCTTGAAATCCCTGCCCGGCCAGCCGAAGCCGAAGGCGTTGCGCCAGATCTCGGAAGCCTGGGCGCCGCATCGTACCGTCGCCGCCTGGTATCTCTGGCGTGTGCCCCGCGAACGCGGAAACGTCCTGAAATGACGCCGGCCCGTACCCCACCCTTCGATCGACACGATACGACAGGCCAGGAGATGCCCGACCTGTTCGACATCCTCGCGCCCGTCGAGCCGGCGACCGAGGTCATCGCCGGCGGAGCGATGTTGCTGCGCGGCGCGGCGCTTTCTCGCGAGACGCATCTCCTCGCCGCGCTTCGCGACATTACCGCGCGGGCGCCGTTCCGGCACATGGTCACGCCCGGCGGCTTCACCATGTCCGTCGCCATGACCAATTGCGGCGCGGCCGGCTGGGTCACGGATCGCACCGGATATCGTTACGACCGCAGCGATCCGGAATCCGGGGCCCCTGGCCGGCGATGCCCGCCTGCTTCCTGGAGCTCGCGGTCGAGGCGGCGACACGCGCCGGCTATCCCGCGTTTCGCCCCGATGCCTGCCTGATCAATCGCTACGAGCCCGGCGCGCGCCTGTCGCTGCATCAGGACAGGAACGAGCGCGACTTCGCCAATCCGATCGTGTCGGTCTCGCTCGGCCTCCCGGCGACCTTTCAGTTCGGCGGCCTGAAGCGGAGTGACCCCGGCAGGAAGGTTCCTCTGCGGCACGGCGACGTGGTGGTCTGGGGCGGCACGTCGCGACTCTTCTTTCACGGGATCCCTGAGCTGAAGGACGGCGTCCATGACGCTGTCGGACGCATGCGCATCAATCTCACGTTCCGGAGAGCGCTGTAATCCGCGGATGCTCTTTCGGTTTGACGGCAACAATCGGAGTGCCGCGAGAACAGTCCTGGTGCCAGATGCGGTGTCATCCGGAGGACTCCCCCTCTCATGGTCTCGCGCGGCGGAATCGGCGCAGGGGAGCGCGGGCGACCCGGAACGGCGGCGGTCGCCGACGCGCTCGCCACGCTTGCCCGCAACGACCCGGACAAGGCGCTCGTCATGAGATACATCGGCCGGCTCGTGACCGATGGCTGCGCGGAATGGGCGATGCTCGGCACCGGAGAGGTCGAGGTCCGCTTCACCTCCGGCGAGACTTTCAGTTACCCATAGGTTTTTGCCCTTTTCGTGTTGCGAAGCCTTCCACGAGATCGGCGAGACGTGAGAAGCCGCGCCATATGACTGTCTGGCCTGGCGGCGCATCGTGGCGGCGGGCGAGGTAGCCTCCGAGGCGGGCGACGCAGATCATGTAGAAGTCGAGGGTACGTTCGCCGGCGTGCCCGGCTTCGGGGCAGGAGGCATCGAGGAACTCGATCTCCAGGTCGGTGAAGACCGCGG
>JAXMDH010000081.1:0-12826 GCA_046348915.1 Amaricoccus sp.
TCACTCCCGGAATCTCGGTCCGCGAGGAAACCGACGACGCGACCGGCATCAGCCAGAAGATCGTCTCGGACTGGCGCGCCGCCCCGCGTGGCAACGACCTGAAGCCCGAGATCATCGTGATGGATCCGCTGACCGGCGAGCCGATGCGGCTCGCCAACGGCAATCCCGAGGTCCATGCGATGTCGGTCGACGCGATCCTCTCGGTCGAGGACGGCCAGGCGGTGCACGCCGGCGACGTGCTCGCGCGTATCCCGCGCGAGGGCGCCAAGACCAAGGACATCACCGGCGGTCTGCCGCGGGTGGCCGAGCTCTTCGAGGCGCGCCGTCCCAAGGATCACGCGATCATCGCGGAGATCTCGGGCCACGTGCATTTCGGCAAGGACTTCAAGAACAAGCGGCGGATCACCATCATCCCGACCGAGGAAGGCGCCGAGCCGATCGAGTACATGGTCCCGAAGGGCAAGCACATCCCGGTGCAGGAAGGCGACTACATCCAGAAGGGCGAGTACATCATGGACGGCAACCCTGCCCCCCATGACATCCTCGCCATCATGGGCGTGGAAGCGCTGGCCGACTACCTGATCGAGGAGGTGCAGGAGGTCTACCGGCTGCAGGGCGTGAAGATCAACGACAAGCACATCGAGGTGATCGTTCGCCAGATGCTGCAGAAGTGGGAGATCTCCGAGTCCGGCGGCACGACGCTTCTGAAGGGCGAGCAGGTCGACAAGGTGGAGTTCGACGAGGAGAACGAGAAGGCGATCGCCGCGGGCCGCGAGCCGGCCAAGGGCGCGCCGATCCTCCTCGGCATCACCAAGGCGAGCCTGCAGACCCGGTCCTTCATCTCCGCCGCCTCCTTCCAGGAGACGACGCGGGTGCTGACCGAGGCGGCGACCCAGGGCAAGCGCGACAAGCTCGTCGGCCTCAAGGAGAACGTCATCGTCGGTCGGCTCATCCCGGCCGGCACCGGCGGCGCGACGCAACAGATCCGCCGGATCGCCACCGATCGCGACGCGGCGATCATCGCCGACCGCCGCGAGCAGGCGATGGATGCCCTTCCCGTCGATGAACTCGCCGAGCCGCTCGGGTTCGACGTCGAGTAGGCAGGCGCGTTCCCCGAGACATCGAAAGGCGCCCCCCGGGACGCCTTTCTTTTTTTTGCCAGGGGCCCAGAGCGCAATTCGAGCAATTGCGGTCGGCCGCGCGCGAGAGCAGGGTTCGGCGTCGAACCCGAAGTGCCAGGATGACCTCACCAACCGCCCGCGCCTTGCTCCTCGCGCTCGTGGTGGGCGCCGCCTCCCAGGGCGACGTCGCCTTGGGCGCCGAGAGGATCGCCCCTAAGGTCCTCGTCATCACCATGTTCGCCGACGAGGCCAAGCCCTGGCTCGACGGCCGCGCCTTCGACACCCGGATCCCCATCCCCGGCCTCCCCGCGACCTTCCCCGAGGTTGCCTGCGATGCCGCGGGCCTCTGCCTGATGACGACGGCGATGGGCTATGCCAACGCCGCCGTATCGACCGCGGTGACGGCTTTCAGCGACCGCCTCGACCTCACTCGCACCTACGTGCTCATCGCCGGTATCGCCGGGGTCGACCCAGCCGAGGGCACCACCGGCGGCGCTTACTGGGCGCGCTATGTCGTCGACGGCGGCCTCCGGCACGCGATCGACCCGCGGCAGATCCCCGCGGGCTGGCCGAACGGCATCGTCGCGCTTGGCGCCGCCGCGCCGGGAGAGAAGCCGCAATGGTCGGCCGGCACCGAGGTCTATACCCTCAACCCCGCCCTTGCCGAGCGCGCCTTCGCGCTGACCCGCGGCGTCCCCCTCGCCGACAGCGATACCGCGCGCGCCTATCGCGCCCGCTATCCCGAGCCGGCGGCGAAGGCGCCACCCGCGGTCGGGCTGTGTGACACCGTCTCCTCCGACACCTGGTGGCACGGCAGCCTGATCGCCCAAGGCATGCGCGACTGGAGCGCGCTGATGACCGACGGCGCCGCCCGCCTCTGCACCTCGCAGATGGAGGACAACGCCACCCTCACCGCCCTGAAGCGCGCCGCAGATATCGGCCGGCTCGACTTCGACCGGGTCGCCGTGCTGCGCACCGCTTCCGACTTCGACCGCGAGGCACCCGGCGAGACCCCGATCGCCTCGCTCCTCGCCGACGCCGGCGGCTTCGGGCCGGCCGCGACCAACGCCTACCGCGTTGGCAGCGCCTTCGCCGACGCGGTGATCACCGGCTGGTCCGCCTGGTCGGAGGGCGTTCCGGCCGACTGATCCGGGGCCACGACGATCCGGTCGCGACCAGCGGCCTTGGCGCGGTAGAGCGCCGCGTCGGCGCGCGACATGGCCTCGGCGAGCGAAAGCGCCGGTGCGGACGGCGCCAGAGCCACGAGGCCTCCGCTCACCGTCACCGGCAGCATCAGCCCGGACCCCCCTTGCACCGGCGCCCGCGCCACCGCCTCGCGCAACCGCTCCGAAATCACTGCCGCCTCGCGGCCGGTGACGTCGGCGAAGACGGCGAGGAACTCCTCGCCGCCGATCCTTCCGAGCAGGTCGCCGGCGCGGCAGCTCGCGGCCATTCGGGCGGCGGCTTCCTTCAGCACCCGGTCGCCGACGGCATGGCCGTGGCCGTCGTTGATCGCCTTGAACCGGTCGATGTCGAGCATCAGCACCGCCGCACCCTTGCTGCCGGCGAGCGCCCGCTCGACCAGCGGCCCGCTGCGCTCGATCATCGCTGCGCGGGCGAGAACCCCGGTCAGCGGGTCGAAGCTCGCCCGCCGCTCGAGGTCGCTGCAGGCGTCGGCGAGCGCCTCGCTCAGCCGCGAGATCTGCGCCGCCGACCGGCGCAGCTCGATCTCGTCCATCACGATCGCGGCCAGCGTCGCGAGATAGCGCAGCTGCGGCGGCGACACTCCCCGCGGCCGCCGGTCCATGCAGGCGAGCGTGCCGAGCTGATGCCCGTCGTGGGTCCTGAGCGGCACGCCGACGTAGAAGCCGAGCCCGAAGCCGCCCGTCACCAGCGGGTGCTCCTGCGTCCGCGGGTCGGCGCGGGCGTTCTCGACCACGTAGGGGCCGTGATGGGCGATCGCGGCGGCGCAGAGGCTCGGCAGCCGCGCCAGCTCGCGCTGGGCCAGCGGGCCGAACACCGATTTCATCCAGACCCGGTTGGTGTCGACGATGCTGACGACGGCCACCGGCACGTCGAGCATGTCGGCGGCGAGGGCGGTGATCCGGTCGAAGGCGCCCTCGGGGGGCGTGTCGAGGATCGCGTAGCGACGGAGCGCATTCAGCCGCTCGAATTCCGCGCCCGCATCCAGTGCCACTGCAGCTCCCCCCGACCCCTTGCCCGAGCTTCGCCGCCGAGGCTTAACGCATCGCCAACGTCCGCTGACGCTTCGTTGCCGGCCGGCCGGATTCGCGCGGCAATTTCGCTCAAATCATCGCCGCCCGCCGCAAGAGGTTGAGCCCGGTCAGCACCAGAACCGCCAGGGTGACGCGCCGAAACCGCTCCTGGTCGAGCCGGTCGTGGACGCGATATCCGAGAAGCATCGCGGCCACGGTCGGGACGGTCATCCAGGCCGACGCCGGCAAGGTCTCGGCGTTCAGCACTCCCGAACGCAGGTGCGCGAGGAAGAGCACCAGCGAGCCGAGCAGGAACGAGAGGCTCTGCGCCCGGACGCTCTCGGCCTTGGGCAGATCGGAGGCCACCAGATACATCACGATCGGTGGCCCCCAGATGCCCGAGAGGCCGCCGAAGAAGCCGCCGACGATAGCGACGCCGACCTCGACCCGGTGGCGGTGCTGCATCGCGAAGCGGGGGCGCCAGCCGGCGAGCTGGCTGAGTGCGAAGGCCGATACCGTGGTCCCGAGGATGGCGAAGAGCGCGCGGTCGGGCAGCGCCAGCACCAGCTGGGCCGAGAGCGCGATCATCACGACCAGCACGAGGTTCATCAGCCAGAAGCGGCGCAGCGACTCGAGCGCGGCCGGCAGTCCGTTGCGCAGCGCCTGAAACAGGTTCGACACCAGCATCGGCACGATCAGGAGCGCGACAGCGACATCGTACGGCACGAACGATCCGGCGACGCTCAAGCCGATCAGCGGCAGGGCGAATCCGACCACGCCCTTGGCGAAGCCGCCGGCGGCCATGCCGGCGACGGCGCCGAGCACCGCAGCCGTTCCGTAGTGGGCAGCGAGTGCCTCCAGCCCGACCATGCGGCCTCCTTGCGGCGTCGTTCTGGCAGGTAGCCTGCCGCGGAGCAACACTAAGAAAGTGTCCGGCTAAGCGTGGCTCCGGCATCAATGTTGCGTGGAAGTTTGACCTTCCTGCGGATTGCCCATACCCTCTGAGCAGCTGCAGCAACCCGATTCTGCGGCGCACAATCGAACGCCGAGGAGTGCCCGATGACCGATGCTGCCCGCGCCGAGCCCCCGTCCCACCCGCTCGCGCCCGACCTCCTGCCGTACTGCATCGCGGCGGCGGAGGCGGCGCGGCGCCTGGTGGCGGCGGGGCGCGATGCGGTGGCGTCGCGGGTGCGCACCGCCGGGCGGATCTCGAACGCGGCCCTCGAGGCGGACCAGTATGCGGCGCATGGACTGGCCTGGATGGCGACCAATGCCGAGGCGCTGCGGCAGCTCGCGGGGTGGGCGGAGCGGCTCGAAGCGGCGGGAGCCTTCGGCGAGATCGAGGCGCTGATCCTGCGGATCGGCTCGGGGGAGTATCTCGCGCAGCTCGCGGGTGGCATCCCGATGTCGCAGGGCGAAATCGTCCGGGCGTCCGACGTCGGCATCGGCGATGCGGCCGTTGCGGCGTTCCGGGCCGATCCGGCGGTGGCCCGGGTGATCGCCGCAGGCAACGTCGATGCGGCGCGGGCCCGTCTGGTCGAGCTGATGCGGCCGCGGGCGGGTGCCGCGAGCTTCGGGGCGACCGGGCTCGACGACGAGTTCGAGATGATCCGCGACCAGTTCCGGCGGTTCGCCGACGAGCGGGTCGTGCCGCATGCGCACGGCTGGCACCAGCGGGACGAGCTGATCCCGATCGAGGTCGTCGAGGAGATGGGCGCGCTCGGGGTCTTCGGGCTGACGATCCCGGAGGAGTACGGCGGGTCGGGGCTGCCGAAAACGGCGATGTGCGTCGTGTCCGAGGAGCTTTCACGCGGCTACATCGGGGTGGGCTCGCTCGGGACCCGGTCGGAGATCGCGGCGGAGCTGATTCTGGGCGGCGGGACCGAGGCGCAGAAGGCCGAGTGGCTGCCGCGGATCGCGTCGGCGAAGGTCTTGCCGACGGCGGTCTTCACCGAGCCGAACACCGGGTCGGACCTCGCCTCGCTCAGGACCCGGGCGGTGCGCGATGGCGCGGACTATCGGGTGACCGGAAGCAAGACCTGGATCACCCATGCGGCCCGGGCGGACGTGATGACGATGCTCGTCCGCACCGACCCCGCGACCAGCGACCACACCGGGCTGTCGATGCTGATCGCGCCGAAGCCGCGGGGAACCGACGGCGAAGCTTTCCCGGCGGAGGGAATGTCGGGCGGCGAGATCGGGGTGCTCGGGTACCGGGGCATGAAGGAGTTCGAGCTCGGGTTCGACGGGTTCCGGGTGCCGGTCGAGAACCTGCTCGGCGGGATCGAGGGGCAGGGGTTCCGGCAGCTGATGCGGACCTTCGAGTCGGCGCGGATCCAGACGGCGGCGCGGGCGATCGGGGTGGCGCAGTCGGCGCTGGAGCTCGGGATGCGCTACGCCGAGGAGCGGCGGCAGTTCGGCAAGCCGCTGGTCGCCTTCCCGCGGGTCTACGGCAAGCTCGCGATGATGGCGGTCGAGATCATGATCGCGCGGCAGCTCACCTATTTCGCGGCGCGCGAGAAGGACGAGGGCCGGCGCTGCGACCTCGAGGCGGGAATGGCGAAGCTCCTTGCCGCGCGCATCGCCTGGGCCTCGGCCGACAACGCGCTGCAGATCCACGGCGGCAACGGGTTCGCGCTGGAATACCCGATCAGCCGGGTGCTTTGCGACGCGCGCATCCTGTCCATCTTCGAGGGCGCGGCCGAGATCCAGGCGCAGGTGATCGCCCGGCGGCTGCTGGAGACCTCGGCCGCGTGAGCCGGCGTCCGCACCCTGTCCGCGTGCGGACGGATCGGTAAGCTGTTGATTTGGCTCGGTTACCTTTTCGGCGTTAGTTCGGCGTTAGAGATTGCCTGCGCCCCATGGGCTTCGCGTCGCCTACTGGCATTCCGGAACCCGGTCGGCAACTTGCATTGTCGTGGCTATAGCCGCCGATAGAGGAAAGCGCTGGTGTTGGAGGCGACGACCGGAATCGAACCGGTGTGGACGGATTTGCAATCCGCTGCGTAACCACTCCGCCACGTCGCCGAAGTCGCGACTGCATTAGGTTTCGGCCGGGCCGGCGTCAAGGTGTCTCCGACCGTCGGGCCGGCAACGCGATGAAGCGTCGTGTCCATCGGGGTTGCCGCGGATCCTCGATGCCCGGTTGAGGGCCGGGGAACTCTACTAGCAATGACAGCACCTTGCGTTCGGCCCGATACCCCCCGCGGTCTCGCTGCCTCAACCCGCCAGGGCGAGGTTGCGGCCGGTGGCGGGGTCGAAGCCGTGCAGGCGGGATTGGTTGAGGACGAAGGGGACGGTCTCGTCGACGCGGACCCGGGTTATGGCGGGGGCGGTCGCCTTGAACAGCCGGTCGCCGGCGGCGAGCGTCAGGACCAGCTCGACGCCCTGGTTCTCGATGTGGTGGACGCGGGCGGGGGCGCCGCCCGGAGCGCCGACCTTCACGTCCTCGGCGCGGAAGCCCGCCGTCAGGGGCCCGGCGTCGCAACGAAGGCGGGCGCGGCCCTCGGGGGCGAGCGGCAGCGCGAAGGCGCCGGGGACGGCGAGGGTGCCGTCACGGACCTCGGCCGGCAGCAGGTTCATCGCGGGCGAGCCGACGAAGCTCGCGACGAAGGTGTCGACCGGGGCGTTGTAGACCTCGTAGGGGGTGCCGACCTGGACCAGGCGACCTTCGTTCAGCACTCCGACCTTGTCGCCCATCGACATCGCCTCGATCTGGTCGTGGGTGACGAAGAGGAAGGTGGCGCCGAGCTCGTCCTGCAGGTTCTTCAGCTCCGAGCGCAGTGCCTCGCGCAGCTTGGCGTCGAGGTTCGAGAGCGGCTCGTCCATCAGGAAGGCGCTCGGCTCGCGCACGATCGCCCGGCCGATCGAGACCCGCTGCATCTCGCCTCCCGACAGCCGGTCGGTCTTGCGGTCGAGGAGGTGGCCGATCCGGAGCATCTCGGCGGCGCGGGCGATGCGGCGCTCGATCTGCTCCTCGGGCAGGTTGCGGACCCGCGACCGCAGCGGGAAGGCCAGGTTCTGCCGCACGGTGTAGCGCGGGTAGAGCGAGTAGTACTGGAAGACCAGCGCCACGTCGCGCTCGGCGACGCTCCAGTCGGTCGCGTCCTGGCCGCCGATCCGGACCCGGCCGGCGTCGGGCGCCTCGAGCCCGGCGATCAGCCGCAGCGTCGTCGTCTTGCCGGCGCCGGTGGGGCCGAGGAGGACGAAGAACTCGCCGTGCTCGATCCCGAGGGTGAAGGCCGTCGACGGCCGCATGACTGCCGAAGCGCTTGGACACGCCGTCGAGCGCGACCTCAGCCATGGGCCGACCCCGGGCGCAAGGCGGCGCCGGTGGCGGCGTCGAAGAAGTGGACCTGCGGCGGGTCGAGCCGGGCCCAGACCCGGTCGCCGGGGGCACGGACGAAGCCGCTCGGGGTGCGCGCCTTGAGGAAGCGGTCGCCGAGGCGGAGGTCGACGAGGTCGTAGGCGCCGAGGGGCTCGATCAGGTGCGCCTCGACGGCGTGCGCGCCCTCGGTCGCGTCGCGGGCGATCTCGACCCCCTCGGGGCGGACGCCGAGCACGATCTCGCTTCCCGCGGGGACGGCGGCGGCGAGGGCGTCGGGGACGGCGAAGCCGTGGCCGCCGGGGAGGGCGACGGTGGTGCGGCCGGCGTCGGTCGCGAGCGTCGCGGGCAGGATGTTCATCACCGGCGATCCGACGAACTGGGCGACGAAAAGGTTGGCGGGCCGCAGGTAGACCTCGGACGGCGAGCCGACCTGCTGCAGGAGGCCGTCGTTCATCACCGCGACCCGGTCGGCGAGGGCCATCGCCTCGATCTGGTCGTGGGTGACGTAGACGCTGGTGGCGCCGTTCTCGAGGTGCAGCCGCTTGAGCTCGGCGCGCATGTCCTCGCGGAGCTTGGCGTCGAGCGCCCCCATCGGCTCGTCCATCAGGAGCGCCTTCGGCCGCCGCACCAGCGCGCGGCCGATCGCGACGCGCTGCATGTCGCCGCCCGAGAGCTGCGACGGGCGCTTGCCGAGCAGCCCCTCGATGCGGAGCGAGGCCGCGACCGCCTTGACCCGGCGCGCGATCTCGTCGCGGCCCTCGCCAGTCGCGCGGAGCGGGAAGGCGATGTTGTCGAAGGCCGAGAGGTGCGGGTAGAGCGCGAAGAGCTGGAAGACGAAGGCGATGTCGCGGTCGCTGGCGGGCAGGTCCTGCACCGGCTTCTCGTCGATCGCGATGATGCCGGTGTCGATCGACTCGAGCCCGGCGATCGCGCGCAGCGTCGTGGTCTTGCCGCAGCCCGACGGCCCGAGCAGCACCACGAACTCGCGGTCGGCGATCTCGAGGTTGAGCTTGCGGATCACGTAGTTGCTGGCGAAGTACTTCTCGATGTCGCGCAGTCCGATCGCTGCCATCACTCGCTCTCCGGCCGCGACGGGACCTTGGTGAACACGCTGAAGCCGACGAGACCGATCAGGATGATCGTCACGCTGTAGCGGTGCAGGAAATGGCTCCACGGCTGCATCAGCGCGATGATCCCGAGGATCATCAGCCACTGGAACACGAGCTCGAGCCGGCGGGGGTTCATGCGCATGCCCTCACTTCCGGATCGCGCCGAAGGTGACGCCGCGCAGGAGGTGGTTGCGAAGCGCGAAGGTGAAGATCGCCACCGGCAGCAGGAAAAGGAAGGCGCCGGAGGCGATGACCGTCCAGTCCGGCAGCCCGGAGCCGACCTGCGCCGGGATGAACGGCGGCGCCGTCTGCGCCCGGCGGTTGGTCATGATCAGCGCGAAGGCATACTCGTTCCAGGCGGTGATGAAGCAGAAGACGGCGGTGGCGGCGATGCCGGTGGCGGCCTCGGGAAGCACGATCTTGAAGAAGGCCTGCATCCGGGAATAGCCGTCGACCAGCGCCGCCTCCTCGTACTCGCGCGGGATCTCGTCCATGAACCCCTTCATCAACCAGACGGAGAAGGAGAGGTTGAAGGCGGTGTAGAGGACGATCAGGCCGATGTGCGTGTCGGTCATCCCGACGAACCGGTACATCAGGAACATCGGGATGGCGACCACGACCGGCGGCAGCATGCGGGTCGAGAGGATGAAGAACAGCAGGTCGTCCTTGCCGGCGATCCTGAACCGCGAGAAGCCGTAGGCGGTGAAGGTGCCCATGCCGACCGCGAGCACGGTGCTGGTGATCGCGACGATCAGGCTGTTGAGGAAGCGATTGGGGTACTGCGAGAGCTGCACGTTCGGCCCGACGCGCAGCACGCGCTCGCCGCCGTCGTAGATTTCCTTCTCCCACCAGGGAGCTGCGGCGTAGACCTCGGGGTCGACCGGCCCGCGCATCTGCACCCGCTTGGTGAAGAGCTTCACGAACGGCGAGAGCTCGGGGGTGAAGAAGACGGTGGGCGGCACCGAGGTCGCGACGGCGCGCGGCTTGAAGGCGGTGGACCCGATCCAGTAGAGCGGCGCGAGGAAGATCAGGAGCGCGGCGACGACGCCGACGATGGCGATCCGGTTGCCGATACGCTCGGCCGAGGAGGTGACGGCCGCCATCTCAGCGCTCCTTCGCGCGATTGAGGTATTTCACGTAGATATTGGTGATCGCGAGCACGACGATCAGGACGATGTAGGCGAGCGCCGACGACTTGCCGGTCTGCCACTCCTGGAAGGCCATCTTGTAGAGCCTGACCGCGATCGTCTCGGTGCTGCCCTGGCCCGACATGATGAACGGGAGGTCGAAGGTCTTGAACGCCTCCATGGTGCGGAAGATGAGCGCGATGAGCAGCAGCGGGGCGACCAGCGGCAGGGTGATGCGGGTGAAGGTATACCAGGTTCCGGCACGGTCGATGGCCGCCGCCTCGTAGAGGTGCTTCGGCACCGCCGACAGGCCGGCGAGCGACAGGAGCATCACGAAGGGCGACCACATCCAGATGTCGGTGATCGCGATGGCGTAGAGCGCGTGGTTCGGGTTGGACAGCCAGTCGAACTTGCCGAGGCCCAGCGCGTAGTTGATCGGCCCCCAGGACGGGTCGTAGAGCAGCTTCCAGAACAGCCCGACGATCGCCGGTGACAGCATCATCGGCAGGAGCAGCAGCGTCGCGACGAGCCCCTTGAGCGGGAAGACCCGGTTGAGGAGCAGCGCGAGGCCGAAGCCGACCAGCATCTGGCCCGACACCGAGACCACGACGTACTTCGCGGTGACTGTGAAATTGTTCCAGATGTTGGGATCGTTCAGCAGGTCGCGGTAATTCTGCAGGCCCACGAACACCGGCGGCTTGGCCAGCGAGGCGCGGAACTCGGTGAAGGAGAAGCCGAGCGAGTAGACCAGCGGGAAGATGTTGAAGACGATCAGGAACACGATCGTCGGCAGGATGAACAGGTTGCGGATGCGGAGGTCGCTCCAGCCGCGCGCAGCCGCGCGCGAGCGGGGGTCGAGCGTAGCGATGACGGCCAAAGGCTTCCTCCCGAGGTACGAGCCGTTTCTTGTTGCGTCCGGGCCGGAGCGCGCCGGCCCGGACGGCCTCTCCGCCCGGCGTCAGTTGTTGCCGAGGGTCTTGTTCCAGTCCTGCGCCAGGCCGTCCAGCGCCTCCTGGGCGGTGCCCTTGCCGTCGACGACGAACGGGTGCAGCCGATCGTTCATCTGCGTCAGGAGGTCGGCGTAGCTCGGGATCGCCCAGAAGTCCTTCACGCCCTGCATCGACTGGTAGAAGGCCTCGTTGTAGGGGGTCGCCTTGCGGAACTCCTCGGACTCGAGCACCGCGGCGTTGGTGGTGTAGCCGCCGAGGTCCGCCCACTTCTTCTGCACGTCGTCGCGGCTGAACCACTCGAGGAACTTGAACGCCTCGTCCTGGTTCTTCGAGTAGGAGACGATCGAGATCCCCTGACCGCCGAGGGCCGCATGCTGCGCCCCGCCCGGGCCGGCCGGGTTGGCGAAGTAGCCGGTGGAGTCGGCGTGCGGGTTGGTGGCCGGGTTCGCGAGCGCCGGGAAGAAGGCGAAGTAGTTCATCGTCATCGCCACCAGCCCCTCGGTAAAGGCCTGGTTGTCCTCGAGGAAGAAGGACTGGCCCCAGTTCGGCGGGGTGAACTTGTAGAGGTCGTGGTAGAGCTGCAGCGCCTCGACGTTCTCCGGCGAGTTGATGATGCCGTCGACCTTGTTCGTGCTGTAGTCGCCGAGGTCACCGCCGTAGCTGAAGATCGTCTGCTCGACACCCATCGCCAGCGCGTCGTAGGCGGTCTGGGTGTAGAGCGCGACGCCGTAGCGGTTCTCGTCCGGCCGTGTGAAGAACTCGGCGATGTCGTGCAGCTGCTTCAGATCCTTCGGCACGTCGAGGTCGTAGCCGTACTTGGCCTTGAACGCTTCCTTCTCCTTCGGATCCTCGAACCAGTCCTTGCGGTAGGCCCAGCCGTTGGCATCACCCTCCGCCGGGACCGCCCAGTACTTGCCGCCATACTCGGAGTAGTACTTCAGCGTCGCCGGGACGAAATGGTCCTTGAGGTTGTCCTTGTTCAGGAAGTCGGTCAGGTCGACGTAGTGGCCGCCGGTCGAGGCGGCGCCGAGCCACTGGCTGTCGCCGACCACCATGTCGTAGGCGTCGCCGTGGGCGTTGAACTCGGCGAAGGCCTTGGTCTGGAAGTCGGGCCAGGGCGTGGTCTGGACGGTGACGGTCACGCCGGTCTCGGCGGTATAGTCGTTGACAAGCTCCTGCAGGTAGTTGGCCGGGTCCCATTCGGCCCAGAAGATCGTCAGCTCGGTCGCCGCCGCCGGCAGCGCGCCGAGGGTGAGCGCGAAGCCGGCCGCGCCCACAAGCATTCCCTTGAGTCTCGCATGCTTCATTTCAGTCCTCCCTAGGTGGCAGTCGTCTTGTGCGATGCTGCCGTTGATTTGGTGAGCTTTTGGTAACTGCTAGTTTTCCCGCCCGCCAGCCTCTCTCCGTCTTGTGACCGCCTCGGCCAGCGCCGCCCGCACCAGCGCATGCGCCGCCCAGAGCGCCACGCCGCGGGCATGCTCGCCGTCGAGGCCCCAGATGTCCTTCAGCACCACGAAAGCCTCGGTGCCGAAGATCAGCGACAGCGCCTGCCGCAGCCGGTCGAAGTCGGCGGGCGGCATCTCGCCCCTGACCGGCGCCAGCGCGCTCCCGAGCAGCTCGCGCCGGTTGCCGCGGAAGATCGGCGCCTCGTCCCCGAGCGTCCCGGCACGCCGCCGGCTCCACTGCTCCATCGCCTGCAAGAGCGCCGCGCGCAGCGTCGCCTCGTACTCGTCGATCCGCGGATAGGCGAAGGCGAGCAGCTCCTCGACCCGCGCCTCGGCATCGGCCGAGTCCGACCGCCAGCGCAGGATCGGCCCCAGCGCCTCGTCGACGGCGGCCTGCACCAGCGCCGCCTGGGTCGGGAAATAGCGGTAGGCCGTCGCCCGCGACACCTGGGCGGCCTCGGCGACGTCGGTGACGGACGGGACCCGGCCGGCCTGCATCAGCGCCATCGCGGTGTCGAGCAACAGCTTGCG
>JAXMDH010000082.1:0-12618 GCA_046348915.1 Amaricoccus sp.
GGCGGGCACTGGCTGTTCCACGCACCCTTCACCGCGACGTCGATGATCGGCTTCATCGCGCTCGCCGGCATCATCGTGCGGAACTCGATCCTGCTCGTCGACTTCATCCGCCACGGCGCGATCCCCGGCCAGCCGCTGACCGAGACGCTGATCGAGGCCGGCTCGATCCGCTTCAAGCCGATCCTCCTCACCGCCCTCGCCGCGATGATCGGCGCCGGCGTGATCCTGAGCGACCCGATCTTCCAGGGCCTCGCCATCTCGCTCCTCTTCGGCCTCGCCTCCTCGACCCTCCTCACGGTGCTCGTGATCCCGGCGATCTACCGGGTTCTGCGGACCTGATGCGGACGATGCGGCCCACGAAGGACGGAGCCATGGCATCTAGGCGTCGCCGACGGCTTCGTCGCGGACTGCGGCGGAACGCTGCTCGCCCGCTTCACCGAGGCCAAGAGGGGCAGGGACCCGAACAGGCCCAAGCTGAAGCAGCCGCTGCACCTCGCGAACGTCGCCGGGGCGACGCTGGTGATCGCCAAAGCTCGACCGACTGTCGCGGAACGCCGCCTTCCTCTGACGCTGCGCGATGCCACGGTGAAGATCGCCGGGCTCGACCTGCCGGAGCCGAACTTCACCGTCGGGATCATGGCGCTCGTCGCGCAGCAGGAGCGGGAGGCGATCTCAAGTGACCTGCCCCCTTCCTGATCCCTCGATTCGAGTGAGAGTTCGTCACCCCAAGGAGACGGACGTGAAGAAGAGCAGGTTTACGGAAGCGCAGATCATCGACGTGCTGCGCGAGCAGGAGGCGGGCGGGACGACCGACGAGGTCTGTCGCCGGCATGGGATCAGCCCGCAGGCCTTCTGTCGGTGGAAGGCGAAGTACGGCGGGCTCGAGGTGTCGGGCGCGCATAAGCTGAAGGCGCTCGAGGACGAGAACCGTCGGCTGAAGAAGCGGCTGGCCGAGTCGATGCTGGATATGGCGGCCTTGAAGGACCTGCTGGAAAAGACTGACCGGGCTCGCGGCGCGCCGGGAGGCCGTGCTCCGCCTGATGGCCGAGCGCGGTCTCTCGAAAACGGCGTGCCTGCGAGCTGGTCCGGGTCGATCCCGAGACCGTGCGCCGGGAGCCCGAGCCCGGCGACGGCGACCTGCGCGAGCGGCTGCGGAGCCTGGCGGCGGAGCGGCGCCGCTTCGGCTGCCGGCGGCTCGGCATCCTCCCTCAATCGGGAAGGCATCCACATGAACCGCAAGACGCTCTACCGGCTCTACTCCGACGAGGGACTGGCGGTGCGCCGCCGGCTGGGGCGCAAGTGGGCGACCGGGACGCGGCCGCCGATGGCGCTGCCGGACGGGCCCAACCCGCGCTGGAGCCTCGACTTCGTCTCCGATGCCCTCGACTGGGAGCGCCGCTTCCGCATCGTTGCCATCGTCGACGTCTTCACCCGCGAAGCCCTCGCTCTGGTCGTCAACACCTCGATCGGCGGCAGGCGTCTCGTGCGCGAGCTCGACACCCTCGTCGCCCGCCGCAGCAGGCCCGCCATCATCGTCAGCGACAATGGCACCGAGATGAGCCGCGCCGTCCTGGAGTGGATCAACCGCACCGGTGTCGCCTGGCACTCCATCGCCCCGGGCAAACCGCAGCAGAACGGCTTCGTCGAGAGCTTCAACGGTCAGCTGCGCGACGCGTGTTTGATGTCCGAGCCACCTTGGGCGGTGGCCTTCGCGATCCGCCTACCGATAAACGCCCGGCGATCCGCGGAAAATCCCGCCATCATCACATCCGCATCGATCCGGGAATACCAGATGTCGAGGACGTTCATTCCGGCGAACTCGCGCATGCGCTTTCGGTAGCTGCGGGCGCAGGTGACGGCCGCGTCGCGGCCGGCGCCATCCGGCAGTCCGTTCGAGCGCGCGGCCAGGACGAAGGAAGCGGCAAGACGCTTCAGATCCCATTCCCAGGGGGCCGGCAGCGTTTCGTCGAGGTCGTTGATGTCGAAAATCAGCCGGCGCTCAGGGGTGGCGAACCCGCCGAAGTTCATCAGATGAGCGTCCCCGCAACACTGAACGTATACTCCGGTCGTCGGCGTTTGGACGAGGTCGGCCGCCATGACGGCCGCCGAACCGCGATAGAAGGTAAAGGGCGACTGAAGCATCCTCCCATAGCCGGGCTGCCGGCCAAGGTCTGTGCGGTGGCGAACTTCAAGGGCGGGGAGCGTATTGGTACCAGTTCCGGCAGGCGAGTGACGTCGCCAGCGCGCAGCCGAGCAATGGGGTCGCGGTCGACGGCCTTGGACCGCCATCCTTCATGACTGGCGTGCGGGACTTTGGACCTAAGGCCTTACCCGATGTAGTCCTTTCGGTGATCGAACCGCCTGGATGGAGGCTGCCCTTTGGCTGCATTCGGTTCTGCGGCATCTTCATCTTACGTGCCTTTCCGGCCTTTTCGGACTCTCTCGATGAAGCCGACGCCGAGGCTTCGGGCCGTCCTTCGGACGGTCCTGCCGAAGTCACGGAAGCTGTGAACCGAGGTGAATTGGTCCGGCTTCAGGATCAGCTTCGCTCCAGGTAGGTGACCCGGTCGACCGGCGTTCCGATGGCGTAGCGTGCGGCGATGACCGAATCCTCATGCTTCATGTCGAGCCACCTCCTATTCGTCCGTCGGGGAGATGGGCCGGCGCGTCCGCCCCCGGCCGGGCAGCAGGATCGCCTCGAGCTCCTCGGGACCAATGACACGCGCCACGTGCTTGAACGTGAAGAACGGCAGCAGGGAAACGAACACGATCAGTGCGACGATCACGATCGCCGCGGCGCCCCCGCCGCCGAAGGCGGGCATGCTCGCGGACAGGGCCTCGCCGCGGGCGAGGCCTACCAAGACGCGCTCGATCACATGGGCGACGAAAAAGAGCGCGGTGCAGACGAGGGTCTCTGAGGCGATGGTCAAGAGCGGCGGCCGGTTCGACAGCCAGCCCGACACCTCAAGATGCTCCGCCACCATCATAACCTTGGTCAAGGCCAGCGCGTTGATCAACGCGAAACCGTGAAAGATGAGTTGCCCCCCGTGCTCGCGACTGACGAGCTGCTCGTTCAGCACGAAGAGCCCGAAAAGCGCCCACAGGTACAGGAACAGCACCAGGCCGTGGCGTAGCGCCGCGACGACGCGGTCCATGAACGAACGGCGGCCAACGTCATGCATGGGCGGATACTCGGTTTCGGTCGGCAGGGCGCGGCGGCCTCATGGCAGATGCATCAACACGAGGGCGCCAACGCCGAGGAGGCCGATGAGCGCTGCCATCAGGCGCGCATAGGACCGGGGCAACTGCGGGTAGCCGGCGCTCGGCGGGTATTCCGCCGCAAGCGCCCGCATCGAGCCGCGGTGGTCGAGGCTCGCGAGCAGCAGCGTCGCGAGGCCAGCGACGACCATAACCGAACCAAAGACATGCGGGACTTCGGCCCTGAGCGCGCCCGGCGCCGCCGCGTCGGCGATCCGGAAAACCTGGTGGATGCCGAAGCCGAAGGTGATGAGCGACGTCGCCGTCCTGATCCATGACAGCATCGTGCGCTCGTAGGCGAGTCGCGTCCGGTCGAATGCGAGCCGGCTGTTGGCATCGGCCTCCGGCGTTCGCGTCACGGCAGGAATCCGCCCGGACCTTGACCAAGGCTCCGGCGTAGGGCGAGGACTACCATGGCCCGGTCACTCGCCGGGTTTCGGGAAGAGCAGCGTTAGCTGGACGCGGGCGCCCCAGTCCTGCGGCCCGCCTTCCGGCGCGGTAACGATGTAGGTCGGCCCGCCACCGAACTGCAGCCTCTGGTTTCCGATCTTGAAGAGCTGATAGATCGTGGCCGTGACCGGGACGGTCCATTCGTTCGTTTCCCAGTCGTAGGTCGACTGTGTCTCCAGGGTGTAGGTGGTCGCCCGATCAGTAATATAAGCGACGAAGGGCTGGAACAGGGACGTGCTGTGCGCGCCGTACTCGTCGTTGTTGTTTAGCGACCAGACGTGATTCCACAGAGCGCCATACGTCCAGTGCTTCTGCTGCCTCAAGGCGACCGCGGTCAGCCCCGCGCCCCACTGGTTCGGGCCGAGCCGGTCGTCGCTGCGGGTCGGGAGCGTGAAGACGGGCCCCACACCCCAGATCAGCCCGAAACTCGTTGGCTGCTTCGGCGACAGGAAGAAGCTCTGGGTGGTGTTGCCGAGCCCGAACGCCGACCCCGGCTCGAGGCCGACATCGTTCTCGTAGACCACCGGCAGGATGGTGCGCGAGATCACGTTCCAGTTCGGGCTGATCGAGAAGGGGATTACCGGCTGGATGTTTGTATCGGAGACAGACCCGTCGTTCGGTGCGAAGCCGCGCAGGTAGTTGTACTGGATCGGCACGCTCACGAGGTCGGCGATCGGGTTCGCCAGCTTCTTCGCGAGGGTCTGCGCGTCGTCCTGCGCGACGGCCTGGCCAACGAGGAGGAGCGTAGCGAACGCCCAGAGCGCGGCGAGCCGCCCGCTCGGGAAGCCGGTGCGGGCGCCACGCCAGTCACGTCGATGACGCGCGGCGCGGCCAAGCTGCGCAAGCGCAGCCTCGGCAGAATGCGGGTGTCGGGTCATCGGGCGGCGATCCTCTGCGGACGGTGGCGACGGTCGGACCGGCAGGGCGCATGCGCATTGCGAGGCCCGCGCCGCGGAGTCGGGCGTCCGGTCGCCGGGGCAAACGTCGCGATCACGGGCGCGATCCTCCCGGGCCTTGCCCCAGGTGTCGCGCCAGACGGTCGGTGAGCCCGCGGACGACGACGTAGGAGGGAAAGGCGAGGAGCGACGCGACAATCAGCGCCTGGATCGGGTAGATCGTCCGGAAGACGATCACCTGGTAGATCGCGTCGACGACCACGGCCACGAAGAAGAGCCGCCCGACGTCCTTCCAGCCCTGCCGGACGAGCTCGCCCCGGCGGCTCGAGTTGGTCGCGACAGTCCAGCCGAAAGGGCGCTCGCCTGTGCGAGCGTCGCGCAGCCCGGCGCGGACGGCGAGCGCCGCCGCGACCAGCGGCTGCAGAACCATCCGGAAGGCGAGCGGGCCGTGCTCGCGGCCTACCAGCAGGCCCCAGTCGCGCTGGAGCATCTCTTCCAGACCGTGCATCGCGGCCTCGCCCTCACGACTCTGCCGCGGCGACTTCGGCGAGGATCGGCAGGCCGAGGTTGCAGGTCTCGACCCCGCGCGAGACGCAGATCTTCAGCACCTCCATGATTTCGGTGACGCTCGCGCCGGCCGCCAAGGCGTTGTGGATGTGCCGCCGGGTCCCCGGCGCGTACATGTGGGTGATCGAGGCGTCGAAGGCGATGCTGAGCAGCTCGATCTCCTTGGGCGTGAAGACACCGCTCGCGTAAATCCCGATCCCCGTTGCCATGAAGGCCTCGGTCCACTCGGGATCGAGCGCGTAGAACGGGTCCCATGCCGCGTTCCACTGGCCCATCGCCTTCATCCGGTCGATGGCCGGCGTCGCCGCCGCCGGGCGCGCCGCGGCGGCGATCGCCTCGGCGCCGGCCTCCTCGATCAGGATCGGCGCGCCGAGGCTCGCGGAGTGGAGCGCCATGACCGTGCCCATCTTGACCAGGGTCAGCAGCTCCGTCTCGGTCGCGCCGGCGGCCAGCGCCGCGCGCATGTGCCGGCGCGTCGCCGGGGCGTCGAGGCTCGTGACCGCGACGTTCACCGCCACCGCCACGAACTCGACGAAACGCGGGGAGAGCACCTCGCTGCGCCAGGGGCTCTCGCTCATCGCCCGGATGGTCGCCTCCCAGCCCGGGTCCCTCGCGGACAGAAGGTCGAGGACGCCCTCCGCCCACAGGCCGCCTGCAGCGGCACCATCCAGCAGTCTGTCCATGTGATGCTCTCCCTGCATGTCCGGAGGCGCCCCGTTTCCGTCTGCGACGATCGCCGCCGCGTGGGACGGCGACGAGGAATCCTCTCGGTTCCGACCTTGGCGCCCGGAGGCGCCGACCACCTCGTCCATGGCGACGTCGAAGCGCATCCGCTCCCCAGCCGCGCATGGGGCCTTGGCCGAGCACGCCGAAGTCGAACAGCTGCCGGCACAAGGGCAGCTGTTGGCGATGGCGCGGATCGCACCATCGACGTCGGAAAACGCGACATTCCCGCGGCCCGGCCGAACCGCCGTGTCGCTTTCAAGCGGGCACATCTCGAGCACCGCGCCTTCGTTCAGGACTTAGTTGCCCTTGAGGATGTCGATGAGGGTAACGTCGACCTTGTCCTTGCAGCCGGCGGCCAGCTTCTCGTGGATCGCGTCAGCGGTCAGCTGTTCCTCGAACGACATTTCCTTCGCCAAGGCCTCGATGTCGGCGATGGTTTCCATCTGCTTCGCATTGTCCATGGCGCTGTAGTCGCCACAGGTCACCTTTTCCTGGGCAAGCGCAGGCGCGGCCACCAGGGCGAGGGCGGCGGCGAGAATGGTCTGTCGTTTCATTGCGACATCTCCTTTAAGGCGGCCAGAAGAAGAACTGCTCGCCCCGACCGCAGGCTGCGAGCTTTCGCTTGGTCGCCGCTAGGGCGCTGCATTGCTAATTTTGGCATCGGATCGTTCTCCTCCCCTGGAGCCCCGCTCGAACTGCGCCTCCGGGGACACGGTCTCGGGAACATGCACGTAAGGGTTGTCCGGCCATCGAAGCGTCCCTTCAGTCCGGCTCGGGCGTTGGGAAGGCTAGCGGATCGGGTTCCCAGACGGCGAAGGCATTCCCGGCGGGGTCGCGGACGACCGCGTACCATGCGGTCCGCGGTACGGCGGTCCGCTCCTTCAGCACCTGACCGCCATGCCGCTCGACGGTCTCGATCGCCTCGGCGACCGACGGCACCTGGAAGTAGGCGAGCCATCCGTGCAGGTCGAAAGACGGCCTTCGCGCCAGCCCGCCGAGAGGGCGCACCGCGTCGTCAGCGGCCATGATCCGCCAATAGTCTATGCCGTCCGGCTTTTCGATCCGCCAGTCGAAGAGCGCTCGGTAGAGCTCGGCGAGCTTCTCCGGCTGGTCACCGAAGATCTCGAAATGGCTGAGGCCGCTCATGCCGTCATTCCCCCTTGTCAGCTCGGCTGGGCTACAACCTGGTAGACAACCTGGCTGCCGCTGTAGAACGGCTGATACCAGGCGCCGCCGAAGGTGTAGTAGGTCGTGCCGTTGACGGTTTGGCTCTGGGCGCCGTTCGGCAGCGACTGCACCGAGGCCGATCGGCGGCGGGCTGACCTGGTAGCCGGACGAAACCTTCTGGTAGAAGGCGCCGCCGCAATCGAGGTCGGTCTGGCCGCTCACGGTGACGTTCGAGCACGAGGGCGGCGGGCTCGGGACGACCGCGCCCTGCGGCGGGGCCGCCACGGTGTAGTTCCCGTTGCCGTCGTCCGAGTAGTAGACGCCGCCACTGTAGTAGTACTTCTCGTCGCCGACGGCGACCGCCGCTGCGTCCGCCGGGATGGACGCGACCGCCGCGCCGATGGCGAGCCCCGCCGCCGCCCCGCCGAACGCTCCGTAGTAGCCACCCCAGCCGCCGTCGCCGCAGCAGTCGTTGTTGTCGTTGTAGTGCTGCTGGTTCTTCTGAAGGTTGTTGGCTTCCTGGTCGCGGTTCTGCTGCGTGGTGTCCTGCTGGGCCTGGTGGCTCTGCTGCAGCGAATTCGCCTCGGTGTCGCGGTTCTGCTGCAGCGAGTTCGTCTCGGTCTGGCGCGACTGCTGCCGGTCGGCGGCGTTGTCGCCGGACTGCGACGCGGCGTCGCCGCCCTCGTGGTTCTCGGGGTGGTCCGCGTCGTAGGAGGTGCTGCGATCGGAATAGCTGTCGCCGCTGTGCACGTTGCCGTAGCCGCCGCGACCGAAGCCGCTGTCGGTGCTGCGATCGTCGAAGCCGCCGTCGCCGACGCGGGAGCCCGCGTCTCCGCCGTGGAACCCGCCGCCGCCGCCCCCCCGGGCCTCGGCCTGCTGGAGGCCCAGCCCGAGGCAGGTGGTGGCGAGGAGGGCGCCGAGGCCGATTGCCGCCGCGCGGTTACGAAGTCGTCGGTTCATCGCTCTTCCCCCTCTCGTCACGGCTGGTTGCTGGGCCGTTCCTGGTGGAACGGGACGGCACGGGATCCGGGAGGCAGGTCGGCGGCGAAGCTCGTGTCGGCGATCCGCGGCGCGAAGTCCCAGTTGGTGAAGGTCGCGCTGAACTGCGGCGATCCCGGGCGGGTCAGGTAGCTGATGACCAGCTTGCACGGGGTCGGCCGCGCCCCGGCGTTGATCCAGAGCTGCCAGTCGATCTGGTTGGCGACGAAGGCGAGCTGGTGGCACTCCTGCCCCTCGACCTCGGCCGTGCCGACATAGACTCCGTAACGGGCGCCGGCCATGAGGGCCGCGTACGGGTCGGCGTAGAGGAAATCGGCGAGCGGCGGCGTGAAGGCGAGGTCCTTCTCGAGCATGTCGAGCGTAGCGTCGATGCTGGCAGGGGCCGGCGCAACGGCGTGGAACGGGGTCGAGGGATCGACCAGCGTCACCGAGCTGCCGTCGTACCAGAAGCGGCGCTCCCCGAGATCGCCCTGCCAGTCCACGCGCACCCGGTTCGGCCGCTTCACGTCGACCTCCTCCGACGCGGAGAACTGCAGCGTCTGCCCGGTCGGCAGGACGTGGTCGAAGGTCACGTCCGCCGTGAACGCGAACTCATCGGACGCGGCAAGATAGTCCCCCATCGCCTTGAGGAGCGCATCGGCGCGCGCAGCCACCCCGGGCGAGGTAGGGGGAGCCGCCTGCGCGCCGGTCTCAGCCGCAGCGCCCTGGGCGCAGCAGGCGGCCGCGAGGGCGAGCGCCACCGCCCGCCGTGCTTCTCGTCCGTTCAACATCCCTGTCTCCGGGGTGGTCCACTGCCTCGGATGGGGCGGCGCGGACGCCGCCCCGGTTATGCGTCGGGTCTCAGGCCAGACTCTTGGCCGCCTTGTGCGCCTCCGTGGCCAGCCTGGCCGTCTCCGGAGGCACCATGCAGTAGGCCATCGGATGCGAGTCTCCGGCCACCTTGGCGACGTTCTTGCGCCCGTCGGTGTCCCAGACGAGGAAGCCCTTCTCGCCGTCGCGGCGGTTCGGCGGCAGGCCGAGGTTCGCCAGCGTCTCCTCGATGCTGTCGTACCAAACGCCGACCTTGCAGATCTCGCGCGCCTCGTCGGCGTTCGCGACCTTGCGGCCGAACTGCTCGCAGATCCGCACGGCGCCCTCGATCTGCTGCACAGAGGTCCGGCGCTTCATGTCGGGTCCCCAGATGTTGTCCTCGTTGCCGACGCGCACGTGCTGGCCGATGACGATCGAAAGGGCGGACAGCGAAATCAGCCCGCGCATGCTCGACCAGAAGGTGCAGACGCTGCCCTGCGGCACCTGGCGCAGGAATTCCATCCACTGGAACGGGTTGCGGCCGAGCGTGCCACCGCCGTAGCCGGCGATCGCCATGTTCAGCGGCCCCATGTAGACCCCGGCGCGAATCAGGCGCTCGATGATCTCCATCTGGTGGATATGGCCCGGCACGAAGTACGGCTGGATCTTGTGGGCGGCCAGCCGCTTCAGGTGCTCAAGATAGAACGCCGGCCCCGCGTCGACGTACATGCCGGCCCAGGCAGCCTGCACCGCGGGATTGTTGTCGAGGTGGGTGCCCTTGATATCGCCGGGCGTGAACATCGACACCACGTCCCACTGGGTGGTGCCGGTGGCGACGGTGATGAAATCGGGCTTCGGCTCCAGCTCAGCCAGCATGTGCCGGGTGTCGTAGTTCAGCCACTTCGCCTTGGCGTCCGCAGTGTGCGGCGCGAAGGAGATCGAGCCGCCGACCTGCAGGATCATCTTCGGCACCGCCGTCCGCAGCCGGTCGAGCATGTAGTTGTACTGGTCGAAGTTGACCGAACCCTGCCCGGTGGCGGGGTCGCGGACGTGGACGTGGAGCATGGTCGCGCCGGCGTTGTAGCAGTCGACGGCGGCCTGCACCTGCTCGTCCCAGGTCAGCGGGATGTCCGCGTCACCCGGGAGCCACTGAGGACCGTAGGGCGCCGCGGTGATGACCAGCGGGGCCATGTTTTCGGGAAGGATGGAGTCGTCGGTGTAGTACACTTTCCTAGTCTCCCTGTAGTGTCTGATACGTCGTGGTTCGCGGCGTTTGGAGCCGCCCTGATTCGCCCGCGCTGGGCGAAGGTACGGTCATGATCCTCGTAGCCGCGGCAGGAGGGGGACAACCTTCGCCGCCGCGAGCGCCTCGTCGATTTCCTGCTTCAGCCGTTCGATCCATCCCATGCATTCCGCCCGCCGCTCGGCCCGAAGTTTCGCCGGCAGCAAGCTCACGCTCGTGAGAGCGGCATCGGCGGCTGCGAGCTCCTCGCACATGTCGAGCAGGGCGGGGTTCTTCCGCACCTGCGCTGCAATCTCCGAGGCCCTATCCGGGAGGTACCGAGCCGCCGCTTGCAGTGGTTCTCCCTCGTCCCAGCCACGCTCCATCCGCAGCTCTCCTAGCCCTGGAGAACCCCTACGGCAGACCGGTCGCCGGCAGGCGTAATTAACGTAGGGGGCGAGGGTAAGCTGGCCCGCGGGGACGACGGGTGCCTCCTGATCTTTCGCGATAAAGTCGGTGTGACGTCGCATACGCTGTGCGGCGAGGTCGGCGCCTTGCCTCGGGGAGAGAAAACGGGTGATACCTCCGGCGGCCCGGCTATAATCCGCGCCGCGACAGGGTCTTGGGGGGAGATCGTGGCCAGCGTTTCTGCGGGTGACGGCGAACGTGATGCGACGATTCGGGCGTCGCTCGACCCGGACGCATGCAGCCTGCAGCTCGAACGCATCCTCGGAAGCGCCGACTTCATCGGGTCGGACCGCCACCGCCGGTTCCTCGCCTACGTGGTTCGCGAGACGCTCGCTGGACGCGCGCAAAGGATCAAGGCCTACTCGATCGCCACCGAGGTCCTGCTCCGTGACGCTTCCTTCGATCCCCGGTCCGATCCGATCGTGCGGGTGGAGGCGGGCCACCTGCGGCGGGCGCTCGAACGCTACTATCTAAGTGCGGGCCAGCAGGATCCGATCGAGATCACCATGCCGAAGGGCGGATACGTGCCGCTTTTCACCGAACGCGCGACGGCCCCCCCGCGATCGGACGCGCCGCCAGCACCTGCCGTTCCTCCTCCCGGCACGGTCCGAAGACCGGTTCTGGGGCGGCGTGGTCGTGGTCCTGCTGGCGCTGGCGGCAGGCGGCGTCGGGTGGAGTTCGCGTGCCCGCCTCCCGGTCCAGCCCGCCATCCCGAGGCTGTTAGTCCAGCCGTTCGACGATCTCCGGCGGAGCGACGCCTCGGCCGCCGCCGCGCGCGGGCTCACACAAGAGGTTGTGAGCCAGATCACAAGGTTCAAGGACATCACGGTAGTCGCTGCCCGCAGCGTGGGCGACAGCGCTTCAGTCGGAGGAGCGCCGCCGCGCTACACGCTCGAAGGCAGCGTCGACCTCGACGCACACGCGATCCGCTTTCAGGCGCAGCTCATCCGTCAATCCGACGACACCGTCCTCTGGGCGGACAGCTACACCGGCGATCTCACGGTCTCGGGCGTCATCGAGATCGAGCGCGACATCGCCCGCCAGGTGGCCACGACGCTGGCGCAGACCTACGGCGTGATCTTCCAAGCGGACGCCTCGCGTCACGTTGAGAACCCCCCCGAGGACTGGAAGTCGTATTCCTGCACGCTGACTTACTACGCCTACCGAGCGACCCTCGACAGCGCGACGCACCCGAAGGTACGCAAGTGCCTCGAGGAGGCTGTTGCCCGTTTCCCAGACTACGCCACTGCCTGGGCGCTGCTCTCGCAGACCTACATCGACGAGGCCCGTTTCGGCTTCGCACCGGATCCCGCGGCTGGACCCACATCGGTCGACCGCGCGATCGCGGCGGCGAGGCGGGCGGTCGCGCTCGACCCGACGAATACGCGCGGTCTCCAGGCCGAGATGCTCGCGCTTTACTTCACCGGGGACGTCGAAGCGGCGCTTAGTGTCGGAAGGCAGGCGCTGACTCTCAATCCGAACGACAGTGAGCTGATGGGAGAATACGGCTTCCGGCTCGCCCTCGCCGGGGAGTGGTCCGCAGGGTGCCCGCTTATCAGGAAGGCCCGCGACCTCAATCCCGGTCCGCTCGGCTACTACGAGGCGGCCCTCGCGCTCTGCGCCTATATCAGTGGCGATCTGCAAGAGGCGGTCATGTGGGTCAGGAAGACGTCGGCCCCGGACAACCCGATGTACCACTTGATCGCGGCGGCCGTGTTCGGCGAGGCCGACGACGTCCCGAGCGCGGCGGCCGAGGTCCAGTGGCTGCAGACCCACGCGCCGCGCATCGTCGCTGACCCGCGCGCCGTGATCGCGGGCCGCGTCCGGCGCGCGGCGGACGTGGAGCGGCTGATCGGCTCACTCCGCAAGGCCGGCATGACGATAGATGGGAGTTAGGCCCATGCCCGAGCGGCGCGCGAGTCCGGTCGGCAGGGGGCAAAGCATGGACAGTCCGCCCAGCGGGATCGAGCGCTAGGGCAAACCCGCGCCGTCCACGGTCACGTCCGCAAGCCGGCTGCCTCCGCCGAGATCACGCAGTTCCCCTGGTCGTGGTTGTCGTACGACGGAAGGTCGCGC
>JAXMDH010000083.1:0-12443 GCA_046348915.1 Amaricoccus sp.
CGGTCGTCGGGGCGGCGGTCGTCGGCGCCGTGCTTGGCGAAGGCCGGGGTCGGTGCGAAGCCGAGGCCGCCGGCGCCGACGTGCAGGCCGACGGGCGCGGCGGCGAGGAGCGTGCCCGTGGCGATGGCGAGAAGCCGGGAGCGGGTGAGGGTCATCTGGTTTCTCCTTCGGTTGGCCTGGTCGCCGTTGCGGGACCAGGGCTCTAGCGCTACCCCGCGGGTAGCCGGCGGGCATCGGACCTTGGTCCCGCGATGCTTCGGACCTTGAGCCCAAGACTGCGGGCTACCGGGACCGCGCCGGTGGCCCTAGCATGGGCTCCGGGCTAAGGCCCGGGAGGAGCGGAATGGACAGCACGCTGAAGCGGACGCGGGGGCGGCCGAAGGGCTTCAACGCCAACCCCGAGCAGACGACGATCCAGGCGCTCGACCGGGCGGTCGCGATCCTGAAGGTGCTGGCGGGCGGCGAGGGCATGTCGCTGACCGAGCTCGCCGAGGCCGCGGATCAGGCGCCGGCGACCGTCTATCGCGTGCTCGCGACCTTCGCGGCGCACGGCGTCGTCGAGGTGCAGCCGGCGACCCAGCTCTGGTTCATCGGGCAGGAGGCGTTCCGCATCGGTTCGGCCTTCCTCGGGCGGACGAGCCTCGTCGAGCGGGCGCGCGGTGTGATGCATGGGCTGATGGCCGAGACCGGCGAGACGGCGAACCTCGCGATCGCCGACGGCGGGCAGGTCGTCTTCATCAGCCAGGTCGAGACCCACGAGCCGATCCGCGCCTTCTTTCCGCCCGGCACGCGCGGACCGATCCACGCCAGCGGCATCGGCAAGGCGCTTCTCGGGCACTGGCCGCCGGCGGCGGTGGCGCGGATCGTGCGCGAGCAGGGGCTCGCGGCCTTCACCGAGCGCACGATCACCGATCCGGCGCGCCTTGCCGAGGAGCTTGCGCGGATCCGCGCCCGGGGGTGGGCGGTCGACGACGAGGAGCGCACCGAGGGGATGCGCTGCATCGCGGCGCCGATCTTCAACGAGTTCCGCGAGGCGACCGCCGGGGTCTCGATCTCGGGCCCGACCGTGCGGATGGCGCGCTCCCCCAACGCCGAGTTCGGGGCGCTCGTCCGTGCGGCGGCCGACCGGATCACCGAGGCGATCGGCGGCACGGCGCCCTGATTCGAGGGTTGCGAGGGGGCCCGCGGCGCTTTGGCGCCGTTCGCCGCATGCGCGGCTCGGCTTTCAGCTCATGGGAGTCTCCCTTGCGCGTCGTCCCCGGCGGGTCTCGAGGCGGCCCGAAAGGGGCGCTCGCCGCCCCCCCTTCGACCCCCCTGGCACCGCCCGATTGGTTGAAGAGGGAGGAAAGGAAAAAGAAGAGTAATAGGGTGAAGAAGAGGCGGGTCAGGCTTCGAGGTCGCGGTAGGCTTCCTGACGGAAGCGAGGGGTGCAGAGGCAGTGGAAGACGAGGTCGTCGGCGCCGGTGTTGCTCATCCGCTACGGGACGCCGGCGGGGATCAGCACACGGTCTCCCGGGCCGACCGGCGCGGTCTCGCCGACAACCTCGACGAGGCCGTGGCCAGACAGGATCAGGTACCGCTCGACGGTGCCGAGCACGGCGTGAAGCCGCGTCGTCACTCCCGGCGCGACGCGGGCGATCGCGAACGAGGCCTCGGGGCTCGCGGGGAGGTTCAGAACCTCGGTGATGTGGCAGCGCTCGTCGGTTCAGAACTCCGGCGGGGGCGGCCCCGGGGTTAGCCATTCGGGCATCGGTTCTCCGGCGTTGACAGCTTATGGAGCGCGTGCGACCCCCTTGGCCTGCCGCGAGGGTCCGCCATGTTCGACCTGATTATCACCGACGCCCTGGTTGTCACCGCCGATCCGGCCATGACGGTGATCGCGAACGGCGCCGTCGCCGTCACCGGCGGGCGGATCGCGCGGATCGGGACCGCGGCGGAGGTCGGCATCGATGCCGCGACCGTCATCGACGGCCGGGGCATGCTGCTGATGCCGGGGCTGATCAACACCCATTGTCATGCCGCCGACAGCCTGTTCCGCGGGCTGGTCGAGGATCTGCCGCTCGAGCCCTGGCTGCAGACCGTCTGGAAGGCCGAGGGGGCGATCCTGAACCGCGACACCGTCCGGCTCGGGGCGACGCTCGGCTTCGCCGAGTTGCTGCTCGGCGGCGTCACCACCACGATGGACATGTTCTGGCATCCGCGCGAAGGCGTCGCCGCGGCGCGCGCGGTCGGCTGCCGCGTCTCGACCGGCGGCATCTTCTTCGACGGCCCCGGGGTCGATGGCAGGCCGGTCGACCGCCGGCTCGCCGATGCCGCGGCGTTCTTCGACGCGTTCGCCGACGCGGACGATGTGCTCGCCGGGACCTTCCCGCACGGCGCCTATACCGTAGGCCCGGACAACCTCGTCGCCGCCAAGCGGCTGGCGGACGAACGCGGCGGGCTCTTCTCGACCCACTGCGCCGAGACGCGCGCCGAGCAGGAGACCGTCACGGGGCGCTACGGGCGATCCATCGTCCGGCACATGGACGCGCTCGGGCTGCTCGATGCCCGGACGGTGCTCGCCCATTGCGTCTGGCTCGACGACGAGGAGATCGCGATCCTCGCGCGCACCCGGGCGACGGTGGCGCACAACCCGGTGTCGAACCTCAAGCTCGCCAGCGGCATCGCGCGCGTCCCCGACATGCTGGCGGCCGGCGTCCGGGTGACGGTCGGGACCGACGGCGCGATCTCGGGCAACGACCTCGACCTCTGGATGGCGCTGCGGCTGGCGGCGACCCTGCACCGGGCCGCGACGCTGCGGGCGACGGCGGTCACGACCGCGCAGGCGCTCCGGATGGTGACGCTCGATGCCGCGGCGGCGCTGGGCGCGGACGACCGGCTCGGGTCGCTCGAGGCCGGCAAGCTCGCCGACATGGTGCTGATCGACCTCGCGCGGGCACATGCGGTGCCGCTGTTCGATCCGCTGACGCATCTCGTCTTCTCCTGCGCGAAGGCCGACGTGCGCCACGTCTTCGTCGCAGGCCGGCAGGTGGTGAAGGACGGCGCCCTGACCCGCCTCGCCCTCGCCGACACGCTTGCCGAGGTTTCGGCGCTCGCCCCGCGCATCGCCGCGAGCGTCCGCGCCTGACCGACTGGCCCAAGCGCCCGCTCGGGCTCGCCGTCGTCGATTGGTCGTCCTCGCCGGCGCGACGAAGCTCCCGGGGGGAACGTTGAGGCTGGAGCGGAGTTGCTGCTGCACAGGCGAGCAGCTCCGCGCCGACGGGTCCGGGCGCCGACTGGCGCAGGGGGAAACATGAAGGCCGCAGTTCTCTACGAGCCCCCGCCGCTTCCGCGTCGACGAGGTGGAACGGCCCGTCCCGGGACCCGGCCAGGTCCGGGTCAGGCTCGAGGGGTGTGGGGTCTGCGCCTCGAACGTCACACCCTGGGAAGGGCCGGAATGGATGCGGTTCCCAACCGAGGCCGGCGGGCTCGGGCATGAGCGGTGGGGGGTCGTAGACGCGGTGGGGGCCGGCGTCGGGGAGGTGTCCGTCGGTCAGCGCGTCGCCACCCTGTCTCATCACAGCTATGCGGAGTTCGACCTGGCCGAGGCGGCGTCGGTTGTGCCCCTGCCGCCCGAGATCGACGGGCGCCCTTTCCCGGGCGAGCCGCTCGGATGCGCGATGAACATCGTCGCGCGAAGCGGGATCGAGCCCGGCGCGACGGTGGCGATCATCGGCATCGGATTTCTCGGTGCGGCCCTCACGCGCCTCGCGACCAATGCCGGCGCGCGGGTGATCGCGATCTCGCGGCGCGGTTTCGCGCTCGACATGGCACGGCGCATGGGGCCGGCGGAGACGGCGGTCATGGATGACCACTGGCGGATCATCGAGGCAGTGCCCGCGATGACGGGGGGATCGTTTTGCGACCGCGTTATCGCGGCGACGGGGAAGCAGTGGCCGCTCGACCTCGCGGGCGAGCTGACGCGGGAGCGCGGGCGGCTGGTCATTGCCGGCTACCACCAGGATGCTCCGCGGCAGGTGAACATGCAGCTCTGGAACTGGCGCGGGCTCGACGTCGTCAATGCGCACGAGCGTGATTCCGCTTTATATGCGAACGGGGTGCGGGCGGCGGTGCAGGCGGTGGTCCAGGGAGAGCTCGACCCCGGCCCGCTCTTCACGCACGCCTATCCGCTGGGCCGGCTTGACGAGGCGCTGGCTGCCACGCGCGATCGGCCGGACGGCTTCATGAAGGCGCTGATCGTTTTCTGACGCGCTTTTCGTCGCTCAGAAATCCGCCTTCAAACCAGCAACTTAGAGAAACGCAACAATGTATAATGCATGTACATTCCATGCACATCGCATGCACCGTCCCGCAGCGGCTGCTTGGCGTCGGCCAGCGGGCTAGACTAGCTGGTCGCGAGCGGTCCGCTCGAAGAGAGACGGTCGAAAGGTGCATGGCCGTTGGCGAGGTCGATGTCGGCCGGCGCCGGCGATCCTTGCCGGACTCGGAACCACTCGATGGTGGCGCGCAGGCCCTCGTCGAGGGGCGTCGCGGGAGACCAGTTCAAGAGCCTCGAGACCTTGCCGATGTCAGGGCGGCGACGCCGCGGATCATCGATGGGAAGCGGCGGGTGGATCACCCGTGATGCGGTGCCCGTCAGGTTCAGAACCATTTCGACCAGCTCGCGGATCGTATTCTCGGCGGGATCGGCCCCGGCTGCGGTTCTCGGTGCTCGCCCAGCCGCACGAGCGCTTCGGTGAGGTCGTCGACGTAGCAGAAGGCGCGGGTGTGGCTTCCGTCGCCGAAGATCGTGATGTCCGCGCCGGAAATTGCCTGGGAGACGACGGTCGCGACGACGCGGCCGTCGCTGGCGGCGAGCCGGGGTCCGTAGGTGTTGAAGATGCGGGCGACGCGCACGTTGGCCCTACCCTTGCGGACGAAGTCGAAGCAGAGGCTCTCGGCGGCGCGCTTGCCCTCGTCGTAGCATGCCCTGGGTCCGGTGCAGTTGACGTTGCCCCAGTCGGTTTCGGTCTGCGGGTGATTGTGGGGGTCGCCGTAGACCTCGCTGGTCGAAGCCATCACGAAGCGCGCGCCGCAGTCTTCGGCCAGGTGCAGCAGGTGGTTCGTCCCGACGACGCTTGTCATCAGCGTATGCTCGGGATCGCTCTGGTAGAGCGGAGGCGAGGCGGCACAGGCGAGGTTGTAGATCCGTGCAAACCGCATTGTCGCGACCCTGGTGGGCAGCGGGTCGACGACGTCGCGCTCGACGAGATGGAAGCGAGGCTCGCGCGCCAGCGGCTCGAGGTTCGTCCGGTGGCCGGTCAGGAAATTGTCGATGCAAAGAACCTCGGCCCCTCGGCGACCAGGCGCTCGCAGAGGTGCGAACCGAGAAAGCCCGCCCCGCCGGCGACGAGGACTTGCGGCTTGCGGACATGCTTCATGCGCCGTCCTTCCTGCATGTGGTGAGGCTACTTACCCTCAACCGCCGACACGGGCCGTTGGTTTCCTCCCGGGCTCAACAAACCCGCGCAGCGGCTCGCACGTGCCGTTCGGTCAGGTGGCGCTCGAGCTCGGCGGCACGGTGCGCGGAGGAGTGCCCGACGAGGATGCGTCGCCGCGCCGCCCCGGCGATCTCGCGGCGTTGCGGCTCGGGCGTTGCGAGGGCGGCCAGCACGTCGTCCGCCCCCGATGCGAGGAGGATCTCGCTCTCCGGTCGCAGCAGCGTCTCGATCCCTTCCCACGCGTCCGAGACGATCGGGGTGCCGCAGGCAGCAGCCTCGAAGAGCCGGACGCTGGGGCTGAAGCCGGCTGCGGCCATGTCGCGCCGGGTGAGGTTGAGCGTGAAGCGGCTCGCGGAATAGAAGGCCGGGTGCTCTCCCGGCGGCAGGTGCTCGATCCTTTCGACGTTGGCGGGCCAGTCGATCTCCGGCGGGTACTGCGGCCCGGCCACGACGAAGCGCAGGGGAAGCGCAGGGCCGGGGCGCGCCGCGCCACGTCGATCAGGCGACTTTCGAGACCGGGCTGCCGGTCGGGGCTGTAGGTCCCGAGATAGCTCAGATCCCAGGTCTTCGGGATGGCAACCGGATGGTAGCTGTCGGGATCGACCGAGCAGTAGAGGGCTCGGGCGGCCGGTGCCCCCCAGTCGCGTTCGAGCCGGCGCAGCGTCGGTCCGCCGGTGAACGACAGGTAGAGGTCGTAGTCGGGGATCAACTCAGGAGCGAGATAGCCGTGATCGCCGGCCGTGAGCCTTGCGAGGGTGACCGGAGTGTCGATGTCGTAGAAGGCGACGACTCCCTTGGCCGCCTGCTGCGCCCAGCGGCCGACATCGGCGCCGTCGGGCACGAAGGAGCCGACCATCACCGCGTCGGCGCCTGTGACCACGTTCCGCCAGCGGTCGAGATCGGCGAGGTCGCGGTAGAAGGCGAGCTGGCAGAAGTCGGGGTCGGCGAGGTCGCGGTGCGGGCCGGCGTACCAGGGGACGTCGCGCTCCAGGAAGGTCACCTGGTGGCCGCGGGCGGCGAAGGCGCGAAGCAGGCTGCGGTAGGTGGTGGCGTGGCCGTTGCCCCAGGAGGACGACAGGCTGAGGCCGAGCACGACGAGTTTCACGCGTCGGTCCGCTCGCGCTTGGCCGCGTGGGTCCGGCGCAGCAGCGCGTCCACCCCCTGCGCCCGGCGGCTGTACGTATGCCCGGCGAGGATGCGCCGGCGGGCGGCGCCGCCGATGGTGCGGGCGCGCTCGGGCGTGAGGCGGGCGAGGTGGTCGGCGACGTCCTGGCCGTCCCGCGCGACCAGCACTTCGGAATCGGGAGCGAGGAAGAGTTCGACGCCCTCCCAGGCGTCGGTGATCAGGCAGGCGCCGGCGCCCGCCGCCTCGAAGACCCAGGTTGCGGGGGAGAAGCCGACGTCGGCCATCGAGTCGCGGGCGACGTTCAGCACCGCGAGCGGCGAGGCGTTGAAGACATTGTGAAGCGCGGTGCCGACGTGCCCGAGGCGGCGCACGTTGGCGGGCAGGGGCTTGTCGTCCCAGCCGTTGCCGCCGAGGAGGAACCGGCGATCGGGGAGGCTCGTCGCCGCAGCGAGGAAGAAGCGCTCGACGCGCGCCTCGCGGTCGGGCAGCCGGTTGGCGAGGAAGCTCAGGTCGGCGACGAAATCCGCCTCGGGCTGCACCGGGAAGTGGGTGGCGGGATCGAGGGCGTTGTAGATCGGCACGCAGACGCGGGCGCCGAGGGCGCGATAGGCCTCGATGACCGGCGGATCCCCGCCGTAGGTGAGGACGAGGTCGAGCTCGGGCAGGGCGCGGCGGAGCGGATGGTCGGGAGCGGCGCGCATCTCGGCGAGTGTCGCCGGGGCGTCCACGTCCCAGAAGATGCGCAGTGCGTCCGAACGGGCGGCGCGCAGCAGGCCTTCGAGCAGGAGATCGTCGAAGACGCCGACGCCGCTCGCCTTGACGACGACGTCGGCGGCGTGGGCTTCGGCGATGACGTCGGCGGCGGAGGTCTCGTCGGCGGGCCAGACGACGACGCGGGCCCAGTCGGGCGGGTCGATGTCACGATGCTGCTGCCGCCCGTAGGCGTCGGGTTCGTAGAAGGTGATGGCATGACCGTGCCCGGCGAGAGCCGAGAGCATGCCGCGGTAGTAGGTAGCCGCGCCGTTCCAATAGGACGAGAGCAGGCTCGAGCCGTAGAAGGCGATCTTCACGATGCCGCCTCCATGGCGGGGGCGCCGAGGTCCCGGGTGATGGCGAGCAGCTCGTCGACCCGATGGGCGCAGGTATGGCGTGCGCGAATTCGGGCGAGGCCGCTGGCCGTGAGGGCGTCACGCAGGTCGGGATCGTCGCGCAGGTCGAAGAGGTGGCGCGCCATATCGGCGGCGTCGCGGGCCACGAGGTAATCCTCGCCGGGGTGGAAGAGCTGCTCGGCATCGTCCCACGGGGCGGAGACGAGTGGTATGCCGCAGGCAAGGGCTTCGAAGACCCGGATGGTCGGGATGCCGGGGAGCTGGGCAGCGTAGTAGCGGCGGGGGACATGGACGGTCGCGAGGTGGCGCGCGAAGATCTCGGGCGCACGGACGTTCGCCAGCCAGCCGCGGTAGCGGGCACCGAAACGCCCGAGCATAGCCAGCGCCGAGTCGGGATAGCGCACGCCGTAGACATCGAGCGGCAGGCCGGCGGCGTGGGCGGGGGCGATCAGGAACTGCTCGAGTTCGGCGGTGCGCTCGCCGTCGCCCCAGTTGCCGATCCAGACCAAGCCCTCGCGCGGTCCCGGGGCGCCGGGCGGACGGAAGAGCGCCGTATCGGCAGCCTCGTGCCAGACGAAGACGCGATCGCCCAGCCCCAGCGGCGGTAGACGGTGGCGAGTGCTTCGCCGAAGGCGAGCACGCCGTCGTAGGCCGAGAGATCGAAGGCGTCGATGGCCGCAGGATCGCTAACCGCCCGGTGGTGGGTGTCGTGGAAGAGAACCAGGAAGCGGCCCCCTCGGCGGCGTGCGCGCCCAACGGCGGCGACGAGGGCGGGCTCGTTCCACTCGTGGACGATGACGAGGTCGGCACCTTCGCAGGCCTCGGCCGGGTCGAACTCCAAGCCGAACTGCTCCGAGCGAAGCTGCGGGTAGGCGGCGCGAAATGGCGCGAGAGCGGCCTCGCCGTGGTCGGCGAGGAGGTTGGCGAGGCTCCAGCCGTCGGCGGGCTCCCAGGTGGTAACTTCGTGTCCCCGCGCCACGAGCTCGCGGAGAATGCCGCGCAGGAAGTGGGCGTTGCCGCGATTCCAGCAGGATGCGAGCGAGTGGGTGAAGTAGACGACCTTCACGCCGCGACCTCGGAGCCGACCGGACGGGTGGCGAGGAGCGAGCCGTAGAGGCGGAGCATGGCTTCCGCCATCGCCTGTTGCGTATAGCGGCGGGAGCGGGCATGCGCCGCCGCTCCGAGTTCGGCGGTCCGGTCGGGGGTGTCGAGGAGGTCCTGCAGCGCGGCGCCGAACGCAAGCGGGTCGTCCGGTGGGACGAAGACCGCGGCGCCGTCCCAGAGCTCGCGGAACGACGGGATGTCGGAAAGCACGAGGGCGC
Organism: Amaricoccus sp.; assembly: GCA_046348915.1. Classification (GTDB taxonomy): domain Bacteria; phylum Pseudomonadota; class Alphaproteobacteria; order Rhodobacterales; family Rhodobacteraceae; genus Amaricoccus. The sequence continues at coordinate 9,038 of JAXMDH010000083.1, forward strand.
AGCCGGCCTGCGCGGCCTCGAGCACGGCAAGGCCGAACGGCTCGTAGCGGGCGGCAGAGGCAAAGACCGCCGAGCGGGCGAGCCAGGCGCGCACCTCGGCCGGCGGAAGTGCCCGGAGGCCATGGGCGCGGGAGAGGGAGATCGCGGTGCCGTTGGGGCCGGCGAGCGCGCCGGCGGCGAAAGCGGGGCGTCGACCAGGCCTGCGGCGGCGTCCGAGGGTGGCGACGTTCTTGCCGTCGTCCCAAAGGCGGCCGGCGGTGAAGACCTGGCGCGCGCGGGGGCCGGCGGTGCTTGCTGCGGTGCGGCGGCCGTTGTGGACCACGCTGGGCGCGAGGGGCAGGTCGTAGGCGCGGGCGGTCGCGGCGGCGAACGCGGCCGTCGGGGCGACGAGCGCCTGGCAGGCGAGGAGCCCCGTCGCGGTTCGCGCCCGCGCGCCAGCGGAAGGTCTCGGGCATGTCGCCGCCGCGGACGGCCGCCCACCAGGTGGCGAGGCAGGAGTGGCAGGCGCCGACCACGGGAACCGGGAACGCGGCGCCTGCGGCGAGCGCCGGACCGTTGAGGTGGACGAGATCGGCGTGGCACCGGGCGGCGAGAGCGTCGACGGCCCGCGCGGCGTCGCGCATCTCGTCGGTGGTCTCGGCCATCCAGTCGAGGGTGAGGCCAGTCTCGACGAGCTCCAGGCCGGGCACGGCGCAGGCGTCGGACCGTGCGGCGTCGTCGGGAGCGGGGCCGAGGACGGCAAGCGTGGTCCGGACGCCGGAGGACGCGAGGGCGCCGGCGAGGTCGAGCGCATACGTCCAGACGCCACCGACGGCATCGGTGGTCATCAGGAGGCGCAGCGGCCGGGAACCCTCTGCCTGGCGTTTCGGCCGGCGGCGCGGGGAAGCGGTGCGGAGCCAGTCGGCGAGGTCGGCGACGCCCGTCCGCCAGTCCCGGGGTGCGGGGAGGTTCAGCGCGGCGCGGACCGCGGAGGAGTCGGAGACGTAGTAGCGTTGGTCGCCGGCGCGCCAGTCGCCATAGGCGGTGGCTACCTGGCGGCCGAGCAGCTCCTCGATGTGGGCGATGAGCTGGCGCAGGCTCACGGCGTTCGCCGGACCGCCGCCCAGGTTGAAGGCTTTGCCGCGAACGGTGTCGATGTCCCGCCAGGCGGCGATATAGGTATCGACCGCGTCGGCGACGTGGAGGATGTCGCGGACCTGCCGGCCGTCGCCATAGATGCTGATCGGCTGGCCCTGCAGCGCCCGGATGAGGAAATGGGCGACCCAGCCCTGGTCCTCGGTTCCCATCTGGCGGGGGCCATAGATGCAGCTCATGCGGAGCACGCAGGCGGACAGGCCGAAGCTGCGGGCATAGTCGAGCACATACTGGTCGGCGGCGCCCTTGGAGCAGCCGTAGGGGGTATGGAAGTCGAGCGGTCGATCCTCGGCCACGCCGGTGGCACGCAGGATGGGATCGCAGGGCCGATAGGCATCGCCGGCAACCTCGAGCGGGATGTCCGAGAGATCGCCATAGACCTTGTTGGTGCTGGCGAAGACCAGCGGCACGGCGCCGCCGCGGTGCCGCAGCGCCTCGAGGAGGTTGAGCGTGCCCGCGACGTTGGTCTCGAAGTCCAGGCGCGGATCGGTGAGGCTCGTGGTGACGGCCACCTGGGCTGCCAGATGGAAGACCGCGCCGGCGAGGCCGACCGTGGCCTTCACCGCCTCGGTGTCGTGCACGTCGGCCCGAACGGCGGTGATCCGATCGGGATGGCGCCGCTGCAGCCAGGCGAGGTTGTCAGCCACGCCTGCCCGCGCCAGCGAATCGAGCACGATCACGTCATGCCCCTCCCGCGCCAGGCGGTCAGCGAGGTTCGAGCCGATGAAGCCGGCGCCGCCGGTGATCAGAACCGGCGCTTCGGGGACGGCCGTCATGCCACCAGCCCGCGCAGCTCTAGCTCGCGATGCGCCTCGGCTACCCGGTCCTTCGACTCCTGGCGCGCCACCCACTCGGCGAGCTCGGCAAGTCCCTCGGCGAAGTCCTCGGCGGGGCGGTAGCCGAGCAGCGCCCGCGCCCTGGTGAGGTCCGGGATGTTGTGACGGATATCGCCGGCCCTGGCCTGCTGCGTGATGTCGGGCAGGAGGTCGCCGCGGTTCATCGCGGCGGCCTGCAGGCGCGCCACGACCTCGATGGTGACATCGTTGCCCGAGCCGATGTTGACCACTTCGCCGTCCGTTTCGGGCGTGTCTAGGGCGAGCAGGAAGGCCCGGGCCACATCGCGCACGTGGACGAAGTCACGCCGCTGCTGGCCATCCTCGAAGACCATCGGCCGCTGCCCGTTGGCGATCTGCGAGGCGAAGATCGCCAGGACGCCGGTGTAGGGTTGGAGAGCGCCTGGCCCGGCCCGTAGATGTTCCAGAGCCGCAGCGCCACTCCCTCCATGCCGTACTGGCGGGTCAGCGTCAGGGTCATGCGCTCCTGGACGTACTTGCCGATCGCGTAGACGGAGCGCAGCGCCGGCCGCTTACCCTCGGGCGTCGGGATGGGCACGAGCGCGCGCCCCAAATTGTCCAGGGGGTCCCAATCACCTTCGGCGTTGCGGCCGGCCCGGACCACCTCCTCGAGGACGGCGCCCTCCTCGGTGCGGTAGAGACCCTCGCCGTAGATGCTCATCGAGGAGGCGACGGCGACCCGGCGCACCGGCCGCTCGATCAGCTGCTGGAACAGGACCGCCGTACCGAGCTCGTTGACCGGGGTGTAGCGCTCGACGGCGTACATGCTTTGACCGACGCCGACTTCGGCTGCCAGATGCACCACCGAATCAACGCCATCGAGGGCCGCTCGAACGCGATCGCCGTCGCGGACGTCGCCTTCTACCAATTCGACATCGGGATCGAGCTCGGCCGGGCGGGCTCGCGTCGGATGAACCTGCTCGATCAGGCTGTCCAGCACGCGCACCCGGTCGCCGCGTTCGAGCAGCGCCCGCGCGAGATGGCGCCCGATGAAACCCGACCCACCGGTGATGAGGACTGTCTCTGGCATGCGCGCTCCGATCGATCGGGTGGTCCCTCGGGCCGGCTGGTCCGGGCCTTCACGGGAGCCGTCCTGAGCGAGAAAACTGCCCTGCATCCGTCGGGTTCCAGCGCGGAGGGCGCGGAAGGAACTTACCTGTCCGCTGGCGGCTTATCAGGTCGGGTTCTTGCGCGTCTTCGCGCGGAACGGGTTCGAGGGAGAAGCGGCATGGGTCGAGCGAAGGTCCGGGTCGGCATCGTCGGTGTCGGGAACTGCGCGTCTTCTTTCGTGCAGGGGCTTTCCTATTACGCCGGTGCTGAACGCCGCCCGGGCTCGTCCACGTCGAGCTCGGCGGCTAGAGCGGAATCCGATCAGTTTGCATCGTATCCTGCGGCGGCGAAGTAGTTGGCGCACTCCT
>JAXMDH010000084.1:0-12362 GCA_046348915.1 Amaricoccus sp.
ATCAGCTGCACGCGCACCCGCGGAAGGCAGAGCAGGATCGCCAGCGCCAGAAAGACGAGGACCTGGACTGTGAGAATGGACAGGACCGGCCACGCGGTGAAGGCGACGAGGAGCCAGGGCGACGCGAGGGCGGCCAGTGCCGCCAGCAGGATGGGCAATGCCCCGGTGTCGACGGACTGCTCGGCGAGCACGCAGACGATCTCGCCGGTGGTGCGGGCTTCGGCCTCGCGGATGGCGGCGGCGATCCGCTCGCGGTCCCCTGGCGGCAGCTCCATCACCAGCTCCCCGATGCGCCGCCGCCGCCCGACGACCCGCCGCCGCCGGAGAAGCCGCCTCCGCCGCCGCTCCAGCCGCCGCCGCCCGAGCGGCCGCCGAACCCGCCGCTCGATCGTCCGCTGCCCGAGGAGAGCAGGATCCCGAGGAGGACGTTGCCAACGAGGCGGCGGAACCCAGCGGAGACCGTCATCAGCGTGAGGAACGCGAAGAAGCCGGCGATCAGCAGCCAGTCGGGCACGCCGGGTTCCGGCTGGCGGTCGAGCCGCAGCTCCGGCCGCGCTTCCCACTCCGAGGAATTGGTGGTCAGCACGGTGATGATGTCGTCGACGCCGCGCGTCACCCCGCCGCTGAAATCGCCCGCCTTGAACCGCGGGGAGATGGCGTTGACGATGATCACCTTCGAGAGTGCGTCGGTCAGCGTGCCCTCGAGGCCGTAGCCGACCTCGATCCGGACCCGGTGCTCGTTGGGCGCCACCAGCAGCAGCACGCCGTTGTTCCTGGTCGCCTCGCCGAGCTGCCAGGCGCGAAAGAGGCCGTTGGCGTAGGGCTCGATCTCCTCCCCCTGCAGCGAGGCGACGGTGGCGACGACGAGCTGGATGCCGGACTTCGCCTCGAGGTCGGCGAGCTTGGGCTCGAGCGCGGCCTTCGCCGCCGGCGAGAGGATTCCGGCCCCGTCGACGACACGACCGGTCAGCGGCGGAAAGCTCAGCGCAGCCGCGGCCGTGGCGACGAGGAGGAACGCGACTGCCAGCAGGAAGCGGAGGCGGGCGGGGTCGCCGGTGCGCATCGCCCTGCCCGTCATCGCATCAGAACTTCACCACCGGCGGCGTCTGCGCGGCATCGTTCGCGGTGAACTCCGCCATCGGCTTGCTGCCGCGGAACACCGTCATCGCCCAGAGCACGCCCGGGAAGGTGCGCAACTCGGTGTTGTAGGCACGCACCGCCTCGATGTAGTCGCGCCGCGCCACCGCGATGCGGTTCTCGGTGCCCTCGAGCTGCGACTGCAGCGCCAGGAAGTTCTGGTTCGACTTCAGGTCCGGGTAGTTCTCGCTCACCGCCAGCAGCCGCCCGAGCGCGCCGGAAAGCTGGCTCTGCGCGTCCTGGAACGCCTTTATCTTGGCGGGATCGGTCAGGTCGTCGGCGGAGATGGTGATCTGCGTCGCCTTGGCCCGTGCCTCGGTGACCGAGGTCAACACCTCCTTCTCCTGGTTGGCATAGCCCTGCACCGTCGCGACGAGGTTCGGGATCAGGTCGGCGCGGCGCTGGTAGTTGTTCTGCACGTCGGACCACTTCGCCTTCGCCTGCTCCTCGAGCGTCGGGATCGTGTTGTAGCCGCACGCCGAGAGCAGCAGGCTCAGCAGTACGAACGCCAGGACGTTGGGTGCGCGCGCGGCTAGGGTGTTCATGGTGCCTCCTCCGGGTCGCTCCGAGGATAGGCGCGCTTTCGATCCGGTGGAAGGCCGTGCGGTGAGGCCCGACCGACGTGCGGCCGAAGGCTTCGGGCTCGCCGGCGACCTTGGCACGTCACTCTGCGGCTCAGGGACTGGGCCGGGCTGGCGACGCCGGATTGAACCGCGGCCGGGTGCGTGCTTATGTCTCGCCGGCAAGGAGCGGCGGCGCGATGAAGATCGGCATTCTCGAGACGGGCGAGGTCCATCCTGACCTGCGCGAGCGGCACGGCGACTATCCGGCGATGTTCGAGCGGCTGCTCGGGGCTGCCGATCCCAAGCTCGACTTCTTCACCGTGCGGGTCGTCGCCGGCGAGATGCCGGCCTCGCCGCAGGCCGCCGACGCCTGGCTCGTCACCGGCTCGCGGCACGGCGTCTACGACGACTTGGCGTGGATCGACCCGCTCAAGGCGTTCCTGCGCGCCTGCATCGCGGCGCGGGTTCCGGTGGTCGGCATCTGCTTCGGCCACCAGATCCTTGCAGAGGCGCTGGGCGGCCGTGCCGAGAAGTCGGAGAAGGGCTGGGGGGTAGGGGTCCAGGACTACGAGCTGGTCGCGAAGCCCGGCTGGATGCAGGGGCTGCCCGACCGCTTCTCCGTCAACGCGCTGCACCAGGATCAGGTGGTGGCACTGCCGCCGGACGCGACCGTCCTCGCCCGCTCCCCGCACTGCGCCCTTGCGGCGATCGCCTACGGTGACCCCGAGTCGCCCGGCGCTATCAGCCTGCAGCCGCACCCGGAGTTCGGGCCGGCGTTCATGGACGAGCTGATCGCGCTCCGCGCCGGAACGGTGATCCCGGGCGACGCCGCCGCGGCGGCGCGCGCGAGCCTCGCGCGTCCGGTCGACAGCGGTGCCTGGGCGCGGCTGATCGTGGACTATCTGCACGCCGCGGTCCGCGAGCCGGCGTGACGCGCAAGGGGGCGACGCTCGTCGGCTTCGGCGCGGTGCTGCTCTGGTCGCTGATGGCGCTCTTGACCGTCGCCGTCGGGCCGGTACCGCCGTTCCAGCTCTCGGCGGTCTGCTTCGCCATCGGCGCCGCCGTGGGCCTCGGTTGGATCGCCGCCACCGGCAGGCTCGCGACCGCCTTCGCCGGGGTGCCGCCGGTGGTCTGGCTGGTCGGCATCGGCGGCCTCTTTGGCTTCCACGCTGCCTATTTCACCGCGCTGGGCCTGGCGCCGGCCGCACAGGCGAGCCTCATCGTCTACCTCTGGCCGCTCCTCATCGTGCTCTTCTCGGGCCTGCTGCCAGGCGAGCGGCTGCGACGCGGCCATGTCGTCGGCGCAGCCCTGGCGCTCCTCGGCGCCGCGCTGGTGATCGGCGGATCGGGTCAGGGGGTATCGCTGGCCTTCCTTCCCGGCTACCTCGCCGCGGGGGGCTGCGCGCTGATCTGGTCCGGCTATTCGCTTCTCAGCCGCCGGCTCGGAGCCGCGCCGACCGAGACGGTCGCCGTCTTCTGCGCCGCTACCGCGGTGCTCTCGACTCTCTGCCACCTCGCCTTCGAGGCGACCGTCTGGCCGGCCTCGGCGACAGGGTGGGCCGCGATTGCCGCGCTCGGCCTCGGGCCGGTCGGGCTCGCCTTCTATCTCTGGGACGTCGGGGTGAAGCGCGGGGACCTGCAGCTCCTCGGCACCGGCGCCTACGCCGCGCCGCTCCTCTCGACGCTGCTCCTGGTCGCCGCCGGCTTCGCCCGCCCGACTCCGGCGCTGATCCTGTCGGCCGCCCTGATCGCGGGCGGTGCGCTCGTCGCCGCCCGCAGCGGCGTCAGAGCAGCAGCCCCGCCACCAGAGCGGCCAGCCCCAGGCCCGCCAGCGCGACCGAGCCGAGGTTGATTGCCAGCATCCGGTGCAGCCGCGCGTGGATCTCGGCGGGCGGAAGCGCGGCGCGGCGAACCCGCAGGCCCTGGACGATGCACCAGGCGAGCCCGGCGAGGCCGGCGAGGGTCAGGACGAGGCCGATCGGGGCGAGGAGCTGCAAGAGGCGGAATCCGGACTGTGGTCACCCGAGCCGTAGGCGTCGGGCGCCCCCGGCGCAAGGCCTTGCCGCCCCGGATGGCCGAGGCTAGGGTCCGCGGCTCCGAACGGCAAGGACGAGGTCGATGGAAGAGATCCTGGAGGACGAGGCCAGCACGCAGTACCGGGTGACCGCGGGCGAGCTCCGCCAGTTCGTCGAGCGCTACGAGCGGCTCGAATCGGAGCGCCGCGACCTCGCGGACCAGATGAAGGAGGTCATGGCCGAGGCCCGCGCCCGCGGCTATGACGTGAAGGTGCTGAAGAAGCTGATCGCGCTCCGGAAACGCGACACCTCGGAGGTGTCCGAGGAGGAGGCGATCCTCGAGCTCTACAAGCAGGCACTCGGGATGGCGTGACGCCGCGCGGGATCAGTAGAGGTCGACCCGGAACTTCTGCTCCGTCCAGTAGGCGCCGGCGAGCGCCAGCAGCCTGTCCAGCGGCGCGTCGGACGCGGGTGCGGGTGCGCCTGCGGCGGCGAGCACCCGCTGCATCTCGGCGGCGGTGGCGGGGCCGAAGCTGCCGTCGATCGCGACCTGGCCTCCGAGAGCGTTGACGAGTTCCTGCGCCGCACCGTTGACGGCGTCGGGCGGCAAGCCGGCGAGGATCGTGCGCGCCTCGGCGGCGGCCTCGGGGTTGCGCAGCGCGGCGGCCTTGGCGGCGCGGACCGCGGCGTCGCGCGGCCCCAGCCCGGGGACGCTGCGGTTCGCGATGATCCAGGCGGCGTTGGCGCCGGCCCAGGCGTCGCCGCGCGCGAGGCCGAGGTCGTCCCACTGCACAGCTTGGGCGAACTGGCCGGTGCTGCCGAGGGCGCCGCTGTTCCAGAGCCGGCCGATGTTGCCGGGCGCCAGCGGATGGCCGCCGTTCGCGGCCCTGGTGAACCAGTCGAGGGCGGCCTTCGGGTCCTTGGTGACGCCGGCCTCGCCGTTGAGGTATACGAGGCCGAGGTTGTTGTAGCCGTAGATGTCGCCGCGGGCGGCCGATTCCTGCAGGTAGCGCAGGCCCCGCGCCGGGTCGGTGTGCGGCGAGTTCGGGTCGAGGAAGTAGGCGCCGAGCTCGTTCATGGCGAAGGTGTGCCCGAGCTCGAGCGAGCGTGTCAGCAGATCGAAGCCGTGCTCGCGTTCCGCATCGGTCCCGCCGTAGCGCAGCAGCTGCTTGCCGAGGGAGTAGAAGGCGAAGGGATCGCCGCGGTCGACGCCGGCCTGCCAGAGCGATAGCGCCGCCTCGGGCGCGGCAGCGTCCCCCTTGCCGCCGGTCCTGGCCGCCTGGCTGGCGGCGAGGTTGCCGAGCGCCACGTAGGCCCGGGTATGCCCGAGGTCGCGGGCCTTCGCGAACTCGGCCTGCGCGGCGTCGAACTGGCGCAGAGCGAGCTCGGCGCGACCGAGCTGGTAGTGGAAGCGGCCGACGTCGGGTTGGGCCTGAACGGACTTCCGGCAGGCGGCAAGGGCGGCCTCGGGCTCGATCTCGTTGGCGAAGCGCCCGAGCCCGACGCCCTCCGGGTCAAGCTGGTCGCCGGCTTCGCGGTCGCAGGGGTCGGCCTGCAGGCTGAGCTGGACCTCGGCCGGCGGGGCGCCGGCGGCGGCGAGTGCGAAGCTGTCGACCACGACGGGATCGGGGGCGGTGGCCCCCGACTGCGGGTCGGCCTCGCTGACGTAGGCGAGGCGCACAAGGCTCGCTCCGGTCAGAGGCGTGCGGGCGGCGTCTTCGCGCGTGCCGTCGGCTGCCGTCAGGACCAGCCGGCCCTGCTTTGGCTCCGCGGCGAGCGTGACCGCGGCGTCGGGCGGGACGTGCAGCGCCGCCGCCAGGCTCTTGCCGATGCCGACCTGGCGGGCCAGCGGGGCGGTGAGCGCGACGGCTGGCGCCGTCGCTCCGGTGGCGGGGGCCGGCGTCGCCGCGGGGATGGCATCGGGCATGGTGACGAGGATCAGCGAGCGCGTGGCGCTGCCGGCCCCCTCGTCCCCGCCGGTAGGCGCAGCGCCCGGTGCTGCGGGCGGCGCGAAGGAGGCGGGCTGGACCAGGGTCGAGCTCTCCCAGGGCACCTGCCGTCCCTCGGTGCGCTCGAAGACGAGCCGGCGGACCTGCTCGAAGACCTCGCCGAGCGGGCGATCGGGGTTCTGCCGCGCGGTCTCGACCAGCGCCTCGGCGAACGGACTGTTGGCGCCGCTACCGTCGTAGGCGAGGGCGCCCGGCGAGGTCGAGAAGGCGAGCAGCGAGTTGATCGGCGCGGTCAGCACGTTGAAGCCGCCGCGGGTCTCGCTAAGCCCCTTGCTCAGGTCGGTCGTGACCAGCGTGTCGCCGAACGGGTTGTCGCGGCAGCTGTCGAGCACGACGACCTGCAGCCGGGCGCGGGCGCCGATGATGTCTACGACGCTGGTAAGCGAGATCGCCTCGAACGGCACGTCGTAGGCGGTGGAGAATTCGGCGTCGACCGGGATCAGGTAGTTTCCGCCGGCGATCTGCACCCCGTGCCCGGCGTAGTAGAGGACGACCTCGCTGTCCTTGTCGACGTCGAGCAGCAGCCGTCGCATCATCTGCTCGAAGCCGAGTTTGGTCAGGTCGCGGTACTCGCTGACCTCGTAGCCGGCGTCCTCGAGGAAGCCGGCCACGAGGTCGGCGTCGGCGTGCGCGTTGCGAAGACCGGGGACGTTGCGGTACTCGCCGTTGCCGATCACGACGCCGAACCGCTTCGGTGCCCGCGCGGTAAGGTCGAGGGGCGAGTTCCAGCCGCTTCCCGTCTGCGCCATCGCGGGTTGGCCGACGATCGGCAGCGTAGCCGCCAGCAGGATCGCGGCTCCGGCAATGAAACGCCGCTTCATAACACCCTCCGGCCGTCAGCCGCCGTTCCAGCCGCCCCCGGTGTCGCCGCCACCGCCGCCCCCGGTGCCGCCAGCCGCCCCGGTGCCGCCTCCGGTGCCCTGGTGCCGCCGCCGGGACTGCCACCGGTACTGCCACCGGTTCCGCCGCCGGTTCCTCCGCCCGTACCGCCGCCGCTTCCGCCTCCGGTGCTGCCGCCGGTTCCTCCGCTCGTGCTGCCGCCGCTTCCGCCGCCGGTGCTGCCGCCGGTTCCGCCACCCGCCCCGCCCGTGCTGCCGCTGCTGGAGCCGACGCCACCGCCGCCGCTCGAACCGCCATAGGAGCCGCCGCCGGAGCTGGCGTTGGAAGCGGAGCCGCGCCTTGCGGTCGCTTGTGATGGGACCGCGGCTGCGGCCGGCGCGGCCGCGGGAGCGGCTGTCGCCTTCGGCACGCCCGGCTGCTGCCCGGAGCCGGGCAGATGCCATTGGTCGCAGGCGCTGAGGCTGATCAGCGACACGGCCCCGAAGGCGAGGCCGGCCGCGCGGATTGCAGGCTGCATGATGTCACCGGGGTAAGAACGCCAGAACTCGATCCTGCGCAATCCTACCCGAAATCGCGCCGGTCCGCATCGGATTTCGTCTGGGATGCAGCGCCGCAGCATTCTATGCTAGGCTGTCGCGCCGGCGGCCGAATGTCGCGGCCGTACGGCTCTCAGCGCAGGGTACCGCATTGCCCGAGGACCGCGCCGTCATCGTCGATACAGCGGGATCGAAGCTGGTATTCACCCAGCTCGTCGGCTTCGACGAGGTCAGCGCCGGCTTCGCCTTCACCGTGTCGCTGACCAGCACCGCGCTGGACGTCGACGCCGCAGACATCCTCGGCAAGCCGATGGCGATCGAGGCCGAGTCGGGCGACCCGAAGCGCTGGTTCCACGGCCTGGTCAGCGCCTTCCGGCTGGTGAAGGTCGAGGAGCGCCTCGCCCACTACGAGGCGGAGCTGCGCCCCTGGCTGTGGCGGCTCGGGCTGAACCATGACTGCCGCATCTTCCAGAACCTCAGCGTCGTCGAGATCATCGAGGAGATCTTCAAGAAGTATCCCGACGCCCGCTTCGAGAAGCGCCTGCAGGAGACTTACGACCCGCGCGAGTATTGCGTGCAGTTCGACGAGACCGATCTCGCGTTCGTCCAGCGGCTGATGGAGCACGAGGGCATCTTCTGGTTCTTCGAGTACGCCGAGGACGGCCACACGCTGGTGATGACCGACGCGATGGCCAAGCTGAAGCCGGCCGAGGCCTACGAGAGCGTGCCTTTCTACGTGAGGGAGGGTGCCGGACGGCGCGACCGCGACTTTTTGACGGGCTGGGAGGTGACCTCGAGCTTTCTGCCCGCGTCCTACACCCACACCGACTACAACTTCGAGAAGCCGAGCCTGTCGCTGCTCGCGCAGTCGGAGAACGAGCCTGTCCCCGGCGTCTTCAAGGGCGAGGCCTACCGCCAGCCCGGGGCGCACCTCGACCTCGCGCGCGGCGACACGCTGGCCGCGATCCGCCGCGAGGAGCTGCAGGCGCCGCATGTCCGCATCCGCGCCTCGGGCACCATCCGCGGGCTCGCCTCGGGCTCGGTCTTCAAGCTCACGGGCTTCCCGCGCGACGAGCAGAACGACCAGCATGTGGTGCTGCGCGCCGACTACCGCGTCGTCGACCCCGAGTTCCGCGCCGGGATCGGTGCCGACGGCGAAACCTACCGTGCCGAGTTCGTGGTGGCGCCCACCGCGCTGCCCTACCGCCCGCCGCGGCTTACCCCGCACCCGGTGATGCGTGGCCCGCAGACCGCCACCGTCGTCGGCCCTTCGGGCGAGGAGATCTTCACCGACGAGTATGCCCGGGTGAAGGTGCAGTTCCACTGGGACCGGCTCGGCAAGAAGGACGAGAATAGCTCCTGCTTCGTGCGCGTGTCCTCGGCCTGGGCCGGCGCCGCCTGGGGCTTCATCCAGATCCCGAGGATCGGCCAGGAGGTGATCGTCGACTTCCTCGAGGGCGATCCCGACCGGCCGATCATCACCGGCCGCGTCTACAACGCGGCCGAGATGCCACCCTACGGGCTGCCTGGGAGCGCGACCCAGTCCGGGTGGAAGTCGAACTCGTCCCCGGGAGGGGGCGGCTACAACGAGCTGATGTTCGAGGACAAGGCGGGGTCGGAGCTCGTCAACTTCCAGGCGCAGAAAGACCACAGCCTCCTGGTCAAGAACGACCGGACCAAGCTCGTCCAGCACGACCAGTCCGACCGCATCGACAACAATGCCAGGCACTCGGTCGGGGTGAACCTCGACGAGGACGTGGGCAACAACAAGACCGTGAAGGTCGGTGTCGACCAGACGACGACGATCGGCGCCAACGACAGCGAGACCGTGGGGGCGAACCGGACGCTGCACGTGGTCGCGAACGAGACGATCAAAGTCGATGCGAATTCCACCGAGACGATCGGGTCGAACCACACCCAGACGGTGGCGCTGGTGCAGACCGTGACCGTCGGCGCGGCGCGGGTCGACACGGTCGGGGCGGCCGAGGCGCGGACGGTGGGCGGGCCGCAGGTCAACACCATCGGCGCGACGCGAGGGGTGACGGTCGGGATCAGCCAGAGCCATGACGTCGGGACCTCGGACAGCTGGAACGTCGGGTCGGACCAGTCGGTGACGACGGGCGGCGCGCAGAGCTTCTCGGTCGGCAAGGGGCGCAGCGCCAAGGTGGCCGAGGACGACACCACCGAGGTCGGCGGGGCGCGGGCGCTGAAGATCGCCAAGGGGAGCGTCGTCGAGATCGGCGAGGATGGTGCCGTCAAGGTCAGCAAGAACTTCCTCGTCGACGCGGGCGAGTCGATCGTGCTGAAATGCGGCTCGGCGGCGATCGCGATGAAGAAGGACGGCACGATCACCATCGAGGGCAAGGACATCACGGTGACCGGCTCGGGCAAGATCAACCTGAAGGCCTCGAGCGACGTGACGATCAAGGGCTCGAAGATCAACCAGAACTGAGGGGGGACGATGGACGGGGGACCGCAGCGGATCGAGGGGGTGATGATCGCCCGGCTGGTGGGCCTGGAGGACGGCCGGGTGCTGGTAGCGGTCGCCGGCGGGGTGTCGCCGGCGCGGAGCCTGGTGCCGCTCGACGGGTCGCTCATCGGGGCCGAGGTCGCGGTGCTGTTCGAGGACGGCGACCCGGCGCGGCCGCTGGTGCTGGGACGGCTGTTGGAAGCGGCGGGGCCGGAGGTGCTGCGCGACGGCGAGCGGGTGCGGGTGACGGCGGCCGAGCGGATCGAGCTCCGGGTCGGGAAGGCGTCGATCGTGATGGAGAAGGACGGGCGTATCACGATACGGGGGTCGTACGTCACGAGCCACGCCAGCGCTGCCAACCGCATCCGCGGGGGGTCGGTTAACTTGAACTGATGCCGGCGCCCGTGCTCCACGATATTGTTCGCCAGCACGCCGAGATGGCGGCATTCCTTTGGACGGTTTACGACTACCATTTGCTGCACCCGGACGAGAACCCGGACATGGACGAGGAGCGCCTCGCCCGACTTGTCGAGCGCCTTGAGGCGCATCTCGACGGGCTGCGGGTGGCCGGCGAGGCGGCCCGCACGATCGCCGCCGAGCGGTACGCGGAATATCCCGAGGCGGGAGAACTGTTCGTCGTGCGCATGCTGGAGGCTCAGCGGCCAATTCCCGTGCCCGAACTGGATCTCGATCAGGTGCGGGAATACCTGGGACAGAAACTACCGGCCGCGTCTCGCTAGACCAACCGAAAGCCGGCGGTGTCGTAGACAAGCGTAAGGCTCTTCCAGGTGTTCCCGTCGAACCGCCACGCGGTATCAACGCCGGCAACGTACAGGTAGTTGCTGTCCGCGCGGAAGTCCAAGCCGATGCCGGTGTCCTTGAATGGCTCGAGCGTGTCGGCCTTCTCCACGTAAACCTGCATCTCGTCGCCCCAGTACACATGGCCTTTGAAGCTGCGGACCGCGAAGTAGGTTGCATCCGATCCGGCGAGTTCGTTGACCTCCTCATCGGCCACCCGCAGGCAAACCCCTCCATCACCCGCAAGGCGGATGGTCCCATCGGGCGCGACGTCGAGCCCGCGGAACTGGTCGTGCCGGTGGAGTTCCAGCATCTGCCAGCCGGCCGCGTCGAGGCGGTGTAGGGTTCCTTGGTCACCGCACGCGAACACGCCCTGCCGCGGCCCGCCGTGCGCGTCGAAATACTGGACCTGCGCCACCGGCGGGATCGGCTGCCATGTGTCGCCGCGAAGCCGGTACGCAACGCCATTGCCCCCCACGGCAATCGGGCCATCCGGATGCTTTGCCCAAATGCGCCGGAGGCTGTCCTCCGACACGTCTGCCTGGGACCAGCCGGCATCCGTGAACCTCCAGATCCGGGTGGTCGCTTGCAGGGCGAAGAGCTCGTCTGACGGCGCGGCTGACAACGACATCAACCACTCGTCGGACAGGAGAATACTGCGGGCCGTGACGGGTTTGAAATCCTCGACGACGAATATGATCGAGATGGTCGTAAAATAATCCGGGTCGCTAAGCATAAAAAGTATTGCAGCTTTATTGTTCGTGAGGGGAGCAATCTGTATGCACGCGTACGAGGTCGTCCTATCGTTTGCAAAAATTGTTAGAAGCTCTTGATCTATCTTCATAAACTTGGTCTCCGTGTGGTCTCAGGGAGAGGTTGCCCGTGTTTTGCATCCGACTGTTGGCCTATGCTTCGTCGCCGGGAGGCGCGCAATCTGTCCGGCAGTGACAGTAGTTTTCTTGAGTTTTTTCTTTGCTAGCTGCACCCTTTCTTCTTCAGCTCGTGCCCGAGTGCAGGTAGTATGACACATTTTCTTGTCCTTGACGTCTTTCTCGGATTTGCCCATGCTGTCTTTCAAATAGTTCAGGTTCGCAAGTTTCAAACATTCCAACGCAGTGCTCTTCTTCGGCTCCCGAAAACCAAGCTCGTCCACAGTTGCTTCAGCACATTTATCGACAAAATCGCCGAGCTTACCCTCGGGATTCTTGGAAATCCAGTTCCTGGCTTCAGCTGACTTGTAGTAGTGAGGGGTATTCGTTGTACGTCCAACGACAGACTGACCGGTGACGCCTCTCGCTCGGGCTTGCGCGGCCTCGCCCGCTACCCACTTCGCCTTCATGCATATGCAGGGCGCCTCCCGATCGTTGTACTTTTCGCAGCACTTGAGTACCAGGTTGCGGATGCCGTCAGCGGTGAAGAACTGTACCTCTACCGTATGTTCTTTTTGCTCGCCCTTCTTGCACTTCAGCTTGTTGTACGGTTTGATCTTGAGGAAGTCGCATTTCGGGGGAAGCTTGAACGGGTTCGCCACCCTGGGTGCAGGACCACCCCCGCCGCCTGGCGAAGCATGGTCGTTGGTAGCGATGTCCGTGAAGCGGCAAACCGGCTCTCCGTCCATCTTCACATCGCTCGACCAAGCGTGAGCATATTCCTTGCCGGTATTTACCGAAGTGATGATGTTCTTTTTAGGAGCGCACCCTGCTTCGTTGCCGGTGCATTTTGTGTAGTACGATTTGTTCTTCTGGTTTACGGTCGTGCCGCCGATCTTAACGGTGCCCGTGCCCTTGTCCGTGTCGCCGTCCAGCCCGAAGGTCGGATAGGGCACAGGCACTCCCGGCGGGGTAGCGGGGGTCTGCGGCGGCGTGAAGCAGACGTAAGGAAAGGCCGCGATCACCTTGTTGGCCTGCGCCTTGCACGAAACCTCGAGCCCGTTGGCGAAGACTGTCATCGTGTCTCCCTCGCCGCAAAGATGGCCGAACCGCAGGCGCCGGTGT
>JAXMDH010000085.1:0-11795 GCA_046348915.1 Amaricoccus sp.
CGCCCTCTGGCGAGCCATCGGCGAGATCTGCGACCTCTTCACCACCGAGGAGTGCTGGAACTACCTCCGAAAGGCAGCGGCCGTTTCAGAATAAACGCAGGACGCTGTAACGAGGGATGAACTGGCGGCCGGCGCCGGAAGGAGAAGGAGTCGCCGCGCCGGCGAACGTAGGCGGTTTGGGGGTGCATTTGGGCGGCCCTTTTGGGTGACGCTCCGCATCAACTGCCCCGAATCCCGTTTTTCCTTTCGGAATCAAGGGCTGGCTGACCAAAGCGATCTGCCGTCTAACCTTCTCCCCGGCCCGCCGCGTGGCCGCCAGCCAGCGGGCGCTCTGGCGGTCCTCGACCGCCCGCTGCCGGCGGCTCGCCTTGCCGCCCTCGCTGCGCTCCAGGAACTGCGCGTCCAGCGGGCCGAGCACCGCGCCGCTCGCGCCGTCGACCGCGATCATCGCATGCAGGAAGCTGCCGCCGCCCCCGTTCGGCGCCGGCCGCGTCACCGTGGTGTCCTGCACCGCCAGAACATCCCGCCCGGCACACCCAGCCTCGGTGCGCGCGAAGGCCGTCCCGATCATCTCCTCGAACGTCACCGACGGATTGCGCAGGAACCGGGTGATCCGGATCTCGCCCGCCCGGTCCCCGCCGAGGCGCCGCACCCGCACGCCCCGGCCCCCATGCGCCACCAGCCGCGCCAGCAGGTCGGCCCCCCTTTTTCCAGGCGCCGGTCGCCAAACCGGCCCAATGCCAAATCCATCCGTCCCTCCATTTTCGCCGAGGGAATCACGCAAATGCATCACGTGCAAACCAGATGTGTGAATGTCGTAGGCCATCGAGAGGTCCGCCATATGCCAGCCGAGCCCCACCTGTATCCGGCACAGCATCTCCCTTCGTCGCTGTCCATGCCCGACACCTCATTGCGTCGCCGCGCCCGTGCGCTCGCCGCGACCGCCGGGAGCCGGCTTCGGCTTGCGGCCGATCGGGCTGGCGGCAAGGCCGGCCTCGCCCTCGCCTGCGCGCTCATCGACATGATCAACGACGACGTGATCCGGTCGGCTGGCCGGTGGCTGACGTGATCGCCCAGCTCAGCGACGAGGCGGCGCGGGATCGGCAGGTCGCGCGGCTGCTCGCCGAACTCCGGGAGATCGAGGATCGGGTCGCGGCTCTGCCGACGGGCCCAGACGAGGAGGAGATGGTTCGGCGGCCCGCCGCCTAATCGCCGGCGCTCCGGTTCATCCGAGGCGCCTTGAGCCGCCGATCGGGCGGCACTTCAGAGGCGCGAAACAGATGCCCTTCGCCCAGCCAACCAGCGTCGACCGGCTCCCGCGCAAGACGGTGCAGGCGTTCCTCGATGATCTCGCCGCGCTCTCGGCGCGCCACGGCATCGTCATCGACAGCGGCAGCCTCGTGCCGCGCGATGACGATGTCGGCGGCTATTTGCTCGCGACTGCCGGCTATCTCCATTCCTATGCCGTCGGCGATCGCGACGTCGAAGTCGTGTGCGCGGACCTGCTCGATGCGATCGCGCGGAAGCCGCCACGCACGATGACAGCCGACATCGCCGGAATCACCGCCCACGAGCTGGTCCGTCGGTTACGTCGACCGTGAGTCAGGTCGGGCAGGATCCCCCTCGAAAAGCGTCCTGCTCACCTCGAGCACTTTCTCCTTCGGCCAGGATCGAGGCGGCCAATCTCCTCGTCGGACACCGACGCGGACCCGGTGAGCGACGCTGCCGGCTTGACGACCATTCTTCGGGCCGTCGTTTGCAGGGGTGTTTCACCATGAAGAGCTATCAACGGACCGCCATAAGTCATGCCACGTTGGCCCACGCTCGTCTGGAGACGGAGGTGACGCGGGCTGGGTCGGCGACGAAGTCGTTCCAGGCCTGGCAGCAGGCGTCGACGATGGCCCGGTAGTGGGCGTAGAGGCGCTGGGCGAGCTTGTTCTTTCGCAGGTACTCCCAGACGTTCTCGGCGCTGTTGAGCTCGGGGGCGTAGGGCGGGAGCTTCAGCAGCGTGAGGTTCGGCGGCACGACGAGGTCGTCGCCGCGGTGCCAGCCTGCCCCGTCGAGGATGACGAGGGCATGGGCGCCGGGGGAGACGGCGGCGGCGATCTCGGCGAGGTGCAGGCTCATCGCCCGGGTGTTGGCGCGAGGCAGCACGAGGGCGGCGCCGACGCCGCGCCCGGGGCAGACGGCGCCGAAGAGGCAGGCCCATTCATAGCGGGTGTCGCGGACCGCGCGAGGCCGGGTGCCGCGGCGGGCCCAGACCCGGGTGACGGTGCCCTGCTGGCCGACGCGTGCCTCGTCCTGGAACCAGATCTCGAGCGGCTTGCCCCTGGCCGCCGCCGGGAGGGCCTCCGCTACCGCCGCGGGGAAGTTTTTTTGAACGCCGCCTGGGCCGCCTCGTCCGCCTGCGGGTGCTGCGGCCGCGGCTTCAGCCGGGTATACCCCTGCCGGTTCAGGATCCGCCCGACCTGCCGCTCCGACAGCGCCACGTCGAAGCGCTCCGCCACTCACGCCCTGCAGGTCGACGCAGCGCCAGCGCACCACGCCGTGCACCGCCACGTCCGGCCCGG
Source organism: Amaricoccus sp. (assembly GCA_046348915.1). Lineage (GTDB taxonomy): Bacteria > Pseudomonadota > Alphaproteobacteria > Rhodobacterales > Rhodobacteraceae > Amaricoccus. The sequence goes on from JAXMDH010000085.1 coordinate 2,571, forward strand.
CCTCGACGACCTCCACCAGCGCCGCGACCTCCTCGGCCGAGAGCCGCGGCGGCTGCCCCGGCCGCGGCCGGTCGACCAGCCCCGCGACCCCCTCGGCGTTGTAGCGGTGAACCCAGTCCCGCAGCGTCTGCCGGTCCATCCCGCAGCTCCGCGCCGCCGTCGTACCGTCCGGACCCCTACGACAGCGCGCGATCGCCAGCATCCGCCGCGCCTGGTCAGGGCTCGCAACGCCGCACGCCAGCCGACGCAGCTCCCCGCCGTATGCTCCTGCCGCTCGATCTCGATCGCCATGCCATCCCCCGTTGCCTCGAACGAGGGAATCACATCCGGCAACCTATGGGAAACCCTCACGAGTCAGGAATTCACGCGGTTGGCATCAGAGGCCGGACCGGCGCTGCAGGGCGGCAAGGAGCGGGCGTCGGCGTGCCGACGTCGTCCGAAACCGCCGCTCGCTTCGGCGCGTCGGGGAGGGCCGGTGATGACCGGCAATCCGCTCCGCTGGGCTGGTCCGGAGACCGCCTCCGCCTGGTACGACCTGCGCTGCCTCGCGCCGCAGCTGTCCGGACTCATCTACTGCGCGCCGATGCCGGATGGGCCGCTGTCCATTCTCCTCGACTGGTCGGACGCTGTCGGATCCGACTGCTCCGACGCGTTCGCCGTCGAGCGGCTTCGCGCCGTCCTGCCGGCGCTCGTCCGTGCGCTCGTCGCGTCGCACACCTATTCCCGGTCGGAACGGGGACAGCGGCAGCGACGTCGTCGGTTCTCCACGACGCCGGCTGCGGCTCGATCGTCGGCCGGGTGCTGCTGCTCACGGGGCTGATCGCGGTGGGCCCTGCACGGCGACGAAGGCCAGGCGCTCGTCGAGGCGTCGCGGGCCGAGCTCGCCGGCACGCTCGCCCGTATCCACGAGCTGATGATCGGGCGATGAGGCGAGGACGGTGCGGGAAGCCTGCCGTCTTCACACGCACGTGCTGCGAGGTAGGGACGTTGCTCCGGGCTCACCGCCGGGGTCGTCACGGCAGTCGCCGCGGCGACCGCCCGGCCGCAGCGCCGGGGAGAAACGGACCCCGCGCAGCACGCTGCCAGGCCTCCGTTTCTCGATCCGGGCAGACCTGGATCTTCTTGTCCGCGACTTGGTCGCCACCAGGTGTCGCAGGGCCTCCACCGCTCGCCACCAGGCCGATGATCTGCTCGATGATACGGTGCGTTCCAGGTCCGCGCGCCACCCCTTGAGCCATCACCAGCCCGGCAGGCGTACGGCCGCCGAGAGGCCGGCGCTCGGCCAGTTCATCACGTCGAGGTCGACCAGCCCAGAGTCGTAGCCGCCTTCGCTTGTTCGCGGGCGCCGGCGGCCAGGAGAACACGCATACCGCGCGCTCGACGCTCAGGGTCGACGATGCCGATCCCAGGCTCGCCCACGCAGGATGTCGTGCGATGCCCCAGGCAGCGCCGTTGAGGCTACGCTGCAGCATCGTCTGGAATGGCGTCATCGTCGATCCGGTGGCGGATGCTTGCGTCTGCTCCGGATTTACACTTTGCGCGCTCGCGCGCCCTGGAGCAGGTTTGATGGTCGAGAGAGCAGCCCCTGATGATCTTAACGGCATCGGCGCACGCACAGAAACCGGATGACGCTCCCAAGGTCGATCTGGTCGAGATAGCTCTTGATGAGATGGAGGTTCGCCTGGGTGTAGTGCCGGTTGATCACCGAGTCGTGCTCGTGTCCGAGGATGGACTGGCGAATGCGGTCTTGCGCGCCGAGGCGAGCAACTCGGTCGCGACCGTCATGCGACCGGCATAGAAGTCCTCGTGCGCATCCCGGATCCCGAGATGCTCGTAGATGCGACGACGTTGCTTGCCAAAGGGATCCGAAGTCGTGCCCGTCGACCTCGCTGGACGGAAGCTCCGGAAAGAGAAGCTCGCCAGGCAGCGCAAGCTGCGCCCGCCACCATTCGGCGAACCCGAGTCGAAGCAGGATGTCAGGAACCGGCACCACCCGCTCGCTCGCCTTGGTCTTCTTCCTCACGTCCGGCCGGATATCGAACACGAAGCATAGGATGCCGTCCCGCACCTGAATGGAATCCTTGCGAAGCGCAGCGGGCTCCTCGGGCCGCGGTCCCACCGTCAGCTGAATCAGCGGAAGCCAGTAGAGCCCATCGCGGATGATCATCCGCCCCGGGCGCCAGCGTCGGTCCGGGCTGAGGCACCCGCGGTAGATCGGCGATGTCACGAGGGTGGTGATCCGCTCGAGGCTCCAGATCGTCCGGTTCTTCGAGTCGGTGACCCTGAGAGCGAGGGGGTCGGGCGTGCGGTTGTCAGCGGCGGCAGCCCGGCGGCGAAAATCCGGCAGCACCGAGACGAAGTCCGGCCCGTTCCATTTGAGATCGGATTTCGCGGTCCGGGAGATCGTTGCAATGCGAGCGTGATGGTGCTCGACCGCAGCGTCGGTAAGACGCTTTGTCAGGCGCTTCGCCAATTCCGCGCGCTTGCCGCGCAAGTCGATGTCGGTGCGGCTCCTTACCTCCTCGATGATCTTGCCGTCGTATTCGTCCGCCTTAGCGATCGTCGCATGCTTGTCGGGCTCGATGCCGACCTTGCTGTACTTGTTTCGCCCGTGGTTCTTGCCGTGCGGCTTGGGAAGACAACGGAGCCAGAGCAGGAAATCGAGGAGGTTCTCCCGCTCCAGAAAGAGCTCGAGCGGCATGTCGCCGCGAAACGCCAGCATGCACTTTCCCGTGCCCTCGATCTTCCGCGCCATGTCGATCGAAACCGCGGTGCGATGCGCGGCGGCAATCGCCGCGCTCAGCATCACCGGAGCGGATATCACGGCAACCGGCTGCTCCGCGAAGAGCCGGGCGCGAATGTCGCGGGTCGCCTGGTCGAGGGTCATGCCGTCCTCGTAGGCGAGTTCCGCGAGCTTGACGTCGAGCAGCGTCCCGAGCACCTCCCGCTCGACGGCCGCCGGCGCCTCGCCCTCTCCGGCGATCTGCAGCGCTTCCATCGAGGAGCGTGTCGCCTGGCGGGCAAGTTCGCCATCGCGAAGCCGCATGGCGGTCTTCAGGCGATCAATCTCCTGCTCCAGGCCGGCCCGGATCGTGTCGGCCTCGGCGACCGATCGCCTGGTCGCGCGGGCGTCCCGCTGCGCGATCTCGTCGAGCGCCGCCCGCGCCGCTTCGCGAACGATCAGCGTCACCGCCGCCGGGGTAATCATCCGCACCAGGTTCGTCGTCACTTCGGTCTCTACCCGCTCCAGGGCGGCGACGATCGCGGTAGTGCGCTTCATCGCCTCGACCAGCACCTGGGTCTGCAGCGAGAGGGAGAGGCACGCCGGCGCCCCCAGTTCGGTCAGCCTTTTCGGAAGCCGTCTGCGAAACTGGTAAACGCCGTTCCGGCGCCAGACGAACGGCATCGGATCGGCGGCGGCGGAGCCCGCCCGACCACGAGTCGGGCGCCCGGATCCGGCCGTGATGCGAGATCCGTGTGCTACACCTTGTGCCGCATTGGGACCGAGCAGCTGGGGCGGGTTGCTCCAAGGGCTGGGTGCGCCCTTGATTTCACTGATGTTTTTCGAAAACATGGCTGGACCAAAACGATCTGCCGTCTAACCTTCTCTGAGACGTAAGCTATTGAAATCGCTAAATATGAGGAATTTGCCTTTCCCGGCGATCCCGTCAAGGTTGCCTCCACCATTACTGGCTTCTTGTGCGAGGCCATGAAAAAGGTCCTCCCAAGCGGTCCTTAGGCGGACTTCGCGCGGACCGATCTCCCGCTGCGCAGCGAAGGACCGGCATTCTGATCCGCTCGCGCGTCCGGTGCTGCGACGGAGCTCCAGAAGGCCTACACTGGCGCGATGCGACAGCGGGCGGAAGCTGGTCCGGACCCGAGCGGTGAAGCAGCGCTTCAGCGGGCGCGGGAGGCGTGCCGCCGCCGCGCCTGGGCTGATGCTCTCGCCCTTCTTTTGCGCCTCGACGCGGAAGATGCGCTCGGGGCGGAGGACCTCGGGCGCCTTGCGATCGCCGCCTGGCTGACCAACCGCGACGACGCCTGCCTGCCGGCGCTGGAGCGCTGTCACTTCGCCTGGCTCGATCGGGGCAACGGTCCTGCTGCCGCCCGCGCCGCCTTCTGGCTCGGTTTTCGGCTCGCCGGACGGGGCGAGGTCGGCCCGGCGAGCGGCTGGCTCGCGCGTGCCCGGCGAGTGATAGAAGGCACGGCCGGCTGCGTCGAGCACGGATACCTTTTGTTGGCCGACGTCGAGCATAGCTTGGGGGAAGGCGACTGGGATGGCGCTTTCGACCTGGCTTTGCGTGCGGCCGAGGCCGGACGCCGGTGCGGCGACGCCGACCTCGTCGCCTGCGCGCTGCACCTCGAGGGACGCGCGCTCCTCGGCGGCGGCGACGCCCGCGCCGGCCTCGCCCGGCTCGACGAGGCGATGGTGGCGGTCACCGCCGACACGCTCTCGCCGCTGATGACCGGGCTCGTCTATTGCAGCGTGATCGGCGCCTGCCAGGATGTCCACGCCCTCGACCGGGCGCGGGAATGGACCGCGGCGCTCGCCCGCTGGTGCGGCGCGCAGCCGCAGATCGTCGCTTTCACGGGGACCTGCCTCGTGCACCGCGCCGAGATTCTCCAGCTCGCCGGCGCCTGGGAGGAAGCCCTGGCGGAGGCGGACCGGGCCTGCGAGCGCTACCGCACCGGGATCGACCCGCAGCCGCCGGCCGCCGCCTTCTACCGGCGCGGCGAGCTGCACCGGCTGCGCGGCGACGCCCGCTCCGCCGAAGCCGACTACCGCAGCGCCAGCCTGCACGGTTGCGAGCCGCAGCCGGGGCTCGCGCTCCTCCGCCTCGCCCAGGGCCGCCGGGCCGTGGCGATGGCCGCGATCCGCCGCGCCGCGCTCGCCGCCTCCGGCCCCGACCGCACGAGGCTGCTGCCGGCACTGGTGGAGATCGCACTCGCCGCCGGCGAGCGAGGTGTCGCAGAGGAGGCCTGCCGCGAGCTGGAGCGGCTGGGCCGAGCCGCGGGGAGCCGGCTGCCCGAGGCGCTGGCGGCGGAGGCGCGGGGCGCGGTGCTGCTGGCGGCGGGCGACGCTGGCGGCGCTTTGGCTCCGCTCAGCGGCGCGCTGGCGGGCTGGCGCGCGATCGCGGCGCCCTACGAGGCAGCGCGGGTCCGGGTGCTGGTCGGGCAGGCGTACCAGGCCCTCGACGACCGGGAGGGCGCCGAGCTCGAGTTGCTGGCGGCGCGGGCCGCCTTCGCGGAACTCGGCGCCGCACCGGACGCGGCGCGCGTCGAGGCCGTCCTGCGCCGCCGCGGCGGCGCGCACGGCCTCACCCGGCGCGAGGTCGAGGTGCTGCGCCTCGTCGCTGCCGGCAGGACCAACGGCGCTGCCGCGGCCGAGCTGGGCCTGAGCGAGCGGACGATCGAGCGCCACCTCGGCAACGTCTTCACCAAGCTCGACCTGCCGAACCGCGCCGCCGCCACCGCCTGGGCCTACAAGCACGGCCTGGCCTGACGGTCGGCCCCTGGGTGGAATCCCGCAGACCGGCGTTTGCCGCTGTGGGTGGTCCCCCCGAAGCGCGCCGTCCCGGGCGGACGTAGCCTCTCGCCTGTCGGCGGCGATCGGCGCCGCCCGAACCGAGGAGCGAAAGGCGATGTCCGAACGCAACAAGGCGCAGATGCGCCGGGTGATCGAGGAGGTCTACAACCGGGGCGACCTCGCCCTCGTCGACGAGCTCGCCACCGCCGACATGGTCATCCACGCCGCGAGCGACCGGGTGGTCACCCGCTGGACCGCGCGCGGCACGCATGACGGCCTGTTCCAGGGCCTCGCCCCGACCGGTCGCCGCGCCTGCGTCACCGGCACCGACGTTGACCGCTTGGTGGACGGACGGGCCGTCGAATGCTGGATGCAGATGGACGAGCTTGGGCTGATGCAGCAGCTCGGCGCCGTCGCGGCCGCCTGAGTGCGCAACCGAGGAGGCAAGCACCATGACAATCGCGGAGATCGACACCCGAGCGGCCTGGGACCGGATCGCGCCGGGCTACGACCGCACTAACACGCCGACCCAGATGTGGCTCGGCGAGGAAGGGCTGAAACGCGCCGGCCTGCAGCCGGGTATGCGCTTTCTCGATGTCGCGGCCGGCAGCGGCGCCCTGGCGATCCCGGCCGCGCGCCGTGGCGCGCAGGTGCTCGCCGCCGACCAGTCGCCGGCGATGCTCGCCCTTCTCGGCCGGCGGGCCGAGGCCGAGGGGCTCGCCGTCGAGACCCGGGTGATGGATGGCCACGCCCTCACGCTCGGGGACGGCAGTTTCGACATGGCCGGGTCGCAGTTCGGGGTGATGCTCTTCCCCGACATGCCGCGGGGCATCCGCGAGATGGCGCGGGTGGTGCGGCCCGGCGGGAGGGTGCTGGTGATCACCTACGGCGACCCGCGCGAGGTCGACTTCATCGGCTTCCTGGTGACGGCGGTTCGCGCGGTGCGGCCCGGTTTCACCGGCCCGCCGCTGGACCCCGCCGCCGCTGCCCTTCCAGCTGCAGCGACCGGAGCGGCTGGCGGCGGAGCTCGCCGCCGCGGGGCTGATCGACGTTCGCGTCGAGACCGTCGTCGAGGCCACCGAGTTCGGCAGCGGGGCCGCGCTCTGGGACTGGCTCGTGTCCAGCAATCCGATCGTGGAGGAGATCCTCGCCGGCCTCGACCTCACGGACCCGGAGCGCGGAACCGTCGAGGAAGCGCTCGAAACGCTCGTCCGTGAGCGCGCCGCCGGCGACGCCACCGCCATCCTCCGAGATCCGGTCAACATCGGGATCGGCAGCGTGGCCGCGCACAGGCGGTGAGGGCGGATGACGTGTCCTCTGGTGCGCGGCCGGCGTCGCCGGCCACGCACCTCCGGGGATCAGAAGACGAAGTCTTCGGCGGTGAGGCCGAGGTTGGTCCCGACGAGTTCGATCTCGAACTCGGGCGCAGCATCGGCGTCGTCGTTGCCGACGAGGTTGGTGAGATTCGACGTCTCGTAGAAGCCGACCTCGCCCTTGCCAATCGGCCCGCCGCCGACGAACGCGTGGACCAGCGGCGAGAGCGTGAAGTCGAAGCTGTCGCCCCCCGCCCGGTCGAAGTCGATGATCCGGTCGCGGTTGCCGGCGCCGATCCCAGAGTCGTACACCGATTGGAACTCGAACTTGCCGCGGAACTCGAAGACGTCGGCACCGCCGCCGCCGTCGAGCGTGTCGATGCCAAGGTGGCCGATGATGCGGTCGTCGTCGGCGCCGCCGAACAGCCGGTCCCTGCCGGGGCCGCCAAACAGCTTGTCGTTCCCGGCGCCGCCGAAGAGCTGATCGTCGCCCGGAGGAGGTCGTTGCCCTCTCCGTCGTTCAGGTTGTCGCTGCCCGAGCCGCCGCGCAGCGTGTCGTTGCCGACGGTGCCGAAGAGCCCGTCGTTGCCGCTGCCGCCCTCGATGAGATCGTCCCCGGCGTTGCCGAGAAGCGTGTCGTCGCCCTGCAGGCCGTGCATGATGGCGGCGTCTGCGGTGCCGCGGAGGGTGTCGTCCCCGGCGGTGCCGTCGAAAATTGCCATGATTCAATCTCCTTTGGAAATGGGGAGGCGGGCTTGGGTTTCGGTGCGACGCCGGCCGCCTCCGTTCGGTCCGTCCGGCGAGGCCGCGTTCAGTCGTGCGTTCAAGAAGCACGTGGGCGTACCTCCGGGCGCGTGGCGCCGGCTGCGGCAGGCCGGGCGCGGCACACCGTCCTAGGAAACCAATCCAAGATCAGAATGCGCCTTTTGCGCGCGCCGGGCCTCGCCGTGTGAACGAAGCTAGCCCGACGACCCCGGCTCAACCGTGCCGGCAAAACCGAGCCTCTCGGAGATCCGCTTCGCCGCGCGGCGGGTCTCGCGGATGTGCAGTTCGCTCGGCGTCGCGCCGATCTGCTGGACCATGTCGACGATGCCGATCGCGCCGCAGACCCGGCCCGAGGCGTCGAAGACCGGGCAGGCGAGGGTGTTGAGACCGACCACGATCTGGTCCGGGGCTGTGGCCCATCCCTGCTCGCGGATGCGGGTAAACTCCTCAAGGAGGCGGCTCGGGTTGGTGACGGTGTGGGGTGTGAAGAGCTCGAGCTTGTTGCGTAGGACACGGGCCTGGAAGTCCGGGGAGGAGAATGCGGTCGCGACCTTGCCTTGTGCAGAGGCGTGGAACGAGAGCGCCGAGCCTAGGCGGACACCAATCTCGATCGGAGATCGGCCGGGCACGGTCTCGATCACCAGCATCCCGTCCGGGGTGAACTGGGACGCGACCGCGGTGTGCCCGAGTGCGTCCCTGAGCTCGAGCAATGAATCCTGCGCGGCGCGGAGAAGGCCCGAGTTGTCGAACACCGTCTGGCCGAGCGCGATCAGCCGGTGCCCGACCTCGTAGCGCTCGGAGTCCTCCGGCTGGACGACGTAGCCCTGCTGCACCAGCGTCTGCAGGTGGCGGTGCACCCGGCTCTTGCTGGTGGCGAGCAGGGTGGCGAGGGCGGTCACCCCGACGCCCCGCGGCGAGCGGGCCACCTGCTCCAGGATCTGCAGCGTCATGACGACCGACTGCAGGCCCTCGCCGGCCTTTTCTTCCGGTTCCCTCATTTCGGCTCCATGTACGCCGCTTGTTCCGATGAACGGAACGTGTGATCCATAAACTGATTCGCCTACAGGTGCAACGCCGGACCACCTCGGTCTGCGATCGATAGCGCAAAGGATCGTGCGGAAGCCTCGCCGGGTAGCCATTTCCCAGAAAAGTGAGCCGGATAAGGCTGCTCCGCGTGGTCCGGCGCGGGCGGCGGCTCGCTTGACCGACGGGGGCGCGTCGTGTATAAAATCGGAACAATGTACCGTTGATCGGAACAAACAAGAGGAAACGCCATGGAAGCCGTTCTAGAGCTGGACGATCGCGTCGACGAAATCCTAGTGGGGGCGGTGGACCCGCATGTCCACAGCGGCCCCTCGATCGCGCCGCGCGCGATCGACCACCTCGAGCTGGCGCGCCTGCTGTCGGGCGCCGGCTTCCGGGCGGCGGTGACCAAGGACCACGACTATTCCGGGGTGATGACGGCCGAGATGGTTCGCCGACACCATCCGGAACTCGCCACCACGATCTACTCGAGCATCGTCCTCAACAACGTCGTCGGCGGCATCAACCCCTACGCGGTCGAGCATACCGCGGCGATGGGCGGCAAGGTGGTCTGGCTGCCGACGCTGGCCGCCGAGA
>JAXMDH010000086.1:0-10909 GCA_046348915.1 Amaricoccus sp.
CACCGGGAGTGCAACCGCCAGCGCACCTGCCTCAGTCGACGTGGCGGAGGCCTCGTCGATGTAGGCGGCGACCTCTCCGAGCACGCCCGGGCAGTCCCCGGGGCCGAGCGGGAACGGCTGCGGCGCGCGCGGCACCAGTGCCTCGAAGGCGGCGTCCGAGGGAAGCTCGGGCGGCCGGCCGTCTATTCGCCGGCTCTGACCGCCGAACGCTGGCGCTGTCGACCAGCGCGAGAGGTCGGCAGGGAGGCCCGGTTGCGGGAGCGAGGCGCGCTCGGCCCGATCTACAGTTTTCGCCGCTTCCCGCCTGCGCTCCGCGGCGGCGACGATGGCCTCGAGGTCGATCTCCGCCGTCGGCTCGGGGTCGAGGAACGGCTCCAGCCAATCGACGGCGCCATCGAAGCCGCAGTCGCGCGCGGCGATCACCAGGTCGATCGCAGTGTAGGGCTCGCCATCGCCGAAGTCCCGGATCCCGCTCGGCGAGGCGTGCAGGTTCGCGCCGCGCTTCTCCAGCGGCCGGCCGCTCGACGATGGCCGCCAGACCGCCACCGCCTCCCAAGATCCCGCACCTCGCTGGCGGGACCCGGGCAGCCCGAGCGCCGGAAACCAGCGGTCCAGCGCCGCGAGCGCGCGGTCGTTCATCGACCGGAACCTCGGCTTCTCCAGGTCGTGGGCGCCGGCAGGCATGTGCTCGCGGGTCTGGGCCGCGCGAGTCCGTCCGTTCGGGTTCTCGCGGGACAGGCCCAGCTTGCCGAGCTCGGCGTCGAGACAGGCGATCGGATCTGCCGGCAGTTCCGGGAGGTCGCGGAGCGGTGTGTCTTCCAGCGTGTCCGGCGTCAGCCAGATGTACGGCTGGCCGGTGTCAGGATGGATCGTCGGCGGCACCACTGACTGAGTGCCCTGCAGCAGAAGCTCGACCAGGGGAGGCCAACTTCGTCGGCCGTCATCGGCGGTGATGCAGACGTCCGGATGATACCAGCGAATGCGGGCGCCGAGCCCTTCGCAGCCTGACCCGGAGCGGTAGTAGCCCATCCAGCCCTTCTGCCCGCGGCGGCGGACCGGAGACGGCCCAAGGGCTGCCACCACGGCGGCGGCGACGTCCTTGCGCTCGGTGTCGACGTCAGCGCCGACGATGTTCCCATGCGCGATGCAGACCCCGGGGTCTGGCCAGCTCTCCCACCGCTCGTGCAGGAACTCCGGCGGCATGCGGGAGCACCAGTCCTGCCATCGCGCCATGTGCGACCAGCGACCGGCTTCGAAGTGCCCGGGAACTTTCTCGCCCGGTTTCGCCGGCATGGCGTGGTAGCCCATGTCGCGGAGGCGCCCCGCTGCCAGCGCGTAGGAGGACGGCTCCGTGGCCATGGTCAGAACGGGACCTGGGCGTCAGCCTGGCGCTGCAACTCCGCGAGATAGCCGCGGGTCAGCCGCTCGCAGAACTCGGCCCACTCGACCCGGGAGAGCTGCGCCAAGTCGGTGCGACCCAGCTGCTCCAGGAAGGCGCCGGCAACCTTGCCTCCGGCGATCGCCGCCGTCGCCTCGTCGCGGGTGAGCTCGATCTTCTTGCGGTGGGCGATCATCCAGACCTCCGAGCAGAGCATCGAGCAGAAGAAGACCGGCGGCGTCGGCGATTGCGGCGCGCAGAAGGCGAAGCCGGCGCTGGCGCGTTTGCAGACGCCGCACGGGTAAGGCGGCGCGGTGATGGGCCGCCCCGCACGCGTCATGCTGCCTGCTCCTCGGCAGGTTGCTCTAACCGTATCCGCTTGATCCGGTGATACTTGCCTTCCCGCACCAGCACCGCTTCCGTTGGGCGGCGGAGTTCGCCTGCACGTGCGAGCGCCTCGTCGACGGTGTCGGGCGGCGGGCCATCCCCGCGCTGGCGCCACCAGGTGACCGCTTTCTCCCGGGCGTAGCCAGTGTGTTCGACGCAGACCCATTCGCTGACCACCTTGGTGTCGACCAGGTAGTCGACGCGCAGGCTGTCGGGCGCACCGGGCTTGCGGTGGCGGCGGTAGGCGACGTCGCGCACCTCCTGCCACTCGTCGCGGGCGGTCAGCACCATGATCGCCTCGGTGGTGGCAGTTGCCTCGATCTTCGGCTCAGGCGGCGGAAAGACGTGGCCGCAGTCGAGGCACTCGCGCGTGCCGATCGGCACGATGGCGTCGCAGCCCGGGCAGATCTTCGCCGGCGGCTCGGCCGCCTCGCCGTCGCCCTTGACCTTCTTCTCCTCGGGCATCGCGATGGCGTCGACCGGGCCGTGCCGCATCACGTTGCCGGCGAAGTCGAGCACAAGGCAGTCGTCCTTGCCGGGGGCGATGCGCATGCCGCGCCCGGCCATCTGGATGTAGAGACCGGTGGATGCGGTCGGGCGCAGCATGGCGATGAGGTCCGTCGCCGGCGCATCGAAGCCGGTGGTGAGCACGCCCACGCTGGTGAGCGCCCGCACCTGGCCGGCCCGGTAGGCGCGGAGCCACCGGCCGCGCTCGGGCCCGGGTGTCTCGCCGGTCACCATCTCGGCGGTGATGCCGTGGGCGCGCAGCTCGTCGCGCACCGCGCGCGCATGCTCGACCGAGATGCAGAAGGCGATCCAGGAGCGCCGGTCGCGGCCGAGCTCGACGATCTCGGCGACGGCGGCGCGGGTGGCGTCGCCGCCGAAGCGGTCCAGCATCTCGCGCTCGACAAACTCGCCCATGCGGCGGTGCAGCCCGGCGGTGTCGAACGCTGCTGCAGGTCGCTTGGAGATGAGCGGCGCCAGGTGGCCGCGCTCGACCAGCATGCCGATGGGGATGTCGTAGGCGATGCCGTCGAAGAGCGCGTTCTCGCCCCCGTGCAGCAGCCCGCTGTCCAGGCGGTAGGGCGTCGCGGTGAGGCCGATCACCTTCAGGTTCGGGTTGGTGACTCGCAGCCCGTCGAACAGCCGCCCGTATTGGGTATCGCTCGCGCGCGGCACCAGGTGCGCCTCGTCAACGATGGCGAGATCGACATGCCCGAGATCACGCGAGCGCCGCGCCACCGACTGCACGCCGGCGACGAGGACCTGGCGCCCGAGCTGCCGTTTGCCGAGCCCGGCCGAGTAGATTCCTGCCGGGGCGTCTGGCCAGAGCCGGATCAGCGCCGCGTGGTTCTGCGCGATCAGTTCGCGCACGTGGGTGACGATCAGGATGCGGGTCTCGGGGTAGGCCACCACGGCGCTGCGGGCGAACTCGGCGAGGATCACGCTCTTGCCCGAGCCGGTGGGTGCGACCACCAGCGGCGAGCCGCGCCCGGCGCGGAACCAGGCGTAGAGCGCGTCGATCGCCGCGCGCTGGTAGTCGCGCAGCTCGATCATGCCAGCGCCCATGGCATCGCCGGCGCGGGTTCGAGTGCGGCGAGGATGGCGCCGACCGGACTGGCCGGGCCTTCGCCTTTCACTCCGTTCTCCCAGACCGGCACCGTCGACAGCGAGCGCACCAGCGCCTCGGGCGCGATGCCGTGCTGGAGCGCGATCGAGATCACGATGCAGGCGTCGTCGATGAAGGCCGCCATCGTCGAGCCGGTCTTCTGCCCGTCGGCGAACACCTCGAGCGGCCGTCCGGCGTCGTCGTAGCCGACGCAGACGGTGAAGGCCTGGCCGCCGAAGGCGATGTTGCGGATCAGATTGCGCCGGCGGTCCGGAAGCCGGGTTCGCGTCATCGCGCGGCGCCTTGCTTCCAGGTGCGCTGCGCGATGTAGAGAATCTGGGACGGCGACGCGCGGCGCTGCACCAGCGCCACCAGCCCCTTCTCGTGGAGCTGCCGCGCCGCCTTCATGATTCTCCCGCGCACCTGCTTCTCCTCCGGCGAGAGGACGACCCCGGCGCTGGCGACGGCATAGACGAAGCTCTCGCCCCGCTCGGCCCCATTGACCCAGCGGCCCAGCTCGGCCTCGGTCATGCTGCAGCCTCGGTGGCGCCGTCGATCCAGACGGCGCCGCCCGGCATGCGGTACGTCACCGTCTCGGCCTCAGGGTCGGCGTCGATCTGCTCGCCCGGCACCAGCGCGGGCAGGAACAGGTGAGTCGGGCAATCCCGGCCTTCCTGTTGCCGCTGCGGCGTTCGCGGCTCGTCGAAGCGGGCGCAGTGGCCGTTCCCGTCGCGGCCGAAGGCGAAGTGCAGGCAGGTCCGGCAGTTCCGACGCGCCATCGCCGCCTCGAAGCACAGGCTCTTGTGCCGGCAGAACCGGCAGGGCGGCCGCTCCGCATTCTCCGCAATCTTAAGCGGCGCCTCGTGCTCGGCGACCAGCCGCTCGACCCGCGCCTCCTGGCGATTGGCCTCCTCGACGTCGAGGTGAATGCGCTCGACGAGGAGCTCCTCGGTATCTTTGTTTGCGACGACGTATGCGCCGCGGGCGATGCCGAGCGCCGCCATGCCCGCGTGCAGCTGCGCGTGGTGCTCGGGTTTGCTCTTCATAAGCCCGTGCTTCTGCACCGCCCGCCAATCGGCGGCCTTCATCGATTTTATCTCGATGACGTGCTCGGCCTTTGGCGCCTCAAGGAAGCCGGTCCCGACGGCATCGACCTTGCCGCGCAGCCAGCCGCCGGCGAGCGCGAAGCGCTCCTGCTCGCGCGAAACCTCGATTCCGGCGCGCCGGAGATCGGCTATCACACGTTCCTCCTCGAGGTTTCCGCGCTCAAAGGCGCGCAGCTGGCGCCCGGTGTGGACCTCCGGCGGCGAGGCCCAGCGCAGGGTGAGCCAGATCTGGCGGTCGCAGGACGTGCCCAGCGCCGAGGCGCTGACGCCGTAGCCTTCGAAGGCCGAGCGCTTGTCGGCTGCGGCCTCCGCCTCGCGGGCACGCCAGATCGCCATGACGGTGGGACTTTCAACGGGCGGAAGGGGGGCCACTACAAGCTCCCATGTTCAGAGAGGGGGAAGGCGGCGAGGCGGGCTGGAATCGCCCTGCCTCGCCATGTCAGGCTGTGCCGCCATGACCGCCTGGCCGCGCCGGGCCCAGCCTCGCCTTGCCCCGCCTCGACCGCCATGCCGAGCCGCGCCGCGCCAAGCCATGACGTACCTCGACCGCCGCGCCAGTCCAAGCCCCGCCCGGTCTGGCCTAGCCTCGACCGCCCGGCCAAGCCTCGCCGCGCCACGCCTAGCCCTGACCGCCACGCCTTGCCGCGCCTCGCCGTGCCGTGCCTAGCCTGGCCTAGCCACGCCTTGACCGCCGTGACCAGCCGCCGCGGCATCAGGCCGCGACCGCCACGCCGCCCGCGAGATGGGCGGCGATTTCCCTGATCGGCATCGTGTCGACGCCGGCGAGCTCGGCCACGCCCGCGTAGCGGCCGAGCCAGCTGTCGAGGGCGCCCGCGGCCTGCCGCCGCAGCTCGGCCACCATCGCCGGGTCGGACGGGTCGACCGGCGCGTAGCCGCCGCCCGAGCTGCGCCCTGCGGCCGGCGAGACCATCGCCGGCAGCTCCCGCACCACCACGCCGGCCACCGCGGACGGGAAGGCGTCAGCCATCCGGACCGCGATGCGCAGCCCGGAGACCCAGTGCCGCACCCGACCCTCGCGCCACGCCTGCGCCGCGTCCACATCGTCCATCCCGAAGAAGACTGGATGGGCCGGGTGGTCCGGGCGCTCGCGGAGCCAGGCGAGGAACTCGCGGGGCACGAACTGGTTGCGACCGCTCGCGTTCAGGTACGCGTCGACGACCCGCTGGCGCTCGCGGGCACTCCAGGCGGGCATCAGGCAGCCCTCCGCCCGCGCTCGGCTTGCAGGATGGCCAGCAGCTCCTGCGTCTCCTCGTCGGCGGCCTCGGGCCTCGCGAGCGCGGCCAGCTGCACCATCCGGCCCTCTGCGGTGATGGCCTGCCAGGCGTCGGCCCACTCGCCAAGCTCGTCGCCGGCGACGGCGAAGGTGCCGAAGCTCCCTTTTCCCCTGCCTTGGCGGAAGTCGCCGATTCCGACGATGATGCCGGCGTTCGCCAGCAGCGAGATGATCGAGTGGACCGACAGCGCCGGGGTCACGAAAGCGATGTCGATCTCCGCGCCCCAGCGCGGAAGGAAGGCGCGGGTGCGGATGTCCGGGGTCTTGTTCATGTCGGCCGAGCGCACCACGTCCATCTTCAGGAACGGCTTGCCCCAGATCCTGATCCGCGCCTCCGGCATGAAGACCAGGCGGTTCACCGCGGTCTTCTTCGCCCCCGGGGTCTCGAGGGCGGCCTCGGCCATCGCCTGCTTCACGCCGGGCGCGGGGAAGCCGAGCACGGTCGGCCCATCGGCGAACTGCGCTCCCACGCTGTCGCGGAACTCTGCCTCGGGGTTGTGCTTGAGCTCCTGTTTCTCCGCGGCGGTCTTCTTTCCCCCGCCGATCAGCAGCGTCCGCTTCGCCTTGGCGCTCATGGCGTTGAAGTAGAAGGGGGTGGTGCCGATCAGCTTGACCGTGATCCGGCCGCGCTTCAGGGGATCGATGTGGAGGACGGGCTCCAACGGCTTCGTCGTTGTCATCTTCTGGTGCTCTCCGATTGAGGGGTCACGCCCACGGCCCGCGGCTGGCGGTCGTTCCGGCGCGGCCACCCGCGGCGGCGGGCGCGCTCGGGGTGGCTGCCGTGGCCGGCTTGTAGGACTTCGCGACGTTGCGTCCGGAGGTGTCGATCCCGAGCGACACCTTGAGCGGGACCGCGTGCAACTCTTCGCTGTCGGCGACACGCAGCTTGCCGACCGCGTGGCAGATGCTGTTCAGCTCGCGCTGGGCGATCTCCACTGCCACGGGGTTCGGGTTCCAGAGGTTGAGCGTGGTCCAGAAGCGCCGACCCTTATGCGGGGCCGTCGAGCACCTCGAACTCGAGCTCAACCTTGCGCCCGGTTCCGGCCTTGGTGTCCGAGACGTCGCTCCTGGCGACTGCCGCCAGGTACTCGCCGGGCGGCAGCGCCGAGCGTTCGCTCATCTGCTCGCCCTGGCTGGCGTCGTAGGTTCCTCCGAGACTTGCCATGGTCGGGTCCTCTCAGGCTGCGGTGGAGGTGGGCGCGGGCGTTGCCGCGATGTCGCGGTGACCGGGCAGGTACTTCGCCAGTGCCGCGTAGCCCTGCCCGCGGGGGAGCAGCAGGCTGTCGGGCATCTCGAAACGGTTCTTTGCGGTGAAGGCGGGCCGCTCGGCGAGGTGAAGCACCCGCTGGCCGGCGCCGGAGGCCTTGGCGGTCTCCCGGCTGAAGCCGCCCTTCTCCTTCCTGATCGTGGCGACGTAGTTCATGAAGCCGACGACGTCGGCGTGCTCGACCACCATCTCGGCCGCGCGCTTGTGCAGCCGCAGGCGGTAGCGGTCGTAGCTGTCGCGCTCCGGATCGGAGAAGCTTCGAATCTCCTCGTGCGCGAGGTAGATCACCGTCATCCCGCGCTCGTCGCGCAGCGCGTTCATCCGGCTGAGGAAGTAGCGCCAGTCCGCGTCGAGCTCGATGTAGCCCCGGCCGTAGCCAGCCTCCTCGATCGTGGTCCATTTGTTGCGCTTGCAGACCGCCGCCCAAAGCAAGGGCTCGAACCAGTCCAGGCTGTCGAGAACCACCGTCCGGAACTCGTGATCGCCGGTCAGCAGCAGCTCGATCGCCTCGTCGACCTCGGCAGCGCTGGTGAGCGGGCCGGCGGCGAAGGTGGTCAGCTCGAGGTTGCCCGCGCCTTCCTCGGTCTGGATGAAGATCGGCTCGGGGAATTCGGCCGCGAGGCTGGTCTTGCCGATGCCGGGCACCCCGTAGATGACGATCCGCGGCGGCTTGTCCGACTTGCGCCGGACGAGGTTCGAGAGCGACAGCGCCATGCGCACTCCTCATTTTGTCGCCGCCGGCTGGTGGGTGTCTGCCCAGACCTCCACCGCCGGAAAACCGGTGCTACCGGCGGCGTGGTCTGCCCGCTCCAGCGGCGGGAATCTCGGTGATGACGAGGCCCGGATGGCAGGCCTCGGCGAGCTTGCGCTTCAGGCGGTAGACCGCCGTGCGCACGCCCTTGACGTCCTCGACGACCACGCGGCCGTCCTGGCGGTAGCGGAAGTCGCCGACGTAGGCGCAGATCTTCACGCCGGCGACCACGCAGTCGAAGCGCGGCTGCAGCTCGAGCCCGGCGATCTTGCCGGCGCGCTCGAGCGCGGCCAGCGTGGCATAGCGCCGGCCCTCCGCGGCGCTGTCGAAGCTGTGGCCGTCGACGACGACCTTACGGGCATTGGAACTTGTTCTGCCGCGCGCGCGCCTCGGAGGTGGGGAAGCGGGAGCAAGCGAAAGATGGGCGCGAGCCCGATCTCATCGGAGGTGAGCCGCCCCCCGGCCTTTGTCCGAGAGCCGTTCAGGGAGCCGATGAGGTCGCGTGTGCGCCGTGCCATCCGCACAGCTTATACGAATCTGGATCCGCAACATTCATTTTTCCCGCACTGGCGAACTTCAGATCCTGGATATTCTGCTGCCCATGGATCATGACGAGAAGCAGCGTCTGGCGCGCACTGGCGACGTCTCGAAGGAGGCGGTGTCGTACCGGCTCCGTGCCGCGCGGGCGATCCGGCCACGGCGCAGCCAGAAGGCGATGGCCGCAGAGGAGTTCGGCGTCGCGATCTCGACCTTACGCGAGCTGGGAGATCGGTGATGTCTTTCCGTCGGGTCGAGGTCATCCGACATTTCCGCCGCGAGTACGGGCCTTCCTTCGACTTCATCATCTACGGCGACTGGCTGCGGCTCCCCGGTGACGTCCAGGCTGCGTCTTCGACGCCATGGCTCGAACGAGAGGCCAAAGCGGATCGAGGATCAGCCAGCCAAGGTGAGTCGAGGCTGACCCGCGTGACCCTGAGGATCGCCAGGGCGAGGCGAATGCGAATCGGCATGGGGAATTCCTGCGCGACGGAGGCGAAACGACTCTACTTGCTCAATGGACCGCCGAGCTCAGACGGTGGCGTGGGGCGCAACCTAGGGTGGCATTGCTTTCTCCTCGATCTCTGTGAGGGCGAGATATCGAGGTCGCGTCGCAGCGGGACACAAGCACCGGTATGGCGTTTAACGCCCTAGCGCCGCGCGATACGCCGTGAAGGCGTCGCACATCCGGGAGACCAGCCGTAAGTCGGTGTCGAACATCGCATTGGCCATCGCCCCGGTCGCCTCCGCCGGGTGGTAGAGCCCGTCCGCGTCGCGGACGATCAGGCCGGACTCCTGCAGCCGCGCCAGGCCATCTCGGACGGTGCGCCGCGGCGCCTCGAGGCTGTCGACGATCGACGACTGCCGGGTGCCGCCCTCGATGATCTCGAACGCCAGGATATGCTGGCTGATGATGAGGTCGAGCAGGGTCATCGCGCTGGCGCCGCGCTCCCGGTAGGCGGCGACACGACTCACCCG
This sequence comes from Amaricoccus sp., assembly GCA_046348915.1. GTDB lineage: Bacteria > Pseudomonadota > Alphaproteobacteria > Rhodobacterales > Rhodobacteraceae > Amaricoccus. The sequence goes on from JAXMDH010000086.1 coordinate 9,308, forward strand.
ACCGCCCGCCAGGGCAAGGTAGGCCAGCAGGAAGGACCGGATTTCCGGAGCGCGCAGTTCCGGCCGGAGTTCGTTCAGGTTCAGGCGTTCCGTCATCTGCTCCTCCGCTTGCATTGCGAGATGCCCGATCCGGCGGGCGCTCATTGTGTTCCAGATTTGCCGAATCATGATGGATTGACGTTCCAGAGTTTCCGTATAACAACCAGAGGGCGAGTAGCGCCAGCGCGACGAGGGTAGGACCCGGCCTCCCCGTCGAAGCCAATGAACAGATGAGGTCCCATGAGCACGCTGTCTCCCCCTGACGCCCGTTCACCCGTTTCGGAGGCCTTTCCGCCGCAAGTGATGGAGTTGCACCGCGCTCCTCGCGCGCCGCATGGAGGCGTCCTGCTGATGGCGGACCGGGAAAGCGCCCTGCGCCGCGCCGCTTGCTGGGCTGTACGAGGCATGCCGAACACAGGCGCCCAGCTGCTCGCCGGAACCGAGGGCAGGCTGCGCTTCCGCCGCGACCCTGGCGACCTCCGCGCGGACCTGCCGAGCGGCGAGGAGGTCCGGGTTGCCCTGAGCACCAGACACGAGCGGGTCTTCATCACCCGCCTCGACGGCGACTACAGGGTCACCGCTTCGGCCGACCTGCCGTCGCATCTGGTCGAGCGCGCCGCGTGAGCGCCGATACGTCCTCTCTCGCCGACGCGCTGGCGTTGGCCTTCGGGCACGGCCCGCTGGCGGGGATCGCACCGGCGCTGAGCGCCGAGCGCGATGGGTCGACCTTCAGGGTCCGCGCCTGCTGGGGCGTCCTCGATGGCTCGGTTGCGCTCGAGGCGCGCGGCGCTACGCTCGATGCCTGCCACGAGAAGGTCGCTCGGCAAGTCCTCAGGCTCTGGCCGGCGCTCGAGGAAGCCGCGGAGTGGCTGTGACGGCGGTGACCGCGGGCATCCGCGCGGCAGCATCGCGATGAAGCCGCCGCGCGTCCGCTGGAACACCACCGAGGCGCGGGTCGAGCGCTTCGTGCGTCTGGCGCAGCGGCTCGAGCTGCCCGTCTTCGGCTTCGAGGTTCGCGGCCGCGATGTGACCGTCCTCACGCACCCGCGCGAGGCTGCAGTCGCGGCCACTCCAGCAGTGCCGGACCCCGTCGAACGCTGGTTCCGCGACAATGCGGCCGCGGACGGCGCACAGGACGACCGGGGGCGAAAAAAACAATGAAAGCAGCGTTCTATTCTCTTGATAGGGCGCGGAAACAGAGCGTCCGTGTCCGTTGGGGAACCGGGGGATAGGAAGGCATGCCGGCGCGCTACAACACCATCATCGTCGTCCGGAAGACAAACGCCCGTGGCGACGAGGTCGAGTACCACACCGTTGGCCGGAAGGGCCCCAGCATCTGGCGCACCGGCGAGCCGAACCCGCCCGGGACGCCGGGCTACCAGGCCGCCTACGACGCGGCAACCGGCCTGCGGGCCGTGATCGAGCCGGCGGCGACCGGCCACGGCTGGAGCACGGTGAATGACCTGCTCGACGCCTACGAGCGCTCCCGCGAGTTCTGCCGCCTCGCCCCGCGCACCCGGACCGACTACCGGAAAGGGCTGCTCGACGTGCGGACCAGATACG
>JAXMDH010000087.1:0-10708 GCA_046348915.1 Amaricoccus sp.
CCCGAATCGTCGATCACCCAGATCGGCGAAGTCATCAACGGCGCCCACCCGGGCCGCCGCTCGGCCGAAGAGATCACCCTCTTCGACGGAACCGGCGTCGGCCTGCAGGACCTCGCCGTCGCCGCCCGCGTCGTCGAGCTCGCCCGCGCCGCCGGTAAGGCGATCGAGGTCGAGATCTAGCTTCACGTCGTCGCGACGGCGGGAACCTGCCGGAACGATCGCTCCGCCAAAGGCTTTTTCCTGGGAAAGCCCGTTCGTGGAGTGCCTTCCAATGACCCCATCCCCCGTGTCCGAGCCGGAGCAGGGCTTCGGCTACTGGTGGGCCGTCGTCCTCGGCGCCGTCCTCGCCCTGATCGGCCTGGTGCTCTTTGCCGGCGGCGCCTGGCTCGCCGCCCTCGGCGGCTCCTGGTACTATCTGATCGTCGGCACCGGCCTCGTCCTCGCCGGCGGCCTCACCGCCTCGCACCGCCGCTCGGGCGCGCTCGTCTACCTCATCCTCTGGCTCTGTACCCTCGCCTGGGCCTTCTGGGAGGTCGGCTTCGACGGCTGGGCGCTGGTCCCGCGCGTCGTCGCGCCCACCGTCCTCCTCGTCCTTGTGCTTCTGACGATCCCAGCGCTGCGCCGCCCGCTCCTCCCGACCGCGGCTGCAGCGCTCGCCGGGCTGTCGGCGCTCTCGCCGGCCCCCGCGGCGCACGCGCGGGAGACGCTGGTCCCCGCTGCGGCGCCCGCCGAGACCGCGAACCCGGTGCCGCAGCCGACGACGCTCGAGCCCGGCCCCGACTGGCCGGTGTATGGCGGCTCGAACGCGGCCATGCGCTTCTCGCCCCTCGACCAGATCACGCCCGCCAACGTCAGCCAGCTGAAGCCCGCCTGGACCTTCCATACCGGCGACCTGCCGAACGCGAAGACCGAGGGGAAATACTCTCCCGAGAATACGCCCCTCAAGGTCGGCGACACGCTCTACGCCTGCACCGGCATGGACATCGTCGTGGCGATCGATCCCGCCACCGGCAAGGAGAAGTGGCGCCACGACCCGAAGGTCCCGGCCGACGCCATCCCCTACGGCGCCACCTGCCGCGGCGTCGCCTGGTACGCCGTCCCGGGCGCAAGCGCCGACGCGGCCTGCGCGACGCGCATCGTCTGGGGCACCCTCGACGCCCGGCTCCTCGCCATCGACGCGCGGACCGGCACGCCCTGCGAGGATTTCGGCACCCACGGCGCGGTCGATCTGAGCGAAGGGATCGGCTACACCGTGCCCGGCTGGTATTCGGTGACGGCACCGCCGGTCATCGTCCGCGGCATCGTCGTCACCGGCGCGCAGGTCAAGGACAACGAGGCGACCGACGCCCCCTCGGGCGTCATCCGCGGTTACGACGCGGTGACCGGCCAGCTCGCCTGGGCCTGGGACATGGGCGCACCCGACCGAAGCGGCGCCCCGGCCGCCGGCCAGACCTATACCCGCGGGACGCCGAACATGTGGACCGTCGCGACCGGCGACGACGACCTCGGCCTCGTCTACCTGCCGCTCGGCAACGCCGCCGGCGACTACTGGGGGCCGGGCCGCTCCGACGCCGAGAACGACTATGCCTCCTCGCTGGTCGCCCTCGACGTCCGGACCGGCAAGCCCGCCTGGCGCTTCCAGACCATCCACCACGACGTCTGGGACTACGACCTCGGCAGCCAGGTCACGCTCGTCGACCTGACGACAGACACGGGCAAGGTGCCGGCGCTGATCCTGCCCTCGAAGCAGGGCCAGATCTACGTCTTGAACCGCAGGACCGGCGAGTCGCTCTTCCCGGTCGACGAGAAGCCGGCGCCGAAGGGCGACGGCCCCGAGTCCGGCTTCCTGGCCGCCACCCAGCCGCATTCCGGCTACGCCCGCGTCGACAAGCCGAAGCTCACCGAGCGCGACATGTGGGGAATGAGCCCGATCGACCAGCTCTTCTGCCGCATCCAGTTCCGCCGCGCCGCCTACGACGGGGAGTTCACCGGCCCGACCGCCGACCGGCCGTACGTCGAGTATCCGGGCTACAACGGCGGCTCCGACTGGGGCAGCGTTGCGGTCGACCCGACGCGGGGGATCCTCGTCGTGAACTACAACGACACGGCGAACTTCAACCGGCTGGTGCCGCGGACCGAAGCCGACCGCCAGGGCATCAAGCCGATCTATCAGGGGGGCAGCCCCAAGTCGGTCGGCGAGGCCGGCGCCATGACCGGCGCGCCCTACGCGATCTCGGTCAACGCCGGCTGGCGGGTGCCGGGGACCGGCCTCCTCTGCACCCGCCCGCCCTACGGCTGGATCCGCGGCATCGAGCTCGCGACCGGCAAGACCCTCTGGGAGCACCCCTTCGGCAGCGCCGAAGGCAACGGCCCGTTCGGCATCGCCTCGCACCTGCCGCTGACGATCGGCACGCCGAACAACGGCGGCGCGGTCGTCACCGCCGGCGGCGTGACCTTCATCGCCGCCACCACCGACCAGAAGCTCCGCGCCTACGAGACCGCCACCGGCAAGGAGCTCTGGTCCGCCGACCTCCCCGGGGGCGGCCAGGCCACGCCGCTGACCTACGAGGTCGACGGTCGCCAGTACGTCGTGATTGCGCCCGGCGGCCACCACTTCATGGAGACCCCGGTCAGCGACGCGATCGTCGCTTACGTCCTGCCCAAACTCTGACGCCCCCGCGCCGCACCGGCCGCCGCCAGCGGTCCGGTCGGCGACGGAACGGCGCGGTCGCTCACCCGCTGCCGGCGCGGGCGACTGCTGCAGCACGTCTCCGGCCGCTCGCCAGCAGGATACCGTCGTAGCCATGATGCGCCTGTCCGGGCAGGAGGCGGGCCTCGACGTGGAGATCGTCGGTCATGGGATCGAGCACGCGGCGGACGTCGGATTCGTCGATGTTGGCGCTCGGGAAGGTTTGGCCGCCGACACGGTAGCCGCGGCAGCGTCGCAGGGCGGCGACGACGAGAAGGCCGCCGGGGCGCACAAGCTTGGCGATGCGCTGCATGTAGAGCGCCCAGGTCTCCCTCTCGGGGGTGGCGCTGTCGGCGCAGTAGGCGGTAACGACGACGTCCCAGGTCGGCGCTCCGGCGCCGATGGGCTCGCAGCGCCGGAGGTCGGCGAGAACGAGCCTGCCGATGCGGCGGCGGAGCGCAGCCTCGCGTGCGGCGACTGCCGCGTCGTCGGTCGCCGCGCCGGCGCAGGCGAGGGCGTGGCGAACGAAGGGGCTCCAATCGTGGGCATCGGGGCCGTCGCCGATCCAGCGCTCGATCTCGCGAAGGTTGCAGGCGAGGACATCGCTGAGATCGATCGTCCGGGCGCAGTCGGCGAAGGGGAAGGCATGATGCAACGTTGGCCCGGCGCCGAACACCAGCACGCGCTGTCCCGGCGGCAGCCCGCGGGCGGATCCGACGAGGAAGGCGATGGTGTGCCGCTCGTCATCCTCGAGCTTGCCATAATAGTCGGCGAGATAGCGGTGCGGGTCCCACTCCGCCTCGAACGAGGCGAAGGCCGGGCGGCGTCTCCGCCGGAGGAGGCCGCGCGTCGCGCTGGCGAGCCCGAGCTCGTAGGTTGCCGCCCCGAGATTGGCGCCGGCGAGAAACGCGATCGCGCCGACGGCGGTCACGTCCTCGACAAGCAGCACCGCGCCTGCTGCGCCGAGGTAATAGGGTGTCTCCTTGGCAAGCTCGGCGCCGACATAGCCTGCGGCCGTCGCGAGGCGGCACGTCCCTTCGCTGGCGCCGCGGCGAAGCGCGATGTCGTGCGCCGCCTTGGAGGGGAGGCAGGTGCTCGCCCCGGTGCGCCGAAGCAGCTCCCAGTTGGCCCCGAGGCTTGGGCCGAGGGCGAGACCCCAGGCAAGGTAGCTCAGGGCGAGCAGCGCCAGCGCCGTGGGGTGGCTCGCGCCGGCGAGGAGGCCCGTGGCGACGAACAGTCCGCCGGCGGCGACAGACACCGTGTCGAGCGCATAGATCGAGGCCACCGTGGCGACGCCGGTGGCGGTCCACGATTGCAGTCCGCTGGACATTGGCAATCCTGACTTGTGAGATGCAAGGGGCTGGAAACAGCCCGACGATAGATACGTACGGTATGTACTTTAGTGGTGACGCCGAGTCGCGTCAAGGAATTCGGGGGCGTAATGACCGAGGCAGGGGACATGCCGGAAGAGGTCGGACGTAGGCGTCGGAAGCGTTCGACCCTGCCGACGGATGATGCCCGGACCCGCTACCTCGAGATGGGGGCGCTCGCCGCCCTCGAGCAGATCCGCGACGACGCGCAGGTTCTCGGCAATGGCGCGATGGCGATCGGCCCGTTCGCGCGGCTCGACGCCGCCGCCGTCGCCGCGCGCGACGGCAAGACAAGGGGGGCGATCACCAACCTCTTCGGCAGCCAGGCGGTCTTTCAGGCGCGCACGATGGACATGGTCCTCGACGCCGCCGAGATCTCCGAGGCGGTCGACTGGCCCGAACCCTCGGCCTACACCACCCCGGGCGCCTGGGTCACCGCCTTCTTCGCCAGCCAGTCGGCCCGCGGCCCGAGGCACGGGGCCGAGCCGGCGACGTCCTACGCCACGCTCTGGGCGCTCTGGCTCGGAGTCGTGCCGTACGGCCTCTGGAGCGAGCACGTCGCCGGCCCGTCGATGGAGGAGTACAGCCGCCGCGTCGCCCAGTTCGAGACAGTCTTCGCCGGCGCCGTCGCCCACTTCAGCCTGGCCTTGCGCGAGGGGGCGACGATCGCCGACCTCGCCTGCGGCGCGGTGAGCCTGATCGAGGGGGTCTGGCTCAACCAATGCCTGGCGAACGCTCACCCTCGCGACCGCGCCGCACCGATCTCCGAAGCGCTCGTCCGCGCCGGGCGCATGCTCTGGTGCGGCGCAATCGCCGACGCCGGCACGCGCCCCGCAGACGAGTGACCGGAACTGAGGCGTAAGCAGTCATCGCGCTCGGGCGGGGCCGGTCGGCCGATCGAGGTCCCGCCAGCCGAAGTTCCTCCCGCTCGAAGACACGCACACCGCCCCCGCCGAACATTGGCACCCGGCGCGGGGCCGCCTATGGTCCGCCCTGTCCGAGGGAGAGCCCGCTGACCCAGGCCATCGAGATCGCCGCCCCGCCCGCGTCCGCCGCGGCGGCGCACGGCTACCGCCGCGAGATCGACGGGTTGCGCGCGGTCGCCGTGCTACCGGTGATGCTCTTCCACATGGGCTTCGCCGCCTTCGCCGGCGGCTGGCTCGGCGTCGACGTCTTCTTCGTCATCTCGGGGTACCTCATCACCGGCATCCTCGCCCGCGACCTCGCCCTCGGCCGCTTCTCGATCGCCCGCTTCTACGAGCGCCGCGCGCGCCGCATCCTGCCGGCGCTCGCGGTGGTGCTGCTCGCCTGCGTGCCCTTTGCCGTCGCCTGGATGTCGCCGCCGGAGCTCGAAGGCTTCTCGGCGAGTTTCCTCGCCACCGCGCTCTCGGTATCGAACGTCTGGTTCTGGACCATCCTCGACTACTTCGGCCCCGCGGCGGACCGACTGCCGCTCCTGCACACCTGGAGCCTCGGCGTCGAGGAGCAGTTCTACATTCTCTTCCCCCCGCTCCTTGCAGTCATCTGGCGGTGGCGCCATGGCCATCTTCTCCCTGCGATTGCCCTCCTCGCCGCCGCGAGCCTCGCGCTCGCTGCCTGGACCGCCCTGCACCACCCGTCGGCCGCCTTCTTCCTCCTCCCCTTCCGCGGCTGGGAGCTCGCCGCCGGGGCGCTCCTCGCCCTCGCGCCGGTGCCGGACCGGACCCGGGGCGCCGCCTTGCCGGGACTCGCGCTGATCGCCGCGGCGATCGCCCTCGCCCCGCACCTGCCAGGGGTGGCCCCGAACGTCCTCGCCGTCGCCGGCACCTGTCTCGTTATCCGCTTCGCCGTCCCCGGAACCGCCGCAGCCCGCCTGCTGTCGCACCCCGCGGCGGTGGCCATCGGGCTCGTCTCCTATTCGGCCTACCTCTGGCACCAGCCGGTGCTGGTCTTCGCCCGCCTCCGCTTCGGCGACGCGCTGCCTCCCGCCGCCCTTCTCTCCCTCGGCGCCCTCGCGCTCCTCCTCGCGTGGCCGACCTGGGCCTTCGTGGAGCGGCCCTTCCGCCGCCGGGCCGATGGCAGTCCCGCGCGGCCGCTGGCGCTTGCCGCCGTCACCCTCGCGGCCCTGTCCGCCTTAGGCCTCGCCGGCGTCCTCACCGACGGCCTTGCGACCTCGAAGCCGGCCGCCATCCGCGAAATCCTCGCCAGCGTTACCGACACCAACCCGCATCGGGCCGCCTGCAAGACCGACCTCGACCAGGCGAACCCGCGCCACCCGGTCGCCGCCTGCCTCGTCGACGGCACCCGGCCGTCGGTCGCCTTCACCGGCGACAGCCACGCCGACGCGCTGCAGGGTGCGGTCTGGGACGAGCTCGCCGAAACCGGCGCCCGCTTCTACACCGTGACCCGCAGCGCCTGCCCGCCGATCCCCGGCCTCACGCGAACCGGCGCCGCCGCCTCACCCGCATGCGACGCCTTCGTACGAGACGTGCAGGCCTTCCTTGACTCCGGCGACTTTCCCGTCGTCGTCCTCGCCGCCCGCTGGATCTCCGGCGTGGCCCCCGACGCTTTCGACAACGGCGAGGGCGGCGCCGACGGCCCCCCGGGCGACTGGCTGACCCCGATCGGCGCCGCCCCCGCCACGCCCGCCGACCGCGCCGACGCCGTCGTCGCGACCTACGTCCGGGGCGTCGAGGACCTGCTCGCCCGCGGCCACAAGGTGGTGCTGGTCTATCCTATCCCCGAGGCCGGCTGGAACGTCCCCGAGGAGCTCGCCCGCCGCCGCGAGGCCGCCGATGCCCCGGTCCAGCTCTCCACCGGCTACGACGTCTTCCTCCGCCGCCAGGCGCCGATCCTCGCTGCCTTCGATGCCATCGACGATCCGAATCTCTACCGCGTCCGCCCGTCCGACGTCCTCTGCAACCGCGACCTTCCGGGACGGTGCATCAACAACCTCGGCGACCGGCCGCTCTACTACGACAGCAACCACCTCAACAACTTCGGCGCTGCCCTCGTCGCCCGCGAGATCGGCGCGCAGGTGGCGGCGGCGCGCGCGGCGCCCTGATACCTTCCGCCCGGGCATCGCTTGCCCTAATCTCCCGCGCAACGAAATTTCAGGGGGAGTCGCAACGATGACCGACCAGATGCACAAGCCCTCGGCCGCGACGGTCGCGCACGCGCTGATAGACGCTGCCGGATACGGCGAGAAATATGCCGCCTCGGTGAACGACCCGGACGGATTCTGGGGCGCCGAGGGCAAGCGGCTCGACTGGATCACCCCCTACACCAAGGTGAAGCACACCTCCTTCGACTACCACAACGTCTCGATCCGATGGTTCGAGGACGGCGTCCTCAACGTCGCCGCCAACTGCATCGACCGCCATCTCGCGACCCGCGGCGAGCAGACCGCGATCATCTGGGAAGCGGACGACCCCGCCGTCTCCGAGCACATCAGCTACCGCCAGCTGCACTCCGAAGTCTGCCGCTTCGCCAACGTGCTGAAGGAGCTCGGCGTCGGCAAGGGCGACCGGGTCGTCCTCTACCTGCCGATGATCCCGCAGGCCGCCTACGCGATGCTCGCCTGCGCCCGGATCGGCGCCATCCACTCGATCGTCTTCGCCGGCTTCTCCGCCGACGCGCTGCGTTCGCGGATCGAGGATTCCGGCGCCAAGCTCCTGGTCACCGCCGACGAGGCGCCGCGCGGCGGCCGCCGGACGCCGCTGAAGGTCAACGCCGACAAGGCGATCGCAGGCCTCGACGGCGTCCGCCAGCTCGTGGTGAAGCGCACCGGCGGCGACGTCCCCTGGGACCCCGCCCGCGACACCTGGCTGCACGAGGCCGCCGAGCGCGTCGACCCCGACTGCCCCCCCGAGCCGATGGGCGCCGAGGACCCGCTCTTCATCCTCTACACCTCCGGCTCCACCGGCCAGCCCAAGGGCGTGGTGCATACCACCGGCGGCTACCTCGTCTACGCCGCCATGACTCACCAGTACGTCTTCGACTACCACGACGGCGACATCTACTGGTGCACCGCCGACGTAGGCTGGGTGACCGGCCACAGCTACATCGTCTACGGCCCGCTCGCCAACGGCGCGACCACGCTGATGTTCGAAGGCGTCCCCACCTGGCCGGACGCCGGCCGCTTCTGGGCGGTCTGCGAGAAGCACGGCGTCAACATCTTCTACACCGCGCCCACCGCCATCCGTGCCCTGATGGCGCAGGGCAGGGAATGGGTCGACAGGCACGACCTCTCGAAGCTGCGCGTCCTCGGCAGCGTCGGCGAGCCGATCAACCCCGAGGCCTGGAACTGGTACGACGAGGTCGTCGGCAAGGGGAAATGCCCCATCGTCGACACCTGGTGGCAGACCGAGACCGGCGGGATCCTGATCACCCCCCTCCCCGGCGCCATCCCGACCAAGCCAGGCTCGGCGACGAAACCCTTCTTCGGCGTCCAGCCCGTCGTCCTCGAGCCCTCGACCGGCGCCGAGATCCACGACGACCCCTGCGAGGGCGTCCTCTGCATCGCCGACAGCTGGCCCGGCCAGATGCGCACCGTCTACGGCGACCACCAGCGCTTCGTCGACACCTACTTCAGCCAGTACAAGGGCTACTACTTCACCGGCGACGGGTGCCGGCGCGATGCCGACGGCTACTACTGGATCACCGGCCGCGTCGACGACGTGATCAACGTCTCCGGCCACCGCATGGGCACCGCCGAGGTGGAATCCGCCCTCGTCGCCCACCCCAAGGTCGCCGAGGCCGCGGTGGTGGGCTACCCGCACGCGATCAAGGGCCAGGGCATCTACGCCTACGTCACGCTGATGACCGGCGAGGAATACACCGAAGATCTCCGGAAGGAGCTCGTGGGCTGGGTCCGCAAGGAGATCGGCCCGATCGCATCCCCCGACCTCATCCAGTGGGCGCCGGGGCTCCCCAAGACCCGCTCCGGCAAGATCATGCGCCGTATCCTCAGGAAGATTGCCGAGAACGACTACGGCGCCCTCGGCGACACCTCCACGCTCGCCGACCCCGGGGTGGTCGACGACCTGATCGGCAACCGCATGAACCGCGGGTAGCGGCAAGCGCTCCCGCGGCCGGAGAGCCCGACGGATGTATCAGAACGTCGCCATCATCGCGCTCTTCGGCTTCGCCTTCGCGCTGGTGTCCGGCCCGGTCGCGCGCTCCTGGATCAGCGCACCGATCGTCTTCGTCGCCGGCGGCCTGTTCCTCGGGCCAGGCGGCGTAGGCCTGCTGTCGCTGGACATGACCGCCGGCATGCTGCGCCTTTTCGCCGAGCTCGCGCTGGCGATGGTGCTCTTCACCGACGCGGCCAAGGCCGACCTCGCGCGAATCCGCCGCAGCATCGGCCTGCCGGAACGGCTGCTTCTGATCGGCCTGCCGCTGACGATCCTGTTCGGGCTCCTGCTGGCGCGCGTCCTCTTCCCGCAGCTCGCCCTCGTCGAGCTCGCGCTGCTCGCCACGATCCTCGCCCCGACCGACGCCGCGCTCGGCGAGCCCGTGGTGAGCAATGCCGCGGTGCCCGCGGACCTGCGCGAGGCGCTCAACGTCGAGAGCGGCCTCAACGACGGCATCTGCGTGCCGGTCGTGCTCTTGCTGATCGGGGTGGCGGAGGGTGCCGAAATGCACGGCGGCGCCGCCGTGCACGTGGCTCGGACCGTGGTCGAGGAGATCGGAGTCGGCCTCGCGGTCGGCGCGGCGCTGGCGCTCGCCGCATCGGTCCTGCTCCGGGTGGCCGTGAGGCAGGGCTGGATCGCCGCGCACTGGCACGACCTCGCCGTCGTCGCGCTGGCGATCGGCTCCTTCGCCGCGGCGCAGGCGATCGGCGGCAGCGGCTTCATCGCCTGCTTCGTCGGCGGCCTGGTGTTCAATCTGCGCAGCGAGGACCGCGCGCTGCTGCACGGGGCGGAAGCCGCGGGCAGCGCGCTGTCGCTCGCGACCTGGGTCTGCTTCGGCGCCGCCGTGGTCTGGCAGGTCTCCGATCGCATCACCGGCGCGGTGATCCTGTACGCGGTGCTCAGCCTGACGATCGTCCGGATGCTTCCGGTCTATCTGAGCCTCGCTGGAACGAGGATGCCGTCCCGCGACCGCCTCTTCGTCGGCTGGTTCGGCCCGCGCGGCCTCGCCAGCATCGTCTTCGGCATCCTCGTCATCGACGCCGGCCTGCCGAACTTCAGCACCCTCGCGGCGATCATCGTCTGCACGGTCCTTTTCAGCGTGCTCGCCCACGGCGCGACCGCGAACCCGCTCGTCGCGGCGCTCACGCCGCGCTGGGCCCGGCCCACCCGACCAACCTGAACGCGGGGACGACATGGCGACAGAGAGCGACGAGCCGACCGGGCCGGACCTCGCCGAGGGCATTCCGGCCGCCGACCTGAAGGAAGGGGGCATGCTCGCCGGCCACGTCGGCAAGGATCCCGTCCTCCTCGCCCGCGTCGGCGGCGAGTTCCTCGCGATCGGCGCCCTGTGCAGCCACTACCACGGCCGGCTCGCCGACGGGATCATCGTCGGCGACACGGTTCGCTGCCCGCTGCACCACGCCTGCTTCAGCCTCAAAACCGGCGAGGCGCTTAAGGCGCCCGCCTTCGACAACGTCGGGACCTGGCGCGTCGAGCAGGACGGCGGCACCGTCCGGGTCGTCGAGAAGCTGCCG
>JAXMDH010000088.1:0-10697 GCA_046348915.1 Amaricoccus sp.
CTCCCGGGACCAGCTGATGGCATTGACGTAGATACCGAGGGGATTGGCGCGGAGCCGCTCGGCGTCGCGCGGCGGCTGCAGGACGAGCGTGAGGATCGCGGTCCAGCGCTCGGTGCCCATGAGCTGGCCGTTCTCGTAGTGCCGCTCGATCCAGGCGACGCGGAAGGAGTCGGGCGAGGCGCGGATCACGCTCGAGACTTCGACCGCCACCTGCACGTGGCCGACCTTGGCAAAGGGGTCGGCGGAGCGGGCGTAGTCGTTGAGCGCCGCGGCCCCGCGGTCGGTGGTCCAATCGTAGGCGCGGAGCCAACCCTGCCGAACGACGACCGGATCGGCAGGGATGGCGCGGACCTGCTCGATGAAGCGGGCGAGGTGCCAGGCAATCTGTGGATCGGCCGGACGATAGTCCGCGGCTGCGGGCGCCACCGCCTGTGCCTCGCCATGGGCGTCGACCTGCACCACCCAGGGCACGACCGTGCCGCGCACCGACTGCCAGACCAGCGCTGCCGCGAACCCGCCGGCGAGGATCAGGCAGCCGAAGGCCATCAGCCGCCAGTTCCGAGCCTGGACGCGGGCGGAGCCGATCCTCTCATCCCAGACCTGGCCGGCGCGCTGGTACGGCGTCTCCGGCTCCGGGGTCCTGCCGTAGTGGGGGGAGGCTCGTCTGAACGCGTTCATGCGCGGTCGCTTTCGGAGAGGGAGACGGAGGCGCCGCCACCATGGCCGTCGCCGGTTCGGACGGCATGGGCCACGGCCTGCGCGCCATGGGAGAGGTGATGATCGCGGCGCAGGCGCCGGGCCCAGTCCGGCGGCGTGCTCGCGTCGCGGATCGTCGTGCCGGCGCGTGCGGCGTCGCCGGCTTCGGACGTCACCATGGCGCCACCGGTCGCCTCGAAGGCGGCCAGGGTCCCAGAGGCCGCGCCCGACCTGACGGCTTCCCCGGTCCTGTCGAGCGCACGTTTGAGCGGCGACGCCGCGGCGGCTGCTCCCGCCCGGGCTACGCCACCGAGACCCGAGGCGACAGCGGCCGCGCCGGACTGGCCGGCCGCGCCGAGGGTGAAGGCGGTGGCGGCGCCTCCGGCGGCCGCGACGCCGCCACGCAGGGCAGCACCACCACCCGACAGCGCGGCCGCGCCGCCCCGGGCCGCAAGCATCGCACCGCCGCCCGCGGCGAGCGCCATGCCGCCTGCGGCGAGGCCCGTGCCGACCGCCGCGCCGGCGCCGAGCTGCGGGCCGCCGGCGACGAGGCCGTTGGCGATCCCTGGGCCGAAGATGCCGAGACCTACGAGCGAGAGGGCCGCAAGCACGATCGCCATGGCGTCGTCGACGGTCGGGGTCACGCCGCCGAAGCCGGCGGTAAAGCGGCCGAAGAGCGTCGAGCCGATGCCGACGATGACGGCAAGGACCAGCACCTTGATGCCGGAGGAGACGACGCTGCCGAGGACGCGCTCGGCCATGAAGGCGGACTTGCCGAAGAGGCCGAACGGGATCAGCACGAAGCCCGCGAGCGTCGTCAGCTTGAACTCGATCAGCGTCACGAAGAGCTGGATCGCTAGGATGAAGAAGGCCAGGAGCACCAGCGCCCAGGCGAAGAAGAGGCAGGCGATCTGGATGAAGTTTTCGAAGAACGACACCCAGCCCATGAGGTTGGAGATCGACTCGAGCAGCGGCCGCGCGGCGTCGAGGCCGGTCTGGGCGATACGCCCCGGCCTGAGCAGGTCGGCGGCCGAGAAGCCGGTGCCCGACGCCATCAGCCCGAGGCCGGAGAAGCTCTCGAAGACGATCCGAGCGAGGGCGTTCCAGTTCGAGATCAGGTAGGCAAAGACGCCGACGAAGAGGGTCTTCCGTGCCAGCCGGGCGAGGACGTCCTCATCGGCGCCCCAGGTCCAGAAGAGCGCCGCGAGAGTCACGTCGATGACGATGAGTGTCGTGGCGATGAAGGCGACCTCGCCGCCGAGCAGGCCGAAGCCGCTGTCGATGTAGCTGGTGAAGACAGCGAGGAAGCTGTCGATGACGCCGGCGCCGCCCATGGGCTATTGCCCGGCGTCGGGGTTGCCGGTGGGCGCGCGACCAGAGCCCGCCGCGCGTCCGAGGAAGCGGTCGCGGGTGTCCGACCAGATCTTCAGGCAGCTCGCTTCGCGGGCGGCGGCTTCACCGAGCTGCTGGCAGCGTCGCTGGCCGTCGCGGAGCGGATCGGGCGTGGGAGGCGCGAGATGCACGGCGGGGAGTTCCCGCACCTCGTCGCGGCTCACCCAATGGACGGCGGCGGCCATCACGGCGATCGCAAGGAATACGAGGGCGCCGAGCTGCGCCAGGGTTCTGTGATCCATCGCTCCGCCTCACTCGCCGCCGAACATCCGGGCGTCGCCCGGTGCGTAGCCGGCACCCGCCGCAAGGAAGCGCCGGCGCTGCTCGCGGCCCTGCTCGGCGGCGGCAGCCCGCTCGGCGCCGTCGAGCGCATCGGCCCGGCCGTTGGCGGCGACGAGTCCGATCAGGTCGGAGAGCTGCTGCGCCTGCAGGGCGAGGAGCTGGTTGCCGGCCTGGGTCGCCTGCAGCGCGCCGACCGCGCCCTGGCTCTCGGCGACGAGGGCGGCCATCTCGGCGCGGCTCGCGTCGATGTTGCCGACGACGCCGGCCTGCACCCGCATCGCGTCCTGCAGCCCGCCAACCGTGTTCTCCCAACGGGCCATCGCGTCCGCGACCATCTGTGCCTCTGGCACGGTCATCGAGACGCGCCCGTATTCCTGTCGGAAGGCCTGGTCGACCTGGCCGACGTCGAAGGCGATCCGCTGCGCCTCGGCGAGCAGGCCTTGCGTCCGCGCGACACTCTGCTGGAGCTGCACGAGCGACGAATACGGCAGGCTCGCGAGGTTCCGCGCCTCGTTGATCAGCATCTGCGCCTCGTTCTGCAGCGACAGGATCTGGTTGTTGATCTGCTCGAGCGCCCGGGCCGCCGCGAGCACGTTCTCGGCGTAGTTCTGTGGGTCGAAGACGATGCGCCAGGCGAACGCCGGCGCGACGAGCGCCGGGTTCACGGCAAGCGGCGCCGCGAGCAGGAGTGCCGCTGCCGACGCGATGGCCGGGCGGCGGGAACGGCTGGGGGTCAGCGTCATGGAACGAGCTCCGCGTCTTCGATGTCGGTTGGATGGGAGGCTTGGGCTGCGCCCGCGGCGAGGAGCCCGCCTTCGTTCGCGGACATGTCCCGCGCGATGTCGGGCACGAGGTCGGCCGCCCAGCCGACGCCGCGCCGGCGCAGCCAGGCGGGCAGGAAGCCGTCGCGGCCATGCTCGGCGAGAACCTCGGCGATCGCCGCCTGATCGGTGCGGGAGGAGACGGCGCAGAGCGCGAGGCCGACCTCGGAGAGGCCGAGCTCGAAGAGCCGATTCCCACGTCGCGACTGGCAGTAGTAGTCCCGCTTCGGGATCGCGCGCGCGAGGATCTCGATCTGGCGGTCGTTGAGGCCGAAGCGCCGGTAGATCGTAGCGATCTGTGGCTCGATCGCCCGCTCGTTCGGCAGCAAGAGCCGGGTCGGGCAGCTCTCGATGATCGCCGCGGCGATGGCCGAGCCGTCGATGTCGGAGAGCGACTGGGAGGCGAAGACGACGCTCGCGTTCTTCTTCCGCAGCGTCTTCAGCCACTCGCGAAGCTGGCCGGAGAAGCACTCGTCGTCGAGTGCGAGCCAGCCCTCGTCGATGATGAGGAGCGTCGGCCGGCCGTCGAGCCGGTCGCCGATGCGATGGAAGAGATAGGAGAGCACCGCCGGCGCCGCGCCGGTGCCGACCAGCCCCTCGATCTCGAAGGCCTGCACCGAGGCCGAGCCGAGATGCTCGGCCTCGGCGTCGAGCAGCCGCCCCCAGGCGCCGCCGACGCAATAGGGGCCGAGCGCCTGTTTCAGGTCGCTCGACTGCAGGAGCACGCTCAGGCCGGTGAGGGTCCGCTCCTCGATCGGCGCCGAGGCGAGCGAAGTGAGCGCGGTCCAGAGATGCTCCTTCACCTCCGGCGTGACGGCGACGCCCTCCCGCATCAGGACCGCGACGAGCCAGTCGGCCGCCCAGGCCCGCTCGGCGATGTCGTGGACCCGTGCCAGCGGCTGGAGCGAGACCGAGGCGGCTTCGCCTTCGGAAAGGCCGCCACCGAGGTCGTGCCAGTCGCCGCCCATGGCGAGCGTGGCCGCGCGGATGGAGCCCCCGAAGTCGAAGGCGAAGACCTGCGCGCCGGGGTAGCGGCGGAACTGCAGCGCCATTAGCGCGAGCAGCACCGACTTGCCGGCGCCGGTCGGGCCGACGATGAGCGTGTGGCCCACGTCGCCGACATGCAGGCAGAGGCGAAACGGCGTCGCCCCCTCTGTCCGACCGTAGAGGAGCGGCGGCGCGTCGAAGTGCGCGTCACGCGGCTCGCCGGCCCAGACCGCCGAGAGCGGGATCATGTGCGCGAGGTTCAGCGTGCTGATCGGCGGATGGCGGACGTTGGCATAGGCGTGGCCAGGCAGCGAGCCGAGCCAGGCGTCGACGGCGTTGACGGTCTCGGGGATCGCGGTGAACTCGCGGCCCTGGACGATCTTCTCGGCAAGCCGCAGCTTCTCGTCGGCGACCCGGGCGTCGGCGTCCCAGACAGTGATCGTGGCGGTCACGTAGGCCAAGCCGGCGAGATCGGCGCCGAGCTCCTGCAGCGCAAGGTCGGCGTCGGCGGCCTTGTTGGCGGCGTCGGTGTCGACGAGCGTCGCGGGCTCGTTGGTCATCACCTCCTTCAGGATCGCAGCCATCGACTTGCGTTTGGCGAACCACTGCCGGCGGATCCGCGTCAGGAGCCGGGTCGCGTCGGTCTTGTCGATCAGGATGGCGCGTGTCGACCAGCGGTAGGGGAAGGCGAGCCGGTTCATCTCGTCGAGGAGTCCCGGCGTGGTCGCGGCCGGAAAGCCGACGAGGGTGAGGACGCGGAGATGCGCAGGCCCGAGACGCGGCTCCAGCCCGCCAGTCAACGGCTCGTCGGCGAGGAGCGCGTCGAGGTACATCGGCGTCTCGGGAACGCGAATGCGGTGCCACCGAGTCGAGACGGTCGAGTGCAGATAGGTGAGCGTCTCGGCGTCGCCGAGCCAGCGGCATTCGGGCATGAAGCCGTCGAGGAGTGCCAGCACCCGATCGGTGCGGTCGGTGAAGACCCGCAAGGCCTCGTGAGGTTCAACTCCTGCCTGCCGGCGGCCTTCATAGAGCCAGGTTTCGGCGCGTGCGCTCTCCTCGGCCGGCGACAGATAGAGGAAGGTGAGGAAGTAGTCCGAGACGAAGTTGGCGCCCGCTTCCTCGAAATCCGCCTTGCGCTCGGCGTCGAGGAGCGTCGAGGCCGCGTCGGGGAAGCGGCTCTCGGGATAGGTCGCGGCCTCCAGCCGCTGCGCCTCGACGAAGAGGCTCCAGCCCGAGCCGAGACGGCGGAAGGCATTGCTGAGGCGGCCGGCGACGGCGACCAACTCGGCGGGAACGGCGGAGTCGAGGTCGGGCCCCCGGAAGCGCGCGGTGCGCTGGAAGGAGCCGTCCTTGTTGAGGACGACGCCCTCGTCGGCGAGCGCTGCCCAGGGCAGGAAGTCGGCGAGGCGGGTCGCGGTGCGGCGGTACTCGGCGAGGTGCATCATCGGCGGCAATCCCGTCAGACGCCGAGGTGCGCCGGGAGGCGCAGGTGGCGCCGGCCGACCTCGACGAAGAACGGGTCGCGCTTCGCCGCCCAGACTGCGACGAGGTGGCCGATCGCCCAGATCGCGAGTCCGACGATCCAGAGCTGCAGGCCGAGGCCGATCGCCGCGGCGAGCGTGCCGTTCAGGATGGCGATCGAGCGCGGGGCGCCGCCGAGCAGGATCGGTTCGGTCAGCGCCCGGTGCAGCGGCACGCTGAAGCCCGGAACGTCCGCGATCGGGTCGAGAAGCGCGGCCATCAGACCAGCGCCCCGCCGCCGAAGGAGAAGAAGGTGAGGAAGAAGGAGCTGGCGGCGAAGGCGATGCTGATCCCGAAGACGATCTGGATGAGCCGGCGGAAGCCGCCCGACGTGTCGCCGAAGGCGAGCGTCAGGCCGGTCATGATGATGATCATCACCGCGATGATCTTGGCGACGGGGCCTTCGACGGAGTCGAGGACCGACTGCAGCGGCGCCTCCCAGGGCATCCCCGAACCGGCGGCGTAGGCGGCCGGAGCCAGCGTGAGGGTAAGGACAGTGGCGGATGCTGCGAGGGCGACGCGGGCGGACGCGGCGCGAATGGTGTGGATCACGGATGGTCTCCTGGGGACTGGACGATGGACGAAGCGAGGGCTGGCACGACGCGGTAGTCGCCGTCGGAGCGGAGGCCCTCGACGCGGGCGAGCTCGGCCAGACGGCGCTGCGCGCCCCGGCCCGAGAGGACGGCGATGAGATCGATGGTCTCGGCGATGAGCGCGCGCGGGATGGTGACGACGACCTCCTGGATCAGCTGCTCCAACCGCCGGAGCGCGCCGATCGCGCTGCCGGCGTGGATGGTGCCGATGCCGCCGGGATGGCCGGTACCCCAGGCTTTGAGCAGGTCGAGCGCCTCGGCGCCGCGGACTTCGCCGATCGGTATGCGGTCGGGGCGCAGACGCAGCGCGGCACGGACGAGGTCGGAGAGCGCGGCGACGCCGTCCTTGGTGCGCATGGCGACGAGGTTCGGTGCGGCGCATTGGAGCTCGCGTGTGTCCTCGATCAGCACGACGCGGTCGCCGCCCTTTGCCACCTCGGCGAGGAGTGCGTTGGTCAGCGTCGTCTTGCCGGTCGAGGTGCCGCCGGCGACGAGGATGTTGGCGCGGGCAGCGACGCCGTCGCGAAGCGTCGCTGCCTCCGCCGCGGTCATGATCCCAGCCGCGACATAGTCCTCGAGGGTGAAGACGGCGACGGCGGGCTTGCGGATGGCGAAGGCCGGCGCGGCGACGACCGGCGGCAGCAGTCCCTCGAAGCGCTCGCCGGTCTCCGGCAACTCGGCCGAGACGCGGGGGCAGCGGGCATGGACCTCGGCACCGACATGATGCGCGACCAGGCGCAGGATGCGCTCGCCGTCGGCGGCGGAGAGGCACGCCCCGGTGTCCGCGAGGCCGTCGGACAGCCTGTCGACCCAGAGCCGCCCGTCGGGGTTCAGCATCACCTCGACGACAATCGGGTCCTCGAGAAGCCGGCCGATGGCGGGGCCGAGCGCCGTGCGGAGCATCCGGGCGCCGCGCGCAAGTCCTTCGGAATTCTGTTGCGATCCCACCATTGCCCCCGGTTCTGCCCGGGAGGCTCGGACGGCGCGCCCCGGATCGGGACGATCAAGAGAGGCGCGGATCGGCCTGGTTCAACAGGCGATCAGCGGATGGCGTAGCCTGGCGTGCAAAGACAGGAGAATGGCGGTCGTTCCTTGCCCGCCACTCCGTTGGCAGCCTGCGCATGGTTTCCAGGACCGCGGGAGTGCCGCGTCACAGCTTCGGCCACTGGAAGGGCGCCTGTCACACGATCGAAAGCCGCTGGGCCAGGTCATGCCGTTCGGGGGCCAGCTGTGGCGTCGCCGGTGTCCAGTCGCCGCGCCGCGGCGGACGGCACATGCGCTTTCGACGCCGTTCTTCCTCGCGGACGATCGCCCAGCGAAGCCGCGTAAAGTGGGCGTCGGCCCCCCGGTCCTCCCGGCGGATTGCCTTCCCTTTGGCCTGCACCACCAGGTCGAAGACCTCGCCGAACCCGAAGAGGTCGAGCATCCGGCAGGCCTCGTCATGCAAGGCGGCGCGAGCTTCGCTCCGCCGCCGGAACCACCCCAACATGACATCCCCCGTTCCCGGCGAGCAGCCTATCACGGGTTGCGGCCCGATAGACCCGTTTCGGCCGACGAGGGTAAACCCGCGGCTGGGATGACGGCTGCTGGGGTGAGGCGTCAGCCTTGGGCTGAGGCCTCTGGCGGGGAACCTGCGTCGGGCAGATCCTCCGAGATCTCTTGCAGGAGCCTTGGGCCCTTCGCGAGGCGCCGGCCTAGCGCGGCGACGAAGGCCTCGTAGCGCTCGGCGGCCTTGGCGCGGGCGGCCTGCGCCGCCGGCTCGGGCAGTGCCGGGGTGGTTGCGAGCCAGAAGCGGATGAAGACCGCGAGCGTCTCGACGGCGATCCCGATGTCGCGCTCGAGCCGCGCCATCCGGCGGTCGACCTGGTCGAGCCGCTTCGCGATCGCCGCCTCCCGCCGCTCGGCGGCGTCGGGAGAGAGGAAGGAGGCGATCGCGGCCTCGGCAACCAGCGACTGCGACAGGCTCCGCCGCGCCGCGTAGTCGGCGAGCATCCCCTGGATCGCCGGCTCGATATAGACCGAGACCTGCGCCTTCCTTGTGCGTGGCGCCATCCCGGTCAGAGCTCCATGCCGTCGTGCGGATCGAGCGACACCTGCCGCGCCACGCCCTGGACCAGCCGGGCGAGCCGGCGATTGCGCGCGGCGTCGTCCTCGTCGGCGTCGTCGACGCCGATCTCGAACTCGTTCTCGACCGGGGGCTTTGTCTCGGCGTCCTGCACGCGGGCGAGCTCGGGTTGGTGACGGCGCTCGGACTCGGTCGTGTCCTCGTCGACACTTGCGGACGCGATTCCGGGATCCGCCGCATCGAAGCCAGGGGCGGCCGGCAACGGCAGATCGCTCCAGTCGTCGGGCTTTGGCGGGACCGGCGCGGCCGGCTCCGGCGGTGGCAGCACCCGCTCGGTGAAGCGGACGTCCTCGTAGTACCGCATCTTCTTCGCCCGGATCGGGGGCGTGCCCGCGACCATGACGATTTCGTCGCTCGGCGGCAGCTGCATCACCTCGCCCGGGGTCAGCAGCTGGCGTGCGGTCTCCGACCGCGAGACCATCAGGTGTCCGAGCCAGGGCGAGAGCCGGTGGCCGGCATAGTTCTTCATCGCCTTCATCTCGGTGGCGGTGCCGAGCGCGTCCGAGACGCGCTTCGCCGTCCGCTCGTCGTTGGTCGCGAAGCTCACGCGGACGTGGCAGTTGTCGAGGATGGCGTTGTTCGGCCCGTAGGCCCTCTCGATCTGGTTCAGCGACTGGGCGATCAGGAAGCTCTTCAGCCCGTACCCCGCCATGAAGGCGAGGGCGCTCTCGAAGAAGTCGAGCCGCCCCAGCGCCGGGAACTCGTCGAGCATCAGCAGCAGCCGGTGGCGGCCGCCGCTGGCGTGGAGATCCTCGGTCAGCCGGCGGCCGACCTGGTTCAGGATCAGCCGGATCAGCGGCTTGGTGCGCGCGATGTCCGAGGGCGGCACCACGAGGTAGAGCGTCGCGGGCTCGCGGCCGCCCACGAGGTCGCCGATCCGCCAATCGCAGCGTCGCGTCACCTCCGCGACGACAGGGTCGCGGTAGAGCCCGAGGAAGCTCATCGCAGTGCTGAGCACGCCCGAGCGCTCGTTCTCCGACTTGTTGAGGAGCTCCCGTGCGGCCGAGGCGATCACCGGATGCGGGCCGCTTGGCCCAAGATGCGCGGTCCGCATCATCGCCGCGAGCGTCGACTCGATCGGCCGCCTCGGGTCGGAGAGGAACGCCGCCACGCCCGCAAGAGTCTTTTCGGGCTCGGCGTAGAGGACGTGGAGGATCGCGCCGACGAGGAGCGCGTGGCTGGTCTTCTCCCAGTGGTTCCGCCGCTCGAGGCTCCCCTCGGGATCGACGAGGATGTCGGCGATGTTCTGGACGTCGCGCACCTCCCGCTCCCCGCGCCGTACCTCGAGCAGTGGGTTGTAGGCGGCGGACTTCGGATTGGTCGGATCGAACAGCAGGACGCAGCCATGCCGGGCGCGGAAGCCGGCGGTGAGCTGCCAGTTCTCACCCTTGATGTCGTGGACGATCGCCGAGCCAGGCCAGGTCAGCAGCGAGGGCACGACGAGCCCGACGCCCTTGCCCGAGCGGGTCGGCGCGAAGCAGAGGACGTGCTCAGGCCCGTCGTGGCGCAGGTAGTCCCGCCCGTAGCGGCCGAGCACCACGCCGTCGGGTCCGAGCAGCCCGGCGCCGGCGACTTCGGCCCTCTCCGCCCAGCGGGCCGAGCCATAGGTCTCGACGTGCTTCGCCTCCCGCGCCCGCCAGACCGACATCGCGATGGCGAGGCCGATCGCGATGAAGCCGCCAGAAGCGGCGAGGATCCCGCCCCGCGGGAAGACGCCGGGGGCGTAGGCGTCGTAGAAGTACCACCACCAGAAGAGCGCCGGCGGGTGATAGAAAGGCCAGCCGAAGAGCTCGAACCAGGGCGGGCCGAGGCGCGGCTGGAAGCCGAGGCTCCAGGCGACGTACTGGGTCGCGCCCCCGGTCGTCGCGAGCACGATCAGGAAGACGAGGGCGATCTGGCCCCAGAGGATCTTGGTTGCCGACATCGGGAGACACTCCTTCGCTGTGGAGAGGTCAGAGGCCGAGGCCGCGCTTGCGACCGAAGCTCCAGTCGACGCCGCCGTCGCCACGCGCGACGCCGGAGACGTGATGGCCGAGCTTCGGCTCCAGCGCCGGCGTCCACGGCACCAAGCGGAAGCCGACGCCGTCATCGATCATCGCGAAGCGGCCGGAAGCGAGCACCAGCCGGTGGCGATAGACGCCAGCGACATGCTCGCCGGCGGCGGCGCGCTCGAACGCCTGACCGCTGCCGGCGGCGAGCCGCTCCCCGGCGGCCTCCACCTCCCGGCGGCGCAGCGTCTGGAGCAGGTTGCGGGCGAAGACGACGCGCCGGCCCTGCCGC
>JAXMDH010000089.1:0-8325 GCA_046348915.1 Amaricoccus sp.
ACCTCCGCGCCAGAAGTGGTGTCGGCTGCTGGCTTTACCGGAGGGTTTGGGATTGCAACGCCGGGCGCGGCGGTCCTAGTGTCGTCTTCGACTCGCCTCGAGCGGGCACGACGCGATCAACGCGCGATGATCTTGGGGGGTTGCGATGCGAAACTACCTGACTCGAACGGCTGCGACGGCGCTGGTCCTGGGGCTGAGCGGCGGCTACGTCGCGGCGCAGGACACGGCGCCGGTCCCCGATCCGCCGAAGTTCGAGGCGCAGGCCAAGATCACCTACGTCAACCGCTCGGACATCGAGGAATACAAGGCGCTGGCCAACTACTCGGAGCCCGAGTGGGTGACGAAGCAGTTCGTCGACACCGGCAAGCTGCCGCCGGTCAAGGACCGGCTGCCGAAGGAGCCGCTGGTCTTCAAGACCGGCAACATGCCCGACGGCATCGGCACCTACGGCGACGTGATGCGCCACGTCATCGGCGGCCGGCCCGAGGGCTGGAACTATTCCGCCGGGCAGACCCAAGGGTGGGGCGGCATCGACATCGGGCTGTCGGAGTGCCTGACGCGCACCGGACCGCTCTTCGAGGTCAATGCCGAGGACCTGGAGCCGCTGCCCAACCTCGCGAAGTCCTGGGACTGGTCCGACGACGGCAAGAGCCTGACCATCCACCTGATCGAGGGCGCGAAATGGTCGGACGGCGCGCCCTTCGGCGCCGACGACCTGGTCTTCTACTGGGAGGACAACGTCCTCGACCCGAACGTGACGCCCCTGAACGGCGCCAGCCAGGAGACCTTCGGCGAGGGGACGACGCTCGAGAAGGTCGACGACTACACGGTGAAGATGAGCTTCACCACGCCCTTCCCGCGGCAGGTCATCTTCGCGCTCGCCTACGGGACGTTCTGCCCCGGGCCGTCGCACGTGCTGAAGCCGCAGCACCCGAAGTATTCCAAGAACACCTACGACCAGTACCGCAACGCCTTCCCGCCCACCTACATGAACATGCCGGTGATGGGCGCCTGGGTGCCGGTCGAGTACCGCTCCGACGACATCGTCGTGATGCGGCGCAACCCCTACTACTGGAAGGTCGACGAGGAGGGGCACCAGCTCCCCTACCTCGACGAGCTGCAGTATCGGCTCTCGACCTGGGCCGACCGCGACGTGCAGGCGGTGGCGGGCACCGGCGACTTCTCCAACCTCGAGCAGCCGGAGAGCTACGTCGAGGCGCTGAAGCGCTCGGCGCAGGACAGCGCGCCGGCGCGGCTCGCCTTCGGGCCGCGCTCGATCGCCTACACCCTCTTTCCCAACCTGTCGGGCAACGGCTGGGGCGAGCCGGACGAGCGCGGGCAGAAGGTGCGCGAGCTCAACCGCAACCTCGACTTCCGCAAGGCGATCACCATGGGGATCGACCGGCAGCGGCTCGGCGAATCGCTGGTGAAGGGGCCGTTCACCGCCATCTATCCGGGCGGGATCATGGACGTGACCGGCTTCTACGACAAGGATTCGACCGTCTACTATCCCTACGACCTCGACGCGGCGAAGGCCGAGCTGGAGAAGGCCGGGCTGAAGGACACCGACAGCGACGGCTTCGTGAACTTCGAGGGCGGCGGCAACGTCGAGATCACGCTCCTGATCAACGGCGACTACCAGACCGACAAGAGCCTCGGCGAGGGGATCGTCGCGATGATGGAGCAGCTCGGGATCCGGGTGATCCCGAACATCCTCTCGGGCAACGACCGCGACGCCGCCTACCAGTCGGGCAAGTTCGACTGGATGGTGATGCGCAACGACCAGGACCTGGTAACGGTGGTGCAGAACACCAACCAGCTCGCGCCGGTCGGGCCGCAGACAGCGATGAGCCACCGCGCCAACACCGACGGCGCACTCGACCTCCAGGACTTCGAGAAGCAGATGGTGGCGGACCTCGTGGCCTTCTCGGGCACCGACGACGCGGCAAAGCGCGAGGAGGCGATCAGGGACTTCCAGAAGACCTATACCGAGAACCTCTACGGCATTGGGCTGACGGTCTACCCGGGGGCGTTGATCATCAACAAGCGGTTCTCGAACATCCCCCCGGGCACGCCGATCAACATGTACAACTGGGCCGAGGACAGCATCATCCGCGAGCGCGTCTTCGTGAAGGAAGACGCGCAGAAGGACTACGAGCTCTTCCCGGACACGCTGCCCGGCGCGCCCGGCGGCGAGGGGCCGGTCAAGGGCTGACCCGCCGGCTGACGCCGCGCGCGGGCGGACTCTGCCCGCGCCACCGAACGCCAATGGAAGGGACCGTTCGGCATGCTGCGCTTTTTGGTGATGCGGATCCTCGCCGCGATTCCGGTGCTCTTCGTGATGAGCATCATCACCTTCGCGATCATCCAGGCCCCGCCCGGCGACTACGGCGACTACATTCGCTCGATGATGATCACGCAGGGCCATGCGCCTGTCGCGGTGGCCGAGGCGGCCGCGCAGCAGTACCGCGAGCAGCACGGGCTGAACGACCCGATGTACGTGCAGTACCTGCGCTGGATCTGGGGGATGATCTCGCGCGGCGACTTCGGCCACAGCTTCTTCTACAACAAGCCGGTCGCCGAGGTGGTGGCCGAGCGGCTGCCGAGAACCCTGGCGCTGGCGCTCGTCTGCCACCTGCTCGCAACGGTGTTCGGCGTGACCTTCGGCGTCCTTGCGGCAACCCGGCAATACTCATGGATCGACACCGTCCTCTCGTTCGTCTCCTTTCTCGGCATGACGATCCCGCGCTTCCTGCTCGCGCTGATCATCCTCTACATCCTCGCCTTCAAGCTGAACGTGCAGGAGATCGGCAGCTTCTTCTCCTCGAAGTACGGTGGGGCGCCTTGGAGCTGGGCCAAGTTTGTCGACCTCGTGAAGCACGTCTGGCCGGTGGTCGCGATCGCGACGCTGGGCGGGCTCGCCTACAACATGCGGGTGATGCGGGCGAACCTCCTCGACACGCTCAACTCGCAATACGTCGAGACGGCGCGGGCCAAGGGGCTGCCCGAGAGGGCGGTGATCTGGAAGCACGCGGTCCCGAACGCGCTCCACCCGCTTGTAGCGTACCAGGGGGTGGTACTGCCGTACATGCTGACCGGAGAGGTGGAGGTTGCGATCGTGTTCGGGTTGGCGACGGTTGGCCCCGCGATCGTTGGCTCGATGTCGATCGGCGACGTTTACGTGACGGCGACCCTCCTGCTTGTGCTAGGGGCGACGCTCATCGTGGGCAACATCATCGCCGACGTGCTCCTGGCGGTGCTCGACCCGCGGGTGCGGCTGTCGGAAGGCTGAGATGACCGACGCCTTCGACCCGCAGCCGACCGCCGCCAACGAGCCGCTTCCCGACCACCTGCTGGAAGGTGTCGACACCCGGACGCGAACCACGGGGGCGGCCTCGCAGACCTTCGCGGCGCTGGTCTGGCGGCGGCTGCGGCGGTCGATCCCCGGGATGCTCGGGCTGGTGCTGGTCGCGCTGCTGCTCTTCGTCTCTGTCTTCGCCTACTTCTTCGCGCCGGTCGATCCGAAGGCGCAGAACGTCGCCTTCGCGCCGCCCGACAAGATCAGCTGGTATGTGCCCGACCGGGGCTGGCAATTGCGTCCGGTCGCTTTCCCGACCGTCGAGACGGACGAGCTCGATCCCGTCACCTTCCAGCCGCTGATCGGGCCCGACTACAAGAACCCGCGTCCGCTCGGGCTGTTCGTGGAGGGCTTCCCCTACCGGCTCTTCGGCATCCCGCTCGAGCGGCATTTCTTCGGCGCCACGGACGGGACCCCGATCCACGTCCTCGGCACCGACAAGCTCGGGCGCGACATCTTCTCCCGCGGGATCGTCGGCTCGCAGATCTCGCTGTCGATCGCGCTCATCTCGATCTTCCTGATCACCGTCATCGGCACCCTCGCCGGCATCGCCTCGGGCTACATCGGTGGCCGGTTCGACAATTGGCTGCAGCGGTTCGTCGAGATCATCCTCGCGTTTCCGCAGCTGCCGCTCTACCTGGCGCTGACCACCCTCATCCCGGTAACTGCCCCGTCGAGCTTGTTCCTCACTTTCGTCGTCCTCGTGATTGTCGGCCTCGGCTGGGCGCGGCTGGCGCGCGAGGTCCGCGGCAAGACCATGGCGCTTGCCAGGGTCGACTACGTCCGCGCCGCGATGGCGGTCGGCGCCTCCGACTGGCGTATCATCAGCCGGCACATCCTGCCCAACGTGATGAGCCACGTCATCGTCGCCATCACCCTCGGCATCCCGACCATCGTGCTCCTCGAGAGCTTTCTCGGCTTTCTCGGCTTTGCGGTGAAGCCGCCGCTGATCTCCTGGGGGCTGATGCTGCAGGACGCCGGCTCGTTCTCGGTGATCGGCTCCTATCCGTGGATTCTGTCGCCGGTTGGCTTCGTGCTCCTGACCGTCTTCGCGTTCAACGCGCTCGGCGACGGGCTGCGCGACGCGATCGACCCCTACTGAGGAGGCCGCGGATGGACGACGCCCCCTCGATCACCCGCCTCGGCTCCGAAGACCGACTCGACCTCGGCCACGGCGGCCGCGAGGTGCTGCTCGACGCGCGCAAGGTGAGCGTGACCTTCAAGGTGGAGGGCGGCACCGTCGAGGCGGTGCGGGCGATGGACTTCCAGGTCCACCGCGGCGAGACCGTTGCCATCGTCGGCGAGTCGGGATCGGGTAAGTCGGTGACCGCGCGCACGGTGATGCGGCTCCTGACCAAGCGGGCGCGCATCGCCAGGGAGACCCGGATCGGGTTCGGGGAGACCGACCTCCTGTCGCTGTCCGAGCCCGCGATGCGGCGAATGCGGGGAGCGAAGATCTCGATGATCTTCCAGGAGCCGATGAGCTCGCTGAACCCGGTCTATACCGTCGGCAAGCAGATCGTGGAGGCGCTGAAGCTCCACAACCGCATCTCCTCGGCCGAGGCGAACGCTCGGGCGCTGGCGCTCCTGAAGGAGGTGCGCATCCCCGAACCCGAGGCGCGGCTCCGCCAATATCCGCATCAGCTCTCGGGCGGCCAGCGCCAGCGAGTAATGATCGCGATGGCGCTCGCCAACCAACCTGAGTTGCTGATCGCCGACGAGCCGACGACAGCGCTCGATG
This sequence comes from Amaricoccus sp., assembly GCA_046348915.1. GTDB lineage: Bacteria > Pseudomonadota > Alphaproteobacteria > Rhodobacterales > Rhodobacteraceae > Amaricoccus. Next base: position 5,100 of record JAXMDH010000089.1, read on the forward strand.
TTACGGTTCAGGCGCAGATCCTGAACCTTTTGCGCGAGCTTCAGTCGGGCCACGGTATGTCGATGGTGCTCATCACGCATGACCTGACGATCGTGCGCAAGTTCTCCGACTACGTCTACGTGATGCAGCACGGCCGCGTCGTCGAGCACGGGCCCACGGTCGAGCTCTTCACGCGCCCGCGGCACGCCTACACCCGCCGCCTTCTCGCCTCCGAGCCCAAGGGCGTGGCGAAACCCTTCGAGGGGGCGGGAGAGCCGGTGCTGAAGGGCGATGGCGTCGAGGTCGTCTACACGCTGAAGAAGGGCACATTCTTCAAGCCGGTCTACGTCCCCCTCGTCGCCGTCGACAACCTCGACATCGCGGTGCGGCGTTCGGAGACGCTCGGCATCGTCGGTGAGTCGGGGTCGGGCAAGACCACCTTCGGCCAGGCGCTGCTGCGCCTCATCAGCTGCCAGAAGGGTGCCATCAGCTTCGACGGCCAGCGCATCGACGGCCTGGACCGCGCCGCCCTCCGGCCGTTCCGCTCCCGGATGCAGATCGTCTTCCAAGACCCCTTCGCGTCGCTGAATCCCCGCCTCTCGGTTCGCGGCCTCCTCGAGGAGGGTCTGATCGTCAACGACATCGGCTCGGGATCCAAGGACCGGATCAACCGGATCAAGGCGGCACTGGTCGATGCCGGCATGCCCGACAACATCCTGCAGCGCTTCCCGCACGAGTTCTCCGGCGGCCAGCGCCAGCGGCTGGCGATCGCCCGGGCCATCGCCCTCGAGCCCGAGTTCATCCTCCTCGACGAGCCCACCTCCGCCCTCGATCTCTCGGTCCAGGCGCAGATCATCGAGCTGCTCAGAAAGCTGCAGCAGGAGCACCGGCTGTCCTACCTCTTCATCTCGCACGACCTGAAAGTCGTCCGCGCCTTGTGCCACCGGGTGATGGTGATGCAGCATGGCAGGATCGTGGAGCAAGGGCCGGTCGCTGACGTCCTGACCAACCCCAAGACCGAGTATACCCAACGTCTCGTCCGCGCCGCCTTCGAGGTTGCCGCCTGAACGGAGTTCCCATGCCCGCCAATCCCGTCATTGCCTTCATAGGTGCCGGCTCGACCGTCTTCATGAAGAACATCATCGGCGACGTCCTGCAGCGCCCCGCCCTCGCCGGCGCCGAGGTGCGGCTGATGGACATCGACCCCGGCCGGCTCGCCGACAGCGAGGTCGTCGCAAAGAAGATCGCCGCCACGCTCAAGGTCCCCGCCACGGTCACGACCTACGGCGACCAGCGCCGCGCCCTCGACGGGGCCGACTTCGTCGTCGTCGCCTTTCAGATCGGCGGCTACGAGCCCGCCACCGTCACCGACTTCGAGGTGCCGAAGAAGTTCGGCCTGCGCCAGACCATCGCCGACACCCTCGGCATCGGCGGCATCATGCGCGGCATCCGCACCGTGCCCCACCTCTGGAAGATCTGCGCCGACATGATGGAGGTCTGCCCCGACGCCATCATGCTCCAGTACGTCAACCCGATGGCGATCAACACCTGGGCGATCGCCATCGGGTACCCGGCGATCCGCCAGGTCGGCCTTTGCCACTCGGTCCAGGGCACCGCCGAGGAGCTCGCCCGCGACCTCGACATCCCGATCGAGAAGGTTCGCTACCGCTCCGCCGGCATCAACCACATGGCCTTCTACCTCAACTTCGAGGAGATCATGCCGGACGGGTCGTACCGCGACCTCTATCCCGACCTCCGCCGCGGCTATCGCGAAGGCCGCTTCCCGAAGCCCAACGACCACAACCCGCGCTGCCCGAACAAGGTCCGCTACGAGGTCTTCACCCGCCTCGGCTACTTCGTCACCGAGAGCTCGGAGCATTTCGCCGAGTACGTCCCCTGGTTCATCAAGCGCGACCGCCCCGACCTGATCCAGAAGTTCGGCATCCCGCTCGACGAGTACCCGCAGCGCTGCATCGAGAACATCTCGAAATGGAAGAAGCAGGCGCAGGACTACCGCGACGCCAAGACGATCGAGGTGAAGGCGAGCCACGAGTACGCTTCCGACATCATCAACTCCGCCTGGACCGGCGAGCCCTCGGTGATCTACGGCAACGTCCCCAACAACGGCCTCATCACCTCGCTCCCCGAGGGCTGCGCCGTCGAGGTCCCCTGCCTCGTCGACCGCAACGGCATCCAGCCGACCCGCGTCGGCAAGCTCCCGCCGCAGCTCGCCGCGCTGATGCGCACCAACATCAACGTCCAGGAGCTGACCGTGGCGGCGCTCCTCGAGGAGAACCCCGAGCACATCTACCACGCGGCGATGCTCGACCCGCACACCGCGGCCGAGCTCGACCTCGACCAGATCTGGCAGCTCGTGGACCAGCTCCTCGCCCGCCACGGAGACTGGCTGCCGGAGTGGGCGCGGCCCAAGGGCGCGCGCACGGCGGCCGAGTGACGGCGCCGCGCTTCGTCGTCGTCGGCGGCGGCACGGCGGGCTGGCTGACCGCCCTGATCCTGCAGGCGAGCTTCCGGCAGGCGGCGCGGCCGCTCGAGATCACCGTGGTCGAATCCTCGAAGCTGCCGACGATCGGCGTCGGCGAGGGCTCGACCGCGGTCTTCCGCCAGATGCTGCTGCGCCTCGGCTTCGACGAGCGCGAGTTCCTGCGCGAGACCGACGCCACGATCAAGTTCGGCATCCGCCACAAGGACTGGCGCCGGGTCGGCGTCACCTACGACGGGCCGATCGACGACCCGCACCTCGTCGTCGACGGCCCCGGCTACGACGGGCGCGACCCGTGGCTCGACGTCTTCTCGGTCGCCGCCGGACGCCCGGTGGCCGAGAAGCACCTGTTCCAGCACCTCCTCGCCGGCGAACGCAGCCCCTTCGCGCCCAAGGCCGACGGCGGCACCATCGCCGTCGGCCCCTACCACCACGCCTATCACTTCGACCAGGCCAAGGTCGGCGCCTGGCTCCGCCGGAAATCGCGCGGCATCGCCGTCGTCGACGCGCAGGTGATGGGCGCCGAGCGTGATCCCGGCACCGGCGACGTGACCGCGCTCCGCCTCGACGAGGGCGAGCCCGTCCCAGGCGACGTCTTCTTCGACTGCACCGGCTTCCGCCGTGCGCTGATCGGCCGCGAGATGGGCGCTGCGTGGCAGAGCTTCGGCGACCGGATGCCGGTCAACCGGGCGATGCCCTTCTGGCTCGACATCGCCGACGGCGCCGAGCTCCCGCCCTACACCCTCG
>JAXMDH010000090.1:0-7961 GCA_046348915.1 Amaricoccus sp.
CGCATTGTGAGGTCCGGATGAAGATCCTCGTCATCGAGGACGACCGCATGACGGGCCCCTACGTTGCCGAGGGCCTGCGCGAGGAGGGGCATGTCGTCGACCTGCTCGACGACGGCTCGCAGGGGCTGATCCAGGCGGCGGCCGGTAGCTACGATGTCCTGATTGTCGACCGAATGCTTCCTGGCCTGGACGGGATGGCGCTGGTCCGCACGCTGCGCGGCGCGAAGAGCAGGGTGCCGATCCTGCTGCTTACCTCGCTCGATGGGGTCGAGGATCGCATCGAGGGGTTGAACGCCGGGGCCGACGACTATCTGGTGAAACCCTTCGCCTTCGGCGAACTCTCGGCTCGCATCGCTGCCCTGGGGCGCCGTCCGGCTCCCTCCGACGAGCCGACCGTGCTCCGCGCGCGCGATCTCGAATTCAATCTCCTGACGCGGAGGGTAACCAGGGCGGGGCGGACGATCGACCTCCTGCCGCGCGAGCTGGCGCTGCTCGAGCACCTGCTGCGCCGGAAGGGCCGGGTCCAGACCCGCACGATGCTGCTGGAAGCGGTGTGGGACATCCACTTCGACCCGCAGACCAATGTCGTCGAGACGCACGTCAGTCGGCTGCGCCGCAAGATCGACAAGGCCTTCGACACCGAGCTGATCGAGACCGTGCGCGGGGCTGGCTACCGCATCGAGGGGTGATTGCGATCCGCTCAACACCGCTGCGCCTGACGGCGACGCTGATCGTGATATTCGCGGCGTTCACGCTCGCCGGCTACGGCGCGGCGTTCTTCGTGATCCGGGCAACGCTGGACCGCGACGTCGAGGCGGATCTCGCGCAGGCTGTCGACTCGCTCCGCGCGATCGCCGAGCCGGAGGAGATCTCCGAGCGGGTGGCGGAGATCGCTGCAGGCGCAAATCCGCGCGACACGCTGATCGGCTTCGCCGTCCCCGGGTCCGCGATGGTGGGCAACCTGCCGAAGCCGATCGCGGTGCGCTCCGGTGCGATCGTCGGCCACCGGCAGCTGTCTCTGGACGAGGATACCATCGCGGACAGCTACCGCGCCTGGCACGGGCCTGCGGGAGGCGGCGACCTCACCGTTCTGATGGGGCGGGACAGCGTCTCGAATCTCGGCGGGACATTCTCGACGGTGCTGCTCTTGAGCCTCGTGCCGGCGCTGGTGCTGGCGACCACGGCCGGCGCGCTGGTAGCCCGGAGCGCGCGAAACCGCGTCGAGGCGATCGGCCGGACCCTCGCGCAGCTGACCTCCGGTCGCAACGACGCGCGCGTCCCCGTGGCGCGTGCCGTCTCGGACGACCTCGGACAGATCGCCACCGCGATCAACCGCATGGCCGAGGCGCAGGAGCGTTCGGTCGACGCGCTGCGTCAGGTTTCCTCCGACATTGCGCACGACCTCCGGACGCCGATCCAGCGGGTGGCGGTGCTCCTCGACCGGCTGGAGGGTGCCGTGCCCGCGGGTCCGGCCACCGAGCTCGTCACCTCGGCGCGAAAGGAGACGGCGCAGATCGTGGAGACGTTCGGCAGCCTGCTGCAGATCGCGCAGCTCGAGGGCGGGCAGGCGCGGGCCGGCTTCTCCCTGGTCGATCTCGGGCCGCTCGTCGGCGACCTTGTGGACGTCTACGGACCCGCGGGCGAGGAGACCGGCCACAGCCTGATCGCCGAAATCGACGGCCGTGCGGTCGTCCGTGGCGACCGCACGCTTCTCGGCCGCCTGATCGCGAACCTGATCGAGAACGCCCTCCGCCACACCGCCCGGGGGAGGATCACCATAGAGGTGAGCGGCGGCGCTGCGCCGACCCTCAGCGTGCGCGACGAAGGTCCGGGCATCCCGACGGGCGAGCGCGAGCACGTGTTGCGGCGGCTCTATCGGCTCGAGCGGAGCCGGACGAGCGAGGGCAGCGGCCTCGGGCTCAGCCTGGTCAAGGCGATCGCCGAGATCCACTGCGCCCGGCTGCAGCTGGGCGACGCCCGCCCGGGGCTTGCGGTGACGGTGATCTTTCCGCCGCCTGCCGCCTGAGGGCGGCATGTGGCGCTGCCGGGACGTGTTTTTCGGGCGTATGGTTCCGGCGGTTCGCACGCTGATCTCGATTCCGGCCGGGGTGGCGCGGATGTTGTTGCCAGCCTTTCTCGGGCTCACCGCCGCGGGCAGCGCGATCTGGACCGGCGGCCTCGCGGTCGGGGGATTTCTGCTCGAAGGCCAGTACACCAGGGTCGCCGAATGGGTGAACCCGGTCTCGACCCTGGTGGTTGTCCTGCTCGCAGGCTGGTATCTTTCCCGAGCCATCGGGTTCGGACGGGCCTGAGGCGACGCATGCGCGTGCCGCTGATCGAGGACGATCAGGCGTTCGCGGGTGCCGTGGAACGTGCCCTGGAGGCCGCCGGGATCGAGATGGACTGGGCCGAGGACAGCGAGGACGGGGCGGAGGCGCCGGACGAGGCGGGAACCGAGCTCGTGCTCCTCGACCTTGGCTTGCCCGGGCTCGAAGCGGCCGGGCTCTTGGCGGACTTGCGGCGGCGCGGCCGCCCGCCGCTCATGGTGATCGGCTTCGGCGACGACGCGCGGAGCCGGGCGAGGAGCCTCGGGCTCGGAGCCGACGACTATCTCGAGAGGCCCGTCGACGCCGGCGAGCTGGTCCCGCGGGTGCGTGCACTGCTCGGCGATCCGACGGCCATCCCGCGCTGATGTCGCTTCGGCGGACGACGATTCTCACGCTCGCCGGGCTGCTCACGGCTGTCGGGGTCCTCGCCGGGCTCGCGTCCTTCTGGATTGCCGGACAGGAGGCGCGGGAGTTCCTCGACCTGCAGTTGCGCCAGATGGCACAGCTGGTCGGCTCCACCGCCGCACCATCGCCTGGCGACGCGATGCCGCCACATGACCACGAGGACGACCTGATCGTCGAGCTCCGGTTCGCCGACGGGCGGCCTCCGATCTGCAGCCCGCCGGGCTGCCGCTTCCCGGTCGCAACGCAGGGCGGCTTCGCCGACCTCTCCGCCAAGGGCCACCGCTGGCGGGTCTTCGCGCTCGCATTGCCGGACCGGGTGGTGCAGGTCGGGCAGCAGGAGGAAGTGCGGCGCGAGATGGCGACGGGCGCGGCGCTGGCGGCGCTGCTGCCGCTGCTGCTCGCGATCCCGATCGTCTGGATTGTGATCGACAGCGTTCTTCGCCGCGCATTCGGGCGGCTGGCCCAGGTCAGCGCCGAGATCGCCGCGCGCGATGCGGCCGACCTGACGCCCATCCCGGACGACCGGGTGCCGGCGGAGGTGCGCCCGCTGGTCGTGGCGATGAACGTCCTCCTGGAGCGGCTCCGGACGCTGATGGGCCAGCAGCGCGCGTTCGTCGCCGATGCCGCGCACCAGTTGCGCACGCCGCTCGCTGCGCTGACCCTCGAGGTCGGCAACCTGCGCGCCGATGCGAACGGCAGCGGGCTGCCGACGGATCGCCTCGCCCTTGTCGAGGCGGCGGTGCGCCGGGCCTCGGCGCTCGTTGGCCAGCTGCTGCGGCTGGCGCGGCATGAGGCCGAGCCGCGGCGGGCGCGGACGCTGGTCCCGCTGGCCGACACCGTCGTCGATGCGATCGGCACGGTGGCGCCGCTCGCCGCCGCGCGCGGCGTCGACCTCGGGCTGGTGGCGCGGGTGGAGGTGCAGGCGATGGGCGACCGCGACGACTTCCGGACGCTGATCGAGACGCTGCTCGAGAACGCGGTTCGCTACACACCCGAGGGCGGGCTGGTCGACGTCGAGATGCGCGCCGAGCCGGGCGGGACGGCCATCCTGGTCCGCGACACCGGGCCCGGCGTTCCGGAGCATGCCCTGCCGCGTGTCTTCGAGCGCTTCTTTCGCGTCGAGGGGCAGAACGCCGAGGGCAGCGGCCTCGGTCTCGCGATCGCCGACCTGATCGCCCGCCGCCACCGCCTCGGGCTGTCGCTCGGCAACCGCGGCGACGTCGGGGGCGCCGAGGCGCGGCTCCTCGTTCCCGCTGACGCACCCGCGCGCTCACATCTGCGTGAGCGCCCATCCGCGCCTGGCGCATTAACTGAGTAATATGATCGACTAATTTCGGTGCCGCCGCCGGGAGGCTCGCGTTTGGTCGGTGCACGAAGGAGGGTGCCGCCGGCGGTCGGATCGATCGCCAGTTCAATCGGGAGCAGCGCAGGCGCTATTGGGTAAAACGCGAAGTGTTTCATCAGGCGGGCGCGTTTCGGTCTGATAGTAATACTTATAAATAACGAAAACAATCCTTAGATTTTATTGTGAAAGTACCTTCATATTAGGCGATTTCTGGAATGATTTTAAATAAACTTCCGCCTTGACGTCGCGCATCCTCTGTCAAAGTTTGCCGCTCGCAGCTTGGCCGAGACTATGGGGGATATCGCATGGAACCTTGGACGAAGAGGATTGCCGCGCTCGCGCTGGCCGTTGTGGCGTCGTCCGCTCCGGTGCTGGCCCAGGAGGAGGGCATCGTCGTCTACAACGCCCAGCACGAAAGCCTGACGCAGGCCTGGGCCGACGCCTTCACCGCCGAGACCGGGATCAAGGTCACGCTGCGCAACGGCAGCGACACCGAGCTCGGCAACCAGCTCGTGCAGGAGGGCGCGGCCTCGCCCGCCGACGTCTTCCTGACCGAGAACTCGCCGGCGATGGCGCTGGTCGACGCGGCCGGCCTCTTCGCGCCGGTCCTTCCCGAGACGCTCGCGCAGGTGCCGGAAGCCTTTCGGCCCGACAACGGCAACTGGACCGGCATCGCCGCCCGCTCGACCGTCTTCGCCTACGACAAGACCAGGCTCGGCGAGGCGGCGCTGCCGGCCTCGATGCTCGACCTCGCCGACCCGAGTTGGAAGGGCCGCTGGGCCGCCTCGCCGACCGGCGCTGACTTCCAGGCGATCGTGGGCGCGCTGCTCGAGCTCAAGGGCGAGGCCGAGACCAAGGCCTGGCTCGACGCGATGAAGACGAACTTCGTCGCTTACCGCGGGAACTCGACGGCGATGAAGGCGGTCAACGCCGGCGAGATCGAGGGGGCGCTGATCTACCACTACTACTGGTTCGGGGATCAGGCGAAGACCGGCGAGAACAGCAAGAACGTCGCGCTGCACTACTTCAGGAACCAGGATCCCGGTGCCTTCGTCAGCATCTCCGGGGGCGGCGTGCTCGCCTCGAGCAAGCATCCGGAGCAGGCCCAGGCCTTCCTCCAGTGGGTGACCGGCAAGGGCGGCCAGGCGATCCTGAAGACCGGCGACTCGTTCGAATACGCGGTGGGCGTCGACGGCGCTTCGAACCCGGCCCTCGTCCCGCTCGCCGACCTTCAGGCGCCGGACGTCGAGCCGTCCGAGCTGGACAGCAAGGCCGTGGTCGACCTGATGACCGGCGCCGGCCTGCTCTAGCAAGCCGCCCGCCAGGTCGCGCCGCGACGGTAGCCCGATGACCACCGCCACGCTTCGTCGCCTCGACGCCCCGGTTCGCAGCCGGGGCGTCGCTTCGTCCGTCTCCGGCTTGCGGCTGGCGGCGCTGGCCGTCACGGCGCTGGCGCTGCTGCCGCTCGGCTTCGTCGTCTGGGTCAGCGTCGAGACCGGGTGGCGCGCCTCGCTGGCGCTGGTCCTCCGCCCCAGGGTCGGCGAGCTGATGCTGAACACGGTCGCGCTCGCCCTCCTCACCGTGCCGATCTGCGCCGCTCTCGCCGTCGTCCTCGCCTGGCTCGTCGAGCGCACCGACCTGCCCGGCGCCCGCCTCTGGGCGTGGCTTGCGGTCGCGCCGCTCGCGATCCCGGCCTTCGTGCACAGCTACGCCTGGGTGAGCGCCGTCCCGAGCCTGCATGGCCTCCCGGCCGGCGTCCTCGTTTCCGTCCTCGCCTACTTCCCGCTCGCCTACCTTCCTGTCGCCGCCGCCCTGCGCCGGCTCGATCCCGCGCTCGAGGAGGCCGCCGCCGCGCTCGGCCAGCCGCCGCTCGGCGTCTTCCTCCGCGTGGTGCTGCCGCAGCTCCGGCTCGCGCTCCTCGGCGGCGCGCTCCTCGTCGGCCTGCATCTGCTCGCCGAATACGGGCTCTTCGCCTCGATCCGCTTCGACACCTTCACCACCGCGATCGTCGGCCAGTTCCAGTCGAGCTTCAACAGCGCCGCCGCCAACATGCTCGCGGTTCCCCTCGTCCTATGCTCGCTGCTGCTCCTCGCCGCCGATGCGGCAATCCGCGGCCGCATCCGCTACGCGCGGGTCGGCTCCGGCGCCCCGCGCCGGGCGCCGCGGCGGCGGCTCGGCCGGGCGCTGCTCCCGTGCCTGCTGCTGCCCGCCGGGCTCGCGGCGCTCGCCATCGGCGTCCCGTTGGCCACGCTTGCCCGCTGGCTCGCCGCCGGCGGCGACGAGGTCTGGCGCAGCCGCGACCTCGCCGGCGCCCTCGGCCAGACCCTGACCCTGGCGCTCGCCGGAGGGCTCCTGACCACGCTGGCGGCGGTGCCGACCGCCTGGCTCACCTCCCGCTCGCCCGGACGGCTCGAGCGCACGCTCGAAGGCGCGAACTACATCGTCGGGGTCATCCCGAGCGTCATCGTCGCGCTCGCGCTCGTCACCGTCACCGTCCGGGTGGCGCTGCCGCTCTACCAGAGCGTCGCGACGATCCTGCTCGCCTACGCGCTGATCTTCCTGCCGCGCGCGCTGATCGGCCTGCGCACCAGCGTCGCCCAGGTGCCGCGCGAGCTCGAGCAGGCCGCCTGGACGCTCGGCCGCTCGCCGGTCGCGGCGCTCTGGGCGGTGACGATCCGCCTCGCGGCGCCGGGGGTGGCGGCCGCGATGGCGCTGGTTTCGCTCGGCATCGTCAACGAGCTGACCGCGACCCAGATGCTCGCGCCGAACGGGACACGCACGCTCGCCATGCGCTTCTGGTCGCTGAGCGGCGAGCTCGACTATGCCGCCGCCGCGCCCTACGCGCTGCTCATGATCCTCCTCTCGCTGCCCCTGACCTGGCTTCTCCACGCCCAGTCGCGACGCTGGTCCGGATCGTGAGCCTCCTCGTTCTCGATGGCCTTTCGAAGTCCTACGGTTCCGTCGCCGCGCTCTCCGGCGTCGACCTCGTCGTCGCGCCCGGCAGCCGGACCGCGGTGATCGGCCCTTCGGGCTCGGGCAAGACGACGCTGCTGCGGCTCGTCGCCGGTTTCGAGGCTCCGGACCAAGGTCGGATCGCGCTCGGTGGCCGGCCGCTCGCCGATGGCCCGTCGGCGCTGCCCGCGCATCTTCGCGACGTCGGCATCGTGACGCAGGACGGCGGCCTCTTCCCGCACCTGAGCGTCGCCGACAACATCGGCTTCGGCCTCCCCCGGCGCGACCGCGGCAGGACGGCGCGGATCCGCGAGCTGATGGCGACCGTCGAGCTCGACCCGACCCTCGGCCGACGCTGGCCGCACGAGCTCTCCGGGGGGCAGCAGCAGCGGGTGGCGCTGGCGCGCGCCCTGGCACGGAGGCCACGGCTGATGCTGCTCGACGAGCCGTTCTCCGCGCTCGACACCGGCCTCCGCGCCGGCACCCGCCGCGCCGTCGCGCGCCTCCTCGACGCGGCCGGCATCGCCAGCGTCCTCGTCACGCACGACCAGGAGGAGGCGCTGGCCTTCGCCGACCAGCTCGCGGTTTTCCGCGCGGGCCGACTGGCCCAGGCCGGCCCGCCCGCCGAGCTCTACCTCCGCCCCTGCGATCCGGAGGTCGCCGCCCTCCTCGGCCACGCGATCGTCCTTCCGGCACGCCTCGCCGGCGGCGTGGCCGACTGCGCCCTCGGGCACGTCGCGGTCGCCGGCGACCGATGTGGCGCGGCCGAAATCATGATCCGTCCGGAGCAGATCTCGCTGGCGAAGGCCGATGGCTGCGGCCCCGGGCATGCCCGCGTCGCCGAGATCGAGTTCGGCGGCGTATGTCGCCTCACCCTTGAGCTCGACGGAGACATCGGCGGACGCACCCGTCTTTCGGTGAGCGGTTCGCCG
>JAXMDH010000091.1:0-7924 GCA_046348915.1 Amaricoccus sp.
GGGTGCGGCGCGGGAAGGCGACCTGGGTGCTGACGTAGTCGTCGGCGAGGAGCCAGCGCAGGATGTCGAGCTCGTGGATGAAGGTCTCGGTGATCGATTCGGCGTTGGTGGCGGTTTCGGGGGCATCGACGTTGCGGTGGGCGCAATGGACGACGAGGGGGGCGCCGATCGCGCCGTCGTCGACCGCGGCCTTGAGCGCGCGGTAGCCGGGGTCGTAGCGGCGCATGAATCCGACCTGGACCAGGCGGCGGCCGAGGGCGGTCTCGGCGCGGACGACGTTCATCGCGCCGGCGGCGGTGGTCGCGAGCGGCTTCTCGCAGAAGACGGGCTTGCCGGCGGCGAGGGCGGCGAGGACGAGGGCCTCGTGGGTGGCGCCCCAGGAGGTGACGACGACGGCCTCGACCTCGGGGGCGGCGATGAGCTCGGGGCCGGTGGCGAAGACGCGGGCGTCGAGGCCGAGCGCCTCGACGGTGGCACGGGCAGCGGCGGGGTCGATGTCGCTGACCGCAACCACGCGGCCGCCCGCGAGCGTGCGGGTGATGCGGCGGGCGTGGTCGCGGCCGATGGCGCCGGTGCCGATGACGCCGATCGCGAGGGACATCAGGCCTTGTCCAGCCCGGCCTCGCGGGCGAGCTCCTTGAGTGCCTGCAGGCCCATCGACTGGTAGAGGAGCGGGCTGCGGACGGCAGGGTCCTGCTCGGCCTCGATGACGAGCCAGCCCGAATAGCCGTGCTCGGCGGCGGTCTTCAGGACGGGCGCGAAGTCGACGGCGCCCTCGGGGTCGCCGGGGACGGTGAAGACGCCGCGGCGGACGCCCTCGAGGAACGAGAGGTGGTCGACCTCGACGGCCTGGGCGATGGGGAGGCGGACGTTCTTGGCGTGGATATGGGCGACGCGGTTCATGTACTTCCTCGCGAGCTCGGCCGGGTCGCCCCCACCGAACAGGCAATGGCCGGTATCGAGGAGTAACTTCGTCGCAGGTCCCGTATTGGCCATGAAATGGTCGATCTCGTGCGGGGCCTCGACGACGGTGCCCATGTGGTGGTGATAGGCGAGCGTGATGCCCTGGGCGGCGGTGAATTCGGCGATCGCCTCGACGTCGGCGCCGAACTTCGCCCAGTCGTGGTCACCGAGCACCGGGCCGTCGACGAGCGGGATGTCGTCGCGGCCGTGGATGGCGTTCGAGGTCTCGCAGGCGATCACAACCTGGCAGCCCATCGCCTTCAGGAGGTCGAGGTGGGGCTGGATTGCGCGCTTCTCGTCCTCGACCGAGCGGGCGAGGAGCTCGAGCGAGTACCAGCCGGAGACGAATTTAAGGCCGAAGGGGTCGAGGGCGGCCTTCAGCGCGACCGGGTCGGCGGGCATCTTGTGGCCCTTCTCGATGCCATCGAAGCCGATCTCGCCGGCCTCCCGCAGGCACTGCTCGAGGGGAATGTCGCCGCCGATCGAGTGGTCGTCGTCGTTGGACCAGGCAATCGGGTTGGTGCCGTATAGGATCATGGATCAGTCCGCCAGACGCTGGAGTTCACGCGCGTTGTCGTAGTCGACCCGAGCCGCGCGCACCTCGGCGCGGTCGGAGACCTCGGGGACGGCCACGTCCCACCAGGCGCCGCCGGCCTCGGTGGTCGGCATCGGGTCGGTGTCGATGACGATGACGTACGAACGATCGGAAGTGCGCGCTCGTTTCATCGCCTCCTCGAGCTCGGCGATCGAGCCGACCTTCTCGGCGACGGCGCCCATCGCCGCGGCGTGGGCGGCGAAGTCGATCGCCGACGGGACGACGTGGCGGGCCGTGTCGATCAGGTTGTTGAACGAGGCGCCGCCGCATTTCAGCTGCAGCCGGTTGATGCAGCCGAAGCCGCGGTTGTCGAGGACGACGACGATGAGCTTCTGACCGAGCATCACCGAGGTGGCGAGCTCGGAGTTCATCATCATGTAGCTGCCGTCGCCGAGCATGACGACGACCTCGCGCTCGGGGTGAGCCATCTTGACGCCGAGGCCGCCGGCGATCTCGTATCCCATGGTCGAGAAGCCGTACTCGAGGTGGTAGCCGTTGGGGCGGGCCGTCTTCCAGAGCTTGTGCAACTCGCCCGGCAGGCCGCCCGAGGCGCAGACGACGATGGCGTCATCCGGGAGGCCGCGCTGGACGGCGCCGATCACCTGCATGTCGGTCGCGAGTTCGTTGCCCGACGGCGCGGCGGTGACGGCGTCGACCGCGGCGATCCAGTCGCGCTTGAGGCCGGCGTCGACCTCGGGGGCGCGGTGGTCGCCGAGCAGCTGCGAGAGCTCGTCGAGGGCGAGGCGGGCGTCGGCGACGAGCGGCAGCGCGTTGTGCTTATGGGTGTCCCAGGGGGTGACGTTGATCGAGACGATGCGGCGGTTGGGGCCCTGGAAGAGCGCCCACGAGCCGGTGGTGAAGTCCTGCAGCCTGGTGCCGACGCCGATGACGACATCCGCCTCGGCGGCGATGGCATTGGTGGCCGAGGAGCCGGTGACGCCGACCGAGCCGAGGTTCATCGGGTGGTCCCAGGGCATCGAGGATTTCCCCGCCTGGGTCTCGCCGACGGGGATGTTGTGCCTCTCGGCGAAGGCCTTCAGGGCGCCGGTCGCCTCGGCGTAGAGCACGCCGCCGCCGGCGATGAGGATCGGGCGCTTCGCGGCGCGGATGGCGTCGGCGGCGACCTTGACCTCGCGCAGGCCGGGGCGCGGGCGGCGGCGGTGCCATTCCTTCGGCGCGAAGAACTCGACCGGCCAGTCGAAGGCCTCGGCCTGCACGTCCTGGCAGAAGGCGAGGGTGACCGGGCCGCAGTCGGCGGGGTCGGTCATCGTGGCGAAGGCGCGCGGGAGAGCGGTCAACAGCTGCTCGGGGCGCAGGATGCGGTCGAAATAGCGGCTGACGGTCTTGAAGGCGTCGTTGACGGTGACGGTGCCGTCGCCGAAGTCCTCGAGCTGCTGCAGCACCGGGTCGGGGGCGCGGCTGGCGAAGACGTCGCCGGGGACGAGGAGGACGGGAAGCCGGTTTACGTGCGCCATTGCGGCCGCGGTGACCATGTTGAGGGCACCGGGGCCGATCGACGTGGTGACGGCCATCGCGCGCTTGCGGTTCGAGGCCTTGGCGTAGGCGATGGCGGCGTGCGCCATGCCCTGCTCGTTGTGGGCGCGCCAGGTCGGGAAGCTGTCGCCGGCGGCGTAGAGCGCCTCGCCGATGCCGGCGACGTTGCCGTGGCCGAAGATCGCCCAGCAGCCGGCGAGGAAGGGCACGCCTTCCTCGTTGAGCTGGTGGGCGCAGTAGCGGACCAGCGCCTGGGCGGCGGTCAGTCGGACGGTCTTCATGCGGCGGCTCCCTTTCGCGCGCTCTCGTCTGCCCGGGCCTCGTCCCAGAGGCGGCAGAGGCGTTCGTATTTCGCGGCCATGTCGGCGACGGCCTCCTCGTCGGTCAGCTCGCCCGAGAGCCACCCGCGGGCGGCGTCGGCGAAGATGGTGCGGCCGACGGCGAAGCCCTTCACGAGGTCGTGGCGGGCAGCGACGGCGAAGCTGGCGGCCAGCTCGTCGGTCGGCGCCTCGAGGCCGAGGACGACGATGCCGCGGGTGTGCTTGTCGTTGCGGGTGATCGCATCGACCGCGTTCGCCCAGGCCGCATCGGTCCGCATCGGCTCGAGCTTCCACCAGTCGGGGTAGACGCCGATGTCGTAGAACCGCTGGATGACCTCGGCCGACGTCGTGTCGCTCACGGGCGCGACCTTGGACGGGATGATCTCGAGCAAAAATTCCAGACGGTTGGCGCGGGCCGCGCGGAAGAGCCGGGCGACGGTCGCCTCTTGCTCCGATCGGAGCTCGGCGCTGTCGTCGGGGTGGTAGAAGCAGAGCACCTTGACCACGTGCTCGAGCGGCCATTCGGCGAGCGCAGAGCCGTAGTCGGGCTCGATGTCGGCTTCGAGCCGAAGCGGTCGGCTGCCGGGGAGCTCGACCGGGCGGCCGATCCAGAGGCCCGAGCCGGCGGCGGCGTATAGCGCGTCGCGGCCGAGGCGGCCGTCGCAGAGGATGCCGTAGCCCTTGTCGCCGGCGGCGACGCGGCGGGCGGCCTCCAGGCAGAGGAGCTTGAAGGCGCCGATCCGTTCGTGCGGGACGCCGGCCTCGTCGGCGATCGCCTCGAGCTGCATCCGGTGGTCGAAGGCGAACACGCGCATCCGCGACCAGTCGTGCAGGCGGTTGGTCGACCAGTGGATCTGCTCGAGCTCGGCGTCTTTTCTGAGGGCCGGGGTCCTGATGCCGCGGTCGAGGAAGAACTGAAGCTCGACCCAGGACGGGTAGGCCGGCGTGCAGCCGTGGCGCGAGACGGCGAAGGCGCCGCAGGCGTTGGCATACATTAGCGCGGTCGGCCAGTCCTGGTCGGTCAGCCAGCCGGTCAGGAGGCCGGACATGAAGCCGTCGCCCGCTCCCAGCACGTTGAAGACCTCGATCGGGAAGCCGGGCCCGGTCTGGCCCTCGTCGAGGCCGAACGGGATCTCGCCCTCGAAGGCGACGGCACCGGCGGCGCCGCGCTTGCAGATCAGCGTCGCGTCGGAGACGGCGCGGACGGCCTTGAGGGCGGCAAGGGTGTCGGTGGAGCCGCCGGCGATGTGGAACTCCTCCTCGGTGCCGACGATCAGATCGAAGAGGTGCAGCGTCGACTGGAGCTTGGCGGTGACCTCGGCGCTCTCGACGAAGCGGCTGAAGCCCTCCGCGTGGCCGGCGAGGCCCCAGAGGTTCGGGCGGTAGTCGATGTCGAGGGCGGTGCGGGCGCCGTCCTCGCGGGCGAGCTTCAGCGCCTTGAGGACGGCCGCTTCGGTGCGGGGGTTCGAGAGGTGCGTGCCGGTCACGACCACGGAGCGAGAGTCGGCGATGAAGGCGGGATCGATGTCGTCCTCGCAAAGCGCCATGTCGGCACAATTCTCGCGGAAGAAGATCATCGGGAAGTCGTGCTGGTCGCGAATGCCGAGGATGACAAGCGCAGTCAGGCGCTCGGGGTCGGTGACCACGCCGCGGACGTCGACGCCCTCGGCGGTGAGGGTCTCGCGGATGAAGCGGCCCATGTGCTCGTCGCCGACACGGGTGATCAGGCCCGACTTCAGCCCTAGGCGGGCGGTGCCGGCAGCCATGTTGGTGGGCGAGCCGCCGATGTACTTCTGGAAGCTCGCCATGTCCTCGAGCCGGCCGCCGATCTGGCCGCCATAGAGGTCAACCGAAGAGCGGCCGATGGTGATCACGTCGAGCTTCGGCATCCCGGTGTCCCTTCCCCGCGGGCGCGACTCGCGGCGCCGGCGTCCCGCGGCCAAAATAGAATAAATATTCCGTCTAGGGAACAGCAAAATCACCGCCCGTTTCGCGTCGCGCGCCAAGGGCGACGGCGAGGGCGATGGCGAGGGCGAAGGTGGCGGAGAGGGCGCGAAAGGCGCCGACGTCGACTTCGGAGACGAGGAGCGGCAGGACCTTCAGGCGCTGCAGCGGGTTCGACAGGCTGTCGGTAATTGCGATGACCGGGTGGCCGCCGGCGCGTGCCGCCTCGACGAAGGCGATGGTCTCGGCACTGTAGGGGGCGAAGGTGATCGCGAGGACGGCGTCGCGGGGGCGAAGGGCGTGCCCGGTCGGCAGCTGGCCAACGGCGGTGTGGAGCACGCAGGGCACGGCCATCTTCTCCAGAGCGTAGGCGAGGTAGCTCGCGATCGGGAACGAGCGGCGATAGCCGACGAGGTGGATCATCGGGGCGGCGGCCAGCACGTCCACGGCTCTTTCGAGCATTTCCGCGTCGATGGTGGTCATCAGGTTCTCGAGCGAGGCGCGGCCGGCCTCGACGAACTCGGCGAGGAGCGCCCCGGGCCGGCGCTCGCCCGCCGCGCGGAGGTTGAGCAGCCGGGTGGAATAGTCGGGCCATTTGCGGGAGTATTCGTCGCGGAACAGGCGCTGCATCTGGCTGAAGCCGGAGAAGCCGAGGTCCTGGCAGAAACGCATCATCGCCGAGGGCTGGACGTCGGCGAGCTCGGCGAGCTCGGCGACGGTGGAGACGGCGACGCGGTCGGGGTTGCGCACGATGAAGTCGGCGCACTGGCGCAGGCGCTTCGGCATCGCCTCGGCGCGCTCGGAGATGGCCTCGAACAGCGCCTCGATGGAATCGGGCGCGGGCGGCTGGTGCATGGCGTGCGCTCTCCCTTGACAGCTCGTTCGGATCGGGCGCATGGCGCGCTGGAATATCTATTCCACATCCTCGCGACATTGGGAGTCGAAAATGGCGGGAGTTGGCGTCGGGCTGATCGGCACCGGTTTCATGGGGAAGTGCCATGCGCTGGCGTGGGCGGCGGTCGGGCGGGTGTTCGGGGACGTGGCGGCGCCGCGGCTGGTGGCGGTCTGCGACACGCCGGGCGAGCGGGCGGAGGCGATGGGGCGGCAGCTGGGGTTCCAGCGGGCGACCGGGGACTGGCGGGCGCTGGTGGCGGATCCGGAGGTCGAGGTGGTCTCGATCACGGTGCCGAACCGGCTGCACCGGGAAATGGCGCTGGAGGCGGTCGCGGCGGGCAAGCACGTGTGGTGCGAGAAGCCGCTGGCGCTGACGGTTCCCGAGGCGGAGGAGATGGCGGCGGCCGCGGCGGCGGCGGGGGTGAAGACGATCGTCGGGTACAACTACCTGCGGAACCCGGCGTACCGGCATGCGCAGCGGCTGGTCGAGGGGGGGACGATCGGGCGGGTGGTGCATTTCCGCGGCTTCGTCGACGAGGACTACCAGGCGGACCCGGAGCTCGCGTGGACGTGGCGGGCGCGGATCAGCGACGCGGGGCTCGGGACGCTCGGGGATCTCGGGTGCCACCTGGTGAGCCTGGCGTACGGGCTGTGCGGGCCGATCGAGAGCCTGGTGGCGGACACGGCGACGGTGCACGGGACGCGGCCGCTGGCGGACGGGTCGGGGCGGGGGAAGGTCGAGAACGAGGATATCGCGAGCGCGCTGGTGCGGTTCCGGACCGGGGTCACCGGGGTGCTGTCGAGCTCGCGGTCGGCCTGGGGACGGAAGAACCGGCTGGGGTTCGAGGTGCATGGGACGAAGGGGATGATCGCCTTCGAGCAGGAGCGGATGAACGAGCTCAAGCTCTACGTGAACGAGGGACCGGCGGGCGAGCAGGGGTTCCGGACGATCCTCTCCGGGCCGGCGCATCCGCCCTATGCCGGCTTCACGCCGGCGGCGGGGCACCAGCTCGGGTTCAACGACCTGAAGGTGATCGAGGCGGCGGAGTTCCTGCGGTCGATCGCCGGCGGGGAGAAGGCGTATCCGGACTTTTCCGAGGCGCTCGAATTCGAGCGCGTCATCCATGCGATCGACCGGGCGGGGCGGGACGGGGGCCGGGTGACGGTCTGAGGTGCGGACAGAGCCCTGTGTCCGCACGCGGACAGACCGGTAAGCCGTTGAGATCGCTCGCGATCGGTTTCGGCGTTAACCGGCTGTCAAGGAATGTCCGCACCCTCGCGCAAGGCGCGGGCGAGGGCGGCGTGGGCGCCGGCGTTGCGGGCGCGCATCAGCGCGACGGCGGACCCGGGGGCCTTGTCGGGGGTGCCGGCGGCGAAGGGGGGTGCGGGGTCGTACTCGATGCCGAGCTGGACGGCTTTCGCGACCTCGGGGCCGGCGAGCTCGGCGATGACGCTGAAGGCGAAGTCGATGCCGGCCGTCACGCCGCCCGAGGTGATGAGGTTGCCGTCGCGGACGACGCGGCCGGGTTCGTGGCGAGCGCCGACGAGCGGCAGGAGATCGACGTAGGCCCAGTGGGTGGCGGCGCGGCGACCCTGCAGCAGGCCGGCGGCGCCGAGGAGAAAGGCGCCCATGCAGACCGAGGTGAGGTAGGCGGCCTGCCGGCCCTGGTCGCGGACGAAGGCCACGGTCTCGGGGTCGGCGAGGGCCTCGGCG
>JAXMDH010000092.1:0-7841 GCA_046348915.1 Amaricoccus sp.
CTCTGGTCGGCGGCGAACGGCCGCCGCGTGACGCAGGTGCTGAAGGCCGTCACCAACCGCCCGGACGACGCTTTCTCGAGCCCGCGCGCCTATCTGGTGGTGCGCTCGGCGATCCGGACGCTCGACGCGGCGACGCAGGGCGGGCAGACCGCCTCGGCCGAGGTGCGCGACGGCGTCGCCGCGGCGCTCTGGCAGGCGGCGCTGCAGATCGAGGACGGGACGCTCGCCGACGCGGCGCAGCGGCTGGCGCGGGCCAAGGAGCGGCTGCAGCAGGCGCTGGAGAACGGGGCGAGCGACGAGGAGATCGCCCGGCTGATGGACGAGCTGCGCCAGGCGACGCGCAACTACATGGACCAGATGGCGCGCGACGCCCAGAAGGGCCAGAAGCAGGCGCAGATTCCGCCCGGCGGCAAGTCGATGACCCAGGACCAGATCCAGCAGCTGATGGACCGGATCCAGGAGCTGTCGGAGCAGGGGCGCAAGGAGGAGGCGCAGGCGCTGCTCGACATGCTGCAGCAGCTGCTCGACAACATGCAGATGGTCATGGGCGACCAGAACGGCGCCGGGACCGGCGAGAACGGCCAGGGCGAGCAGTCGATGCAGGGCCTCGCCGACGCGCTGCGCGAGCAGCAGGGGTTGGCCGACGACAGCTTCCAGCAGCTGCAGCGCCAGTTCCGCGGCGACCGCCCCGGCGACCAGGGCCAGGACGGGCAGCCGGGCCAGCCGGGCGGCGACCAGGCCGGCGGCGGGGACAATTCCGACCAGTCGCTGGCGGACCGGCAGGAGGCGCTGCGCCAGCTGATGGAAAGCCTGCAGCAGGGGCTGCCGGGCGAGGCCGGCGAGGCGGCGCGCCAGGCGCTGCGCGAGGCCGAGCGCAACATGGGCGAGGCCCGCGACGGGCTGCGCGACGGCGACACCTCGGGCGCGATCGACCACCAGGCCGAGGCGATCGACAAGATGCGCGAGGGCATGCGCCAGATGGGCGAGGACCTGACGCAGGCGCAGAAGGGCCGCGACGGCCAGCAGGGCCAGGTCGGCGGCGAGGCGACCGCCGAGAACGGGCGCGACCCGCTCGGCCGCCCGATCGGCGGGGCGGGGAGCATCGGCACCAACCGCGACATCCTGCCCGAGGGCGACAGCGCCAGCCGCGCCAAGGCGCTGCTCGACGAGATCCGCCGGCGCGCCGGCGACCTCGGCCGGCCGCAGCTCGAGCTCGACTATCTGAAGCGGCTGCTCGACCTGTTCTGAGACCGGGCCGGCCGGCCCGCGTTGGCGAACGTGGTTAACGTCGGCGCGCCCCTGATATCGACAATACCACGGGCGGTGCGGCCGGAGGAGCGCCGTGCGTCGGCGTGGTGAACGGGAACCGGGCCGCGCGGCGTGACGCGACGCGCGGCCGGACCGCTCGCCTTGCGACGCGTGCGACGGCTCACCGGAGCCGCGCCGCCTCTTCGACGATGTGGCGCAGGCGGGGGATCGCGCGCTGCATCGCCGGCTCGGCGAGGCCCGCGTAGCCGAGGAGGAGGCCCGACAGCGCCGGCGGCCCGACGAAATAGAGCGACAGCGGTGCGGGATGGATGCCCTCGGCGTGGCAGCGGGCGACCACCGCGCGGTCGCCGAGCGGGACGCGGAACGGGGCCGCGATCTGGATCCCGGTGCGGCCGTCGATCGGGTCGAGGAGGTCGCCGAGCTCGTCGGCGAGGAGCCGCATGAAGGTGGCGCGGCGGCGGGCGTAGAGCCGGCGCATCCGGTTGAGGTGGCGGAAGAAGAAGCCCTCGCGGATGAAGGCGGCGAGCGCCGCCTGCGGCACCAGGGGCGCGAACTGGCCGGTCAGGCTGAGGGCCGTCCGCGCACGCTCGGCGAGCTCGCGCGGCAGGACGGCGAAGCCGAGGCGCATCGAGGGGAAAAGCGTCTTGGCGAAGGTGCCGAGGTAGACGACGCGGGCCTGCGCGTCGAGGCCCTGCATCGCCGGCAGCGGCGCGCCGCGGAAGGTGTATTCGCCGTCGAAGTCGTCCTCGACCACCCAGGCGTCGTGCCGGCGGGCGCGGGCGAGCATCTCGCGGCGGCCGTCGAGCGGCATGGTGATGCCGAGCGGGTGCTGGCAGGACGGGGTGAGGTAGACGAGCCGCGGGGCGGGCGCGTCCGGGCGGGGCAGCTGCCAGCCGTCGCGGCCGACGGCGAGCGGCGCGAGCCGGGCGCCGGCGGCGAGGAAGGCGCCGCGGGCGCCGAGGTAGCCCGGCTCCTCCATCCAGACGGTGTCGCCCTCGTCGAGGAGCAGGCGCGCGAGCAGGTCGAGCGCGGCCTGGCCGCCGGTCGTCACCACGATCTGCTCGGGCGTGCAGCGGACGCCGCGCATGGCGGTCAGGAAGCTCGCGATCGCCTCGCGCAGGTCGGGGTGGCCGGCGATGTAGTGATAGCCGAACAGGTCCTCGCCGCCGGCGCGGGCGGTGCGCGACAGGATGCGGCTCCAGGTCTTGAACGGGAATTCCTCGATCGCCGGGGTGCCGGGATGGAAGGCGCTGTGGCCCGGCCGGGTGCGGACGCGGGGCTGGGCGGCCATCAGCCGGCCGCGGGCGGAGAGGCCGTCGCCGGCCGCCGACTGGTACGCGCCGGCGGCGGGCGCGGCGCGGGCGGGTGCCGCGGCGGCGACGCGGGTTCCCTGGCCGTGGTGGGTCTCGAGCAGCCCCTCGGCCGCGAGCTGGTCGAGGGCGGCGACGACGGTGTTGCGCGAGACGCCGAGGCCGAGCGCCGCGGCGCGGATCGAGGGGATGCGGGTGCCGGAGGGCACGGCGCCGGTCAGGATCAGCCGGCGCAGCTGGTCGCAGAGCTGGCGATAGAGCGGCGTCGCGCGGTCGTCCCCGAGCGCGACGAGGTCGAGCGGGTAGGCGAGCTCGGTTCGAGGTGTACCCATCGGATTGTCGGAATGTGGCCCTGTCTGCGGGGACGGGGCAAGCCGTATCCTCTTGATCGCACGAGGGGGCGACAAGACGGCCGCGCGATGGCTTCGCGACGGGCCGCTGCGGGAGGCAAGGGCTCGCGCACCCCCGGGATGCGACGACAGGAAGGGGAGAAGGGCGATGACGGGACGGGTGCGTGGCTGGCTGGCATGCCTGGCGGCTGGGGGCGGCCTCGCGGCGATGGCGGGAGCGGCTTCGGCGCAGGACAAGGAGATCTCGATCTACTTCGTCGGCTGCGCGGCGCCGACCGGCTTCCACGGCTACCTCGCGCGCGGCGCCGAGGAGGCGGGCAAGAACCTCGGGGTCAAGGTCACCTACGTCTATCCCGACCAGCTGACGATCCCGAACCAGGTGCAGAAGATCGAGGAGGCGATCGCGGCGCAGGCGAACGGCATCGCGATCTGCGTCTTCGCCGATGACTCGGCCTATTCAGACGTCGTCGCGCGGGCGAAGGAGGCCGGGATCGCGGTCGGCAGCGCCGCCGCCCCGCCGTCCGGCGCCGCCGCGCGCGACCCGAACGACATGTTCCTGTTCCGCACCGGCTCGGACGAGGGAGTCGCGGGGAAGCTCACGGCCGACCGGCTGCTGAAGATGGGCGTGAAGGGCAAGGTCGTGGTCGCGAACCAGCAGCCGGGGGATGCGTCCTGCCAGCTGCGCGCGACCTCGGAGATCGACGAACTGAAGAAGAACGGCGTCGACGCCGAGTTCCTCGAGCTGACGATGGATCCGGGGCAGCAGTCGGAGGCGCTGTTCAACTACCTGCGGCGCAACCCGGACACCGCGGCCGCGACCAGCACCTGCGACGTGATCGACGGGTTCCTGAGCGCGAAGGCGGACAGCGGGCGGGACGACCTGATCCTGACCGGCTACGACATCGTCGCCCAGTCGCTGGCGGCGATCAAGGACGGGCGGCAGGCCTTCACCATCGACCAGCAGCAGTTCTGGCGCGGCTACATGCCGGTGCTGCTGCTGACCCACAACATCAAGTACGGGCTGCAGATGGGGAACTACTTCCTGACGGGGCCGACCATCGTCGACAAGGACAACGTCGAGAAGGTCGCGAAGATGGTCGAGGCGGGCTACCGCTGAGGGGCCGGCGGCTCCGGGCAGCCGGAGTCGCCTCCGCCGAGAGGACATCCGCTTGAGCCAGGACGATCTTTCCCCGGCGCCGGGCCGCGGCGCGCGCTTCGGCGAGGCGGCGCGGCGCTTCATGCTGCGCCCGGAATCGACGGCGCTGGCGGCCGTCGTGATCCTGTCCTTGATCTTCACCGCGCTGGCGCCCGACCTCTATCCGACCAAGCTGACCGCGATCAGCATCATGGCGGTGGCGGCCGAGCTCGGGATCCTGTCGATCGGCGTCACGCTCTTGATGATCGGCGGGCACTTCGATCTCTCGGTCGGGGCGGTGCTCGGCCTGACGTCCTACGTCGCGGTGGTGCTGATGCGTGACTGGGGGCTGTCGCCGCTGCTCGCGACGCCGCTGGCGGTCGTCGCGGGGGCGCTGCTCGGCCTGCTGAACGGGCTGATCGTGGTGCGGTTCCGCATCCACTCGTTCGTGGTGACGCTCGGGACGATGCTGATCTGGCGCGGCATCCTGATCGCGCTGACGGGCGGGTTCCCGATGACGGTGGCGATCCCGCCGGTGTTCAAGGCGGCGATGGCGGGGCCGCTGCTCGGCGGGTTCCGCATGTCGATGCTCTGGTTCATCCTGCTCGGGCTGCTCGGGACGTTCCTGCTGAACAGGACGCGGTTCGGCAACTGGGTGCAGGCCTGCGGGCAGAACGCGCAGGCGGCGCGGAACCTCGGGGTGCCGGTCGACCGGGTGACGGTGATCCTGTTCATGATCACCTCGGCGCTCGCCGCGGTCGCCGGCATCATCCAGGTTGCGCGCTTCGCCTCGGTCGACGCGCTGCGCGGCGAGGGGATGGAGCTGCAGGCGGTCGCCGTCACGGTGATCGGCGGGACGCTGCTCTCGGGCGGCTACGGCAGCGTGATCGGCACGGTGTTCGGGTCGGTGACGTTCGCGATCATCCAGGTCGGGCTGGTGCTGGCCGGCGCGCCCGGGCACCTGTTCAAGACGCTGACCGGGCTGATCGTGGTCGGGGCGGTGATCCTCAACACCGACGTGGCGCGACGGCTGACGCGGGCGAAGCCGACCGGCGGCTACCGGCGATCGAGCGCCGCGGCGGATGCGGCGATCCGCGGGGAGGAGCGGCGATGAGCGCGCCGGGCTCGCACGATGCGGTCACCGAGCGGGCGGTGGCGCCGATCCCCGAGGGCGCGGTGCCGGTGATCGAGGCGCGGAGCATTTCCAAGGGGTTCGGGGCGACGACGGCGCTCGTCGACGTGTCGCTCCGGGCCTACGAGGGGCGGATCCTCGCGCTCCTCGGCGACAACGGCGCGGGGAAGTCGACGCTGATCAAGATCCTGTCGGGGGTGTTTCCGCCGGACCGGGGGGAGCTGCGCTTCCGCGGCGCGCCGGTGGCGTTCCGCAATCCGGCGGAGGCGCGGGCGCGGGGGATCGCGACGGTGTTCCAGGATCTCGCGGTCTGCGAGCTGCTGTCGGTGACGCGCAACATCGTGCTCGGGCGCGAGCCGCAGAAGGGGTTCGGGCCGTTCCGGTGGCTCGACCTGAAGCGGGCGGACGCGATGGCGCGGGACGCGCTGCATAGCCTCGGCGTGCGCTGGGAGCGGGGGCTCGACGAGCGCGGGGTCAACATCTCGGGCGGCGAGCGGCAGTCGCTGGCGATCGCGCGGGCGATGTTCTTCGGCTCGTCGCTCCTGATCCTCGACGAGCCGACCTCGGCGCTGGCGGTCCGGCAGGCGGGGCGCGTGCTCGACCATATCGCGATGGCGCGGGACAAGGGGCAGGCGGTGATCCTGATCACCCACAACTTCCGGCACGCGCTGTCGGTCGCCGACGACCTGACCGTGCTGGCGCAGGGGCGGGTCGCCGCGCACTACCGGCGGGACGAGATCGACCTCGACGGGCTGACGGAGCTCGTCGGGCGGGTTGGATAGGGAGAAGAGCGTTGGCGGAAGCGAAGCGGGTGGTGATCCACGAGGACGACGTGGGGATGTCGCACGGGGCGAACACGGCCTTCGTGGAGCTGTCGAAGCACGGGAGCTGCAGCTCGGGGTCGGTGATGGTGCCCTGTCCGTGGTTTCCGGAGGCGGCGGCGATCGCGGTCGACGACCCGGGGCTCGACCTCGGGGTGCACCTGACGCTGACCAGCGAGCAGGTGCCGTATCGCTGGCGTCCGCTGACGGCGCCGCCGCATTCGGCCGGGCTGACCGACGAGCTCGGGTACTTCTTCCCGGACGTGCCGCGGGCGCGGAAGGCGGACCCGGCGGCGGTGGAGAAGGAGCTGCGGGCGCAGGTCGACACGGCGCTGGCGGCGGGGATCGACCCGACGCACCTCGACGCGCACATGGGTACGGCGCAGATGCCGGAGTTCACCGCGATCTTCCGCCAGCTCGGCAAGGACTACGGGCTGCCGGTGCTCCTGGTGCAGGACCTCTCGCGCTACAACCCGGCGAGCTATGCCGGGCCGCTCGACACCGCGCGCTACGACGCGCAGGTCGCCGAGGCGCGGGCGGAGCGGGAGCCGGTGTTCGAGATCGTCCACGAGACGCCCTGGGGGCGGAAGGCGGACGCGGAGACGGCGTACCGCGAGATCTTCGCGGCGATCGGGCCGGGGCTGACGTTCCTGTCGCTGCACTTCAACGCGCCCGGCGACTTCGAGGCGATCAATCCGAGGGACGCCTGGGTGCGGACCGAGGAATACGCGCTCTTCAGGGGGCCGAAGATCGCCGAGTGGGTCAGCGAGTTCGGGATCGAGGTGATCGGGATGCGCGGGCTCCGCGACGAGCTCCGGGGGCGGCAGTGACGCGCGCCGGCAACGAGAACTAGGGAGAGAAACGATGTACATCGTCGGCCAGGAGGAGATCGACGCCCTCACCAGGGTCATCGAGAAGCGGGCGCTGTTCCGCTACGGCATCGGCAACGAGTGCGACCGCTTCGAGCAGCGCTATGCGGAGCACCTCGGCGTCGCCCACTTCGCCCTCGCCGCCAGCGGGTCGAACGCCCTCGCCGCGGCGATGACGGCGGTGGGGCTCGGGCCGGGCGACGAGGTGCTGATCCCGGCGCATACCTACATGGCGAGTGCCACGTCCGTCCTCGCCGCCGGCGCGATCCCCGTCATCGTCGACGTCGACGAATCGATCACCATCGACCCGAAGGCGATCGAGGATGCCATCGGCCCGCACACCCGCGCGGTGGTGCCGGTGCACATGTGGGGCGCGGCCTGCGACATGGACGCGATCATGGACATCGCCCATCGCCACGAGCTGATCGTGATCGAGGACGCCTGCCAGGGGGTCGGCGGCGGCTACAGGGGCCGGATGTTCGGAGCGATCGGGCACATCGGCTGCTTCAGCTTCAACTACTACAAGAACATGACCGCGGGCGAGGGCGGCGGGGTCGCGGTCAACGACGACCGGCTGGCGAAGCGGGTCAAGGGCGCGATCGACCCCTGCCACTTCTACTGGGAGGGACGGGACGACGAGAAGCCGTTCGCGGCGAATGGCGCCCGGGCGTCGGAGCTGACGGGGGCGATGCTGAACGTGCAGCTCGACCGGCTGCCGGGGATGATCGGGGCGATGCGGGGGGAGAAGCAGCGGATCCTCGCGGCCACCCGCTCGCTCGACAACGTCGGGTTGAAGCCGGCGCCGATGAACAGCCCCGACCACGACTGCGCGACGCAGGTGATGTACACGATGCCGACCGCGGCGGCGGCGAAGCGCTTCGCCGAGATTTGCCCGAGCGTGATCGCGGGCAAGACCGGGCGGCATACATATACCGAGTGGGACCAGGTGCTGATC
>JAXMDH010000093.1:0-7271 GCA_046348915.1 Amaricoccus sp.
GGGCAAGCTCGCCGTCATCGGCGGCCGGCTCGAGGACGGCAACGTCGCCGTCTTCGGCGAGCTCCACCGGCTCGCGGCCGGCCGCATCCTCGTCTTTCCCACCCCCTCCACCGAGCCCAAGGCCGTGGGCGAGGAGAGCGCCCAGGTCTTCCGCAGCCACGGCTTCGACGCCGACGTGGTGCCGCTCACCGTCGGCAACGCCCGCCGCCTCGCCCACGACCGTGCCCTCTGCGACCGCATCGCGGCCTATGGCAGCGTCTACTTCACCGGCGGCGACCAGGCGCAGATCGTCGCCGCCCTCGCGCCCCACGGCCGCGAGACGCCGGTCCTCGCCGCCATCCGCGCCGCCCAGGCCGCGGGCGGCCTCGTCGCCGGGTCGAGCGCCGGTGCCGCGATGATGTCGCAGCCGATGATCCTCGGCGGCACCTCGATCGAGTCGGCGATCCACGGCGTCACCGAGGACCCCGACAAGCCAGGGCTCCTGATGGGCGCCGGCCTCGGCTTCTTTCCCTGGGGCATGCTCGATCAGCACTTCATCAAGCGCGGCCGCCTCGGCCGCCTCGTCGTCGCGATGAACCGCGCCGGCGTCCGCCGCGGCTTCGGCGTCGACGAGAACACCGCGCTCCTCGTCGAGGCCGGCGCGGCGCGGGTCTGCGGCGAATACGGCGTCATGCTCGTCGACATGGGACCCGCCACCGTCGACGCGCGCGGCCACAGCTTCCGCGACTTCCGCCTCAGCTACCTCGACGATGGCGACGCGATCGAGCTCGTCCGCTTCCGACCCCAGCCCGGCGCCGCCAAGCGCCGGCCACGCCGCCGCGAGGCCGCCTACCGCGCCCCCGCCCGCTCGCGCCGCAACGTCTTCGGCGCCTACACGCTATACGACCTTATGACGCGGCTCGTCCTCGGCGACGGCGACGCCTACACCGCCGACCGCGCCGAGGCCTTCGACGCCCGCTCCGGCTTCAACGTCACCGTCGAGATCGAGCGCCAGCCGCGCCGCTCGCGCGGTCTGATCGCGACCCCCGAGACCGGCCTCCGGATGACCGCACTCAATTTCCGCTGCTCGATGCTGAGCGAGGCCCTGAGCGCCACCCGCATCGCCGACCGCCTCGGCCGGCGCGCCCGCACCTTCGGCATGGACCCGAACCCCGACGCGCGCATCGTCCTCCTCGGCTCCTCGCCGCTGTCGAGCGCCCCCGAGATGCTCGCCGGCCCCCTGCGCCTCGTCGGCCCCGGCCCGGTCGGCGTCTTCGCCGCCGCCTCCGCCGAGCCGCGCGCGACCGCCGCCGAGCACGTCCGCATGCTCGCCACCCACGGCGTCCAGGCCGTCGACCTCGGCGTCACCCTCGACACCGTCGACTACGCCGAGAACGACGCCGCGCTCCTCGAGCGGATCGCCGGCCTCCGCGGCGTGCTTTTCTGCGGCGGCAACCAGATCCGGCTGGTCGAGACCCTGCTCCACCGCGGCGAGGAGTCGGCCGTCCTGCGCGCCATCGCCCGCGCTCATGCCCAGGGCGCGACCCTCTTCGCCGCCAGCGGCGCCGCCTCGGCGCTCTCCGGCGTGATGATCGCCGGCGGCTCCAGCTACGCCGCGCTGCGCTACGGCGTCTCCTCGGACACCGGCCACAAGGGCCTCGTCATCCAGGAGGGCGTGGGGCTATTCGGCGGTGGCATCGTCGACCAGAACCTCCTCGGCGGCAACCGCCTCGGCCGACTGATCGTCGCCTGCGCCGAAGAAAACGAGCGCTTCGGCATCGGCGTCTTCGAGGACAGCGCCGCCGTCGCCTCCCACGCCGGCACCCGCCTCGAGGCCGCCGGCCGCCAGGGCTTCGTGCTCGTCGAGATCGACCCCGACACCCTCGACGTCCAGAGCGACAGCTTCGTCGCCCGCGGCGTCCGCCTCACCGTGCTCGCGACCGGCGACCGCGCCGACCTCGCATCGGGGGCCGTCGAGCGCGCCGCCAGCCCTTCGGCCGCGCCCGGCCTCCTCGGCACCCTCATCGCCGGCCTCGCCGCCGAGAGCGACACCTTCGCCGCCACCCCCCCGTCCCCCGCCGCCGGCTCCCCGCCGCTCCGCGGCCTCACGCTCGCCGTCCGCAGCCACCAGGGCGCCACCGCCCTCGTCGACATCGAGTGCCCGCGCGACGAGAACGGCTGACCCCGCCTCCCTTCCTGCCCCGACCTGTCGGGCAGGTTCCCCTCGCCCCTGGGGCGAGGGGAAGGGAGAGTGTGGGGAGACGCGCGCAACCGCGCAGGGGCCCCCACGCACTTCAGCGCGCGGGGAGAACCACTCCGGGGCGCAAAGGCGCCCCGACCGTATGGCTCAGCCGTGGTGCAGCCGGCACAGGCACTCCACCGGCTCCGAATGGTCGCGCTGCACCTCGGCGCCGCTCCCGGCAAGCTTGTCCATCCGCCGCGCGAGCTCCACGTCGAGCCCGCTCAGTCCGTCGCAGGCATGCGTGGTCAGGGTCACGTCGACCACGTTGTAGACGTTGGTCCATTCCGGATGGTGGTTCAGCTTCTCCGCCGCCAGCGCGGCGCGCGCCATGAACCCCCAGGCCTCGGAGAAGCTCCTGAACTTCCATATCTTGCGGATCGCGTCGCGCTCCGGCACCCCGCCCCACCCGGCTTCCCCGAGCGCGGGCAGCAGCGCCTCCCGCTCGTCCGGCGTCAGCCGCTCGCTCATGCCTCCGCCCTCGCGGCGGCCACCGCCGCGTCGTCGATCTCGCGCGCCTTGACCGCCGCCGGCCGCTCGGAGATCCGTGCCCAATAGTCCTCGAAGGCCGGCCGCTTCTCGATCGTGCCGAAGCTGAGCCCCCAGCCGACCGCCGAGCCGAAGTAGACGTCGGCCGCCGAGAAGGCGTCGCCCGCGACATAGCCGCCGCCGGCCAGCGCCGCCTCCATCGCGTCCATGACCCGGCCGAACGAGCCGTAGCCGATCATCCCCTCGCGTTCCTTCGGCACCTCGACCCCGAGCGCCCGGTTGGTGACGGCCGCCTCGACCGGCCCCGCCGCGAAGAACATCCAGCGGTAATAGGCGCCCCGCTTCGCCGGCTCCGGCGCCAGGCCCGCCTCCGGGAAGGCGTCGGCGAGGTAGGCGCAGACCGCCGCGGCCTCGGTCACGACCGTCGCGCCGTGCACGATCGTCGGCACCTTGCCCATCGGGTTCAGCGCCAGGTATTCCGGCGCCTTGGCGCTGGTCGCGAAGTCGAGGAACACCGTGCGGTACGGCTGCCCAACCTCTTCGAGCATCCAGCGGGCGATCCGCCCGCGCGACATCGGGTTGGTATAGAAGACGAGCTCGTCGGCCATCCGTGTCCTCCCGTCGGGTCCTCGATCAGCTAACCAGCCGGACGGCGGCGTCAAGGGGAGCGGCGCCGCGGTGTCCGGCCCCCGGGGGCATCGCCGGCGCCCGTCCGGCGGGGGAGCACGTGGGGCAAGGGGAAGGCCGCTAGTCGCTTTCGGGCGGGGCGCCGCGGCGGAACGGTCCGAAGGTCGTCAGGACCTCGATCTCGTGGTCGACCGAGCGCGCCTCAACCTCCAGGTACTGCGCCACGGCGCGGGCGAAGCCCGGGTCGGCCAGCCAGTGCAGCGAGTGGGTGGCGACCGGCAGGTAGCCGCGGGCGAGCTTGTGCTCGCCCTGGGCGCCCGCCTCGACCCGCTCGAGCCGGTGCGCGATCGCCCAGTCGATCGCCTGGTAGTAGCAGAGCTCGAAGTGCAGGCAGTCGTGCTCCTCGATGCAGCCCCAGTAGCGCCCGTAGAGGGTGTCGCGGCCGATGAAGTTGAGCGCCCCGGCGACCCAGCGTCCGCGCCGCCGGGCCAGGACCAGCAAGACGTCGTCGCGCAGCCCCGCCTGGATCCGGTCGAAGAAGCCGCGCGTCAGGTAGGGTCGGCCCCATTTCCGGCTGCCGGTGTCCTGGTAGAACCGCCAGAAGGCATCCCAATGCTCGGGGCGGAGGTCGTCGCCGGTCAGGGCCACGATCTCGCCGCCGAAGCCCTGCGCCCGCTCGCGCTCCCTGCGGATCGTCTTGCGCTTGCGCGAGGCGAGATCGGCGAGGAAGGCGTCGAAGTCCGCGTACCCGCGGTTGTGCCAGTGGAACTGCTGCGTCGTCCGGCCGAGCAGCCCGACCTTCTCGCCCCACGCGCGCTCCTCGGCGGTGCAGAAGGTCACGTGCAGCCCGGAAACCCCGGTCTTCTCCGCGAGTGCCAGCGCCCCCTGCAGGAGCGCGGCCCGGCCCTCGGCCTCGAACCCGGGCCGGGTCAGCAACCGCCGGCCGGTCGCCGGGGTGAAGGGCACCGCCCCCTGCAGCTTGGGATAGTAGCGCCCGCCGGCGTTCTCCCAGGCATGCGCCCAGTTGTGGTCGAAGATGTACTCGCCCTGGCTGTTGCCCTTGGCGTAGAGCGGCATGACCCCGATCGCGAGCCCGCCCGACCGGGCGACCAGGTGGCGCGGCGTCCAGCCGGAACCCCGGCCGACCGACCCCGACTCCTCGAGCGCCCGGAGAAAACGCCAGGTGGTGAAGGGATCGGCCGGCCGGCCGTGTCCGTCGGTGGCGCAGGCGTCCCACTCCCCCGGCGCGATCGCGTCGAGGGCGCCCAGGACCGAGACCTCGATCTCTCCACCGCCGTCCATCGCCCCAGAGATGGCGGGCGAAGCCCCGGCGTCAATGGCGACGACGCCGCACATGGGGCCCGTGGGCCCCATGCCGTCGGCCCGCTACTTCATCGCGTCCATGACCATCATGTCGCCGTGGCCGGTGCACTTGGTCGAGAGCTGGGTGAAGATCTCGTCCGACATCAGCTGCTGGCCCGCCTGCTTCTCCTTGGTGAAGGCCTGGATCGCCGCCACCGTCGCCATCTGCTGGGTATGGTCCTGCTTGGCGAAGTCGGCGCACGTCATCGCATCGACGGTCTGGGCGAACGCAGGTACCCCTGCTGCCGCCGCAAGCGCGAGCGCCAGTATCATGCCCTTCATGGGATCGTTCTCTCTAATGAATACCGCTTCGTTGCGGCAACTTCACTTCGTCGCTCGGGACATTTCTTTTCGCTTCTTTCGCCCGCTCACGCCGATTTGAGACGACCGGCGTCAGGCAGGCGGCGATCTGCGCCGCGACGCCGGGCCAGGCGGACGGCCGCGCGAGGCCGGCGAGCCAGGCCGCCGGACCGAGGCCGAAAAGCGCCGACGCCAGCACCGCCTCTCCCGCGAAGAGGACGAGGAGCGCGGACGCGGCCATCCCCAGGAGCGGACCCCGCCGCCGAGCCACCCGGAACCGGCGCCGCAACGCCCCGCCGGCGGCCCAGGCGATGCCGAGCATCACGGGCAGCTCGAGCGCCAGCGCCCAGCCGCTGCCGAGCCGCGGCGCCAGGACGAGCACCCGCAGCGTCCCGATCAGCGTTCCGACGACTATGAGCAGCAGCCCGAAGACCGTTCCGGCCAGCAGGCCGCGGCTCATGGCCGGATGGCGGGACGGTAGCCCTCGAAGGTGATGTTGTCGGCGACGAGCCGCGCCGACGCCTCCTCAGCCGCGCTGCGGATCGTCCAGGTCAGGATCGGCAGCCCCTCGGCCTTGAGCCGCGCCACCGCCGGGTTGGCGAGATCCTTGTGGTCGTGCGACACGAAGGCCGCCCCGACCCGCTCGGCGTCGATCAGCGCCGCGAGCTCGGCCCGGCGATAGTCGGGCAGCGACCAGTCGGCGGCCGCGAAGTCGCACGTGGTAAGCCCGCGCGGGCGATCGGGCGCGGTGTCGGCCACGGCCGCGACCGAATGGGGGTTGAACGACATCAGCGCCAGCGGCCCGGCATAGCCGGCGATCACCGCCCCGACCCGCGCCTCGAGCGGGCCGACCTCCGGACCGAGGGCGCCATCCTGGTCCTTGATCTCAACCAGGAGCGGCGCCCGGCCGGCGACGATCGTAAGGATCTCGGCGAGCGTCGGGATCGTTTCGCCGCCACCCAGGAGCTCGATCCGGCCGAGGTCGGACGCGCGATAGTCACGCACGAGGCCCGGCTGCCCGGTCAGCCGGGGCATCTCGTCGTCGTGGAACACCATCGCCTCGCCGTCGGCGGCAAGCTGCACGTCGATCTCGATGCCGTAGCCCGCTGCCACGGCCGCGCGCACGGCCGCGCGGCTGTTCTCGACGATGCCGGCCTCGCGATCGTGCAGCCCGCGGTGCGCGAGCGGGCGCGTCAGGAACGCCCGCGGCAGCTCAGGCGATTGCGAAGACACCCTCGACCTCGACCGCGACCCCGAGCGGCAGCGCCGCCATGCCGACCGACGACCGCGCGTGCCGCCCCTTGTCGCCGAAGATCTCGACCATCAGGTTCGAGGCCCCGTTGATCACCGCCGACTGGTCGTTGAAGTCGGGCGTCGAATTCACGAACCCGGTCAGCTTGACCACCCGGGTCACGCGGTCGAGATCACCGCCGCAAGCCGTCTTCAGGACCGCGACCAGCGCCAGCGCGCAGTTCCGCGCCGCGACGGCCCCCGCCGCGACCTCGACCTCGGCCCCGAGCTTGCCGAGGATCAGCCCGCCGGAATCGCGGCTGACCTGCCCCGAGAGATAGGCGAGCCCGCCCGCGACGACGAAGGGGACGTAGTTCGCCGCCGGTGCCGGCACATCCGGCAAGGTGATGCCCAGCTCGGCCAGGCGCGCGTCGATCGAGGAAGGCATGGCATCACTCCTGCAGCCGCATCGCCCGCGACCCTAGAGGAGATCGCGCCGCGGCGGAACGCGATTCTCCGCGCCGCGCGAGCCTGCACCGTCTCAGATGCCGACGATGTCATGACGCTTTCCCCCGAACCGCGCGTTAACGCCGCGGTGCTCGATTGTACCGCACGGCAGCCGGCCGAGAGAGGTGGCTTCCCGCCGCGAAGGCCGCTAGTTAGACGAGCACAGGAGGACCGCCATGCGCAACTTCGGGATCACGCTCGCGGCCCTCGTGGCGCTGTCGGCCTGCGCCGCCCAGGACCCGGACAGCCTGACCTACGACCCGCTCGAGGAGCCGAACCGCGAGGCGCACGACTTCAACCTGCAGATCGATTCCCAGGCCTTCGGTCCCACCGCCCGCGCCTACGGCACCGCCGTGCCGCAGCCGGTCCGCCGCGGCATCTCCAACGTGCACGAGAACTGGCTCGGCCCCGAGCAGATCGTGCAGTACGGCCTGCAGGGCCGCCCGGTCGACGCCGCCAAGACCACCGCCCGCTTCCTGATCAACTCGACGATCGGCATCGCCGGCATCTTCGACGTCGCCGCGCAGATGGGCATCCC
>JAXMDH010000094.1:0-6963 GCA_046348915.1 Amaricoccus sp.
CGATCGCGTTGACCCCCTCGATAAGCCGGCCGTGCGCGACGATCCCGCCGCCGACGCCGGTGCCGAGGATGACGCCGAAGACGACCTGCGCCCCGGCGCCGCCGCCGTCGACCGCCTCGGACAGAGCGAAGCAGTTGGCGTCGTTGGCGATCTTGACCGGCCGGTCGAGGACGCCCGCGAGGTCCGCCTTGAGGTCGCGCCCGTGCAGCCAGGTCGAGTTGCCCATGCTGACATAGCCGGTCGCCCGGTCGACCGAGCCCGGGACGCCGATGCCGACGGTCTCGATCCGCCCGCCCGACTCGGATTCGAGCCGCTCGAGCAGCCCCTTGATCGCCCGGAGCCCGCCCTCGTAGTCGAAGCGCGGCGTCGGCACCCGGGCGCGCGCGCGCTCGATGCCCTCGCCGTCGAGCACGATGCCCTCGATCTTGGTCCCGCCGTAGTCGAGCCCCAGCCGCATCGGCGCCTCCCCCGTTTCACCGAAGTATTACGGAGCGATCCCGTTCAGCGCAACGTGACGTAGACCCGCCGCCAGGGCTGGTCGTCGACGAGGCGCCAGCGGTGGCCCGTCCCGGCGGTGTCCTCGGCCAGCAGGACGTCTCCGGGGCGGAGCAGGAAGCTCTCGCCGTCGCGGGTGACGAACTCGAGGGTGCCGCTCAGCGTCACCACGTACTGGTCGATCGGCGCGGCGTGCCAGTCGAGGTCCGAGCCCGCAGGCGTCTCGGCGAAGCGGACGCCGGTCGCCGGCAGCCCGTCGGCCGGCAGGGCGACGCGCTCGACGTGGCTCTGCCCGTCGGGGCCGGTGAAGAGGCGGATTGCGGTCAGGGCTTCAGCCATTGTTCCTCCAGCCGTCGAAAGGTTCCCTTGCGGTCGAGGCGCCGCTGGGCGGCGTCGATCGCCGCGTGCAGCCCCGGGTTGCCGGGAGCGGTGGCGACGGCGATCCGCTCGGCGGTCAGCCCGTCCGCGACCACCTTCAGCACCGGGTGACCTCGGGTGAGCCAGCGCAGCACCGGGGCGAGCTTCATCACCACGCCGACGCGTCCGCCCTCGAGGTCGTCGAGCATCGTCGCGATCGCGTGGTAGGGATAGCGGCGGACCGCGCCGATCTGGCCCCGGGCGAGGAGACCGTCGGCGACGGGCTCGGACGTGTTGCCCTCCTGGACGGCGAGGGTCAGCCCCGCGAGATCAGCGGTTCCGCGGACCTGCGGCGTGCGGCGGACGTTGACGGCGAGGGCCTGCCCGGAGGTCAGGTAGGGGGCGCAGAAGGCGGCGACCTTTTCGCGGGCGGGCGTGATCGTGACGCCTGAGGCGACGCAGTCCCAAGCGGTCCCGAGACCGTCGAAGATGCGGTTGAAGTCGTCGCCCGGGAAGCGGACGAGCCGCCATTCCAGGCCGATCTCGGCCGAGAGCGCCTGCATCCAGCCGATGTCGAAGCCTCGGGTCACCGGGCCGGCGAGCTCGAACGGAGGGTCGGGCAGGGCGGAGCCCACCGCGAGGATGCCGGGTTCGATGGTTCGCGGTGCGCCGGCCATGCGCGATTGAAGCGCGGCCGCCCGAGTGGGGCAAGACGCTTTCGCGCCGGCGCCGGGCGTGCGAGAGGTTGCCGATGTTCTGGAAGCTGCCAGCGCTGGGCAAGATCAGCAAGATCGGCGTGGTGCCGCCGAAGCCCGACCCGGGGCGCGGGGGAGTTGCCCTGGTGCTGATCGTGCGCAACGAGGAGCGGCATATCGGCGAATGGGCCGCCTTCCACCTCGGCGCCGGGGTTGAACGGTTCTTCGTCTACGACAACGGCTGCAGCGACCGGACGCTGCCGATCCTGGGGGAAGTTCTCGGCGGGGCACTGACGGTGGTGCCGTGGCGGCAGGTCTTCACCGACGCCTGGCTCGGACGGGAGATCCACAACCAGGTGCTTGCCTATGCGCACGCGGTCTCGAACTTCGGCGGCGCCTTCCGCTGGATGGCCTTCATCGATGCCGACGAGTTCCTGGTGCCCAAGCGGTCGGCGAGCATTCCCGAGGCGCTTGCGCACCTCGGCGACGCGCCGAATCTCTCGCTGCCGTGGCACATGTTCGGACGGTCGGGCCACGTCGAGCCGCCGGAGGACGGGGTGGTGCGGAATTACCTGCGGCGGGCGCGGGATCCGATGAGCGAGGTGCGGGGGGTACGGGCGTTCAAGGTGCTGGTCGACCCCTGCCGGGTCACGGCGGTGAAGGTCCACTCGATGGAGACGAACGGGTCGTTCGCGACGGTCAACGACCGGGGGGAGGCGGCCGACGATGCGTCGCGGGAGCGGCCGGCGTTCTATTCGGCGGACCACCTGCAGCTCAACCACTACTACACCCGGTCGGACGCGGAGCTGGCGGCGAAGATCGGGCGGGGGCCGAACCTGGTGGCCAAGTCGCCGGAGTATGCGCGCAAGGTGATGCGGACGGTTGCGAACATCGAGGCGGACGAGGTCGAGGACCGGGCGGCGCTCGACTATCTCGCACGGATCGGGCGGGATCCATGCGGACCGAGCTGATCGTCGCCACCTACAACAGCCCGCGGGCGCTGACCCTGTGCCTGACGTCGGTGGCGCGGCAGACCGTGCTGCCCGACTCGATCTGCATCGCCGACGACGGCTCGGGGCCGGAGACGCAGGCCGCGATAGCGGCCTTCTCGGCGGCGCATCCCGAGCTTTCCATCCGGCACGTCTGGCACGAGGACCGGGGCTTCGAGAAGGCGGCGATCCTGAACCGCGCGATCGCGACCTCGGAGGCGGAGTTCCTGATCTTCATCGACGGCGACGTGATGATCGCGCGCTGGTTCATCGCGCGGCACCTGGAGCTGGCCGAGCGCGGGCGCTTCTCGACCGGGAGCCTGATCCGGCTCGACGCCGAGGCGACGGCTTCGGTGACGCCGGAGATGATCGAGGACGGACGGGTGTTCGACCGGGGGTGGCTGCGCGAAAACCGCGCGATCGACCGGCTCGGGACCTGGCTGAAGACCATGCCGTTTCCGCGCGGAGCGATGGCCTGCCTCGACCGGGCGACGCCGGTGCAGCGGGCGCTGTGCGGGGCGAACGCCTCGCTGTTCCGGGAAGATGCGCTGAAGGTCAACGGCTTCGACGAGACGATCAAGTACGGCGGCGGCGACAAGGAGTTCGGCGTGCGGCTGGAGAATGCCGGTGTCCGCGGGCAGCACATGCGGTACACGGCCCCGCTCGTGCACCTTGACCACCCGCGCGGCTACAGCGACCCGGAGAAGATCCGCCGGCACAAGGCGCGGATCGCCGAGGTCCGCAAGGCCCGGATCGCCTGGACGCCGGACGGCATCGAAAAGTCGGCGGCGCCGCGCGCTCGCCCGGCCGGCCCGCGGGCGGATGCTGCGGGGGCCTCCGGCGGGAGTATTTGAAGGCAAGAGGAAGCCAGCCGAGGGAGCGGGGTGGGGCCGGCGTTGCTCAAGGGCCCTCGGCGAAAGCCCGGCCCGGCGTGGCTTTATCCGGGGGTGTCCGGGCTCGGACAGGTAGGCCAAACCATTGGAATCGCTTCATTCTCTTCCCGGACATCAACCGGATTACAACCGTTGCCCGGAGGCGAAAACGACGCCTCCGAGCCACGACCGAATGCCTTCCGCAGAGGTTTCTCAGAACGGAACCGGGCTCTCGAAGCTGACCCAGCCGCCGCCGTCGGGGTGGCGGAAGGCGAGGGTCGCGGCGTGCAGCTGCAGCCGGGTCGCGGCCGCGAACGCGCCCGGCGTCGCGTAGAGCGGGTCGCCGAGGATCGGGTGCCCGATCGTCGCGAGGTGGACGCGGAGCTGGTGGCTGCGGCCGGTCAACGGGGTCAGCAGCAGGCGGGTGGCCGCGGGCTCGCGGTCGGCAACCTCCCATTCGGTCAGGCAGGGCTTGCCCTCGGGCGTCACCATCTGGCGAGGGCGGTTCGGCCAGTCGGCCTTGAGCGGAAGGTCGATGCAGCCGAACTCGCCCTCGACATGGCCGGCGACCCGCGTGACATAGGTCTTGGATAGCTGGCGGCGCTCGAACTGCCAGCCGAGGTGGCGCTGGGCTAGGGGCGTGCGGGCGAAGACCATGACGCCCGAGGTCTCGAGGTCGAGGCGGTGGACGAGGCGGGTTTCGGGATAGGCGGCGCGCAGCCGCGCCTCGACGCAGTCCTGCGGGCCCGGCGGCTTCGCCGGGACCGAGAGGAGGCCGCAGGGCTTATCGACGACGAGGATCGCGTCGTCGGCGTGCAGGAGGCGGAGCTCCGCCTCGGGGCGGAAGCGCGGCGGGGTCAGTCGCGCATCGCGGCGAGCCTGCCGAGGAGGCCGGCGGTCGATCCGTCCTTGGTCTCGGCGCCGACCCCGCCGCTCTGCACCAAGGGCAGCAGCGCGGTCGCGAGCTCCTTGCCGAGCTCGACGCCCCACTGGTCGAAGCTGTCGATCTCCCAGATCACGCCCTCGACGAAGACCCGGTGCTCGTAGAGTGCGATGATGCGGCCGAGCTGGGCCGGGTCGAGCGTCGGGTAGATCAGCGTCGTCGAGGGCCGGTTGCCGGGAAAGACCTTGTGCGGGGCGAGGGCGGGGTCCTTGACCGTCGTCAGCGCCTCCTCGAGGGTTCGCCCCTTCATCAGCGCCTCGGACTGGGCGAGGCAGTTGGCGAGCAGGAGCTCCTGGTGGTGCTCGAGTGCGGGCTCGTGGCCGTAGGCGCCGACCATGAACTCGCAGGGGACGATCTCGGTGCCCTGGTGGATCAGCTGGTAGAAGGCGTGCTGGCCGTTGGTGCCGGGCTCGCCCCAGACGACGGGGCCGGTCGAGCTCGCTACGGGCGCGCCGTCGAGGGTCACGCGCTTGCCGTTCGATTCCATGTCGAGCTGCTGGAAGTAGGCCGGCAGCCGCAGCAGCCGCTGGTCGTAGGGCAGGACCGCGCGGGTCGGATAGCCCATGAAGTTGCGGTGCCAGATCCCGATCATCCCGAGGATCACCGGCATGTTCTCGTGCAGCGGCGCGTGGAGGAAGTGCTGGTCCATCTCGTAGCCGCCCGAGAGGAACTGGCGGAAGTTGCTCGGGCCAACCGCGATCATCACCGGCAGGCCGACGGCGCCCCAGACCGAGTAGCGGCCGCCGACCCAGTCCCAGAAGCCGAACACGCGGTCGGGGTCGATGCCCCATTCGGCGGTCTTCTCGAGCGCGGTCGAGACCGCGGCGAAATGCTCGCCCGCCTTGTCGCCGAGCGTCGCCTGCAGCCACGCCTGGGCGGTGCGGGCGTTGGTCATCGTCTCGATGGTGGTGAAGGTCTTGGACGCGATGACGACGAGCGTCCGCTGCGGGTCGAGGTGCAGCAGCGTGTCGTGGATCTGGGCGCCGTCGACGTTGGAGACGAAGTGCGAGCGGGGGCCATCGTGGTAGGGGGCGAGCGCGAGGGTCGCCATGACCGGGCCGAGGTCGGAGCCGCCGATGCCGATGTTGACGACGTCGGTGAAGGGCTTGCCGTCCGATGCCGCGATCCGGCCCGAGCGGATGCCGTCGGAGAAGGCGGCCATGCGGTCGAGGACCTCGGTCACCTCGGGCATCACGTTCTTGCCGTCGACGAGGATCGCGCCGCCGCGGTTCCGGAGCGCCACGTGCAGCACGGCGCGGTTCTCGGTGGTGTTGATCTTGGCGCCGGAGAACATCAGGTCGCGGCGCTCGGGAACGCCACGGGCCGCGGCAAGGTCGATCAGGAGCTTGAGCGTCGTCGCGTCGAGCGCGGTCTTGGAGTAGTCGAGGAGCATGTCCCCTAGCGAGACCGAGAAGTTCTCGAACCGGTCGGGGTCCTCGTCGAAGAGGTTGAGGATGCGGGTGTTCCTGGCGGCCTTGCCGGCCGCGGTCAGTTCCTGCCAGAGCGCGTCGGCCATCTCTCTCACCTCTCGAGCTTGCTGGCTTCGGTCGCGAGCCGCGTCACCTCGTCCCAGCGGCCCTCCTTGAGCAGCGACGCCTCGACGACCCAGGAGCCGCCGACGCAGAGGACGTTCGGCAGCTTCAGGTAGTCGGGGGCGTTCTTCATCGTCACCCCGCCGGTGGGGCAGAAGCTCATCTGCGGCAGCGGCCCGGCGAAGGCCTTGAGCGCCGGCGCGCCGCCGTTCGCCTCGGCGGGGAAGAACTTGCAGACGTCGTAGCCGCGCTCGAGCATGCCCATAGCCTCGCCGACGGTGGCGATGCCGCCGAGGAGCGGCAACTCCTCGTCCTCGCAGGCCTTGACCAGCCTGTCGGTGATACCGGGGGAGACGCCGAATTTCGCGCCCGCGGCCTTGGCGGCCTTCACGTCGGCCGGCGTCAGCAGCGTGCCGGCCCCGGGGATGCCGCCTTCGACGTCCCCCATCGCGCGGATGACGTCGAGGGCGACCGGGGTTCGGAGGGTCACTTCCAGCACCGGCAGGCCGCCCGCGACCAGCGCCTCGGCGAGGGGGACGGCGTGGGCCACGTCGTGGACGACGATGACCGGGATCACCGGGGCGAGCCCGCAGAGCTTGCGGGCGAAGGCGGAGGCGTCGCCTGGGGTCATCGCGGGAGCCTTTCGAGGCTGGGGGTTTCGATGTGCTCGAGGAAGGCGAGCGCGCGGTCAAGGGCAGACGCCGCGGCGGCCGCGTCGTGGTCGGGCAGCGTCGGGTCGGTGAAGAGATGCCCGACGCCGGGGTAGCGGTGGACGGCGACGGCGGCCCCGTCGGCGGCCGCACCGCTCACCCAGCGCCTGATCCAGTCCTCGTCCTCGAAGGGATCGGGCTCCGCGAGGTGGAGTTCGACGGGGGTTCCCGGCCGCGGCGCCTCGGGCATCGCGCCGACGCCGTGCAGCAGGAGGACGCCGGCGGTCGCGGGCCGGTCGTGCCAGAGCTCGCAGGCGAGGCCGGCGCCGAAGGAAAGCCCGGCGAGCACCGCGTCGGGCGGAAGCGTCGCCGCTGCCGCGCGCGCCCGGGATTCGACCCGGTCGCCGAGCCGCCGGCGGATCTCGAAGCC
>JAXMDH010000095.1:0-6550 GCA_046348915.1 Amaricoccus sp.
CGACGCCGCCGATGCACTCGATCACCGGCAGGCCCGAGCGGATGCCGCGGATGATGGTGTCGATCGCCTCCGGCAGCTGCTTCATGAAGCGGTTGGCCTTGCGGTTGCCGCGGAACCGCACGAAGCGGTCGGTGGCGAACATCCCGAAGAAGAGCCCCGGGACCAGCACGAGCACCAGCGGCTTGCCGAGGACGAGCGTCCCGACCAGCACCGCCACGACGCCGATGACGAGCGACGTCGTCACGAAGGTCGCCACCGTCCACCGCAGCTCGGCGCGGCGGAAGTTCGCCCTGAGCCGGGTGGTGTCGAGGAGCGGGATGAACTTCGCCAGCGCCTCGGTCAGCCCGACGATGGCGTTCTTCTCCTGCTTCTGCTTCAGGAGCGTCAGCCGCGCGTCCTCCATGTCGAGCCGCCCCGACATCCGCCGCCGGCCCACCCGCGCCAGCCGCTTGCGGTGCTTGTGCCGCAGCCGCAGCACCACGGTGATCACGAAGAGCGACAGCCCGATCGCCACCGCGACCGAGAGGAGGAAGATCGCGCCGGCGACGATCAGGTTGCCCGACATCCCATCGCCTCCAGGAGCCGCGTCCCGAGCCCGAAGTATTCGGCCCGGGGCATGAAGTTCGGGCGCAGGTGGCTGCATTCGAAGCGGCCGGACAGCGACCCGTCGGCGTTCTCGCCGTCGAAGACGTACTTGAAGAGGTCCTGGGTGGTGACGACCTCGCCCTCCATCCCGGTGATCTCGGTGACCTGGGTGATCCGCCGCTTGCCGTCGCGCATGCGGCTGACCTGGACGATCATGTGGATCGCCGACTGGATCTGCTCGCGGACGGCCTCGGCCGGCAGCTTGAAGCCCGACATCGCAACCATGTTCTCGAGACGTGTCAGCGCGTCCCTCGGCGTGTTGGCGTGGATCGTGCCCATCGAGCCGTCGTGGCCGGTGTTCATCGCCTGCAGCATGTCGATCGCCTCCTCGGACCGGATCTCGCCGACGATGATCCGGTCGGGGCGCATGCGCAGCGCGTTCTTCAGCAGGTGGCGGATCGTTATTTCGCCCTCGCCCTCGATGTTGGCCGGGCGGGTCTCCAGGCGCACCACATGCGGCTGCTGCAGCTGCAGCTCGGCCGCGTCCTCGATCGTCACCGTGCGCTCGCCGTGGTCGATCATCCGCGACATGGCGTTGAGGAGCGTGGTCTTGCCCGAGCCGGTGCCGCCCGAGATCAGGATGTTGAGCCGCGCCCGGCCGGCGATCTTGAGCACCGTCGCCATGTCGGCCGACATGTTCGCCTGCCGCGCCATCACGTCGAGGGTGATCTCCTTCTTGGAGAATTTCCGGATCGCGATGGTCGGCCCGTCGATCGCCAGCGGCGGGATGATGATGTTGACGCGACTGCCGTCCTTGAGGCGGGCGTCGACCAGGGGCGTCGACTCGTCGACCCGGCGGCCGACCTCGGTGACGATGCGGGTCGCGACGTGCAGCACGTGCGGGTCGTCGCGGAAGACGACGTCGGTGAGCTCCAGCCGGCCCTTGCGCTCGACGTAGACCTGGTGCGGGCCGTTCACCATGATGTCGGTGACCGTCTCGTCGTGCAGCAGCGGCTCCAGCGGCCCGAGCCCGACCATGTCGTCGACCAGCAGCCGCACGATCGAGCGCAGCTCGCTGGCGTTCAGCTGGATCTTCAGGTCGACGATGATCTCCTCGACGATCTCGGCGATCTGGTTGCGCAGCTCCTCCGGCCCGAGCGCCGAGGCGACCGAAATGTCGATCCGCTGCATCAGCTGCGGCATCACCTGCTGCTTGACCTGCAGCTCGCGCTTGTTCTTCGCCTCGGGGGCGTTCTTCGCCGCGCCCTCGGCGAGCGGGTCGTGCAAGGGATCGGCCGCGGCCGCGGCCGGCGCCTCGGCCGGGGCAGGGGCCGCGGCGGCGCGCTCGCGCCGCATCTCGTCGACGATCTGTCGCAGCAGCGTCCGCTGCTCGGCCAGCCCGGGCTTGACCGCGCTCGCCGCGACCAGCGCTTCCAGCGCGTCGTTGGCGAGCTCGGCCAGCTGCAGCGGGCTCGCCTTCTGCAGCCCCTCGGGCCCGAGCCGCTGGCGCAGCCGGTCGCACGCGGCGGCCTTCAGCGTCGCGATCGGGTCGGCGACCGGGCGGGACTCGAGGCCGTCTTCCATCGGCTACTTCCGGGCGCGGCGGCGGAAGAAGAGGCCGCGCCGGGACTTGGCCTCCTCCGGCACGCCCGCGAGCTCGATGCAGAACTTGTGCAGGTCGGCGACGATCTTGTGCTTGGCGTCGCCGGTCGTGAGCGGCGTGCCCTTCAGCGTCATCTTCGCCATGGTCTTCGGGTCGTGCGGAAACACGCAGCGGAGCGGCTGCTCCATGCCGGCCTCGAACTCCTTGACGGTCACGTCGGGCTTGGCGACCGCCTGGTTGGCGATCACGTGCACGCGCGCCTGCCGGTTGCGGATCGTCATCAGCTTCATCAGCCGGTTGACGTCGCGCAGGCTCTGCAGCGTCAGCTCGCCGACGATGACGATGTCGTCGAAGCGGGTGAAGAGCGCCGGCTCGCGCATCACGAAGTGCCGCGGCAGGTCCATGATCGCCATGTCGAAGTTGGCGCGGATGGTGTCGGCGAGCATCAGCACCTTGTCGTCGGTCAGCCGCACCGTGTCGTCGAAGGCCTCCTCGGTCGCGAGGATGTGCAGGGATTTGCCGAACTTCGCCATCGCGTTCTGCAGGAACGTGGTGTCGACCCGCTCGGGGTCGTCGAGCGCCTCGCGCAGCCCGCGGGTCGGCTCGATGTCGAGCGCGAGCGCGATGTTGCCGGCATAGATGTCCATGTCGACCAGCGCCGTCCGCCGCGACAGCTTCTCGGCCATGATGAAGGCCGCGTTGATCG
This sequence comes from Amaricoccus sp., assembly GCA_046348915.1. Taxonomy (GTDB): domain Bacteria; phylum Pseudomonadota; class Alphaproteobacteria; order Rhodobacterales; family Rhodobacteraceae; genus Amaricoccus. The sequence continues at coordinate 2,895 of JAXMDH010000095.1, forward strand.
CGATCGTCGTGACCCCGACCCCGCCGCGCGCGCCGACGATCCCGACGACGCGCCCCTTCGGCGACAGCCCGTCCCCGGGCTGCTCCAGCCGCACGAAGATCTCGCCGAGGCTGTCGGCGTCGACCGGCTTCATCAGGTAGTCGCGCGCGCCGGTCCGCATGATCCGGCGGAAGTAGTTGACGTCGTTGACCGTCCCGAGCGCCATCACCTGGCTCCCGAGCCGCGCCAGCTCCAGCAGCCCGCTCTCGGCCTCCTCGATCGGCAGCCCGTCGATGTCGACGATGATGAAGCGGGCAGGGGGGGCGACCCCCAGGAGCCGCAGCGCCGTCGCGAGCCCGCCCTTGCGGATGCTCCCCGTCGACCAGCCGCGCTGCGTCGCCACCGCCGTCGCCGCCGCCTGCGACCCGTCGTCGGTCAGGTAGGCGGCGAACGGCTCGCGCTCGTCGTCGGCGGCGTCGAAGACCATGCTGTGGGCAGCCTGGGCCATGGCGTCAGTTGTCCCCGGTGGTGAGGCCGAGCGGCGTGGTGATGACCTTGCCCTCGCGCAGCCGCTCGACCGCGCCGACGCTGGTCACGCCGTCCGACCCGTGGAAGTCGCGCGGCGCGGTCAGGTCGCGGATCTGGTCGGCCTCGAGCGCGAGGTTGATCGCGTTCGAGCAGCCCTGGTTCGGCAAGGGCGTCGTCAGCTCGTAGGAGGCGGCCGGATTGCCCGGGCAGAGGATGTTCAGCCGGTCGTACTGGACGACCTCGACCTGGGCGACGTCGGTCCTGAGATCCTGCCCGAGGTCGCTCTCGTAGCGCACGAGCCGCACCCGCGCCGGCGTCCGCGGCATCGAGGCCTTGAGCGTGCCGCGCCGGCGGGCGTCCAGCACCGGCGAGCCGGTCGAGCCGACATGGATCAGGATGTCGGTCTCGGGCGACAGGAGCTGCGACGAGAGGAAGCTGTGCAGCCGCCCGGCCTCGCCCGGGCGCAGCGCCGACCCCCCGGGCTGGAAATAGAGGTCGGTCTTCGCCCGCGAGCCCTCGTTGACGAACTCGGCGTTCTTGAACGATCCGACCGGCTGCTCCTCGCAGGCGCCGAGTGCCAGCGCCGAGGCGACGGCCAGGGCGCCGAGGCGCAGGGGGCGGGCGATGCGCGTCTGCATGGGTCTGGTCCTACTGGAACACGAAGCCGGACTTGCCGTTCAGCCGCTTCCCGCCCAGCGAGTTCTGCAGCTGGTCGACCTTGCGCGGGTTGCCCTGCACGCGGCCGAGCAGGATGCGCTCGACGTCGTTCGGCGGGATGAAGTTGTCGACCGGGGTGGCGATCCGCCGGCCCGACGTCGGGTTGACGATCACCGGCGTGACGATGACGACGAGCTCGGTCTGCCCGCGCTTGAAGCCGACCGAGCGGAACAGCGCGCCGATCACCGGCACGGTCCCGAGCGCCGGCACGTGCGAATTGTCCTGGTTCGAGGTGTTCGACATCAGCCCGGCGATCGCGAAGCTCTGGCCGCTCGCGAGGTCGACCGTCGTCTCGGCCCGCCGCGTCTTCAGCGCCGGCACGCTCGCGTTGTTGGTGAAGTCGAGGTCGCTGACCTCGGTTGCCACCTTCAGGCTGATGCGGTTGCCGTCCATCACCGTCGGCGTGAAGTTCAGCCCGATGCCGAAGTTCTTGAACTGGACGTTGGTCCCGTTGTCGCTGACCGTCGAGTACGGATACTCGCCGCCCGCCAGGAAGTCGGCCGCCTCGCCCGAGCGGGCGGTCAGGTTCGGCTCGGCCATGATGGTCACGAGCCCCTCCTCCTGCAGCGCCTGCAGCACCACGTCGATCGAGAAGTTGCCGCGGATCGCCCCGTAGCGCGCCGAATAGTCGGGCGTGATCGCCTTGCCGCCCGAAAATCCGATCCGGCCGCCGTTGATCCCGAGGCTGAGGTCGTTCCACTGGATGCCGAGCTGGCGGTCGATGTCGCGGGTGACCTCGGCGATCCGGACCTGCAGGTTCACCTGCGTCGGCGCCGCGACGCTCAGCTGGTTCACGACCCGGGTCGGGTCGTCGACGAACTGGTTCGCCACCTGCACGATGTTCGCCGCCTGCTCGGCGGTCGCGACCGACCCGGTCAGCACCAGCGACTGGTCGACCGTCGACGCCTTCACCGACTGCCCCGGCGCCACGTTGCGGATGCTCTCCTGCAGCGCCGCGATGTTGTGGGTCACGCGGATGCGCGTCGACATCAGCACGTTGTCGTTGTCGTCGACCGCGAAGAGCGTGGTCTCGCCGACGCCGACGCCGGTCAGGTAGATCAGCTTCGGCGACTTCACCTCGACGTCCGCCACCTCGGGGTTGGCGACGAAGAGGCTCGAGAAGTCCTGGTCGACCCGGATCAGCTGCCCCGTGCCCACCACCAGCTCCACCGACTTCTCGTCCGGCGGCTGCACCATCTCGAAGGCGAGGACCGGCGCGGTCGCCGTCGTCGGCAGGATTGCGAGGGCCGCGGCCAGGGCAACGGCGAGGGGATGCTGGCGTTTCACGACACTCACTCCCGTGGGGATCGGGGCTACTGGGCAGGCTGGGCCGCGGTCGCAGCGGCGACCGGGGCGGAGGTGGCATTGGCGACGACGCCGCGCACCACCTGGACCTTGTGCGTCGAGGTCACGTCCGATTCGAGCGTCAGCCGGCGGGGCCGCGGCGCCAGGGTGTTGGAGATCTGCTCCAGCGGACCCCCGTCGCCCTTCGCGAGCCGGCCGTCGGCCGGCTGGTCGTCGTCGCCGCCGTCGCGGACCGAATTCAGGACCAGCGACAGCGTGCCGAGCGTCTGCGCCAGCGTCACCATCTCGGCCTGCTGCGGCGTCACCTCGAGGGTCGCGGTCTGGGCGACCGGCGTCGGCTCGGGCTTCTCCTCGCCCTCGGCCGGCCCGGCCGGCCCGAGGCGCTGGTCGAACGCCAGCACCCGGATGTCGGAGAGGACGGTCTCGGCGCCGCGAACCTCGGGCGCCCCTTCGGTCGCCGGCGTCACCGCATAGGTCAGCAGCAGGTCGACATGGTCGCCGGGCAGCGCCAGGCCGCTCAGCCCCGCGGTCTGGTCGACGGGAATGGTGATCGCGCGCTTGCCCTTGGGCAGCACGGCGGCGAGAAATCCCCGGTCGCCCGGCTGCACGATGGCGGACCGGGCGATCGGGACCCCCTGCGGCAGCGGCTGGCGCGCCACGCTGCCGGTCAGGTACTTGGCGCCCTCGTCGTCGGCCACGACCATCTGGCCGGTGACCGCGTTCTCGGCGACCTGCATCGTCGAGAGGCGGTCGGGCGTGATGATCGTGCCGATCGCGATCTCATGCGCCGGGACGTAGACCTCCTTGAGCTCGGGACCCCGCGCCTCGACGACGCGCGGGGTGTCCGAAGGCTGCAGGCCCTGCATGACGTAGAACCCCGTGCCGCCGGCAACGATCAGCGCCGCAAGGATGACGAGGACGAAACGCATGAGGGATTCTCCCGCAACCGGACGAGGCTCTTACTTCGTGGTTGTGGTGGATGCGGTGTTCTTCAGGCCGGTATCCACGTCGCTGAAGACACCGTCGAGCGTCTTGCCGAGCGTGGATACGGTCAGGATGATCGCCACGGAGATCAGGGCGGCGAGCAGGCCGTACTCGATGGCGGTCGCGCCGGCTTCATCCTTCCA
>JAXMDH010000096.1:0-6356 GCA_046348915.1 Amaricoccus sp.
CTGGGCCTACGAGCACGGCCTGGCCTGACGGCCGGCCCTTGGGTGGAATCCCGCAGACCGGCGTTTGCCGCTGTGCGTGGTCCCCCCGAAGCGCGCCCTCCCGGGCGGACGTAGCCTCTCCCTGTCGGCGGCGATCGGCGCCGCCCGAACCGAGGAGCGATAGGCGATGTCCGAACGCAACAAGGCGCAGATGCGCCGGGTGATCGAGGAGGTCTACAACCGGGGCGACCTCGCCCTCGTCGACGAACTCGCCACCGCCGACATGGTGATCCACGCCGCCAGCGGCGACATCGTCGGGCGCGAGGCGATCAAGGCGTACGTTGCCGCGCTGCGCGGCGGCTTCTCCGACCTGCATGTCACCATCGAGGAGCAGATCGCCGAGGGCAACCGGGTGGTCACCCGCTGGACCGCGCGCGGCACGCATGACGGCCCGTTCCAGGGCCTCGCCCCGACCGGTCGCCGCGCCCGCGTCACCGGCACCGACGTCGACCGCTTGGTCGACGGACGGGCCGTCGAATGCTGGATGCAGATGGACGAGCTCGGGCTGATGCAGCAGCTCGGCGCCGTCGCGGCCGCCTGAGCGCGCAACCGGGGAGGCAAGCACCATGACCATCGCAGAGCTCGACACCCGGGCGGCCTGGGACCGGATCGCGCCGGGCTACGACCGCACCAACACGCCGACGCAGATGTGGCTCGGCGAGGAGGGGCTGAAGCGCGCCGGCCTGCAGCCGGGCATGCGCTTTCTCGACGTCGCGGCCGGGAGCGGCGCCCTGGCGATCCCGGCCGCCCACCGCGGTGCGCAGGTGCTCGCCGCCGACCAGTCGCCGGCGATGCTCGCCCTTCTCGCCCGGCGGGCCGAGGCCGAGGGGCTCGCCGTCGAGACCCGGGTGATGGACGGCCACGCCCTCACGCTCGAGGACGGCAGTTTCGACATGGCCGGCTCGCAGTTCGGGGTGATGCTCTTCCCCGACATGTCGCGGGGCATCCGAGAGATGGCGCGGGTGGTGCGGCCCGGCGGGCGGGTGCTGGTGACCGCCTACGGCGACCCGCGCGAGGTCGACTTCATCGGCTTCCTGGTGGCGGCGGTGCGGTCGGTGCGGCCCGGCTTCACCGGCCCCCCGCTGGACCCGCCGCCGCTGCCCTTCCAGCTGCAGAGGCCGGAGCGGCTGGCGGCGGAGCTCGCCACAGCCGGGCTGATCGACGTTCGCGTCGAGACCGTCGTCGAGACCACCGAGTTCGGCAGCGGGGCCGCGCTCCGGGACTGGCTCGTCTCCAGCAACCCGATCGTGGAGGAGATCCTCGCCGGGCTCGACCTCACGGACAAGGAGCGCGGAACCGTCGAGGACGCGCTCGAAACGCTCGTCCGTGAGCGCGCCGCAGGCGACGCCACCGCCATCCTCCGGAATCCGGTCAACATCGGGATCGGCAGCGTGGCCGCTAGCGGGCGGTGAGGGCGGACGGCGCGTCCTCCGGTGCGCACCGACGTCGCCGGCCACGCACCTCGCTGGATCAGAAGACGAAGTCTTCGGCGGTGAGGCCGAGGTTGGTCCCGACGATCTCGATCTCGAACTCGGGCGCGGCATCGGCGTCGTCGTTGCCGACGATGACGGTGAGGTTCGAGGTCTCGTAGAAGCCGACCTCGCCCTTGCCGACCGGTCCGTCGCCGACGAAGGCATGGACCAGCGGCGAGAGCGTGAAGTCGATGCTGTCGCCCTCCGACCGGTCGAAGTCGGTGATCCGGTCGCGGTTGCCCGCACCGACGCCCGAGTCGTACACCGATTGGAACTCGAACTTGCCGCGGAACTCGAAGACGTCGGCGCCGCCGCCGCCGTCGAGCATGTCGACGCCAAGGTGGCCGATGATGCGGTCGTCGTCGGCGCCGCCGAACAGCCGGTCCCTGCCGGGGCCGCCGAACAGCCGGTCATTGCCGGCGCCGCCGAAGAGCTGGTCGTCGCCGCGGATGAGGTCGTTGCCTTCTCCGCCGTTGAGGCTGTCGTTGCCCGCCCCGCCGCGCAGGATATCGTTGCCCACGGTACCGAAGAGCCCGTCGTTGCCGCTGCCGCCCTCGATGAGATCGTCCCCGGCGTTGCCGAGAAGCGTGTCGTCGCCCTGCCTGCCGCGCATGATGTCGGCGTCTGCGGTGCCGCGGAGGGTGTCGTTCCCGGCGCTGCCGTCGAAAATTGCCATGACTCAATCTCCTCTGGAAATGCGGAGGCGGGCTTGGGTTTCGGTGCGACGCCGGCCGCCTCCGTTCGGTCCATCCGGCGTCGCGCCTGTCCTCCCGCCCTGCACGCGCACCGGGCGGGTGGGTCACTCGGGCGGAATGTTGTTGTTGCGGCGGAAGAGGTTGCGCGGGTCGTATCTCCGCTTCGCCGCGACGAGGCGCGCCCAGTTGGCGCCGAAGCTCGACTGCAGCCGGCCGTCCGGCTCCTCCGGGCCCAGAAAGTTCGGGTAGACCCCGCCGGCGCTGTAGGGATGGACGGCCTCCCAGTAGCTGCGCGCCCAGTCGCGCAGCGCCGGCGCCTTCGCGGGATCGGGGTCGATGCCGGCGATCACCATCGACCAGGTGGCGTCGCGGCGGGCCCAGGCGACGGCGTCGCCGGCCTTGCGGCGCACCGCGCCGTCGATCGGGTAGAGGTGCATCACCGAGAGCTCGCTCGGCGCCTCGGCGTTCCAGGCGAGGTGCGCGTCGATCGCCGCGTCGGGCAGGTCGCGTACCAAGTCGCCGCGCCAGTACCATTGCAGCCCGCTCGGCAGGAGACCGTCGAACATCGACTGCACCGCCGGATAGGGCATGGTGCCGCGCCAGTCGAAGAACGGCTCCGGCAGGCCCTCGAGCAGCGGCGCGAGCGCGCCGCGGCCAGCCTCCTCGTCGCCGTCGTGGCAGGTCATCAGCAGGCACATGCGCTCGCCCCAGTGCTCGCGCGGGAAGGGGTCGGCCGAGACCACGGTCTTCAGGCCGAGGAAGACGCAGAGCTCCTCCGGCGCGCCGGGGAGCCAGTCGCGGTAGCGCCGCATGATCCGCCCGGCCTCGGCAACAGGATAGGCGACGGGGCCGGCGAAGACCGAGGTGATCGGATGCGCCCGGAAGACGAAGCTCGTCACCACGCCGAAATTCCCGCCGCCGCCCCGCAGCGCCCAGAAGAGGTCGGGGTGGCTTTCGGCGCTCGCGGTGACGAACGACCCGTCGGCCAGCACCACGTCCGCCTCGAGCAGGCTGTCGACGGTGAGGCCGTGCCGGCCCGACAGGTAGCCGTGGCCGCCGCCGAGGGTCAGCCCGGCGATGCCCGTCGTCGAGACGATGCCCGAGGGCACGGCGAGGCCGAAGGCGTGCGTCGCCTGGTCGACGTCGCCGGTGGTGCAGCCGGCCTCGACCCGGACGGTTCGCGCCGCCGGGTCGACGCGAACCCCGCGCAGCGCCGTGAGGTCGATCACCAGGCCGTCGTCGACGCTGCCGAGCCCGGCGCCGTTGTGGCCGCCGCCGCGGATCGCGACGGGGAGGCCGGACCCGCGGCCGAAGTTCACCGCCGCGATCACGTCGGCAACGTTGGCGCAGCGGGCGATGAGCCGTGGCCTGAGGTCGATCATGCCGTTGTGGAGCGCGCGCGCCGCCTCGAAGCGGGGATCGCCGGCAGTGAGCACGTCGCCACGCAGGGCTGCCGCCAGCGAGGATGCGAGGTCGTCGTCGAGCATGGAGCTGTCTCCGGAAAGTCATGAGGAACAATCTTCGAAGGATACGCCTCCCGGCCGCGGCGCCCGATGATCCGCCGGCTCGGAGTCTTGATCGGGCGTCCGGGTTCGCTGCCCGACCGTCCGGCGTTCTTGTCCGGTCGTCCCGGGCGGCGGATACTGCCTGGATGGACGTTCTTTCCGACCTGCTCAGGGCCGTCCGCCTGACCGGAGCGGTCTATTTCGACATCCGGGCCCGCGCCCCCTGGGTCGCCGAGAGTCCGGCGGCCGAGCGGGTCGGCGGCCGGGTGATGCCGGAGTTCGAGCAGGTGGTGTTCTTCCACATCCTGCTCGAGGGCCATTGCTGGGCGGCGCTGCCGGACGACCCGTCGAGCGCCGTCAGCCTCGGCCCCGGCGACGCGATCGTGGTGCCGGGTGGCGACCGGCACGTGATGTCGAGCGCGCCCGGCATGCGCGCCGAGCCGGTGATGGACATCTACCGCCAGCCGGGGGCGCAGACGCTGCCCTTCGTCTTCAAGGACTTCGGCGGCAGCGGCGCTGCCACCCGCTACGCCTGCGGCTTCCTCGGCTACGATCGCCCGTTCAACCCGGTGCTCGACACGCTGCCGCGGCTGCTGCATGTGATGGCCGACCGCCCCGGATCGGAGCTGCTCGTCGACCTCGCCCGTGCGGCGCTGCGTGAGACCGAGGACCCACAGCCTGGGGCGGAGGTGCTTCTCGGCAAGCTCGGCGAACTCGTGTTCCTGCAGGCGCTGCGCCAGCACGTCGCCGCCATGCCGTCCGACGCGACCGGGTGGTTCGCCGGCCTGCGCGGCCGCCAGATCGGGCAGGCGCTGGCGCTGATGCATGGCGAGCCCGCCGCCCGCTGGTCCATCGCGAGCTTGGCCGACGCGGTGGGGCTCTCACGCTCGACCTTCGCCGAGCGCTTCACGACGCTCGTCGGCGTTTCGCCGATGCACTACCTCGCCGGCTGGCGACTCCAGCTCGCAGCGCACGCGATCGAGATGCGGCGCCTAAGCATCGCCCAGGCTGCGGCCGCGGTCGGATACGACTCCGAGGCCGCGTTCAATCGCGCGTTCAAGAAGCACGTGGGCGTGCCTCCAGGCGCGTGGCGCCGGCTGCGGCAGGCCGGGCGCGGCACACCGTCCTAGGAAAACCAATCCAAGATCAGAATGCGCCTCTTGCGCGCGCCGGGCCTCGCCGTGTGAACGAAGCTAGCCCGGCGACCCCGGTTCGACCGTGCCCGCAAAACCGAGCCGCTCGGAGATCCGCTTCGCCGCCCGGCGGCTCTCGCGGATGTGCAGCTCGCTCGGCGTCGCGCCGATCTGCTGGACCATGTCGACGATGCCGATAGCACCGCAGACCCGGCCCGAGGCGTCGAAGATCGGGCAGGCGAGCGTGTTGAGACCAACCACGATCTGGTCCGGGGCCGTGGCCCATCCCTGTTCGCGGATGCGGGCGAACTCATCGAGGAGGAGGCTCGGGTTGGTGACGGTGTGCGGCGTGAACAGCTCGAGCTTGTTGCGCAGGACGCGGGCCTGGAAGTCCGGCGACGAGAAGGCGGTCACGACCTTGCCCTGCGCCGAAGCGTGGAACGAGAGCACCGAGCCGACGCGGACGCCGATCTCGATCGGCGAGCGGCCGGGAACGGTCTCGACCACCAGCATCCCGTCGGGAGTGAACTGCGAGACGACCGCAGTGTGGCCGAGTGCGTCGCGGAGCTCGAGGAGCGGATCCTGGGCGGCGCGAAGCAGGCCGGAATTGTCGAACACGGTTTGGCCGAGCGCGACTAGCCGATGTCCGATCTCGTAGCGTTCGGAATCCTCCGGTTGGACGACATAGCCCTGCTGCACCAGCGTCTGGAGGTGGCGGTGCACCCGGCTCTTGCTGGTGGCGAGAAGGCTAGCGAGGCTGGTCACGCCGACGCCGCGCGGCGAGCGGGCGACCTGCTCCAGGATCTGGAGCGTCATGACGACCGACTGCAGGCCCTCGCCGGCCTTGTCTTCCTGATCCTTCATTTCGGCTCCATGTCCGCCCATTGTTCCGTTGAACGGAACAGACAATTCATAAACCGATTCGGCTGCAGGTGCAACGGCGGACCACTCCGGCGAACGATCGATAGCGCAAGAGGGGTGGCCCGGGTACCTCGCCGAATGACCGTCTCCCAGAAAAGTTAGCCGGATCAGGCTGCTCGGCGTGGTCCGGCACGCGCGGCGGCTCGCTTGACCGGCGGGCGCCGCATCGTGTATAAAATCGGAACACTGTACCGTTGAACGGAACACACTGGAGGAAAGCCCATGGAAGCGGTTCTGGAGCTCGACGACCGCATCGACGAAATCCTGGTGGGGGCGGTGGACCCGCACGTCCACAGCGGCCCTTCGATCGCGCCGCGGGCGATCGACCATCTGGAACTGGCGCGGCTGCTCTCGCGCGCCGGCTTCCGGGCGGCGGTGACCAAGGACCACGACTATTCCGGGGTGATGACCGCCGAGATGGTGCGCCGGCACCACCCGGAGCTTGCGACGACGATCTATTCCGGGATCGTGCTCAACAACGTCGTCGGCGGCATCAACCCCTACGCGGTCGAGCATACCGCGGCGATGGGCGGCAAGATCGTCTGGCTGCCGACACTCGCCGCCGAGAACCACCTCGCCTGGGAGAAGAGC
>JAXMDH010000097.1:0-6239 GCA_046348915.1 Amaricoccus sp.
GACTGGATCTACCAGCGCGACACGGCACCCGCCTGACGCCCCCCAATCTGTTCTTCCCTGTTCTTCCCTGTTCTTCCATGTTCTTCCCTTTTCTTCCCCTCTTCTCCCTACCCTATCGGGCAGGTTCCCCCTCGCCCTGGGGCGAGGGGGGAAGGGGGGAGTGGGGAGACGCGCGCAACGGCGCGCAGGGGCCCCGCGCGCGTCTCGCGCGTGGGGAGAACGACTCCCGGAGCGCAACGGCGCTCCGACCGCCCGTCAGCAGCGGCGCGCCGACCGCAAGCCCGTGGACAGCCCCCGACCGCCTGCGCTACCCCTTGCCGCACCAGAGGGGGAAACGAAGATGACCGAGCGCGTGGTCCTCGCCTACGGCGACAGCAACACCCACGGCACGCCGCCGATCGCGACGCTCGAGGACCTCGGCCGCCACGGCCCCGACGAGCGCTGGCCGGGCATCCTCCGCGCCGAGCTCGGCCAGGGATGGCGCGTGATCGAGGAGGGCCTCCCCGGCCGCACGACGTGCTTCCCCGACCCGGTGTCGGGCATCCACAAGAACGGCGAGGCCGTGCTCCCCGCCGTCCTCGAGAGCCACCGCCCGGTCGACGTCGTCGTCCTCATGCTCGGCACCAACGACCTCAAGCAGCGCTTCGCCTGCCCCCCGGTCGAGATCGCCGAGGGCGTCGGCCGCCTCGTCCACTACGTGCTGCACAGCTACCTCGGCCCCGCCGCCAGCCAGCCGAAGGTGCTGCTGATCGCCCCACCGCCGGTCCTCGAGGCCGGCTGCCTCGCCGAGATCTTCGCCGGCGGCGCCGCGAAGTCGCACAGGCTCGCCGCCGAATACGCCCGCATCGCCGCCCGCCACAACACGAGCTTCCTCGACGCCGGCCAGGTGATCGCGTCGAGCCCGGTCGACGGCGTCCACTTCGACGTGGCCGAGCACGCCAAGCTCGGCAAGGCGGTCGCGAAGGCCGTCAAGGCCATCGAGTTCTGAGGGAGGAAGACAATGCTCAAGGGGATCGACCCCATCCTGAACGCCGACGTCCTCTACGCGCTCCGCGCCATGGGCCACGGCGACGACCTGATCCTCTGCGACACCAACTTCCCGGCGGAATCGGTCGCGCAGGAGACCGCCCTCGGCGAGCTCCTCCGCATCGACGCCCCGGTCGCCCGCGTCGCCCGCGCCGTCCTCTCGCTCTACCCGCTCGACACCTTCGTCGACGACGCCGCCGCCCGCATCGAGGTGGTCGGAAAGCCCGACGAGATCCTCGACGTCGCCCGCGAGGTCCAGGCCGAGGTCGACGCCGCCGAGGGCAAGCCCTGGCCGATGATCGGCGTCGAGCGCTACGCCTTCTACGAACGCGCCAAGAACGCCTTCGCCGTCATCCAGACCGGCGAGCGCCGCTTCTACGGCTGCTTCGCCTTCCGCAAGGGCGTGATCCCGCCGGACGCCTGAGATGGGAAACCCCAACCGCGTCGCGATCCTCGGCGTCTTCGTCGCCGACACCGCCTACCGCGCCGACCGCCAGCCGCGCATGGGCGAGACCATCCTCGGCAATTCCTTCCGGCTCGGCCCCGGCGGCAAGGGCTCGAACCAGGCCGTCGCCGCCGCCCGCCTCGGTGCCGACGTTTCCTTCATCACCCGCCTCGGCGACGACGCCTTCGCCGATATGGCGCTGAAGACCTGGGCCGACGCCGGCGTGACGCCGGCCGTCATCCGCGACCCCGCGAGCTACACCGGTGCCGCCTATATCTTCATCGACGAGCGGACCGGCGACAACGCCATCATCATCTCCCCCGGCGCCGCCGCGACGATCGCCCCCGCCGACCTCGACGCCCACGCCGGCCTGATCGCCGCCGCCTCGGTCTTCGTCACCCAGCTCGAGCAGCCGCTCGACGCCGCCGTCCGCGGCCTCGAGATCGCCCGCGACAACGGCGTGACCACGATCCTGAACCCCGCCCCCGGCCGCGAGCTCCCCGACGACGTGCTGAAGCTCTGCGACTATCTCACCCCCAACGAGACCGAGGCCGAGGAGCTCACCGGCATCCCCGTCGCCGACGACGCCGCCGCCCGCGCCGCCGCCGAGCAGCTCCGCGCCCGCGGCGTCGGCACCGTCGTCATGACGCTGGGCGCCCGCGGCGCCCTCCTGCACGGCCACGGCCACTCGGCCGTCGTCCCCGCCCTCTCGGCGGGCCCGGTCGTCGAGACCACCGGCGCCGGCGACGCCTTCAACGGCGGCCTCGCGACGGCGCTCTCCCGCGGCACCGACCCCTTCGAGGCCGTCCGCTTCGCCTGCGCCACCGCCGCCATCTCCGTGACCCGCCCCGGCACCGCCCCCTCGATGCCGGCGCTCGCCGAGGTGGAGGCGCTGCTCGCCCGCGGCTGAAAACGGGCGGACCTTGCGGCCCGCCCGGAGAAATGACCCCTTGACCACAATTCCCTGATGAAAGTTGGTCCATCTTCTTGCGCCCGGCCGACGGCGCTCACGGGCCGAGGAAGAAATCGTCGGCGGTATAGGCCGAGGCCCGCACGGCGCCGTCCTTGATGAGCAGCTGGAACTCGAAGACGGAATCGTCGTCGATGTTGGCGCGAACCAGGGTGTCCTGGCCGTGGTCCACGCAAGAGACATGTCCCTTGCCGGTTCCTCCGAAGACCCAGGCTCCGAAGTCATAGACGAAAGCATCCTCCGGCGGCGAATCGGCGCTCGGAGCATTGGGCATCCAGATCAGGTCCCCCGCCGCAGCTCCCGCGCCCTGGAAGGCGATGGCACCGTCCCCCGCGACGATCGCGTCCCTCGCACCCCCGACGGACTCGTCGGCGTAGTTGAAGAAGAAGGTATCGTGGCCGCGTCCGCCGACCAGCGTGTCGCGGCCCGATCCGCCCCAGACCGAGTCGTCGCCATCCTGGCCGCGCACCAGGTCGCGGCCCTCCCAGCCCTGCACGTCGTCGTTGCCGCGGCCGCCGAGCACCCGGTCGTCGCCGGCGAGCCCCTGCACCACGTCGTTGCCGCCCTTGCCGTCCAGCACGTTGGCGAAGGCGTTGCCCTCGATGGTGTTGTCGTGGCTGTTGCCGCCGCCGTAGACCGTCCGCCGCGTCGCCGCGATCCCGAAATCGTCGCCCAGCAGCAGGCATTCGACCCCCGCCGTCTCCGATAGCGTGTAGTTCAGGTCGGTGACGATGAAGTCGGCGACGTCGAACTCCGTCGTGCCGTCGTCCCGGACGACGTCCCGGTGGCTGTCGACGATGTAGAAATCGAGCCCGTCGCCGCCGAACATGCGGTCGGCTCCGGTTCCGCCGTCCAGGATGTCCCAGCCGCTCCCGCCGATGAGCAGGTCCCGCCCCGCGTCGCCGTGAACCCAGTCGCCGAAGTCGCTCGCCTCCACGCGGTCGCTGCCGGCGCCGGCGTGGATCTCGTTGGCCTCGCCCCGCGTGCCGGTCACCCCCGTCGGGTCGGTCGTCACGCCGGCGGAAAGCGAGTCGAGCAGAATGCTGTCCGCGCCCGCGGTCCCAATGATCAATGCCATCTCCGCTACCGTCCCCCGTTGGTCATTGCTCCACGAATGCGTCATCAGGCCACAGGCGCGCCGCGCCCGCCTCATCCGAACGGTGGATGACGCCTCAGACCAGCGGCACCGCGAACGATTCGAGCAGCGCGACGAGCTCCGCCTGGCGGTGCGCCCCGGTCTTCTCGAACAGCCGGAGCACGTGCGTCCGCACCGTGGTCAGCGCGACGCCCAGCGCCAGCGCCACCTCGGGGCCGCTCCGCCCGGCGCCGATCAGCTCGAGCACCCGCGCCTCCGCCGGCGTCAGGTCGAAGAGCGCCGCGACCGCGGCGAGCGGCGCCGGCCGCGGCAGCACCGCCGGCGCCACGAAGAGCGCCGCCGCCGCTCCGGCCAGCGGATGCGCCGGCGCCAGCGGCAGCAGGTGGATGACGAGCTCCTCCCCGTCCATCCGCCGCGCCGGCACCCCGAGCCCGCGCCGCGCGATCGCGTCGGGCTCTGCCGCCAGCGCCGCCGACAGCGCCGCCGCCAGCCCGGGCGGGGCGGTCACCCGGCCGGCGCGCACCCCGATGGGATCGCCGCTCCTGAGCAGCGCCTCGCCGGTGCGGTTGGCGTGGAAGAGCCGCAGGTCCGGCCCGACCAGCAGCACCGCGACCGCGAGCCCGTCGAGCACCGCCGCGAAGCTGTCGCGCTCGACCGCCCGTGCCTCGAGCAGCCGGCTGATCGTCAGCGCCCGCTTCAGGTGCGGCACGAACAGCCGCGCGAGCTCGATGTCGGCGTCGCCGATCGGCCCGTCGTCCTCGTGCCGGCCGAGGCCCAGCGAGCTCAGCGAGCCGGCGTCACGGGTGAAGCCGATCGCCAGCGTGTCGACCAGCCCGAGCGGCCGCGCCCACTCGCGCGAATAGCGGTTCTCGGCATACCCCGGGTTGACCCGGCTCAGCACCGCCGGCTCCTCGAGCGGCAGCGACGCCAGCTTCGCCGGCCCGCCCCATTGCTCGACCACGTCGGGGCCATAGTCGGCGATCCGCGCGGCGTCGGCCTCGGACACGCCGGTGATGACGCTGATCAGCACCCGCGCCGACGGCATCTCCTGCAGCACCAGCGAACCGGAGCGGAAACGCAACGCCTCCCCGAGTTCGACCAGCGCGTCGTGCCACAGCGACGGATCGAGCGCGCAGTCGTAGATCGAGCCGACCAGCCGCGAGAAATCCGCGGCGGCAATCTGGTTCATCGCCGTCCCCCAAGCGACCGGGCGGCGCGCCCGCATTTCCACAGTGCCACAGGCGCGGCTGCCCCGGCAACGCTGCCGCAACGTTACGGAGCTCGCCGAAGAAGGGCGGACCCACGCGGGCCCGCCCCAGAAATGCCTTGGCTTGCAATGTCCTCGATCAATCAGTCCGTCCCGGAAACTCTCGCTCCCCCAACGGGCAGAGTGCCGGCCGTGCAGGGCCTCGCTCTCGGGACGCAGGCACGTTATGCGATGGCGGTGGCTTCTTCCCCCGGGGATCAGGCCATGCCCCGCGGCCTGCACGAGCAGAGGGGCACGGAATCGTTCCCGCCGCATCTACCATCTGATATAGGCGGCAGATTCTCTCCGACCAGGCGACCGGCGCTTGCGCGTCCGGCCCCCGCGCCGATAAGGCGGGGCGGGCACAGGTGAACGGGAGCGGGCGATGCGGAAGCGCAGGCTGGGGGCGGGCGGGCCGGAGGTGTCGGCGATCGGCGTCGGGGCGATGTCCTTCGCCGGGGTCTACGGGCAGGCGACCGAGGCCGAGGCGCATTCGGTGCTCGCCGCGGCGCTCGACCTCGGCATCGACCATATCGACACCTCCAACGTCTACGGCATGGGCCGCTCGGAGGCGATGATCGGCAGCTTCCCCGACAAGGCCGGCTTCCGCATCGCCACCAAGGCGGCGATCCGCAACGACCCCGTCGCGAAGCGCCGCTGGTTCGACAACTCGCCCGCGCACCTCGCCGCCGAGCTCGACGGCAGCCTGAAGCGGCTCGGGGTCGAGACGGTCGACCTCTTCTACGTCCACCGCCGCGACCCCGAGGTCCCGATCGAGGACGTCACGGCCGCGCTGGCGGACCTGGTCAAGGCCGGCAAGACCCGCGCCATCGGCTTCTCCGAGATCGCCCCCGCCTCGCTCCGCCGCGCCGCCGCGGTGCATCCGGTGGCGGCGGTGCAGTCGGAATACTCGCTGCAGACCCGCCTGCCCGAGCTCGGCATGCTGCACGCCTGCGACGCCCTCGGGACGGCGCTCGTCGCCTTCTCCCCGGTCGGCCGCGCCCTCCTCACCGACGCGCCGCCGACGCCCGAACGGGTCGCCGCCTCGGAGTTCATGTCGACGAACCCGCGCTTCACCGGCGCGAACTTCGCCGCCAACCTGGCGCTTTCCGACGGCTTCCGCCGCCTCGCGGCCGAGATGGGCACCCGCGCCGCGGCGCTGGCCACCGCCTGGCTGCTCTCGCGCGGCCCCTCGGTGATCCCGATCCCCGGCACCCGCTCGCCCGCGCACCTGCGCGAGCTCGCCGCCGGCGCCGAGCTCGACCTGGCCCCCGACGACCTCGCCCGCATCGACGCGATCCTGCCCCCCGGATGGGCCCACGGCGACCGCTATTCCAACGGCCAGAACGTCGGGCCCGAACGCTACTGTTGAGGCCGCGCCGGACCGCCGAAAGCGCTGCCCGCCGCATCCCCTTCCTTTTCTTGCGTCTTTTCCTTCTCCCTATCGGGCAGGTTC
>JAXMDH010000098.1:0-6069 GCA_046348915.1 Amaricoccus sp.
GCGCTCCTCGCCTCGCCGATCCACTCGCGCGAGGAGCAGCGCAAGGCGATCACCGCCATCGCCGCCGCCATGGGCCTCGGCAAGACCGTGACCAGCACCCTGGGCCTGATGGCGCAGAACCGCCGCCTTTTCGTCCTCCCGGGCCTCCTCGCCCAGGTCAAGGCGCTGATCGCCGCCGAGCGCGGCGAGGTCACGGCCGAGGTCACCTCCGCGAAGCCCCTGACCAAGGGCCAGGCCGAGGCCCTCGCCGAGACCCTCAAGGCCAAGGTCGGCAAGGACGTCAAGATCGAAGCCACGGTCGACGAGTCGCTGATCGGCGGCCTCGTCGTGAAGGTGGGCTCGCGGATGATCGACACCTCGATCCGCTCCAAGCTCGCCCATCTGCAGAATGTCATGAAAGAGGTCGGATAATGGCGATCCAAGCCGCTGAGATTTCCGCGATCCTGAAGGAGCAGATCAAGAACTTCGGCCAGGAGGCCGAGGTCGCGGAGGTCGGGCGGGTCCTCTCCGTGGGCGACGGCATCGCCCGCGTGCACGGCCTCGACAACGTCCAGGCCGGCGAGATGGTCGAGTTCCCCGGCGGCATCCGCGGCATGACGCTGAACCTCGAGGCCGACAACGTCGGCATCGTGATCTTCGGCACCGACCGCGACATCGGCGAGGGCGACGTCGTCAAGCGCACCCAGTCGATCGTCGACGTCCCGGTCGGCAAGGGCCTCCTGGGCCGCGTCGTCGACGCCCTCGGCGACCCGATCGACGGCAAGGGCGCCATCCAGGCCACCGAGCGCCGCGTCGCCGACGTCAAGGCCCCGGGCATCATCCCGCGCCAGTCGGTGCACGAGCCGATGGCCACCGGCCTCAAGGCCATCGACGCGCTCATCCCGATCGGCCGCGGCCAGCGCGAGCTCATCATCGGCGACCGCCAGACCGGCAAGACCGCCGTCGCCCTCGACACCATCCTGAACCAGAAGGTCTACAACGACGCCGCCGGCGACGACGAGTCGAAGAAGCTCTACTGCATCTACGTCGCCGTCGGCCAGAAGCGCTCCACCGTCGCCCAGCTGATGAAGAAGCTCGAGGAGACCGGCGCCATCGAGTACACCACCATCGTCGCCGCCACCGCCTCCGAGCCGGCGCCGATGCAGTATCTCGCGCCCTACTCCGCCTGCGCCATGGCCGAGTACTTCCGCGACAACGGCATGCACTCGCTGATCATCTACGACGACCTCTCGAAGCAGGCCGTCGCCTACCGCCAGATGTCGCTCCTCCTCCGCCGCCCGCCCGGCCGCGAGGCCTACCCGGGCGACGTCTTCTACCTGCACTCGCGCCTCCTCGAGCGCGCGGCGAAGCTCAACAAGGACCACGGCTCGGGCTCGCAGACGGCGCTGCCGATCATCGAGACCCAGGCCGGCGACGTCTCCGCCTACATCCCGACCAACGTGATCTCGATCACCGACGGCCAGATCTTCCTCGAATCCGAACTCTTCTACCAGGGAATCCGGCCGGCGGTGAACGTCGGCCTCTCGGTGTCGCGCGTGGGTTCCTCGGCCCAGACCAAGGCGATGAAGTCGGTCGCGGGCTCGGTCAAGCTCGAGCTCGCCCAGTACCGCGAGATGGCCGCCTTCGCCCAGTTCGGCTCCGACCTCGACGCCTCGACCCAGCGGCTCCTCAACCGCGGCGCCCGGCTGACCGAACTCCTGAAGCAGCCGCAGTACTCGCCGCTGACCAGCGCCGAGCAGGTCGTCGTGATCTACGCCGGCACCCACGGCTACCTCGACAAGCTTCCGGTCGCCGACGTCGGCCGCTTCGAGCGCGGGCTCCTCGCCTCGATGCGCTCGACCCACGCCGCGCTCCTCGAGAAGATCCGCGACCAGGACCAGAAGATCGCCGGCGACATCGAGAAGGAGATCGTGGCCGCCATCGACGGCTTCGCCAAGTCCTTCGCGTGAGCCCCGCATGACCGCCCAGCGTTTCCGTCCCGCGCCACGCGGGACGGTCGTCCGACCGGCCTGAGACGGGGAGCACCCGATGCCGAGCCTCAAGGATCTCAAGATCCGCATCGCCAGCGTGAAGTCCACGCGCAAGATCACCAAGGCGATGCAGATGGTGGCTGCCGCCAAGCTGCGCCGCGCCCAGGAAGGCGCCGAGAGCGCCCGGCCCTATGCCGAGCGCATGCTCGGCGTGCTCGGCAACCTCGCCGCCGGCTCGTCGAAGAGCGCCTCCGCCCCGCGGCTCCTCGCCGGCAGCGGCCGCGACGCCGTCCACCTGCTGGTTGTCGCCACCGCCGAGCGCGGCCTCTGCGGCGGCTTCAACTCGTCGATCGTCCGCCTCGCACGCGCCCGGGTCGCCCAGCTCCTCGCCGAGGGCAAGACGGTCAAGATCCTGACCGTCGGCAAGAAGGGACGCGAGCAGCTCCGGCGCGACTACAGCACGCTCCTCGTCGGCCATGTCGACCTCTCGGCCGTCCGCCGCCTCGGGTACGAGAACGCCTCGGCGATCGCCCGCGACCTCCTGCGCCGCTACGACGAGGGCGAGTTCGACGTCTGCTCTATTTTCTACAACCGCTTCCAGTCGGTGATCAGCCAGATCCCGACCGAGCGGCAGCTGATCCCCGCCGTCTTCGAGGAATCGGCCGCCGTCAGCTCGCTCTACGAGTATGAGCCCGACGAGGAGGCGATCCTCGCCGACCTGCTGCCTCGCGGAGTGGCGACGCAGATCTTCACTGCGCTGCTTGAGAACGCCGCCTCCGAGCAGGGGGCCCGGATGAGCGCCATGGACAACGCCACTCGCAACGCCGGCGACATGATCGACCGCCTGACCATCGTCTACAACCGCTCGCGCCAGGCAGCGATCACCAAGGAACTCATCGAGATCATTTCGGGCGCCGAGGCGCTCTAGGGACGGAGACAACCGACAATGGCTGAGACCCCAACCGGCAAGATCACCCAGGTCATCGGCGCGGTCGTCGATGTCCAGTTCGACGCCCACCTGCCCGAGATTCTCAACGCCCTCGAGACCGACAACAACGGCCAGCGGCTGGTCCTCGAGGTCGCCCAGCACCTCGGCGAGTCGACCGTCCGCTGCATCGCCATGGACTCGACCGAGGGCCTCGTCCGCGGCCTGCCCGTCAGGGATACCGGCGCCGCCATCCAGGTCCCGGTCGGCGACGCGACCCTCGGGCGCATCCTCAATGTCGTCGGCGAGCCGGTCGACGAGAAGGGCCCGGTGAACGCCAGCGAGCGCCGCCCGATCCACGCGCCGGCCCCTGACTTCGCCGCCCAGTCGACCGAATCCGAGGTGCTCGTCACCGGCATCAAGGTCATCGACCTCCTCGCCCCCTACGCCAAGGGCGGCAAGATCGGCCTCTTCGGCGGCGCCGGCGTCGGCAAGACGGTGCTGATCCAGGAGCTGATCAACAACATCGCCAAGGTGCACTCGGGCTTCTCGGTCTTCGCCGGCGTCGGCGAGCGCACCCGCGAGGGCAACGACCTCTACCACGAGTTCATCGAGTCGGGCGTGATCAACGCCGAGGACCTCTCCAAGTCCAAGGTGGCGCTCGTCTACGGCCAGATGAACGAGCCGCCGGGCGCCCGTGCCCGCGTCGGCCTGACCGGCCTGACGCTGGCCGAGCAGTTCCGCGACCAGTCCGGCACGGACGTGCTTTTCTTCGTCGACAACATCTTCCGCTTCACCCAGGCGGGCTCTGAAGTCTCGGCGCTCCTCGGCCGCATCCCCTCGGCCGTCGGCTACCAGCCGACGCTCGCCACCGACATGGGCCAGCTGCAGGAGCGGATCACCTCGACCCGCCGCGGCTCGATCACCTCGGTGCAGGCGATCTACGTCCCCGCCGACGACCTGACCGACCCCGCGCCCGCGACCTCCTTCGCCCACCTCGACGCCACGACGGTGCTCTCTCGCGCCATCTCCGAGCTCGGCATCTATCCGGCGGTCGATCCGCTCGATTCGACCTCGCGCCTGCTCGACCCGATGGTGATCGGCGAGGCCCACTACGCCGTCGCCCGCGACGTCCAGGGCATCCTGCAGCGGTACAAGTCGTTGCAGGACATCATCGCCATTCTCGGCATGGACGAGCTCTCGGAAGAGGACAAGCTGACGGTCGCCCGCGCCCGCAAGATCCAGCGGTTCCTGTCGCAGCCCTTCGACGTCGCCGCCGTCTTCACCGGCTCGCCCGGCGTCCAGGTCCCGCTCGAGGTCACCATCGACTCGTTCAAGCGCGTGGTCGCCGGCGAGTTCGACCAGCTGCCCGAGGCAGCCTTCTACATGGTCGGCGGCATCGACGATGTCGTGAAGAAGGCCGAGCGCATGGCCGCCGAGGCCGCCTGATGGCCGACACCCTGACCTTCGAGCTGGTCAGCCCCGAGCGCAAGGTCGCCTCCGTCGAGGCGACCGCGGTGCAGATCCCGGGCATGAACGGCGACTTTACCGCCATGCCCAACCACGCGCCCTTCCTGACCACCCTTCGTCCCGGGGTCGTGCGTGTCACCGGCGGCGGCGAGACCGTGGAATACGTGGTAACCGGCGGATTCGCCGAGATCTCGCCCACGGCCGCCTCCATCCTCGCCGAGCACGCCCTCCTCCGCGCCGAGACCGACGCCTCGATGGTCGTCGACCTCCTGGCGGCGGCCGAGCGCGAGCTCGCCGACGCTCCCGCTGAGTCCCGCATGGCCCTCGGCCAGCGCGTCCGCGACGTCATGGCGCTGCAGTCCCAGCTTGGCGCTTGAATCGGAGGCGACGAGGGTGCCCTCCCGTCGCACCCTCGTCGTCGGCGGCGCCATTGTCGCCGGCGCCGCCGCAATCGGTGGGCTGCGCTGGCGCCAGGGCGGCGCGGCCTACGCCCGCGGTATCGCCGAGTCCCGCTCCCCGCTTCCGCCTGCGCCCGAGCTCCGCGACCTCGTCCGCTTCGCCACACTCGCCGCCAACGGCCACAACACCCAGCCGTGGCGCTTCTCCGGCACGGCGTCCGGCGTCGCTATCGCTCCCGACCTTTCCCGCCGCACCCCGATCGTCGACCCCGACGACCACCATCTCTTCGTCAGCCTCGGCTGCGCCGCCGAGAACCTCTCGCTGGCGACTCGCGCCGGCGGACGCGACGGCACCCCGGTTGTCGGCGACGGCGGCATCGAGGTCGACCTCGCCCCCGGCACGGCCGAGACCGGGCCGCTCATCGACGCGATCCCGCTGCGCCAGTGCACCCGTGCCGACTACGACGGCTCCCCGATCGAGCCCGCACTCGTCGAACGCCTGCGCGCCGCCGCCGCCATGCACCAGACCGAGGCGATCTTCGTATCCGCCCCCGATGCGGTGAACGACGTCCTCGACCTCGTCCTCGCCGGCAACGCCGCCCAGATCGGCGACCCCGCCTTCGTGCAGGAGTTGCTCGACTGGCTCCGCTTCAGCCCCGCCGCCGCCGCGCGTCACGGCGACGGCCTCTTCGCCGGCTCCTCCGGCAGCCCTGAACTCCCCGACTGGGCGGGCCGCCTGATCTTCCGCCGCGTCTTCACGGTCGCCTCCGAAACCGACCGCTATGTCCGCCAGACCCGCTCGTCCTCCGGCCTGTTGATCCTCGTCGGCCCGAGCGACGACCCGGCCGGATGGATGCACGCCGGCCTTGCCTGCCAGCGGCTCTGCCTGCTCGCCACCGCCGAGGGCCTGAAGTTCGCGTTCCTCAACCAGGCGGTCGAGGACCCGACGGCCCGCGCGGGCTTGCAAGCCCTCCTTGGCCTCGGCGCCCGCCGGCCCGACCTCGTCCTCCGCCTCGGGCGCGCCGCCCCCCTCCCTTTCTCCCCCCGCCGCCCCGTCGAGGCCGTCCTCGCCTGACGCCCGCACCCGCCCGGGCGCCCCTGCCGTCCTCCTGCCTGAAAATACTCCCCGCGGAGCGCGCTGCCCCCGCCGCCCGCGAACTGCCGGGCGATCGTGCGCCAGGCAAAATCGTGTGCATGCGTTGTACATGCGATGTACCTGCGTTGTACCTCAGTTTCCTGAGCCCTTCCGGCGGTGTGCACACCGACTTGCTGCGTCCTGCGTTTCCCGTTGCGCCCGCCCCCGGCC
>JAXMDH010000099.1:0-4905 GCA_046348915.1 Amaricoccus sp.
CGAGGTCGGCCGCGCGACGAGCTGCGGCCCGCGCACCTCGCGGCTGATGGTCAAGGTGCTGGCCGAGGAAGCCATCCGCCTCGGCGTTCCGCTCCACAACCACACAACCGCCGTCCGCATCCTGCAGGAGGGCGGCCGCGCCGCCGGCGTCCTCGCCATTCGCCCGAAGCATGCCGCCCCCGACAACCCCCTCGGCCTCGTGCTCTTCCAGGCGCCGGTCCTCGTCCTCGCCGCCGGCGGCCCGGGCGAGCTCTACCGCGACAGCGTTTACCCCAACGGCTGCTTCGGCTGCCTCGGCCTCGCGCTCGAAGCCGGCATCGAGGCCGTCAACCTCACCGAGAGCCAGTTCGGCATCGGCACCCGCCGCGAAGGCTTCCCCTGGAACCTCTCCGGCACCTACGTCCAGGCGCTGCCGCACATCTATTCCGTCGACGAGGGCGGCACCGAACGGGCCTTCCTGACCGACTACTACCGCACCACCCGGGAGCTCGCCTCGAACGTCTTCCGCAAGGGCTACCAGTGGCCGTTCCACGCCACCCGCATGCTCGACTTCGGCTCCAGCCTCGTCGACCTCGCGATCTTCCGCGAGACTCAAGGAGGCCGCCGCGTCTTCATGGACTTCAACCGCAACCCCGCGCCGGTCCCGGGCGACGCACCCTTCTCCCTCGACCGCCTCGACCCCGACGTCGCCACCTACCTCCGCACCGCCGGCGCGACGCAGGCGCTGCCCATCGACCGCCTCCGCCGGATGAACCCTCTCGCGATTGAGCTCTACCGCCGCTACAAGGTCGACATCGCCGCGGAGCCGCTCGAGTTCGCGGTCAACAACCAGCACATGAACGGCGGCATCGCCGTCGACACCTGGGGCCGCACCAGCCTCCCTGGCGCCTACGCCGTCGGCGAGGCCGCCGGCACCCACGGCGTCACCCGCCCCGGCGGCGCCGCGCTCAACGCCGGCCAGGTCTTCGGCACCCGCGTCGCCGAGCACATCGCCGCCAGCCGCCGGGCGACGCCCCCGTCCGGCGACCCCGGCACGCTCGCCGAGGCCGCCGTCGCCGAGACGACGGCCCTGCTCCGGCCCGACAGCCCGCTGACCGTCCGCGGCGTGAAGGCGGGGGTGCAGGCGCGGATGAGCGACCATGCCGGGATGATCTGCGACGCCGCGAGCGTCGCCGCCGCCCTCGACGCGGCGAAAGCCCTCAACGCCAGCCTCCGCGCCTCCGGCATCGGCTGCGGCCGCGCCGCCGAGGCCGCCCGCGCGCTGCAGTGGCGGCAGATGGCGCTGGCGTCGGAGGCGGTGCTGACCGCCCTCCACGCATATGTCCGCGCCGGCGGCGGCAGCCGCGGCGCCCGCGCCATCCTCGACCGCACCGGCGAGATGCTCCCGCAGGCGTCCGCCGGCCCGCTCGACGCGTTCAGGTTTCGCATCGAGCGCGACGCGGACCGCGCCGAGCAACTGGTCGTCGTCCGCGACGGCGACGGCTTCCGCGTCACCCGGCGCCCGAACCGCCTATTCGACGAGGCGGCCCGGTCCTTCTTCGAGCGCGACTGGCCCGACTGGCTGAGCGGCCGCGTCTTCGACCTCGGAGCGCCCGCATGCTGAGCATCGCCACGCCCCGGGTCGTCGCCGTCGGCGAGGCGATGCTCAAGCTCGCGCCCGTCGGCGACGGCCTCTACCGCCGCGGCTTCGCCGGCGACACCTTCAACACCGTCTGGCACATGGCCCGGCTTCTCGGTCACCGCGCGACCGCCGGGCTCGTCACCCGCGTCGGCGTCGACAGCCTCTCCGACGCCTTCGTCGCCGAGATGACCGCAGACGGCCTCGACGTCTCCGGCGTCGCCCGCGACCCGGCGCGCGGGATGGGGCTCTACCTCATCGAGCTCGACGGCGCGGAGCGCAGCTTCCACTACTGGCGGGAGGCTTCCGCCGCTCGCCACCTGGCCGACGATCGCGGCGCGCTCGCCGGCGCCCTGCGCGGCGCCGGGCTGATCCACCTCTCAGGCATCACGCTCGCCATCCTGCCCCCCGCCGAACGCAAGACCCTGTTCGAACTGGTCGGCGAGGCGCGCGACGCCGGAACGCTCGTCGCCTTCGATCCCAACGTGCGCCCGCGGCTCTGGCGGTCGCCCGAGGAAACCCGTGAAGCCGTCGGCCGGATGCTGGGCCTGACCGACATCGCGCTGCCGAGCTTCGACGACGAGGCGGCTGTCTGGGGCGACGCCTCCCCCGACGCGACGGTGGCGCGCCTGGCTTCTCGCGGCGTTCGCGAGATCGTAGTGAAGAACGGCGCGGGCACGATCCGGCTCAGCGCCCTCGACCGCGACGACGCCATCGAGACCCCGTCCGTGGACCTCGTCCGCGACACCACCGGCGCCGGCGACGCGTTCAACGCCGGCTATCTCGCGGCCCGGCTGCTCGGGTGCGCCCCGGCGAGGGCCGCGAGCGTCGGGCAGAGGCTCTCGGCCGAGGTGATCCGCGTTCCGGGAGCGCGCGCGCCGCACGGGCGGATCGAAAGCGTTCGCCGCGATATCAAAGCCTCCTGAAAGATCGATGGGCCTCGTGACTACCGACGAACGTCGGATGCCGGTCTCCAAGCGAATGCCGGCCCTGGCCGTTCGAGGAAGAAATCCAGCATCGCTTCTTGGACGGCCTCGACCATCTGGTCGCCGCCCGCCGTCCTGCAGCCGGCCACCCGGGCCGCCTGCAGGAACGGCGTCACCCCGTGTCCGGCGACCACGTGGCCGACGAACATGGAGCCGGCGAGCAGATCCGCCGCGACCGGGAGCGGATCGCCGTCGGCCATGCCCATGGGCGTCGCGTTGCACACCATGTCGCAGCCGGTCGGATCCGGCGGACCAGGGCGGACGCGGCCCGGGCCGAAGTCCGCCAGCAGCGCCGACAATTCGGAGAGACGCGCGTGGCTTTCGTCGTGGAGGGTGAGTTCGCGCACGCCGGATTCGAGCAGCGCGACGGCAATGGCGCTGCCCGCCCCGCCGGCGCGGAGAAGGAGTACCCGTGCGCCCTCCAGACGTGCGCCCCGCGTCCTGCTGCGCTTTCGCGAAGGCGCGGCCGTCGAGCATGTCGCCGTGCCAGGAACGGTCGGGATTGCGCCGCATGACGCTCACGGCTCCCAGCCGCCTCGCCCCGTCGGAGCTGGTCGCACAGCGGGCATGAGCCGCGAATTTGTGCGGCATCGTGACCAGGAGGCCGTCGACGTTGCCGATCAGCGAGAGGCCTCGGAGCACACTGTCCAGGGTTCCTTCGGGCACCTGCATCGGCACGCAGACGCCGTTGTGGCCCCGCTGCACGAATCCGCGGGTTAGGCGTTCCGGAGACCTCGCATAGATGATGGGGTCGCCGATGATCGGGTACAACCGCGTGTCGCCGTTCAGTCCTGCAAGCATAGAATGCTCCCCCGCACCGTCAGAGTATGCACCAAGCGAGGCCTCGGGACATCGTGTTTCCACGCTCCCCATGCCTGGGCACGGCCATCGCGCCGCCCAGTCGGTTGGTACGCCGCATCATACACCAGACTCCAGGTCCACGCTCCGTAGGTGCGATCTGCTCCTGCAGCGGCCGAGCGCCTGAAGCCTGCGTATCCCAGCAGGCGGAGCCGCGGGCAGGGGACTGCCCATCGATCGCTGATGTGACGGCGTGCTCCCCGGCGTCGCCCTCTCCGTTGTCCTTTCGTAGTGGAACGGCCTTCTGGCCTGCCCGGAGCCCGTTGCGGCGAACGACCGATGTTGTGGTGCCGCGGCGTTGTGGGTGCCGATTTCGAACGATGGCTTTCCGCCCATTGCGTCGATCGCCGTCGCGTAGCGATCGGCCGAGCCTATACGAACAGACGCGCTTGAGCCAACGGCAAGCTCAGTTCACGAAGAACTCGGCCACACTACCGAAACTTGAGTTTCGATAGTGTTATACGGCTTCCGGCTGATTGACTCGTGGAGGGGGATTCCTGAGCGGGCTCTTGTGAGTTAGGGTGTCTGCAAACAAGAATAGGGGCAGGCATGGCACGAGTTTCGGGGCATCTCGCCGTTGACGAGTTGCAGGCCGGGTATCGGAGCAGCGGCGACGCGACGCTGGCGCGGCACTACCAGGTGATCTGGTTGCTCGCCCAGGGGCGGACCTGCGCCGAGGTAGCCGAACTGACGAGCTTCGCGGTGCGCTGGGTGGAGCAACTCCTCGAGCGCTACAACGCCTTCGGGCCGAGGAGCCTGGGTGACCGGCGGCGGGGCAACGGCGCGGCCGCGACGGTGTTGACCCCGGAGGTGCTCGACAAGGTCCGGGAGCGGCTGAAGGCGCGTCCCGACGATGGCGGGGTGTGGACCTCGAAGAAGGTCGCGGCCTTCATGGCGGGCGAACTCGGGCGGAGCGTCTCCGAGCAGCGCGGCTGGGAGGCGCTGCGTGCGGTCGAGTGGACGCTGCAGCGCCCGCGGCCGCAACACGCCGAGGGGGCGACGCCCGAGGAGCAGGCGACGTTTAAAAAAAGCTCGGCGCGGCGGTCGCGGAGGAGGCGGAGCGCCATCCCGGCGCGACGGTCGAGGTCTTCGCCACCGACGAGCACCGCATCGGGCTGAAGCCCATCGTCCGCCGGGTCTGGGCGCCGAAGGGCCAGCGTCCGATCGCCCGCGGGCATCATCGCTTCGAGTGGCTCTACGTCACCGTCTTCGTCTCGCCCGCCACCGGCGAGAGCCACTGGTACCTCGGCACCGGCGTCGACAAGCAGCTCTTCGCCGACACCCTCGCGCTCTTCGCCCGCGAGGCGGACGCAGGCCCCGACCGGATCATCCTCCTCGTCCTCGACGGCGCCGGCTGGCACACCGCGGCGAGGGCGTCGTTCTCGAGGGCATCCGTCTCGTCTACCTGCCGCCCTACACCCCCGAACTGCAGCCGGCCGAGAC
>JAXMDH010000100.1:0-4878 GCA_046348915.1 Amaricoccus sp.
ATCGCGGCGGCGGTGCTGCTCTTCGTGCTGATCGTGAACGGCGTGCTGATGCGCGTCTTCCTGAACGGCGCCGACAGGTCGGCGGCGGCGTTCGACGCGCTGATCGAGCCGCAGTTCCCGGCGCCCGCCGACCCGATGGCGACCGGCAGCGCCCAGTCGCTGGTGAGCTGGGAAGACCTGGGCCGGGCCGGGCGCGAGTTCGTGGCCTCGGGACCGACCCAGGACGAGATCGCGAGCTTCCTCGGGCGCGAGGCGAAGCGGCCGATCCGGGTCTACGCCGGGCTGAACTCGGCGCCGGATGCCGACGCGCGCGCGGCGCTGGCGCTGAAGGAGCTGCAGCGGCAGGGCGCCTTCGACCGCTCGGTCCTGATCGTCGCCACCCCGACCGGCACCGGCTGGATGGATCCGGCGGCGACGGCGCCGATCGAGTACCTGCACGCCGGCGACACCGCGATCGTCGCCGTGCAATATTCCTACCTGTCGAGCCCGCTGTCGCTGCTGGTCGAGCCCGACTTCTCGCTGCAGTCGGGCCGGGCGATCTTCCGCGCCGTGTACGGCTACTGGACGACGCTGCCCAAGGACCACCGGCCGAAGCTCTACCTCTTCGGCCTCAGCCTCGGCGCCTACGGCTCGGACCAGTCGTTCGGGCTGCACGAGGTGCTGGCCGACCCGTTCAACGGCGCGCTCTGGGTCGGGCCGCCGTTCGCGACGCCCGGCTGGCGGCGGGTCACCGACGAGCGCAACCCGGGCTCGCCCGAGTGGCTGCCGACCTTCGGCGACGGGTCGGTGGTGCGCTTCACCAACCAGGAGAACCACCTCGACATCCCCGGCGCCCACTGGGGGCCGCTCCGGATCGTCTACCTGCAGTACGCGAGCGATCCCGTCACCTTCTTCAGCACCAGCGCGCTCTGGCGCAAGCCCGACTGGATGAACGCTCCCGTCGGGCCCGACGTCTCGCCGGAGCTGCGCTGGTATCCGGTGGTGACCTCGCTGCAGCTGATGCTCGACAACGCGATCGGGCTGATGGTGCCGATCGGGCACGGCCACTACTACGCCCCGCAGCACTATATCGACGCCTGGGCCGGACTGACCGACCCGCCCGGCTGGACGCCCGAGGCGATCGACCGGCTGAAGCAGCACTTCGCGGGTTGAGCCGGCGCCGGCGCTGGCTGGCCGGAGGCCTCGCCGCGGCCGGCCTGCTGCTCGCGGCGGTCGCGCTCAACACCCTCGCGCACTACGAGGGCTGGGGGATCGCGCGGCTGGCCCCGGAGGCGCTGTCGGCGAAGCTCGCGCCCTTCTACCGGGTGACGAAGCCGGCGGGGACCGGGCCGTTCCCGACCGCGCTCCTCTACTCGGGCTGCGACGGGCCGCACGACAACCTCGACCGCTGGGCGTCGATGCTGAACGCCCATGGCTGGGCGGCGATCGTCGTCGACAGCCACGGCCCCCGCGGCCTCGGCGGCGAGGCCTGGCGGCTGGTCTGCGCCGGCCAGGTCCTGATGGGCTCCGAGCGGGCCGGCGACGTGCTGGTCTCGCTCGCGGACGCCCGGCGGATGCCATTCGTCGACCCCGAGCGCATGGTGCTGATCGGGGCTTCGCACGGCGGCTGGGCGATCATGGACCTCTTCGCCCTCGACCCGCCGCGGCGGCTGCCCTTCAACCTCGCGGCGCTGCCGCCCGGGCCGGAGGATCCGCTCGACGGGGTCATCGGGACGATCCTGCTCTATCCCTACTGCGGCGAGGCCAGCCGCTCCGGGCGCGACGGCTGGGGTCGCCGCATCCCGGCGCTCTTCCTGCTCAGCGCCGACGACCGCGTCGCCCCGGCCGGCAGGTGCATCGCCGTCGCCGAGCGGCTGGCGGCCGACGGGGTGCCGGTCGAGACCCGGCTCTTCGAAGGCGTGACGCACGCCTTCGACCAGCAGGAACGGTCGGAGTTCAGCACCCTCGCGTTCGACGCCGCAGCGACCGCGCAGGCGCTGGCAGCGGGCGCGGCCTTCCTCGATCGCGTCGCCGGGCAGTAGCGGGCGCGGGGTCGCGACTTGCCCGGGCTCCGAGACCGGGAGTGCGTCAGCCAGCCCGCGGACGGACACGACATGTCGCGCGGGACGGAAGCCGGTGGTAGGATGCGGCAGCGGCAGGAGTGTGGTCGGGCCATGGAGCAGCCCAGGCGGATCGAATTCACCGCCGACGAGTTCATCGCCTGGGCGCTGGAGCAGCCGACGGGACGCTTCGAGCTCGACAACGGCGTCGTTGTCGCCATGGCGCCGGAGCGCGCGAACCATGGCCGCGCGAAGGCCCGCGCATGGCGTGCCCTCGATGCCGCCATCGCGGCGCGGGGCCTTGCCTGCGAGGCAATGCCCGACGGGGCGACGGTCAGGATCGACGACCGCACCGTCTACGAGCCCCATGCGCTCGTCAGGTGCGGACCGCCGTTGCCTGGCGATGCGATCGAGGCGGACGACCCGGTGGTCGTGGTCGAGGTCGTCTCGCCGTCGAGCCGGGGGATCGACAAGGGGGCGAAGCTGGCGAGCTATTTCTCGCTGCCGAGCATCCGGCATTGTCTGATCGTCGACACTGACCAGCGGGTCGTCATCCACCATCGGCTGGTGGAGGCGGGGCGGATCGAGACGCGGTTGCTGCACGAAGGTCGGCTGACGCTCGAGCCGCCGGGGTTGACGATCGAGGTCGGGGACATCTTCGCCGGTTTCTGACGGGCTGGCCGGGGCTATTGCACGCCGCCGAGGACGGCGAGCCAGGCGGAGATGGTCAGGACCGAGGCGGCGGTGGCGATCAAGACGGTGCTGGCGGCCTGGGCCTGGCCGCGGTTGTAGAGGCTGGCGAAGACGTAGGAGTTGACGCCCGGCGCCATCGCCGCGGTCATGACTGCCGAGCGGACGAAGCCGTCGGGCAGGTGGAAGGTCCAGTGCGAGAGGGCGTAGGCGATGCCCGGATGCACCAGCAGCGAGAGGGCGGCGATCATGCCGGCCTCGGCCAGCGAGGCGCGGATGGCGTAGCGGGTGAAGACGCCGCCGAGGCCGAAGAGGGCGGCCGGGAGGGCGGCGTCGGCCATCATGTCGACGGCGCCGCGGATGGGGCCGGGCAGCGGGATGTGCGCGAGGTTGACGACGAAGCCGAGGGCGAGCGCGATCATCAGGGCGTTGCGGAACATGGATCGCGCGACGGCGCGGCCGGTCTCGGCGAGGCCGCGGCCGTCGGCGCGGGCGAACTCCATCGCGGTCGTCCCGAGCAGGTAGCAGAAGGGGGCGTGGATCGAGATGATCGCGAAGTTGGGGGCGAGGGCGTCGCGGCCGTAGGCGTGCGCCATGATCGGCAGGCCGAGGAGCACCGAGTTGGAGAAGAGGGCGCCGAAGCCGATGGCCACGGCCTCGCCGGGGCGGCGGTGGAAGAGGCGGCGGCAGCCGAGGACGCCGAGGGCGAAGGACACGACGGCGCCGAAGTAGAAGGAGAAGAGGAGGCGCGGGTCGAAGTAGGCGCCGAAGTCGAGGTCGACGAGGCCGCGGAAGAGGAGGCAAGGCACGGCGAAGCTCTGGGTGAAGACCATGAGCCCGTCGACGGCGCTGGAGTGGAAGAGGCCGGCGCGGGTCGCGGCATAGCCGGCGCCGATGACGAGGAAGACCGGCAGCACGACGAGCAGGATGTCGAGGATCACCCGGGGAGGTCCAGGACGAGGCCGTCGTAGGCGGGGATGACGGCCGGGGGGAGCTCGGCGGCCAGCGTCGCGTAGTCGAGGTCGTTGTGCATGTTGGTGAGGACGCCGAGGCGCGGGGCCAGGCGCCCGATCCAGGCGAGGCTTTGCTCGAGGTGGGCGTGGGTCGGGTGCGGGGTGCGGCGGAGGGCGTCGAGGATCAGGATATCGAGGTTCTCCAGGGACGGCCAGGCGGGGTCGGGGATCGCCGAGACGTCGGGGAGGTAGGCGAGGGCGCCGATGCGGAAGCCGAGGGCATCGATGCGGCCGTGCTCGACGCGGAAGGGAGCGAGGATGACGGGGCCGCCGGCGCCGTCGACGGTGACCGGGCCGTCGAGGAGCTTCAGGTCGAGGATCGGCGGGTACATGCTGCCTTCGGGCTGGACGAAGGCGTAGCTGAAGCGGGCGAGCAGGACCTCGGAGGTCTGGGCGTCGGCCCAGACCGGCAGGCGGGCGCGGCGGTTCTGGGTGACGGACCGGAGGTCGTCGAGGCCGTGCAGGTGATCGGCGTGCGGGTGGGTGTAGACGACGCCGTCGAGTGTCCCGATGCCGGCGGCGAGGAGCTGGGTGCGCATGTCGGGGGGCGTGTCGATCAGGACGCGGGTGGTGCCGGCGTCGGTGACGCGCTCGACGAGGAGGGAGCAGCGGCCGCGGCGGTTCTTCGGCTCGTCCGGGTCGCATTCGCCCCAGTCGCCGCCGATGCGGGGGACGCCGGCCGAGGAGCCGCAGCCGAGGATGGTGGCGCGGAGGCGCGGGGTCATGCGGCGGCCTTGCGGAAGAGGCGGTCGAAGTTCGCCGTGGTGAGGGCGGCGAAGTCGGCGGGGGCGAGGCCGAGGTGCCCGGCCATCAGCCGGGCGGTGTCGGCGACGTAGGCGGGCTCGTTGCGCTTGCCGCGGTGGGGCTGCGGGGCAAGGTAGGGGCTGTCGGTCTCGATCAATAGCCGGTCGCGGGGGGCGTCGGCGAAGATGGCGCGCAGGTCGGCGGCGCTGCGGAAGGTCGCGATGCCCGATATCGAGAGGTAGAAGCCGAGGGAGAGGGCGGTTTCCGCCAGCGCGCGGCCGGAGGTGAAGCAGTGCATGACGCAGGCGAAGGGGCCGGCGGCGTGCTCTTCGCTGAGGATTCGCGCCGTGTCGGCGTCGGCGTCGCGGGCATGGACGACGAGCGCCAGGCCG
>JAXMDH010000101.1:0-4861 GCA_046348915.1 Amaricoccus sp.
CGCGGCCCTCACGCAGCATGCGGGCCGCAATCCAGCAGAGCCCGAAGAAGTTCGTGCCCGTCGACCCGCCGACCCGCCGGAACAGCCGGTCCGACAGCACGTGCATCGCCGCGATCGAGGCCGCGTCGGGCACCCGCACCATGTGGTCGATCACGCCGGGAATGAACGACGGCTCGACCCGTGGCCGCCCGATTCCCTCGATCCGCGACCCGCGCGGCGACGTCACCTCCCGGTCGCCGCTGCCCCAGGCCTCGTAGAAGACCGAGTTCTCGACGTCGACGACGCAGAGGCGGGTCGCGAGGTCGCGGTAACGGATGTAGCGCCCGATCGTCGCCGAGGTTCCGCCCGTCCCGGCGCTCATCACCACCCAGTCCGGCACCGGGTGCTCCTCGCCCTGCATCTGGCCGAAGATGCTCTCGGCGATGTTGTTGTTGCCCCGCCAGTCGGTCGCCCGCTCGGCATTGGTGAACTGGTCGAGACAATGCCCGCCCGCCTCCGCCGCCAGCCGCGCCGCCACCCCGTAGACCTCGGCGGCGCTGTCGACGAAGTGGCAGCGGCCGCCAAACCGCCGGATCGCGTCGACCTTGGCCGCGCTCGTTGCCCTCGGCATCACCGCCACGAAAGGCAGCCCGAGCAACTCGGCGAAATAGGCCTCGGAAACTGCCGTCGACCCCGACGAGGCCTCGACCAGCGTCGTTCCCTCGGCGATCCGCCCGTTGCAGATGCCATAGAGGAACAGCGACCGCGCCAGCCGGTGCTTCAGGCTGCCGGTCGGATGCGTGCTCTCGTCCTTGAGGTAGACCGAGATGCCGCGCAAGCCCCGAAAAACCGGCTTGACCAGGTGCGTGTCGGCCGACCGCCGCCCGTCCCCCTGCAGGAGGTCGATCGCTCGCCGCGTCCAGCCGCGGTCGGGCCCGACGGGCAGGACACCCAGCTCGGTGAAGAACGGCGTGGCCGCGGGCATTCGCGCCTCCGTTGCAGGCGGCGTCCCGCCGCGCGGTCACCCTACAGCCTCGCCGCATGCCGCACACCTGCCTTCTCGACGCTCGCCCGGCATCCTTCCGGAGTCGGCAATGCTTGACGCCCGGTTAACGTCATGATTTTTTGTTATTATATATCAAAGGCTTGGCTTTTGTCCGATACCCCCCGCACCCGCCCTTCCCTCGCCGCCCGTCTTGCCGCACAATCGCCCCGGGGGGCCGTTCCAGCCGCGGCCGGCGTCGGGCGCAGAGGAGAGACCCATGGAGCAACTCGGGATCCCGGCCTTCGCCGCCCCCGCGGTCGCGATCCTCGTCTTCGCGATCATCCTGATCTTCACCATGGTGAAGTCGGTGCCGCAGGGTGAGAACTGGACGGTCGAGCGCTTCGGCCGCTACACCCGCACGCTCGAGCCCGGCCTGCGCTTCCTGATCCCGCTGATGGACCGGGTCGGCGCGCGGATCAACATGATGGAGACCGTGCTCGACATCGAGCAGCAGGAAGTGATCACCCGCGACAATGCCATGGTCGTCGCCGACGCCATCGCCTTCTACCAGGTGGTCGAGGCCGCGAAGGCCGCCTACGAGGTCCGCAACCTCGAGCAGGCGCTGAAGAACATCAGCCAGACCAACATCCGCGCCGTGCTCGGCTCGATGGACCTCGACGAGGCGCTCTCCAACCGCGACGCGATCAACGTCAAGCTCCTCGCGGTGATCGACCACGCCTCGACCCCTTGGGGCGTCAAGGTGACCCGCGTCGAGATCCGCGACCTCGCGCCGCCGCCCGACATCTCCGAGGCGATGGGCCGGCAGATGAAGGCCGAACGGCTGAAGCGCGCCGAGATCCTGCAGGCCGAGGGGCTCAAGCAGTCGGCGATCCTCAAGGCCGAGGGCGAGCGCGAGGCGCAGATCCGCGAGGCCGAGGGCCGCCGCCAGGCCGCCTTCCTCGACGCCGAGGCCCGCGAGCGCTCTGCCGAGGCCGAAGCCAAGGCGACGACCATGGTCAGCCAGGCGATCGCCGCCGGCAACGTGCAGGCAGTCAACTACTTCGTGGCGCAGAAGTACACCGAGGCACTGCGCGAGCTCGCCGCCAGCCCGAACTCCAAGACCATCCTGATGCCGCTCGAGGCCTCGAGCCTGATCGGCTCGGTCGCCGGGATCGCCGAGCTCGCCCGCGCGGCCAAGGGCGGCAGCTGATGCCAGGGGTCTCGCCATGGTGGTGGGTCGCGCTCGCGATCCTGCTCGCGGCCGCCGAGATGGTTACGATCACCACCGTCCTGGTCTGGGCCGCCGCCGCCGCGCTCCTCACCGCCATCCTGCTCTGGATCGTCCCGAGCCTCGGGGTCTTCGAGCAGGTCGGCATCTTCGCCGCGCTCTCCATCGTCTTCTTCTTCGTCGGCCGCGCGCTGGTCGGCCGCTTCGGCCAGCCCGGCGGCGGCGACCCGACGCTCAACCGCCGCGCCGGCCAGCTGGTCGGCCGCGAGGGCACGGTGCTCGAGTTCGGCCGCGACGAGGGCAAGGTGACCGTCGACGGCGTCCCCTGGCCCGCCCGCCTCGCCCCCGGCGCCCGGGCGCCCCTCCCCGGCGACCGCGTCCGCATCACCGCCGCCGACGGCATCGTGATCGCAATCACCCCGCTCTAGGCCGCGTCACCCCGCCGCCCGAGCTTCCTCTTGCCTCAAATACTCCCGCCGGAGGCCGCCGACGCCGCCTCACGCGGCGCCGCCGGACACTGCCCGCGACGCCAGGACGACCGCCAAGCCGGAACGGCGAGCTCAGGCCGCGAGAACGCCGGCGAGCGAGTTCGGTCCCGCCTCCTCGATCCGCACGGGCACGATCGCTCCCGCCATCTCCGCCGGTGCCTCGAGATGCACCGCGTTCAGGTAGGGCGACCGCCCGGCCATCTGCCCCGGCATCCGCCCGGGCTTCTCGACCAGCACCGGCAGCGTCCGGCCGACCAGCCCCGCCTGGAAGGCCGCCTGCTGCCGCACCAGCAGCGCCTGCAACCGCTGCAGCCGCTCGGCCTTCACCTCCGGGGAGATCTGCGACCGCTCCGCCGCCGGCGTCCCCGGCCGCGGCGAATAGGCGAAGGAATAGGCCTGCGCGTAGCCGACCGCCTCCACCAGATCCAGCGTCGCTGCGAAATCCGCCTCGGTCTCCCCGGGAAAACCGACGATGAAGTCCCCCGACAGCGCGATGTCCGGTCGCGCCGCCCGGATCCGCCCGACCAGCGCCAGATAGTCCGCGGCCTTGTGCCTGCGGTTCATCGCCTTCAGGATCCGGTCGCTGCCCGCCTGCACCGGCAGGTGCAGGAACGGCATCAGCTTCGGCTCCGTCCCGTGCGCCGCGATCAGCTCGGCGTCCATGTCGCTCGGGTGCGAGGTCGTGTAGCGGATCCGCTCCAGCCCCGCGATCCCGGCCAGCCGCCCGACCAGCGCCGCCAGCGTGACCCCGTCCGCGTCGCGGTAGGCGTTGACGTTCTGCCCGAGCAGCGTGATCTCGACGACGCCCCGCGCCACCAGGTCGCGCGCCTCGGCCTCGATCCGCGTCGCTCCGCGCGACACCTCGGCCCCGCGCGTGTAGGGCACGACGCAGAAGGCGCAGAACTTGTCGCACCCCTCCTGCACCGTCAGGAAGGCCGCCGGCGCCCGCCGCGCCCGCCGGTCCTGCGGCAGGTGGTCGAACTTGTCCTCGGCCGGGAACTCGGTCTCGACCGGACGCTCGCCCGCCTCCCGCCGCCGCAGCATCTCCGGCAGCCGGTGATAGGCCTGCGGCCCGACTACGAGATCGACCGCCGGCGCCCGCGCGAGGATCTCCGCCCCTTCCGCCTGGGCCACGCAGCCTGCGACGCCGATCAGCATCCCGGGACGCTCCGCCTTCAGCCGCCGGAGCCGCCCGATCTCGGAATAGACCTTCTCCGCCGCCTTCTCGCGGATGTGGCAGGTGTTGAGCAGCACCAGATCCGCATCCTCGGGCCCCACCGCCGCCCCATACCCCTGGGCCGCCAGAGCGGCCGTCATCCGCTCGCTGTCGTAGACGTTCATCTGGCAGCCGTACGTCTTCACGAACAGCTTCTTTTCCGCCGCCGACATCGCCGCTCCCGGAAAAAGGCGAGGCACACGAGGCCTCGGATCAACGTGCCTCTCTAGCCACGCAGGCGAACACGTGCAAGAACCGGAGCCACCGGCTCCGGGGCTGCGAGCCTACCTGCCGCCGATCACGACAAAGCCGCGCTCACTTTGCAAGCCGTTGATATCCCTGAATTAAGCGCTAAGCTGTTAGCGCGCTCTTTACCGTTTGGTCGGTTTGGCGGACCGGGCCGGGCTCGGCTACTTGCCGTCGATGACCCGGAAGCGCGGCGCCGTTGCGCCGTCGCGTTGCGCGTTCGGGTTGCCATCGATCGATCGCAGCTTGGGCGCCGCCGGAGCGGGGGCGCCGGCGAAGCCCGCGGGTGCCTCGGCGAAGCCGGGGACGAGCTGCCGCGGCTCGGCGCCCTGGCTCGGCTCGACCGGCGTCACCGCCACGTCGACGATCGAGAAGGCGAGCGGCGGGGCGAAGAGGTCGCCCTCGCCCGAGGTGCAGCCGATGACGCGGTTGATGTCGCCGAAGTCGCTCCGGAGCGGCATCAGGAGCATCGTCGCGCGGTAGGTGCCGCTGCGGTTCGGGGCCGCGAGCTTCAGCTCGACGACGGCAGGCTCGGTCATCACGACGTTGAGCAGCCGGTCGAAGCGCACCCGGTCGGTTTCCTCGATCAGGAAGCCCGGCTGCATGCCGCGGACCTCCATCCCCATCATCTCGCAGATCTTCATGCCGGCGAGGCGAATGCGCATGTTGTCGGGGGCGAGCTTCTCGATGATGAACATGTTCTCGAGCGCGGGCTCGAA
>JAXMDH010000102.1:0-4773 GCA_046348915.1 Amaricoccus sp.
CGTCGGCCGACGTGGCCGGCGAGGAGCAGCACGAGCACCCCACCGACGTCACCTCGCCCGCCGCGGTGCGGCGCGCCTGGATGCCCTGGGTGATCCTCTCGGTCTTCGTCTTCATCTGGGGCGTGCCGCAGGCCAAGGCCTTCCTTGACTCGATCTGGAGCACGAAGATCCCGGTCGCCGGCCTGCACGAGCTGGTGATGAAGGTGCCGCCCGTGGTCGTGGAGCCCCATGCCGAGGCGGCGATCTTCAACTTCAACATCCTGTCGATGACCGGCACCGGCATCCTGCTCGCCGGCATAGTCTCGGGCCTCATGCTCGGCTACTCGTTCGGCGGCCTGGTGCGGATGTACTTCAAGACGCTCCACATGATCCGCTTCTCGCTGCTGACCATCGCCTGCATGCTGGCGCTCGGCTACGTCACCCGCTTCTCGGGCACCGACGCGACGATGGGCCTCGCCTTCGCCAACACCGGCTGGTTCTACCCGTTCTTCGGCACGCTGCTCGGCTGGCTCGGCGTCGCGGTCACCGGCTCGGACACCGCCTCGAACGTGCTCTTCGGCGGCCTGCAGAAGGTGACGGCGCAGCAGCTCGGCCTCAACCCGGTGCTGATGGCGGCGGCGAACAGCTCCGGCGGCGTCATGGGCAAGATGATCGACGCCCAGTCGATCGTCGTCGCCTCGACCGCGACCAAGTGGTACGGCCACGAAGGCTCGATCCTGCGCTTCGTCTTCTTCCACTCGATCGCGCTCGCCTGCCTCGTCGGCCTGCTGGTGATGGCGCAGGCCTACGTGCACCCCTTCACCGCGATGGTGCCCGACGTGGCCGTCCCGGCCGTGCCGCAGTGACCGCAGGCCGGGGCGGTCCGCCGCCCCGGCCGCCTGATACGCTCTCCGCCGCCTGAATGCCTCGCGCCTGCGTTAACGATTCAGTCCTGACCCTTTGCCTGGCATATGCGTTGTGCATGCGTTGTGCATAAAGTGTGCATCGAAGGATCCGCCGTAAACCTTTGACGCCGAAGTCTTCCGCCGGAAACCGTAGGGGGAACCATGACCGACCGCGATACCCCGCTCGCCGACCCTGGCCAGCCACCTTCTCGCGACCGCGGGGTGGCGCCATGACCGAGGCAGCCGGCCCCCGAGTCGCGCTCTTCGTCACCTGCATCGTCGACGCGATGCGGCCCGAAATCGGCTTCGCCGCCCTGCGCCTCCTCGAGGAGGCCGGATGCACGGTGGAGGTGCCGCGGCAGCAGACGTGCTGCGGCCAGCCGGCCTGGAACAGCGGCGACGACGCCGGCGCGGCGTCGATCGCCCGGCAGGTGATCGCGGCGTTCGAGCCCTACGACTACCTCGTCGCGCCGTCTGGCTCGTGCGCCGGCACCATCCGCCACGGCTACCCTCGGATGCTGGCGGACGATCCCGCCTGGGCGGCGCGCGCGGAGGCCCTCGCCGCCAAGACTTACGAGATCACCAGCTTCCTCGTGGACGTGCTCGGCCAAGTTCCCGAGGGCCGGAGGCTCGCCGCCACCGCCACCTACCACGACAGCTGCGCGGGTCTGCGCGAGCTCGGCGTCTTCGCCCAGCCCCGCCGGCTGCTCGACGCCGTCGAAGGCCTGGAGATGCGGCCGCTCGAGGGCAACAACGTCTGCTGCGGCTTCGGCGGGACGTTCTGCGTCAAGTATCCGGCGATCTCCAACGCGATCGTCACCGAGAAGGCCGAGGCGATCGAGGCGACCGGCGCCGACCTCTTGCTCGCCGGCGACCTCGGCTGCCTGATGAACATGGCCGGCAAGCTCAACCGGCGCGGCGCGAAGGTGCGCTGCTTCCACGTCATCGAGATCCTCGCCGGCGGCGGGGACGGACCGGCCATCGGGGAGAAGCCATGACTGCCGCCACGCACCCGAGCTTCAAGGCCCGCGCCGATGCGGCGCTCGCCGACGCCACGCTGAAGCTCGCGATCGAACGCACCACCGGCACCGCCGAGCGCAAGCGGGCGGCGGCGCTCGCGGCCTTCCCCGAGTTCGAGGCGGCACGCGACCGCGGCCGAGCGATCAAGGACCACGTGATCGCCAACCTCGACCATTATCTCGAGACCTTCGAGCACAACGCGACCGCCAGCGGCGCCAAGGTCCACTGGGCGAGCACCGACGCCGAGGCCTGCGAGATCGTCGTCCGTCTCTGCCGCGAGGCCGGCGCGAAGCGCGTCACCCGCGCGAAGTCGATGCTCGGCGAGGAGATCGGCCTGCCCGACGCGCTCGCTGCCGCCGGCATCGAGCGGGTCGAGACCGACCTCGCCGAGCACATCATCCAGCTCGCTGGCGAGCACCCCTCGCACATCATCTGGCCGGCGATGCACCGCACCCGCGAGCAGGTGGCGGTGCTCTTCCGCGAAAGCCACCGGCCGCCACCGGCCGCCGATGACCCGGCCTCGATGGTGCAGAGCGCCCGCCGCATCCTGCGCGAGAAATTCCTCAGCGCCGACGTCGGCATCTCGGGAGCGAACTTCCTGATCGCCGACACCGGCGCGACCTGCACCGTGACCAACGAGGGCAACGC
This sequence comes from Amaricoccus sp., assembly GCA_046348915.1. Taxonomy (GTDB): domain Bacteria; phylum Pseudomonadota; class Alphaproteobacteria; order Rhodobacterales; family Rhodobacteraceae; genus Amaricoccus. Next base: position 2,553 of record JAXMDH010000102.1, read on the forward strand.
CGAGCTCACCACCACGCCGCCGCGCGTCCATATCGTCACCGCCGGCATCGAGAAGCTGGTGCCGTCCACGGCCCATGCCATGGCGCTGCTGCGCCTGCTCGTGCGCTCGGCGACCGGGGGCGAGCTCACCCAGTACACCACCTTCCACTGCGGCCCGAAGCGGCCGGGCGACGCCGACGGCCCCGAGGAGATGCACATCGTCCTCGTCGACAACGGCCGCACGCGCATGATCGGCGACGAGTTCCGCGACATGCTGCGCTGCATCCGCTGCGGCGCCTGCATGAACCACTGCGTCGTCTACCGCCAGATCGGCGGCCACGCCTACGGCGGCACCTATCCGGGTCCCATGGGCGCCGTGCTCACCCCCGTCCTCTCTGGCCTCGCGGAGGCGCGCGACCTGCCCTTCGTCTGCACGATGAACGGCCGCTGCGAGGAGGTTTGCCCGGTCCAGATCCCGATCCCGACGCTTCTGCGCGCGTGGCGCGGCCGGAGCTGGCGGGAGGGGCACGAGCCCGTCGCAGTGCGCGCGAGCGTCGGCCTATGGGCCGCCGTCGCCCGGCGCCCGGGCCTGTACCGCCTCGCGAGCGGGGCCGGCGTCCGCATGCTCCGCATGCTACAGCGAGGCGGCTGGATCAAGTCACTGCCGCTCGCGGGCGGCTGGACCAAACACCGCGACCTGCCGAGCCCGAAAGGCAGCACCTTCATGGAGCGCTACAAGACCGAGCGTCGCTCCCGGACGGAGGGACGGAAGTGAGCGCCCGCGACCGGATCCTCTCCGCGGTCCGCGCCGGCCTCGGCGGCCAGCGGCAGGACAGTGCCGCCATCGCTGCCCAAGCCGTCGCGCTCCTCGCCGCGCCCGACGAAATCCGCCCCCGCCTCGTCGCCGCGACGCTCGTCGAGTCCTTCTGCGAGAAGGCCACCGCCCTTGGCACCACGATCGACCGGGTAGCGGGCCTCGACGCGGTCCCGGAGGCGGTCGGGCGCTACCTGGCCACGCACGGCCTGCCCCCCGCGGTCGCGCTCCAGCAGGCTCCGGAGCTTGCCGGATTGTCCTGGGGCGAAGTGCAGCCGCACGCCTCCATCGCCCCGGACGAGGCGGCGGCGGTGGGCCTCGCCCGCTGGGGCGTGGCCGAAAGCGGCTCCGTCGCGCTCCATTCCGGCCCCGATAGCCCGGTGCTCCTCGCCTTCCTGCCGCTCCACCACATGGTGGTCCTGCCGGTCGAGGGTATCCTTCCGCACCTCGAGGACTACGCGGCGGTGATCGACGGCGAGGGCCGGCCGCCGCGCAACGCGATCCTGATCACCGGCCCGAGCGGTACCACCGACATCGAGGGAAGCTACGTGCGCGGCGCTCACGGCCCCGGGTTCGTGCACATTGTCCTTGTGGACGGACCCATGCACACCATGAGCCACCGCCGCGAAGCTTCGACGCGTTCAGCCCCTAACTGACGACACCGACGACGCCGCCGAGGCACCTGTCCCTCCCGGAGGGCGCGGCTGCGTCATGCGGGCATGCGCAAGGAGAGTGCGCCAACTCTCGCTCGGACGATTCAAGCTGCCGATCACCCGGTAGCGCCGCCTTCCACCACCGTCCCGGGAAGCGCCACCACCATGGCGCGGCCGGGGTTCAGCGCGGCGTAGACGCCGAGCATCTTCGCGGCGGTCTCGATCTTCCACCCGATGCGGATGGCGAGGTCGGGCACGCTGATCCCCGACCACACCATCTCGGTCACCTTCGACCCGCGCAGATCGTTGAACCGGAGCTCCGGGCGGATCTCGAATTCGGTGGCGTACTCGCGGACCTCGCGCGAGAGCCGGGCGGGGTCCCATGTGTCTGCGCGCTTCGGCTTCAGGATCAGGCGGCGCGCGAGCGGCGCCTTGTCGATGATCGCCTCGGCGGCCGCGGTGAGCGGCATGTTCACGATGCGCCGCCGCCGCTTGTTCGGGCGCAGGATGATTGCGCGGCTGCCATCGGGAGCCTTCTTGATCTCGCTGCGCTCAAGCTCGACGAGGTCGCCGATGCGGAGGCCCGTTTCGCGCGCAAGCCGCACCGCGTCGCCATGCAGCTCTGGGGCCCGGCTGCAGAACAGGTCCACCTCGGCGTCCTCCCAGATGATCTCCGCGCGGTCGGCGCCCTCATAGAAGCGCGGGATGCCGTGCAGGTAGTTGACCGGCACCCGCTCGGGGTGGCGTCCGGTCGCCCAGCTGAGCGCGAACTTGA
>JAXMDH010000103.1:0-4595 GCA_046348915.1 Amaricoccus sp.
GCCTTGAAGGCGTCCACCGTCATGCCCGCATGCGAGACGTTCAGGATCTCGACGAGGCCCTTCTCGCCGCCGGCCATCACCCCCTCCATGTCGCCGGCGGCCGCCGCCTTCAGCGTGTCGCTGGTCAGGATCGAGGGATCGGCCGCGGCCTTCTCCTTCAGCCGCTGCAGGGCGTAGAGGCCCTGGAAATACATCGGCTGCTCGCTCCAGAGCGTGCCGTCGTTGTCGAAGACCGCGATGCGCTCCTCCTCGGGCACGAAGTCCGGCGAGGCGGGCTCGGTGACGCGGCCGACGAAGTCGATGATCGCCGCCTCGGTCGCGGTCGGGTTCCACGACGGCAGCGGATCGGCGAACGCCGCGAGGGGCGCCGCGAGGCACAGCGACAGGGCGATGGCGGCGCGCATCGGCGGCTCCTTTCCGGCGGCTCGGCGGGGGAGTGTCGCGCCCAGGCGGCGGGACCGGAAGTTGGACCAAGGGCCTACCCCGGTCCCCGCGGGGAAAGGCGCGGCGCGTGAATGGGATTCGCCGCGGACCTGGGATATGCGTGGCCGCGATGCTGGCAGGATCGTGGCAGTGCGGGCGGAATCGGGGCGCGGCGCCCGTGCGGGCGCTGGGCTGCTGCCTCCTGTTGCTGGCGCTGGCGCCGGACCTCCGCGCCGCCGACGTGCCCCGGCGGTTCCTCGTGGTCTATTCGGCGCACAACACGCTGGCGGCCAACGCCGAGGCGACCGCCGGCGCGGCCGCGACGTTCGACCAGGCGCTGAAGGCGGACTACGAGGTCTATGCGGAATACCGCGACGACCAGCGCTTCCCCGGCCCGGAGGCCGACCGCGCCTTCGTCGAGGAGATGGCGCGCAAGTACCGCGGCCAGCATTTCGACGCGATCCTGGCGTTCGGGCGTTCCGCGCTCGACTATGCGGTCGCGCATCGCGGCGATCTCGGGATTTCCGCGCCGATCGTCTTCGGCGGCGTCACCGACGCCTCGCTCGCCGGCGTGGCGCTGCCGGCGGACGCCTACGGGGTGTCGAGCCGCTACTCGATCGCGGGGACCCTCGCGCTGGCGCGACGCCTGCAACCGGACGCGCGGCGCATCGTGGTGATGACGGGGTCCGGCCCCTTCGACCGCTCCTGGGCGGAGCGCGCCGAGCGCGAGCTCGCCGGCACGGAAGACATGACGGTCGAGTTCGTGTCCGGGTTGACGCTCGACGGCTTCCGGGAGGCCGCCGCCGCGCTCGACCCGCAGACGATCCTGCTCATCCTCACCATCTACGAGGACGCCGCCGGCCGGCAGCTCACGCCGCTGAACGCCGCCGGGCTGATCGCGGAAGGGTCCGGCGCACCGCCCTGGTCGGTCTACGACACCTTCATCGGGCGGGGCGTCGTCGGCGGCGAGGTGCAGCGCTTCCGCGACATCGGGGCGACGATGGCCGACCAGGCGCTGCGGCTGATCGCGGGCGAGGCCGTCGAGCCGATGCGCGAGGTGCCGGCGCGCCCGGTGGTGGACTGGCGCCAGCTCCGGCGCTTCGGCCTCGACGAAAGCCTCCTGCCGGCGAACGCGGTGCTCGAGTTCCACGATCCCTCGGCCTGGGAGCGCTACCGCTGGCAGATCCTCGGCGCCGCCGCCGTCATCCTCGCGCAGTCGGGAACCATCGCGACGCTGGCGGTGCAGGACCGCCGCCGCCGGACCGCGGAACGGGAGGTCGCCGCGCGGCGGGTCGAGCTCGCGCACATGTCCCGGGTGGCCCAGCTCGGCGAGCTCTCCGGGGCGCTGGCGCACGAGCTGAACCAGCCGCTCACCTCGATCCTCGCCAATGCCGAGGCGGGCGCGCAGCTCGTCGCCCGGAACCCGGCCGACCTCGAGGAGATCGCGGCGATCCTTGCCGACATCGCCGAGGACGACCGGCGGGCGGCCGGGATCATCGTCGAGCTGCGCCGGCTGATGGCCAGGGGCGAGACCGCCTTCTCGACGCTGGACCTCGACCAGGTCGCCCTCGACGTGATCCGCCTCGCGCGGGGCGAGCTCCTGATGCGGGCGATCTCGGTCGAGCAGCGGCTCGCCCGCGAGCCGCTGCCGGTGCGCGCCAACGCCGCGCAGATCAAGCAGGTGCTGCTGAACCTGATGCTGAACGCGGCGGACGCCATGGCCGAGCAGCCGGCGGCCGCGCGGGTCGTGACGATCTCGACGGCGCTTCGCAACGACGGCTGGCGCGAGCTCGCCGTGCATGACCGGGGCCGCGGCCTCGCCGAGGAAGTGGCCGCCGACCCGTTCCGCCCGTTCGTGACGACCAAGGCGAACGGGCTCGGTCTCGGGCTCTCGATCTGCCGTACCATCGTCCAGGCGCACGGCGGGACGCTCGCCTTCGACGATACCGTCGGGCGCGGCGCCCGCGTGGTCCTCGCGCTGCCGCCGCCATGACCGAAGCGCCTCCGATCGTCCATCTGGTCGACGACGACGCCGCGGTACGGCGCGCGCTGAGGCGTCTGCTCGCCGCGGCGGGGCATCGCTGCGAGACCTACGCCAGCGCCGAGGCGTTCCTCGCCCGGCCCGCCGACGATGCCCCCGCATGCGCGATCATCGACCTGCAGCTGCCCGGCGCCAGCGGCCTCGATCTTCAGGCGCGGCTCGCGGAGCTCGACGCGACGCTGCCGCTGATCGTCCTGACCGGCCGGGGCGACATCCCGACCAGCGTCCGCGCGATCAAGCGGGGCGCCATCGACTTCCTGACCAAGCCGGTCGAGCCCGCGGCCCTGCTGGCGGCGATCACCGCCGCGCTCGACCACGGCCGTGCGCTGCGGGCGGCGCAGGCAGCCGAGGCCGGCGTCGGGGAACGGCTCGCCCGGCTGACCCCGCGCGAGCGCGAGGTGCTCGCCATGGTGGTCGAGGGCCGGCTCAACAAGCAGGTCGCCGCCGACCTCGGCGTCGCCGAGAAGACGGTGAAGGTGCACCGCGCCAGGGTCATGCAGAAGCTCGAGGTCCGCACGGTCGCCGACCTCGTGCGGCTGGTGCTGGGGCACCGTCCCTGAGCCGGGGCATTGGCCCCGAGGCCAACTATCTCCCGCGTACCGCGGCCGCTACCGTCGACGGATGGATGCCGGGAAGCGCCTCGTTGCCATCGTCGACGACGACCCGAGCGTGTGCCGCGCGCTGGCGCGCCTCGTGCGCGCCCTCGGCTTCGAGGCCGACACCTACGACTCCGGCGAGGCGCTGCTCTCCGGCGCGGGCGCGCGGCCGCCGGACGAGGTGCTGCTCGACCTGCACCTGCCCGGCCTCCGCGGCCCCGCGCTGCTGGCGGCCCTCCGCGACCGCCGCATCGCCGCCCGCGTCGTGGTGATGACCGGGCTCGACCGGCCCGGCTCGCGCGAGGCGTGCCTCGACGCGGGCGCTGCGGCCTACATCACGAAGCCGATCCGCCGCGAGGAGCTCGCCGGGTTGCTCGGCCGGGCAGTGGACTGACGGCCCGAATCCACGGCCTTCGGCAGTCCGGGCATGTCCGACTCCGACAGTCCCCCCGACCAGCCCGCCTCCGCGATGACGCTCAACCGCGATGCCCGGCGCGCCGCATCCCGGGGATTGCGGGTCCCGGAGGGCGACGGTCAGGTGCGGCCGCGTATTGTTCCCGCGATGAGCTAACGAGGGGTGATACGGATAGTGCGGGATGAAAAAGGCATGTCGCCGCGATCGGAAGGCGATCCGCCGCGGAGCAGAGTCGGTCAGGCGTCGAGGGCCGTCGGCAGCACGATCACGTCGTGGACAGTGACTGTGCGCTTGCGGGTCAGGATGAAGAGCACGGCATCGGCGATTTCCGAGGGGTCCATGATCGCGCCCGCATCCTTCGCCGCCTGCAGCCTGTCCGGTTCCCAGTCGGCGAGGAGCGCCGAGGCAACCGGTCCGGGCGAGACCTGCGAGATGCGGACGCCGAGCTGGTTGACCTGGCGGCGCGTCGCCTGGGTGAAGCAGGTGATGGCGTACTTCGAGGCGGAGTAGACCGGCTCGTGCTTGATGACTGCGTGACCCGCCCAGGAGCAGGTGACGACGATGTCGCCCGACCCGCGCTCGATCATGTGCGGCAGCACGGCGTGGACGTTCTTGATCACCGCGTTGACGTTGAGGGTCAGCATGCGGTCGATCGTCGGCGCGTCGGTGTCGACGAGCTCGCCGCCGATGAAGATGCCGGCGTTGCAGTAGAGGATGTCGATGCGCCCGGCCTTCTCGAGGATCTCCGGGACCATCGCCGCGCAGCTTGCGGCGTCGAGCAGGTCGGTGACCTGGGCGATCGCCTTGCCGCCGGCGCGCGCCACGATCTCCTTCAACGCCACCTCGTTGCGGTCGACCAGCACCACGGTGGCGCCGGCCTCCATCAGCGCCTCGGCGGTCGCCAGCCCGATGCCGGAAGCCGCCCCCGTGATCGCGGCGACCTTGCCATCGAGTTCGTTGGCCATGTTCGTATCTTCCCTTCGTGTCGGTTGTGCGGCCGGTCAGACGGCGGTGAAGCCGCCGTCGATCGGCAGCGAGACGCCGGTGATCATCGAGGCGCCGTCGCTCAGGAGGAAGACGATCGGCGCGGCGATCTCGTCCTCGGTCGCCCAGCGGTGCA
>JAXMDH010000104.1:0-4495 GCA_046348915.1 Amaricoccus sp.
GCGTCAAGCGGCTGCTGGTCGCGGGCGAGCCCGGCGGCGGCGAGCCGGACATGCGGGCGCGGCTGCAGGCCGACTGGGGCGCAGCCGTCACCGAGGCGATGGGGATCGGCGACGTCGCGGTCTCGCTCTGGGGCGAGTGCGAGGCGCAGGACGGGATGCACTTCTCGGGCCGCGGCTTCGTGCATGTCGAGCTGGTCGACCCGGATACCGGCGCCGCGCGGCCGCTCGAGGACGGAGCGGAGGGCGAGCTCGTCTATACCCACCTCGCCCGCCGCGCGGCGCCGCTGCTGCGCTTCCGGAGCCGCGACCACGTGCGGGTGCATGCCGGCCGCTGCGCCTGCGGCCGCACCGCGCCGCGGGTCCGCTGCATCGGGCGCACCGACGACATGCTGATCGTGCGCGGCGTGAACCTGTTTCCGACCGCCGTCCGCCAGGTCGTCGCCGACTTCGCGCCGGCGGTCAGCGGCGTCGTCGCGATCCGGCCGCGGCGGCACGGCGTCAAGCAGGAGCCGCCGCTGCCGGTGGCGGTGGAGCTGGCGCAGGGACAGGAGGCGACGGCGGCGCTGGCCGCCGAGATCGCGCGGCGGCTGCGCGAGCGGCTGGTGGTCGCGGCCGAGGTCGAGCTGGTGCCCTGGGCGAGCCTGCCGCGCACCGACTACAAGTCGAAGCTGGTCGACTGGTCCCGGGCGGAGGGGTGACGGACATGCGCAAGCTGCAGACCCAAGGCGTTCACCATATCACGCTGACAGGATCGGACCGGCAGACCTCGATCGACTTCTGGGAGGGCGTGCTCGGCATGCCCTTCGTCTTCGAGCAGCCGAACCTCGACCGGGCGTCCGAGAGCCACCTCTACTTCGACCCGGGCGACGGGCGGCTGATCACGGTCTTCACCGACGAGGGCCGCACGCCCGACCCGCGGCGGACCCCGACCGAGCCCGGCTGCGTGCATCACCTGGCGTTCGCGGTGTCGGCCGCGACCTTCCGCCAGGCGGTCGAGCGGCTCGACGAGCGCGGCATCGAGCACTCCGGGGTCAAGGACCGCGGCTTCATGGACTCGATCTACTTCAAGGACCCGATGGGACTGCTGATCGAGCTCGCCGCCTACCGCTTCGAGCCGCCCTGGGGCTGGACGCATGGGCAGGTGCTGATGGAGGCGCACCGGATCCGGGTCGAGCGCGGCGACTACGCCATCGCCGAGATCCACCTGGCGGATGCGATCGAGCAGCTGACGGCGAAGAACCGCGACAGCCTGTCGGGCGACCGGGAGCCGAAGGATCCGTACGGAAAGAATAAATCATAACAACTTCTTGGGAGGAACGAATGAAGCTCTACATGCACCCCGCCTCGATCACCAGCCGGATCGTGCGGCTCTACATCGCCGAAAAGGGGCTGAAGGTCGACGAGGAGGTCGTCGACCTCTTCGCCGGCCAGCACCACGAGCCGCCCTTCACCGGCGTCAACCCCAACCGCCTGGTCCCGGTGCTCGAGGACGGCGGTCTGCGCCTGACCGAGAGCGCGGCGATCCTGATCTATCTCGCCGAGAAGAACGGCTTCCCGGAGTATCCCGCGGAGCTCGTGGCCCGCGCGAAGGTCAACGAGGCGATGTTCTGGGCGAGCTTCAACTTCTACCGCGAGTGGGGCTACAACCTCGGCTACCCGCAGCTCTTCCCGCACCACAGGCGCCCCACCGACGAGGCGCACAAGGTCGTGGTCGAATGGGGGCGCGACAAGGCGACCTTCTGGCTGCAGGTCCTGAACGACCACTGGCTCGGCGACGGCCGGACCTGGCTCACCGGCGCGGCGATGACCGTCGCCGACTACTACGTCGGCGGCCTCGTCGCCCTCGGCGACCTGATCCGCTGGGATTTCTCGAAGACCCCGAACGTCGCCGCCTGGCTCGGCCGGATCAAGGCGCTGCCGCACTGGGGCGAGGTCAGCGAGGCGCTCGACGGCTTCGCGGCGTCGCTGAAGGAGCGGGAGTTCGTCAACGGTTAGGCCGGCGGCTTTTGCATTCGCCCGGCGCGCGCGCTATCAGGCGCCCGAAGCAGCCGGAACCCGCATGATCCTCTATCCTGCCATCGACCTGAAGGACGGCCAGTGCGTGCGGCTGCTGCGCGGGGACATGGCGCGGGCGACCGTCTTCGGCAGCGACCCGGCGGCGCAGGCGCGGGCGTTCGCGGCGGCGGGCTGCGCGTGGCTGCACCTCGTCGACCTCAACGGGGCCTTCGCCGGCCGGCCGGTCAACGGCGCGGCGGTGGAGGCGATCCTGGCGGCGGTCGACGTCCCGGTGCAGCTCGGCGGCGGCATCCGCGACCGGGCGACGATCGAGGACTGGCTCGGCAAGGGCGTGCGGCGGGTGATCCTCGGGACGGCGGCGCTGCGCGACCCGGCGCTGGTCCGGGAGGCGGCGGCGGCGCATCCGGGGCGGGTCGCGGTCGGGATCGACGCGCGGGGCGGCCGGGTGGCGGTCGAGGGCTGGGCGGAGACGAGCGACGTGACGGCGGTGGAGCTGGCCAGGCGGTTCGAGGACGCGGGCGTCGCCGCGATCGTCTACACCGACATCGAGCGCGACGGCGCGCTGCAGGGCCCGAACGTGGCGGCGACGGCGGCGCTGGCGCGGGCCGTCGCGATCCCGGTGATCGCCTCGGGCGGGATCGCGTCGCTCGACGACCTCCGGGCGCTCAAGGCGAGCGGGGCGCCGCTCGACGGGGCGATCTCGGGACGGGCGCTCTACGAGGGCCGGATCGAGCTCGGCGCGGCGGTGCGGCTGATGGCGGCCTGATGCTCAAGGTGCGGGTCATCCCCTGCCTCGACGTCAAGGAAGGGCGCGTCGTCAAGGGCGTGAACTTCGTCGATCTGGTCGATGCCGGCGACCCGGTGGAGGCGGCGCGGGCCTACGACGCGGCGGGGGCGGACGAGCTCTGCTTCCTCGACATCGCGGCCAGCCGGGAGAACCGCGGGACGCTGCTCGAGCTCGCGAGCCGGACGGCCGAGCAGTGCTTCATGCCGCTGACGATCGGCGGCGGCGTGCGGACGGTCGAGGACGTGCGGGTGCTGCTCTTGGCCGGCGCCGACAAGGTCAGCTTCAACACCGCCGCCGTCGCGGACCCCGAGGTGATCGGGCGGGCCTCGGAGAAGTTCGGCGCCCAGTGCATCACCGTCGCCATCGACGCCAAGACCGTGGCGCCGGGCCGGTGGGAGATCTTCACCCACGGCGGCACCCGGGCGACCGGGATCGACGCGGTCGGCTTCGCGCGCGAGATGGAGCGGCGCGGGGCGGGGGAGATCCTCCTGACCTCGATGGACCGGGACGGCACGCGGGCGGGCTACAACCTGGCCCTGACGCGGGCGGTCGCGGACGCCGTGGGGATCCCGGTGATCGCCTCGGGCGGGGTCGGGACGCTGGCGCACCTGGTCGAGGGCGTCACCGAGGGGCATGCCTCGGCGGTGCTGGCGGCCTCGATCTTCCACTTCGGTCAGCATTCGATCGCCGAGGCCAAGGCGGCGATGCGGGCGGCCGGCATCGCGGTGAGGCCCACATGACCGACACGCTGGCGCGGCTCTTCGCGACGATCGGGGCGCGCGCCGCCGCCGACCCGGCCGCGTCGCACACCGCGGCGATGCTGGCGAAGGGGCCGCGGAAATGCGCCGAGAAGCTCGGCGAGGAGGCGGTCGAGGCGGTGGCCGCCGCCGCGGCCGGCGATCGCGACGGGCTGGTGCACGAGGCGGCCGACGTCCTCTACCACCTGCAGGTGACGCTGAAGGCGAGCGGGATCGACTGGGGCGAGGTGCTGGCCGAGCTCCAGCGGCGCGAGGGACGCTCGGGGATCGCGGAGAAGGCCAGCCGGCCGCGCTAGCGCGGGGACCCTGCGGCCTGCACGCGCCTTCGCCGTCATGGTTAACGCCGGAGCGCCCCCGATTTCGAACCTATCACGAAAAGTCGCGCAAGCGCAGCGGCATGCAGCCGGAAGGTAAACCGGGCGGGTTGGCGCGGCGCGCCCGTGGGGCGACTCCGCGTCAGCCGCCGCGACGCGGCGGTCGGCCCGGCTCGGACCGGTCGGCGAGGCGGCGGGACAGCGCGACGGCGAAGCCGGTCGCGAGGCCGGCGACGAAGCCGAGCGGGCCGGTGATGAAGATGCCGAGGAGCGGCCCCTGGTTGGCGTCGGGGGTCAGGATGATCGGCCCGACGAAGCCGCCGAGGAAGCCGATGGCGCCGAGGATCACCGCCCAGCGCAGCATCGTCGCGAGCATCGGGTTCCTCCGGCCGGTTTGTGCGGCGCGACTATCGCGGAACAGGGGTTTCCGTTCGGTTATGCGGTCGGAGCGCCTTTGCGCTCCGGAGTCGTTCTCCCCGCGCAAGGCGCGGGGCCCCTGCGCGCCGTTGCGCGCGTTTCACCCACCCCCCTTCCCCCCGCCCTCAAGGGCGGGGGAACCTGCCCGATAGGTTTGGGAGAAGGGACGGGGGGCGCGGAGCTCGGGCGTCCAGGCGAGGAAG
>JAXMDH010000105.1:0-4301 GCA_046348915.1 Amaricoccus sp.
CAGCAGCGGCTGGAGACGATCGACCGGGCGCAGACCAAGATCGAGAAGCTGTCGGGCGACGTGCTCGGGCTGCAGGACATCCTGTCGAACAAGCAGACCCGCGGGGCGTTCGGCGAGATCCAGCTGCGCGAGATCGTGACGCGGGCGCTGCCGCCCGACGTCGTGACCTTCCAGGCGTCGCTCTCGACCGGCGTGCGCGCCGACTGCCTGATCGACCTGCCGCAGCCGCCGGGCCCGATCGTGATCGACGCGAAGTTCCCGCTCGAGCCCTACGAGGCGCTGCGGGCGGCGAAGACTCCGGCCGAGGCGCAGTCGGCACAGCGGATGATGCGCGGCGCCGTCCGGGCGCACATGCGGGCGATCGCCGAGAAGTACGTGATCGAGGGCGAGACGGCGGAGGGGGCGCTGATGTTCCTGCCGTCGGAGGCCGTCTATGCCGAGCTGCACGCGAACTTCGGCGACCTCGTCCGCGAGGGCTTCGGGCTGCGGGTCTGGATCGTGTCGCCGACGACCTGCATGGCGACGCTGCACACGCTCCGCGCGGTCTTGAAGGACGCGCGGCTCCGGGCGGAGTCGCATGCGATCCGGCGCGAGCTCGGGCTCCTCCACCGCGACGTCGAGCGGCTGTCGCAGCGGGTCGGCAACCTCGACCGCCACTTCGGCCAGGCGCAGAAGGACATCGAGGAGATCAAGATCTCGGCGACCCGGGCGCACGGGCGGGCGCGGCGGCTCGAGGCGATCGACTTCGCGGAGGCGGCGCCGGACGATCTGCCGGGGACTGCGGTGCCGGCGGTGCATCTCGACAGCTGAAATCCGTCGCGCGACGTGGCAGGGTGCGCGCCGAACCGGCCCGGAGTCCGCCATGGCGCAACTCGCCCTCGACGACCACCCGCAGCGCTTCGCGCTCGTCAACGAGCTGCACGCGCGGCCGTTCCCGGAGCTGACCGCGCCTTGCGCGGCGGTGCACCTGGCGATCAAGCAGCCGGAGAACGCCGCCGACCGCGACCGCGAGGCGGACCGGGCGCACCTCCGCGCGCTGCTCGACCGGCACGGGGCGCCGCATCCGCCGCCGGGCGCCAACCACTATTCGGGGCCGCTCGCGAAGGGGTTCCTGAAATGGGAGCTGCATACCGAGTTCGTCACCTACACGCTCTTCGCCGAGGGGGTGGCGAAGACGCCCTTCTCGGGCGAGCTCTTCCGGCTGTTCCCGGCCGACTGGCTGGCGGAGGCGCCGGGCAAGGTGCTGACCTCGTGCCTGGTGCGCGTCGAGTCGTGCGACGCCGACGCGGCCGAGGGCCGCATGGAGAGGGACGCGCCGGAGTGGTTCGTGCTCGAAAGCCTCGCCGCCAGCCGGGTCGTCGACGGCGAGGCGGTGATCGCCGCCGACTTCCGCATCGACGAGAACGGCCACAGCCGCGTCCTGGTCCTGGCGCAGCCGGGCATCGGCGAGCGGCGGCTGGGGCGGATCGTGCAGCGGATCCTCGAGCTGCACACCTACGCCGGCATGGCGCTCCTGACGCTGCCGGTGGCGCGCAGCGTCTCGACCTCGGTCGCGCGGATCGACCGCGAGCTGACGGCGGTGGTCGAGCGGATGGCGGCCGAGGTCGGGCAGGAGCCGGCGACGCTGGACCGCCTCTTGAAGATCGCGGCCGAGATCGAGCACCTCGCCTCGACCTCGGCCTTCCGCTTCGGCGCAGCGGGCGCCTACGAGGCGATCGTCAACCAGCGCATCGCGGTGCTGCGTGAGGAGCGGATCGGCGGGCGGCAGCTCTTCGGCGAGTTCATGACCCGGCGGTTCGACCCGGCGATGCGGACCTGCCGCTCGTCCGAGGAGCGGCTCGACGAGCTGTCGGGCCGCGCCGAGCGGGCGGCGAACCTGCTGCGGACCCGGGTGGACGTCGCGAACCAGCAGCAGAACGTCGAGGTCCTGAGGGCGATGGATCGGCGGGCGGCGATGCAGCTCAGGCTGCAGGAGACGGTCGAGGGGCTGTCGGTCGTCGCGATCAGCTACTATGCCGTCAACCTCGCCGGCACCGCCCTCGGGCCGCTGGCCGAGCCCCTCGGCGTCGAAGAGGGGCTGCTGAAGGCGCTGCTGACCGTTCCGGTGGTCGTTCTCGTCTGGCTCGGCGTCCGGCGGATCCGCAAGGGGCTCGGGCACGACGGCGGGCATTGACCGCGACCGGACCGCGTGAGGATCGGCCACCGCCTTGGCGATCATCGACCGATTGACGCTCGCGTCGGTGCAGTAGTAGCGTTTTCGTGAACGCCGTGGGGGTTCGGACGCCTGCAATGCCCGCTCCGGGGACGGCGGTCTGGAAAAGGGGGAAGGATGCGCAGGACACCATTGCTCGCCGTAGGCTTGTTCGCCGGATGCTGGATGCCCCTGGCGGCGCAGGCGTTGACCTACAGCTTCAGCTTCACCAATCCCTTCGCGGTCGACAACGGCGTGTCGGGGCAAGTCCTCGGCCAAGTCGACGGGCTGGCCGACAACGCCACTGGCCGCGCGTCCAGCGTGCAGATTTTTGTGGGATCTCCAGCCACGGGCGAATACGTCTCCGCGAGCGATCGGCTGCCCAACAGCTTCACAGTGGCCAACGGGGCCATAACCGCCTTCAACTTCCGTTCTTCGGGGCTGTTCAACACCGCGCCCGCGGTGACATGCTGTGCGTTCAACATGTATACGAATGCGCAGGGGCAGATCTACGCGGGACTTTCCGCGTCGGCCCGGGGGGTGAGCAACGGCCTTGCCTCGGACTTCGCCTTCACCCCGATCGTGACCCCGAACCCCCCGACCCCAGTGCCGCTGCCGGCGCCATTCGCCATGCTGCTGGCTGCGCTCGCCGGGATCGGATTGGCGTGCCGCGCCCGCGGGCGCAGGGGCGACGCGTCGGCCGCATGAGGGACAGGTTGCGGCAACGCAGGACGCGCCGGCCGTGGGCCCGAAAATGAACGCCCTCACGGCGCGGTCGAGCGCCGTGGGGCGCGCAGGACATTCGGACGCCGACCCATGGCGCCTTCGTTGCGCCGACGATGGCCGCAGCAGAGCCCGACATCAAAGCGCCAGCGTCGTCGCCACCATCCCCGGGTCGTCCGGGTCCGCGGCGATCGCGAACCCAAGGCCGTCGACCAGCCGCCGCATGCCGCGGTTCTCGGCGAGCACGATCCCGTCGAGCCGCTCGACCCCGTCGGCGCGCGCGTAGTCGATCAGGATGCGCATCAAGGCCGACCCGAGCCCGCGCCCCTGCAGGTCCGAGCGGACGAGCAGCGAATATTCCGCCGCCCGGTGGTCGGGCTCGCAGACCATCCGCGAGACGCCGGCGAGCGCGCCGTCGGGCGCGATCGCGACGAAGGCCATCTCGCGGTCGTAGTCGAGCTGGGTCATCCTGAGGCTCCATTCCATCGGGAACTGCCGCCGCGGCGCGAGGAAGCGCATGCGGATGTCCTCGGGATCGACGCGCTCGAAGAAGGCCGGGTAGAGCAGCCCGTCCGCCGGCCGGATCGGCCGCAAGGCGTAGGCGCCGTCCGGCGCGGCATGCGTCCGGCGCCACTCGGCCGGATAGGGGCGGATGACGAGATCGGGATTCGGCGCCCGGCGGCCGACCTCGGCGGGCTCGATCTCGATCCAGGCGTCGAGCGACAGCACGCCCACCCCGTCGGCGAGGAGCGGGTTGACGTCGACGGCGCGCAGGCACGGAAAATCCTCGGTCAGGTGCGACAGCCCGATGATCGCCCGGTGAAGCGCCGCGGCATCGGCCGGCGGCCGGCCGCGAAAGCCGCCGAGCAGGCGACCGACGCGCGTCCGCCCGACCAGCTCGGCCGCGAGCCCCGCGTCGAGGGGCGGCAGCGCCACGGCGGTATCACCGAGCACCTCGACCGCGACCCCGCCGGCGCCCAACAGGATCAACGGTCCGAAGATGGCGTCGCGCCCGAGCCCGAGGATCAGTTCCTGAGCCTCGGGTCGCCGCACCATCGGCTGCAAGGCGAAGCCGTCGATCCGCGCGTCGGGCGCCCCGGCCCGCACCCTTTCGGCGATCGCCCCGGCGGCCGCCCGGGCCGCCTCCGGCGAGGCGACGTCGAGGACGACCGCGCCGAGATCGGACTTGTGGCCGACGTCGCGCGACAGGAGCTTGACCGCGATCCGACCGCCGTCGGCGAGCATCGCCGCCGCCTTCGTGCCCACCGAGTCGGGGGTCGCCGCCACCGAGCGCGGCGGCGAGGGGATGCCGTAGGCCGCGAGGACCGCGTCCGCCTCGGGCGCGGTCAGGACGCGCCGCCCCTCGGCCCCCACCGCGGCAAGGATC
>JAXMDH010000106.1:0-4087 GCA_046348915.1 Amaricoccus sp.
GACTACCGGGCCATCGTCGACGCCTGCTGCCAGGCCTAGAACGACTTCGTCGCCGACCCAGCCCGCGTCACCTCCGTCTCCAGACGAGCGTGGGCCAACGTGGCATGACTTATGGCGGTCGGTATCATATCAGAGCCAAGGTGAGCAGCGCCGGCGCCGCCTCGTGTGCGAACCGCGACGCCGCGTGCTTCGAATGCCGGATGGTGATCTCCTCGAAGTCGTCGACGCCCCAGAGGTTGCGGTTCTGGCAGACCGCGCGGAGATAGAAGCTCGCTATTCCGAGCGTCTTCGGCCCGACCTCCGAGTTCCAGCAGTAGAAGCCCCGGAAGAACAGGTCCGGCGAGCCATCGGCGAGCTTCCCCGCCTCGATCGGGTTGAAGTCGTCGACGAGGAACAGGAAGACGTCGCGGTCAGAGGCGTAGAGCGTCGTCGTGTCCTTGCTGATGTCGACCCGCGGGTTGTAGACCCCGGTCGACCAGTCGAGCACGCCCGGCACCTTCCAGCGGGTGTCGCCGGTGCCGTTGCCGGCGATGCGCTGCACCGCCTCGACGAGTTCGTGGCCATAGATGCGCCCATAGTCCGGCCCGGTCACTGCACGGAGCTCGACCCGGTCCTCCTTGATCTCCAGCGTCTTGATCTGCTCGGCGCGGTGCGCGGTCAGGCCGTACCGCAGGTTGATCGCCGCGAGCGCCGCCGGCAGCTGCCGGAGGTAGGCGGCGGGCGCGCCGACCTAGCTCGCGAGCTGGCCGAAGCTCCAGTGCGTCGGCGCGACCGGCCGCTCGGCGCCGGGCAGGACAAGCGCCAGCCGCTCGGGGTCGGCTCGGCTCGCCTCGACATGGATCGCGGCGGTCTCCACCACCCGCGTCCGGCTGCGCTCGGCGCGGCTCCGCACCGAGCGGGCGAGGTCATCGAGCGAGAGGAAGCGCTCGTCATCCGGTCGGGAGAACCACTCCGAAGACACCCGGCCGATCCGCTCGCCCCGGCTGACGTCGACCTTGTATCCGCCGGCGTCGCGTCCTGCGTCCACCACTGCCATGTTCATCACGAGACATCTCCGCGACGGACGCCAGGAGCCTCTCTCTCGGCACTCAGCCCGTCGCCGATTCCCGGCCCGCCTCTCGCTCTCTCGGCGTGTGGCCCAGAAGGATGGGACTGGGGCGTGTTCGGCACCGTCCCGTCTGCACGCGATCACCGCCGTTCGCCGCACACCGGACCGCGACGACTATCGCCGACGCCGTGATCGCGCTTCGCTGCAGGCCGTCACCCAGGGGCAGTGGACACCATGGCCGCACGGCGCACCAACAAGATCGGGATCGAGGCCACGCCGCCCGCCATTGTCGCGGACGCCGAGGCGCGCGCCGATGAGGCGGTCCTGCGCCTCGCCCGGCTCATCGGCCGTCAGATGGCGCGCGAACAGGTCGCACGCACCCGAGCGGCGGAGGGCCGCTCCGAACGCAAGCACGCGGCAGAGTGATCCGCCCTTGCGAGCATCACACTTATACGTATAATGCGGACATCGCACTTTGCCCGGATGTCCGCCATGCCCACCGTCGGTGCCCTCGAGTTCCAGCGCAAGTTCGGCGAGTTTCAGCATCAGGCACAGCGGGAGCCGGTGGAGATCACCCGCCACGGCCGCCGGGAGTTCGTGCTGATGTCCGCCGAGCACTACGACTGGCTGAAGGCCGCGGCACAGCGGAGCCACCGCACCGCCGACGCGGCCGAGGTAGTGCTCGCCGCCGTCGAGCGCGCCGAGATGGACCCGGAGCACAACAACCTCGACGACCTGCTGAAGTAGGCGGCCGTGACTCTGCCCGACCCGAAGCCGGGTCTCGTCGTGCGCTACGACTACCTCTGGACCCACGAGGCTGCCGCCGGACGGGAGCAGGGCAAGGACCGGCCCGCCTGCCTCGTCGCGGCCACAGACAGCGCTGCGCGGCCGCGCTACGTCGTGCTGCTGCCGATTACCCACCGGGCGCCGACAGGGGCAACCGTGGGCATCGAGATTCCGGCGCGAGTGAAGCAGGCGATCGGGCTTGACGACGCCGCGAGCTGGGTGATCGTCTCGGAACACAATGTCGACGAATGGCCGAACGGCGGGCTCTCGCCAGTGCCGGGCCAGGGCGAAGCCTTCGCCTACGGCTTCCTGCCGCCGGGGCTGTTCGCGCAGGTGAAGGCGGCGTTCCTGGATCTGGCCAGGACGAAGAAGACCGGTGCGGTGCGCCGCTGACGATGGAAGGACCGAGATCTTGACCCGCGTCGCGCTCTACGCTCGCTACTCGTCCGACAACCAGCGGGACGCCTCGATCGACGACCAGCTGCGCATCTGCCGCGAGCAGGCGAAGCGCGAGGCCTGGCAGATCGTCGGCACCTACAAGGATGCCGGCATCTCCGGCTCGAGCATGATCCTCCGACCCGGTATCCAGTCGCTGCTGCAGGACGCGCAGGCCGGGCAGTTCGACCTCGTCCTCGCCGAGGCCCTCGACCGGATCAGCCGCGACCAGGCCGATGTCGCCACCCTCTTCAAGCACCTGCAGTTCGCCGGCGTGCCTATCGTGACCCTCGCGGAGGGGCAGATCAGCGAGCTGCATGTCGGCCTGAAGGGCACGATGAACGCACTCTTCCTGAAGGATCTCGCCGCCAAGACCCACCGCGGCCTGCGGGGCCGGGTCGAGGATGGCAAGTCGGGCGGCGGCCTCTGCTATGGCTACAAGGTGATCCAGCGGACCGACGGCCGCGGCCAGCCTGTGCGGGGCGACCGCGAGATCGACCCGGCCGAGGCCGAGGTCGTCCGGCGGGTGTTCCGCGACTTCGCCGCCGGCGTCGGCCCGCGCACCATCGCCCGGATGCTGAACGACGAGGGCGTGCCCGGGCCGAACGGCAAGCCGTGGGGCGACACCACGATCCGCGGCCACGTCAAGCGCGGCACCGGGCTCGTCAACAACGAGCTCTATGTCGGCCGGCTGATCTGGAACCGGCTGCGCTACGTCAAGGACCCGTCGACCGGGAAGCGGGTCTCGCGCCTCAACCCGGAGTCGGCCTGGATCACCACCGAGGTGCCCGAGCTCCGCATCGTCGACGACGCGCTCTGGCAGGCGGTTCGCGCCCGCCAGGCCGAGATCGCCGAGCAGTACGCCAACGTCACCGAGGCCGTGCGCGAGCACCATGAGCGCAACCGCCTGAGCAGTACGCGCCGCCCGCGCTCACTGCTGTCCGGGCTGATCTTCTGCGGCTGCTGCGGTGGACCCTATTCCCTGCGAGGGGCGGACCGCTTCGCCTGCTCGAACCACGTGGGGAAGGGGACCTGCGCTAACGGCCGCACCATTCCGCGCGCCGAGCTCGAGTCCCGCGTCCTCGCCGGCCTTAAGGACCGCATGATGTCGCCGGAGATCGCGGCCGAGGCGATGCGCGCCTACGCCGACGAGACCAACCGGCTGAACCGCGCGCGACGGACGAACAGCGATGCTTGGAAAGTGGAGCTCGGGAAGGTCGAGAAGCAGATCGCTCAGACCGTCGAAGCGATCGCGGACGGCATGTACCACCCGTCGATGAAGGACAAGATGACGGGCCTCGAGGCCCGCAAGGCGGAGCTGACCGGCCTCCTCGCCGAAGCGCCCCAGGATGTGCCAGACCTGCTGCCCACGGCCGCGGCAATCTACGCGGGGAAGGTGGCGGCGCTGACCGAGGCGCTGAACCAGCCTGAGGAGCGGTCGCACGCGTCCGAGGCGCTGCGGATGCTGATCGAGAAGATCGTGCTGACGCCCGGGCCGGAGCGGGGCGCGATCGACGCGCTGCTCTACGGCGACCTCGGCACGATCCTGAACTGGGTCGAGCGGCAGGCGGAGGCCAAGAACGCGAACACTCCCGGCGCGGGGCGTCCGGGAGTGTCGGTATCGGTGGTTGCGGGGGCAGGATTTCATCTTAACTTGCGGCTTGGCACGCTGCCAGAATTCGCGCGGTAACTTCTGGCGGTAGAGCAACATTTCGCGCTCTTTCGTAGCGCGGCGTAGTTTTTCTAGATTCACGTTCCAAGTGCGACGGCGAAGTTTCGGCGAAGCTCTTCGGCGAGGCCGCGGGAGAATGCTTCGAG
>JAXMDH010000107.1:0-4005 GCA_046348915.1 Amaricoccus sp.
CGGGATCATCGACAGCGCGGCGGCGCGGGCGCGGTAGAGATCCTTGTGCAGCGTGTCGAGCGTCGGCTGGTCGCCGGTGTAGCTGTGGATCGTGGTCATGAAGCCCTTGTCGATCCCGATGGCGTTGTTCAGCACGTAGGCGACGGGTGCCAGGCAGTTCGTGGTGCAGGAGGCGTTGGAGATGACCATGTCTTCCTTGGTCAGCGCCTTGTCGTTGACGCCGAAGACGATGGTCTTGTCGGCCCCGGTGCAGGGGGCGGAGACGATGACGCGCTTCGAGCCGTTCTCGAGGTGCTGCCCCGCCTTCGCCTTGTCGGTGAAGATGCCGGTGCATTCGAGGGCGATGTCGACGTCCTTCCACGGCAGCGCCTTGGGGTCGCGCTCCGCCGTCACCTTGATCGGCCCGCGGCCGACGTCGATGGTGTCGCCCTTGACCGTCACGGTGCCGGGGAAGCGGCCGTGCACGCTGTCGTAGCGCATCAGGTGGGCATTGGTCTCGACCGGCCCGAGGTCGTTGAGCGCGACGACCTCGATGTCGTCCCGCCCCGATTCCACGATCGCCCGGAGCACGTTCCGTCCGATGCGGCCGAAGCCGTTGATTGCAACCTTGACCGCCATGGTGTCCCCTCCGCAATCACCCCGGCCGGTTCAGCCGGCGTTTCCCGCCGCTCCACGCTGCACGCAAATTGGCCGCAGAGGGATAGCGCCCCGTGCAGACGGCCGCAAGCCGCGTCAGTCCTGCCGGCTCAGCGTCCGCCGCACGGCGTCCTTCCAGCCGGCGTAGCGCTCCTCGCGGAGGTCGGGCGGCATCGCCGGCTCGAAGCGGCGGTCGAGGGCCCAGGTGCGGGCGAATTCTTCCGGGCCGGGGCAGACGCCGGCGCGCATGCCCGCGAGCCAGGCGGCGCCGAGGGCCGTCGTCTCGAGGACGCGCGGGCGGTCGACCGGGGCGCCGAGGGTGTCGGCGAGGCCCTGCAGCACCCAGTCGTTGGCGGTCATGCCGCCGTCGACCCGGAGCACGGTGTCGCCGGCCTCGGGCCAGTCTGCGCGCATCGCCTCGACGAGGTCGCGGGTCTGGTAGGCGACCGCCTCGAGCGCCGCGCGGGCG
Organism: Amaricoccus sp.; assembly: GCA_046348915.1. Lineage (GTDB taxonomy): Bacteria > Pseudomonadota > Alphaproteobacteria > Rhodobacterales > Rhodobacteraceae > Amaricoccus. The sequence continues at coordinate 1,106 of JAXMDH010000107.1, forward strand.
AACTCGGCCGGGCCGGAGCCGCGGGTCAGCCCGAAGATCGCGCCGCGGCAGTCCGGATCCCAGTAGGGCGCGCCGAGGCCGGTGAACGCCGGGACGAGGTAGAGGCGCTGTGCGGGGTCGGCGGCCTCGGCCAGCGCCTGGGTCTCGGAGGCGGCGCGGATGATCTTCAGGCCGTCGCGCAGCCATTGCACGACGGCGCCGGCGATGAAGATCGAGCCTTCGAGGGCGTAGGTCGGCTTGCCGTCGAGCTGATAGGCAAGGGTCGTCAGCAGCCGGCTGCGGCTCCGGACCGGGGTATTGCCGGTGTTGAGGACGGCGAAGCAGCCGGTGCCGTAGGTCGCCTTGAGCATTCCGGGCGCGAAGCAGGCCTGGCCGACCGTCGCCGCCTGCTGGTCGCCGGCGACGCCCAGGATCGGGATCGCCCGGCCGAAGAGGTCGGGGCGGGTCTCGCCGAAGTCGTCGGCGCAGTCGCGCACCTCGGGCAGCATCTCGAGCGGGATGCCGAGGAGGTCGCAGATCTCCGGGTCCCAGGCGCCGAGGTGGATGTTGTAGAGCAGCGTCCGCGCGGCGTTGGTGGCGTCGGTGACGTGGGAGCGGCCGCCGGTCAGCTTCCAGACCAGGAAGCTGTCGACCGTGCCGAACATGAGTTCACCGCGCCGCGCCCGGTCGCGCGCGCCCGCGTGGGCGTCGAGCAGCCACTTGAGCTTGGTACCCGAGAAGTAGGGGTCGAGGAGGAGGCCGGTCCGCCCGGTCACCATCGCCTCGTGGCCGGCGGCGCGGAGCTCCGCGCAGAGGCCGGAGGTGCGGCGGTCCTGCCAGACGATGGCGCGGCCGAGCGGCTTGCCGGTGGCGCGCTCCCAGACCAGCGTCGTCTCGCGCTGGTTGGTGATGCCGATCGCGGCGATGTCGCCGGGGCCGATCCCGGCGCGCTCGATGGCGCCGCGGCAGACGGCGGCAACGGTGGACCAGATGTCGTCGGGGTCGTGCTCGACCCAGCCCGACCGGGGGAAATGCTGCGGGAATTCCTCCTGCGCGCTGGCGACGACGCCGAGCCGCGCGTCGAACACGATCGCCCGGCTCGAGGTCGTGCCCTGGTCGATGGCGAGGATGTGCGGCATCGGTCCCTCCCGCGCCCGCTCGTGCCGGCGGGTTCATCCAAGGGGCATGAAGCGGGCCCCGGCTGTCAAGCGGCCCTCCTTGCCCCGTGTGATCCCTCGCAAGAGGAGCTTCGAACCGGCGCGTGGGTGCCCGCGGCGCTTTGGCGCCGGTCGCCGCATGCGCGGCTCCGCCTTCAGGCCCGAGGGGGTCTCCCTTGCGCTTCGTTCCCGGCGGATCCCGAGGCGGCCCGAGGGGGGGGGCGCTCGCCGCCCCCTCGACCCCCCAAGGCACTGCCCGATAGGTTGAAGATGAGATTGCTTGTACAATCATGAGGCGCGAGCGAGCCTTATTCGCGTGCAGCAGGTCGTCGCTCTCCCCCGCCCCCCGCAGGGGGACCGCCTTGCCCCCGCCGGCGATAGCACTTAGGGTCCGCGGCGTTTCCCGGAGACGCCGAAGATGTTCAAAGGCTCGATTCCCGCGCTCATCACCCCGTTCCGCGACGGCGCGGTGGACGAGGAGGCGCTGGTCGGGCTGGTGAAATGGCACATCGCCGAGGGGAGCCACGGCATCGTCGCGGTCGGGACGACCGGCGAGACGCCGACGCTCACCCACGAGGAGCACGAGCACGTGGTCGAGGTCGTCGTGCGGACCGCGGCCGGGCGGATCCCGGTGATCGCCGGGGCGGGCTCGAACAACACCGAGGAATCGATCCGGCTGATGCGCTTCGCCGCCCGGGTCGGCGCCGACGCGGCGCTGGTCGTGACGCCTTACTACAACAAGCCCAGCCAGCGCGGGCTCTACCACCACTTCAGGACGCTGCACGACGCCGTCGACCTGCCGATCATCATCTACAACATCCCCGGCCGGTCGGTCATCGACATGACGCCGGCGACCATGGGCGAGCTCGCCAAGCTGCCGCGGATCATCGGGGTCAAGGACGCGACCGGCGACGTCAGCCGGGTCTCGGACCAGCGGATCGCCTGCGGCAAGGACTTCCTGCAGCTCTCGGGCGAGGACGCGAGCGCCCTCGGCTTCAACGCCCACGGCGGCCGCGGCTGCATCAGCGTCGTCGCCAACGTGGCGCCTCGGCTGTCGGCCGAGTTCCAGGAGGCGATGCTCGCCGGCGACTACGCCCGCGCGCTGACCTACCAGGACCGGCTGATGCCGCTGCACCGCGCCTGCTTCGCCGAGCCGAACCCGGCGCCGACCAAGTTCGCGCTGTCGCTCCTCGGCAAGTGCAGCGAGGAGCTGCGCTCGCCGATGGTCCCGATCGAGGAGCCGACCCGCGAGAAGGTCCGCGCGGCGATGCGCCACGCGGGCCTGCTGAACTAGAGGGTATCGCGCGCCCCGCGCCCGCCCGACACGCTCCCCCGACGACCCGTCTTGCGCTATAGTCGCGGCCGGTTGTTCGCGCTCCAAAGCGAGCGCCAGGGGGAGCCGTCATGCTGAATGATCGGACGGCTCTCCCCGGTCTCCCCGGCCACGCCGGAGGCTTACGCTGGGCGCGCTGATCATGTCGAAGTGGGACCCCGATCCTAGACCAAGGACATCAGCGACCGCGTGATGTTGCAACTCGAAAGTAGGGTCCCGATCGAGAGCCTCCTGGGTGCGATCGCGCGCCGATCCGCAGGTATCGCTTCACATCTGCCGGCAGGCGTCGCTGCGGGCGCCCGGCTGGCTTCATGTGAACGAAGTCGGCGCCGGGGCAAGCTCCGGCGCCCCCGGGTCCGAGAACGTTTGAGCGCGCCTTTGCTATTTCAGGATTGCCGCGCCGGAGGCGCCGGCACCCCCGTGCGGCCTTT
>JAXMDH010000108.1:0-3831 GCA_046348915.1 Amaricoccus sp.
CCCGCCGAGATCGTCACCGCCCACGGCGCCCACGCCGACGTCCGCGTCGGCGAAGCCGTCGTCCGGGGCGTCCCCGTCCACGGCACCGCCCGCCCCGGCGCCGCCACCCTCCTTCTCCGCCCCGAGCGCATCAACCTCGCCCGCGGCGGCGAGGGCCTGCCAGCGACCGTCACCGACATCACCTTCCTCGGCAACAACTTCCACGTCGCCGCCGTCACTCCGAAGGGCGAGCCGCTGTCGGTCCGCCTCCCCTTCGGCCACGCCGCGGCCGCGAGCCTCAGCCGCGGCGAGACCGTCTCCCTCAGCTTCGATCCGGCGACCGCCCATGTCTTCTGCTGACCGCCTGCGCGACCCCGCGCTGTTCCGCGAGGCCGTCCCCGTCGCCGGCCGCTGGATCGCGGCCGCCCCCGACGCCCCGTCGATCCCGAACCCCTCGACCGGCGCGCCGGTCGGCCGGGTGCCCGTGCTGGGCGCCGCCGAGACCCGCGCCGCCGTCGCCGCCGCGGCCGAGGCACAGCGCGGCTGGGCTGCCCGCACCGCCCGCGAGCGCGCCGACGTGCTGCACCGCTGGCACGCGCTCTGCGTCGAGAACGCCGACGACCTCGCGCTGATCCTGACGCTGGAGCAGGGCAAGCCCCTCGCCGAGGCGAGGGGCGAAATCCTCTACGGCGCGAGCTTCCTGCAATGGTTCGCCGAGGAAGCCTCTCGCATCGACGGCGAGATCATCCCCGGCCACCAGCGCGACAAGCGCCTGCTGGTGCTGCGCCAGCCGGTCGGCGTCGCCGCCGCGATCACGCCGTGGAACTTTCCGAACGCGATGGTGACGCGCAAGGCCGGTCCGGCGCTGGCCGCGGGCTGCGGCTTCGTGCTAAAGCCCGCGCCGCAGACCCCCTTCTCCGCGATCGCCCTCGCCGTCCTCGGCGAGCGCGCCGGCCTCCCCGCCGGGCTCTTCTCGATCGTGACCGGCGACGCGCAGGCGATCGGCGGCGTCCTGACCGGCGACCCCTTGGTGCGCATCCTGAGCTTCACCGGCTCGACCCGGACCGGGCAGATCCTCTACGCCCAGTGCGCCCCGACGATCAAGAAGCTCGGGCTCGAGCTCGGCGGCAACGCCCCCTTCATCGTCTTCGACGACGCTGACCTCGACGCCGCCGTCGAAGGCGCGCTGGTCGCCAAGTACCGCAACAACGGACAGACCTGCGTCTGCGTGAATCGCTTCTACGTCCAGCGCGGCGTCCATGACGCCTTCGCCGAGAAGCTCACCGCCGCCGTCGCGAAGCTCACCGTCGGCGACGGCCTCGCCCCTGACAGCGTCCTCGGGCCACTGATCGACGCAAACGCCGTCGCCAAGGTCGAGGCGCACGTCGCGGACGCCCTGGCCCACGGCGCCGAGATCCGCCTCGGCGGCGCCCGGCACCCGCTCGGCGGCAACTTCTACGCCCCGACAGTGCTGACCGGCGCCACCCCCGAGATGCTCGTCACCCGCGAGGAGACCTTCGGCCCCGTCGCCGCCCTCTACCGGTTCGAGGACGAGGCCGAGGCGATCGCCCAGGCCAACGCCAGCGAGTTCGGCCTCGCCTCCTACTTCTACGCCCGCGACCTCTCCCGGGTCTGGCGCGTCGCCGAGGCGCTCGAATACGGCATGGTCGGGGTCAACACCGGGCTCATCTCCACCCCGGTCGCCCCGTTCGGCGGGGTGAAGCTCTCCGGCCTCGGCCGCGAGGGCTCGCGGCACGGGATCGACGAATACGTCGAGCTCAAGTACGTCTGCCTCGGCCTGTGACCAGGCCTGGCGAGCAACCGGAGGGCGAGGTGTCGGATCAGGTGCGCGAGGCGATCCGGCGGTTCCGCGAGGGCGAGGTCGTCATCGTCACTGACGACGACCGCGAGAACGAGGGCGACCTCGTCTGCGCCGCCTCGCTCTGCACACCCGAGAAGATGGCATTCATCATCCGGCACACCTGCGGCATCGTCTGCACGCCGCTGACCGAGGCGGCGCCCGTGCCTTGAACCTCGCGCCCATGGTCGCGACGAACGACGCGCCGCTCGGCACGGCCTTCGCCGTGACGGTCGACGTCGTGCACGGCCTGACCACCAGCATCTCGGCGGAGCAGCGGTCGAACACCGCCCGCGCCCTCGCCAACGCCAACATGGGCGCCACCGACTTCGTCCGGCCGGGCCACGTCTTCCCGCTCGTCGCGCGCAAGGGCGGGGTGCTGATGCGCTCGGGCCATACCGAGGCGGCGGTCGATCTCTGCACCCTCGCCGAGCTCCCCGAGGTCGGGGTGATCTGCGAGCTCGCGAACGACGACGGCACGGTGATGAAGGGACCGCAGATCGACGCCTTCGCCGCCGAGCACGGCCTCGCGCGCATCTCGGTCGCCGACCTGATCGCCTGGCGGCAGGAGCGCGGGCACCTGGTCGAGCGGGTCGGCGAGTTTACCGCCGCGAGCCTGATCGGCGACCTCCGGGTCATCGCCTACGCCACGCCCTTCGAAAGCGTCCGCCACTTCGCCTTCGTCTACGGCGACATCGACGCCGCCCCCGTGGTTCCGGTCCGGCTCCACCGCTCCGACATCGTCGCCGACGTGCTCGGCGGCGCGGCGGGCTTCCACGCCGCCCTCGAGCGCATCCGGGCAGCCGGGGCCGGCCTCGTCGTCTACCTGCGCGACGGCGCCGCCGGCGTGCCGCCGAAGCAGGAGGAGGGTAACGAGCAGGCGCGGCAGAAGCAGTGGCTTGACGTCGGCCTCGACGCCCAGATCCTGCCGGACCTCGGTGCCACCCGCATCCGGACGCTGACCTCTCGCGAGCTCAACTTCGTGGGCCTGCGCGGCTTCGGCATCGAGATCGTCGCGAGCGAAGGTCTGTCCTGAACGATTTGAATGCCGCCCGACGATCATGAGACGGACCGTTGAGTCTCCGGCCGCTCGCGCTCGTCGGCGATCAGGGTCTTTTTTTATGCGTCAGCTTCTCGTCGTGCACGAACGTCCACACCGTCCTGTAGTCGACCGGCATCCCGTGCTCGCGGAGCTCGGCCACCAGCCCGCGCAGGGTGAAGTCCGTCCGGCACCGCTCCAGGAGCCACTCCCGCCAGCGGCCGGTCAGCTTCTTCTCCCGGTGGCCGCCCATCTGCCCCCGCGCCACGCTGCCGGTCGCCCGATACCGCGCGACCCAGTCGATCGCCGCGCCTATGCTGACGCCGAACCGAGCCGCCGCCGCCCGGCGCGACATCCCCTGCCGCTCAACCGCGTCAACCACGCGCTCGCGAAGATCGATCGAAAGGGGTCCCGCCATCCATGCTGGCCTCCTGTCCCAGCGTGCATGGTGAATCAGAATGCCAGCCAAAGGGGAATCCCTTTTCGCGATTCCGCCTAATACCGAACGCCTCAGCATTTGACTCTTTGGGGATTCACAAATCCGCCGCAGTCTGACTCCCTGTCTCCAGGGCGAAAGAGGCAGGGATGTCAGGAGCGATCGCGATCACGCGGCGGGACATGACGGCGGCGGAGCTGCGGGCAGCGTCTGGGAAGGCACCGTCGGTGCGGGCAGCGCGGCGGATGCTGGCGATAGCGCTGGTGCTGGAGGAGGTGGACCGCAAGACCGCGGCCGAGACCTGCGGGATGGACCGGCAGACCCTGCGGGACTGGGTGCACTGAACCGCGCCGGGTTTCCCGGAGGCAGGTTGGCTTGAGTCCTACGCGGCGACATGGCGGGTGGCCAGCTCGGCGTAGTAGCGGTCTTCGGCTTCGGCGGGTGGGATGTGGCCGATCGGCTCGAGCAGTCGGCGGGTGTTGAACCAGTCGACCCATTCGAGGGCGGCGATCTCGACGT
>JAXMDH010000109.1:0-3592 GCA_046348915.1 Amaricoccus sp.
TGGTTGTGCCAGGGCACGATGCCGCCCGGCTCGACGATCAGCCGCCGCACGCGCATGGTGCGGCCGTCGAGCTGCAGCGAGTCTCGCTCAGCGGGATCGAGGCGAGCACGGTATCGGTGACGCCCTGGGCGGCGAGCGTGACGGGCTGCCGCACGTCGACGCCCTGCTTGCCGGCCGGGCATTCGCCGGCGAAGGCAGGGGCGGCGGCGAGCAGCACGGCGCCGGCGAGAAGGGAGCGGAAGAGGGTCATCGGTCGGTCTCCTTGGGGTTGGTGGGCAGGAAGGGGTCAGGCGACGCTCGAGGTGATCGAGGCGATCACGTCGGTGGCCTTGGCGAATTCGGCGGCGTTGTTCGGCGGCGTTGTTAAATTAAAGGGCATGATGTTCATCGACGCCCCGGTTCGAACTGGACGCCATCCCGCCAAGGGATAGGGTCGGGGTACCGGGCCGGGGCGTCGGGAGCACGAAACGGCGGCAGGCCGTCCTCACCATGAGCTGCGAGCTCGAGTTGTTACATGGCCGCCCCTACGACCTGCCCGGTTGCGCTGCGAGCGCGGATCCGTAGATGTCGTGCAGGCCCGCCAGCTCCCGGAAACTGATGGAGAGGGAGCATGCGAGTCATCGGAATGGACGTCCACCGCTCGTTCGCCCAGGTCGCGATCGTGGAGAACGGAAAGATCATCGTCGAGCAGCGCCTCGAGCTCCTGTACGAGCAGGTTCTCGCGTTCGGACGCACGCTCGAGCCCGAGGACGAGGTGGTCCTGGAGGCGACGGGCAACACGGCGGCCATCGAGCGGCTGCTCCGACCCTTCGTCAGCCGGGTCATCATCGCCAATCCGCGCATGGTGCGCGCCATCGCCTACGCGCGGGTCAAGACCGACAAGATCGACGCAATCACCCTCGCGCGGCTTCAGGCTTCTGGCTTTCTCCCGGAGGTCTGGGCTGCGGACGATGATACGGTCCGACGCCGCCGTCAGGCCACCGAGCGGATGGGCCTGCTCGACGACACGGTCCCGTCTGAAGTCGCGCATCCACGCTATCCTGCACGCGAACCTGATCCCCAGGTACAAGGGTGAGCTGTTCGGACCAACCGGTCGACGCTGGCTCGCGAAGGCGCCGCTTCCTGGGCGCGAGCGCCTGATCCTCGACAGGCTCGTGGACGAATTGCAGCGCACGACCGAACAGTTGGCGGTCCTCGACAGCGAGCTTGCTCGCCTTGCGCTCGCGGACGAGCGCGCGGTGCGGCTCATGACCATTCCCGGCATCGGCCCGATCGTCGCGACGATGGTGCTCGCCTCTATCGGCGACATCTCGCGGTTCGAGACCTCGCAGAAGCTCGCGAGCTACTTCGGCCTCACGCCGAAGGTTCGGCAGTCCCGCGAAGGCCCGGCTCGTCACGGCCGGATCTCCAAGCAGGGCAACGCCTCCGTTCGCAAGATGCTGGTCGAGGCCGCGTGGTCGGCGCAAAGCGCGCCTGGTCCATTGCGGGCCTTCTTCGCGCGCATCAGCGCCAAGCGCGGCGCCGCGGCGGTGATCGTGGCCACGGCACGCAAGCTCGCGGTGCTGATCTGGCATGTCCTCGCGAAAGAAGAGGACTATGCCTTTGCCGGACCGGCGTTCCAGGCCATGAAGCTCCGCAAGGTCGCTCTGAAGGCTGGCGCCTCGCGCGCATACGGAAAGGCGGGGCCCGGGCGGGACTACTGGATCAAGGACATCCGTCATCGTGAGATGGCCTACGTGACAAGGGCCGAGGAGGCCTATGCCAGGATGGTCGAAGCTTGGAGACAGGTTCCGCCAAAACCCAAGAAAGGGATCTGCTAAGAGAGAAAGTCCTTCTCAACATCATCCGTCGTTATGCCGTGGCGGCGGGCGATCCAGGCGAAGTCGGTCCAGACGCACCAGACCTGGCCGGCGGCGTCCTGGCGGACGAGGAGCCGCACCGGTCAGTCGAGGGTGGAGTCGGGGTCGGACGTCAGGAACAGCGTCCCGAGCGGCGGGTTGCCGAAGACGAGGAGCGTCGAGGGCAGGAGCTCAATGCCCGCCGTCTTCGCCAGCGCCGACTGGTCGATCTCGTCGAAGAAGAGGATGCCCTTGGCGGGGATGTCGGCCCTGAGCCGCTTGATCGTCTCGGGCATCGGGTAGGCGCTCCTGACGCGGACGATGCCGTCGTGGGGCGTGGCGGCGGCCGCGGTCAGCGGGAGGGCCGCGGCGGTGGCGATGGCGGCGGCGGCCTGGAGGCCTTGGCGGCGGGTGAGCATCGGCGGGGTCCTCGTGTCTGGTCGTGGGCCAAGTCTGGCGCCGGACGCGTCGGGGCGGAAATGCCGGGTGGCTCCCGCCGCGATGCCCGCTGGCTATGTCAGTCGGTGTGCGGCGGCAGCACGGCGAGGCGCAGCTCCTCGGCCAGCGGGTGATGCGGCCGGCGGCGCGGCGGGCGCAGAGCGTCGGGTCGAAGCGCGCCCCGGCCTCGCCGCAGAGGCGGCGGAGCAGGGTCGCCTGCTCGTCGGACATCGACGGCTCGGGGAACTGGTGGGCGGGCAGGTAGGTCATGGCGCGGTTCTCCTCTCGTTGGCGATGGCGGGGGCAGGCTCGGCGGTCGCGCCCGGCGTGCGGGCGCCGGTGATGCCGGTGATGAGGCGGGTGCCGCGCTGGGCGGTCCATGCCCAGCTCGCCGCGACGGCGGCGCGGTTGCGGAAGCCGATCAGGAACCAGACGTGCGCGACGCTCCAGAGGAGCCACGCCGGCAGGCCGCTGAAGCGGAGCTGGCCGATTTCGGCGACGGCGCGGCGGCGGCCGATGGTCTCGAGCTGGCCCGACGAGCAGTAGCGGAACGGCCGCGCCTCGCGGCCGGCGAGGCGGACGCGGATGACGCGCGCGGCATGCTCGCCCTGCTGTTTGGCGGCCGGGGCGATGCCGGGCACCCGGCGGCCGTCGGTCATGGCGAGCGCGGTGTCGCCGAGGACGAAGATCTCGGGGACGGTCAGGTCCGAGCCGTGGGCACGCGGCCGGCGCGATCGGTCGGCTGGCCGAGCCAGGCGCCGGCCGGCGAGGCCATGACGCCGGCGGCCCAGACCACGGTCCGCGCCTCGATCCGCCGCCCGGCCAGCGTCACGCCGCCGCAGTCGACGGCGGTCACGGCGTCGCCATACCGGACCTCGACGCCGAGCGAGCGCAGCGCACGGGCGGCGGCTTCCGACGAGCGCGGGTCGAAGGCGGGCGGCAGCCGCGGGCCGGCCTCGACCAGCAGGATGCGGGTCGAGCGCGGGTCGATCGTGCGGAAGTCGCGGGCGAGCGACAGCCGGCCGAGCTCGGCGATGGCGCCGGCCATCTCGACCCCGGTCGGCCCGCCGCCGACGACGACGAAGCTGAGGAGACGGCTGCGCTCAAGGGGATCGGGCTCGGTCTCGGCCTTCTCGAACGCGAGGAGGATGCGGCGCCGCAGGAACGTCGCGTCGTCGATAGTCTTGAGGCCTGGCGCGGCCGCCCCCATTCCGGGTGGCCGAAATAGGCATGGCGGGCGCCGGTGGCGAGGACGAGCGTGTCGTAGGGGAAGCGGCGGCCCTCGGCGACGGCTGAACCGCGCCGGGTTTCCCGGA
>JAXMDH010000110.1:0-3329 GCA_046348915.1 Amaricoccus sp.
CTCGGCCCGCTCCTCCGGCGTCGGCGGCCTGAGCTCGCGCTCGTTGAGCGCAAAGGAATAGTCCACCCCGAGGCGCCGGACCTCGGCCTCGATGTCATGGATCTCGAGCACCGCCGCCTGCGCCCGCGGCTCCGCGACGAAGGTCCCGAGCTTCCGCTTCCGCACGAGATATCCCTCGCGCGTCAGCCGCGTCAGGACTTTGTTCATCGTCATCCGCGACACGCCGTAGCTGTCCGCGAGCTCGGTCTCGTAAGGCAGCCGAAACCCCGGCGCCCACTCCTGCGACACGATCTTCTGGTGCAGCGCCCGCAGGATCCGCTCGTGGTGGGTGCCGGCCTCCTTGCCGACGCCGCCCGCGTCTACGACATCATCCACGAAGGCCACTCTCTCGCACAACCGACCCGATCAATAAGCCTATACTTGTCGGGCGGCGGGAGAAAGCGAAACGTGCGGGGACGCGGAGCCCTAGGCGCTCCCGACGATTGCGTCCATCGCCTCGAGGAACTGGTCGTTCTCGCTCTCGAGGCCGATCGAGACCCGGAGCCAGGTCGCATAGCCGTCCTGCTTCCATGGCTTCACGATGACGCCGCGGTCGAGCAGGGCCTCGGCGAGGTCCGCGGACGGGCGGCCGGCGTCGAAGAACAGGAAGTTGCCCTTCGACGGCAGCACCCGCAGGCCGAGCGCGGCGAGGCGCGCGGCCACTCGATCCCGCTCGCGGTGGACGAGGGCGACGGCCGCGGCCACCGCCTCGGGGCTGGAAAGGGCGGCACGGGCGGCGGCCTGGGCCGGCGCGTTCACGTTGAACGGCGTGCGCGCCAGATCGAGCCCGCGACGCAGCTCCCGGCTGCTCGTCAGGCCGTAGCCGATGCGGAGCCCGGCGAGGCCCCAGGCCTTCGAGAAGGTCCGCAGCACCAGCGCCGCCCCGGAGTGGGTGGCGAGCAGGTCTTCCGCCGAGGCGTAGTCCGGCCCCTCGGCATATTCGTGATAGGCTTCGTCGATGCAGACAACGGTCGCCGGGTCCGCCGCAGCGAGGACCGCCGCCAGCTCCGCCGGCGGGAGCCAGCGGCCGGCCGGATTCATCGGGTTGGAGAAGAGCAGGAGCCGGGCCGGGCGCGCGACCGCGGCGAGCAGCGCCGGCACGTCGATCCGCCCGTCGGCGTCGAGGCCCACCCGCTCGACCTCGGCGCCCATCAGCCGGGCGTAGTCCTCGTGGAGCGGGAACGACGGATAGAGCGTCACCACGCGGTCGCCGGGCCGGAGGATCGCGCGGGCGAGGACCGCGAGCAGGTCCTCCGAGCCATTGCCGAGGACCACCTGCCACGGCGCGCAGCCGTGGCGGGAGGCGAGGTCCGCGACGAGCGCCCGGCCCTGCGGGTCGGGATAGACGTGCATCCGCTCGAGGGCCGCCGCCGCCGCGGCCCGCGCCTCGGGCGACGGCCCGAGCGGGTTCTCGTTCGAGCCGAGCTTCGCCACGCGGTTCACGCCCGGACGGGCCAGGGCCTCCTCGGCCGAGAGGCCGGCATTGTAGGGCGGCAGCGACGCCAGCTCCGGGCGCAGCAGGTCCGACTCGTCCTTCATCTCGAAATCTCCGTCCCCGGATGCGAAGCTTGCCACAGGCCTTAGCAAATATGTATATACTTGTAAAGAATCCACCGAAGGGGAGCGCCCGGCCATGTCTTCACCCTCCGCATCGCCCGCGGGATCGCGTGGGCTCTTCTCGCTCGAAGGGCGCCGGGCGCTCGTCACCGGCGCCAGCCGCGGCCTCGGGCGGGCGATCGCCTTGGGCCTGGCCGAGGCCGGCGCCGAGGTCGCGATCACCGCGCGCAGCCGCGAGTCGCTTGCCAACACCGCCGCCCTCCTCGGCGCGCGCTGCGGCGCCCGCATCGCCCTCGACCAGAGCCGGGCCGCGGAGATCCCCGCGGCGCTGGCCGGCGCGGGGCCGTTCGACATCCTCGTCAACAACGCCGGCACCGAGGAGATCCACCCCTCCGAGTCGGTCAGCCCGGAGCTTTGGGACAGGATCGTCGACACCAACCTCAAGGGCGCCTTCTTCGTGACGCAGGCGGTCGCCGCGGGAATGCTGGAGCGCGGCAGCGGCGCGATCGTCAACCTCTGCTCGCTCACCTCCTTCGTGGGGGTGCCGACGGCGACCCCCTACGGCAGCTCGAAGAGCGGGCTGCTCGGCATGACCCGTGCCCTGTCGGCCGAATGGGGCGGTCGCGGCGTGCGCGTCAACGCCATCGCGCCGGGCTACTTCCGCACCGAGATGACCGAGGTCTTCTACCGGGACCCGGCCTGGACCGACGCGATGCTCGCCAAGATTCCGCAAGCCCGCTTCGGGCAGGAGCGGGACGTGGTCGGCGCAGTCGTCTTCCTGAGCTCCGACGCCGCGGCCTACGTCACCGGGCAGTGCATCGCCGTGGATGGCGGCTACCTTGCCTCGATATAGGACGCTTTCTCACTGGACGCCCAATAACAGGGCACCTGAGTCGATGACCCCGGGCAAAGGCAAAATAAGTATATACTTGTCGGCTCGCTTGGGCTATGGTCCGACCGCATCGACAGACCCGAGGGCAGGGAGGCCGAAGCCATGAGGACCGCCGGCACGCGACGCAGCGACCCGTCTCCGGCCCACCCCGCCGCGCCCGGGATCCCCGCGGTTCTCGTCCGCGACGTCGACATGGACTTCGGCGCCGGGATCCTCGCGGTCAGGAACGCGAACTTCTCGCTCGAGACCGGGCGGTTCCTCACCATCCTCGGCCCCTCCGGCTCGGGCAAGACCACCCTCCTCCGGATGATCGCCGGCTTCCAGACGCCCACGCGCGGCGAGATCCGCATCGCCGGCAAGTCGGTCAACGCCATCCCGCCGCACAAGCGCACCATCGGGATGGTGTTCCAGAAGCTCGCGCTCTTCCCGCACATGACCGCGGCCGAGAACGTCGCCTTCCCGCTCCGGATGCGCCGGCACGATCCGGCGACCATCGCCGGCAAGGTCCGCACCTACCTCGACCTCGTGAAGCTCGGCGCCCTCGGCGAGCGGCGCATCAACGAGCTCTCGGGCGGCCAGCAGCAGCGGGTGGCGATCGCCCGGGCGCTGGTCTTCGAGCCCGACCTCCTGCTCCTCGACGAGCCGCTCGCCGCCCTCGACCGCAAGCTCCGCGAGGAGATGCAGCTCGAGTTCCGCCGCATCCAGCGCGAGCTCGGGGTGACGACGATCAACGTCACCCACGACCAGCGCGAGGCGCTCGTCGTCTCGGACGAGATCATCGTCATGGATGGCGGCGAGATCCAGCAGCACGCGAGCCCGGTCGAGATGTACCGCGAGCCGG
>JAXMDH010000111.1:0-3210 GCA_046348915.1 Amaricoccus sp.
GACCGCGCCCGCGGCCCGCAGCCGGGTGACGACGACGGCGTCGTCCCCCGCGATCTCGCCCGCGCGCAGCCGCGAGCCGCAGGCGGTCGGGAAGCCTTCGACGTCTATCAGGTCCTTGACCGCGACCGGGATGCCGTGCAACGGGCCGCGGTCGCATCCGCCGGCCAGCTCGCGGTCGGCCTCCGCCGCCGCGGCGCGGGCGGCGTCGGGCGCGACGGCGACGAAGGCGCGGATGTCGGGGTCGAGCGCGGCGATGCGGTCCAGATGCGCCTCGGTGAGCTCGACCGCAGTCAGGCTGCCGTCGCGCAGGCGGGCGGCGGCTTCCGGGATCGGCAGGTCAGGTGCGGGCATTCTCGAACGCGGTCCAGGCCGCCTCGAAGGCGGCGAAGTCGAAGCCCGGACGGCGCGCCGGTCCGAGCACCAGCTTCTCGGTGTCGCGCAGCTTCGCGATGCCGGCGCCGAGCCCCGGCAGCACCTCGGGCGGGATGACGACCGCCCCATGCCGGTCGGCATGAACGACGTCGCCCGGGGCGACGGTCAGCCCGAACACTGTCACCGGAGTCGCGTTCTCCAGCACGTGCGCGAAGCCGTGGCTGGGGCCAATCGAGCCGGCCACGACAGGGAATCCGTCCGGCAGGTCGCCGAGGTCGCGCATCACGCCGTTGGTCAGCGCGCCCGAAAGGCCGAGGCCCTTGTGAACCTCGGTGTTGATCTCCCCCCAGTAGGCGGCGACACAGCCGGGGAAGTCGACGTCCTCGATCACCGCGACCGCGGGCTTTGGGGCCCCGGCCATCATCCGGTAGTAGTCCATCCGGCGGGCGCGAATCGCTGCCACCGGCTCGACCGGCGGCGCAACCCCGGAGATCCGGGCGGTGACGGCATAACCGACCATCGCCGGCGCGCCCGGGTGCGAGGCGAGCATCGTCCCACGGGTGAACCGGTCGAAGCCGCGCCTGCCCTGCACCACCTCGATAGCGTTGCAGACGGTGGGCGTGTCAGCGCCGCGGAGCAGCGCCAGGAGGTCGTCGTCGATCATGCGGTCAGCCATCGGGTGATCTCTTCGGTTGTGGCATCGGGTCGCTCGAGGGTCGGCAGGTGGCCGGCGCCGGCGACGACGGCGAGGCGGGAGTGGGGCATCAGCGCGTGCATCTGCTCGTGGCGATCGCGCGGGCAGAGCCGGTCGTCCTCGCCCATCAGCACCAGCGCCGGACCGCGGAAAGCCGCCAGCGTGGCCTGGCTGTCGGGGCGGGAGGCCAGCGCGCGGGACTGGCGGACGAAGACGTCCGGTCCGAGCGCCAGCGCCATCGCCATGCAGAGGTCGAGGATCTCGCCGCGGGAGGGGCCGTCTGCAAGGTAGTTCGGCTTCATCTCGTCGCGCATGATGCCGGCGAGGCTCCCGGCCCGCGCGGCGGCGATCTGCGGCTCGCGGCGGGCGCGCACCTGTGGCAGCTCGGCGCGGGGATTGGTGTCGAGGAGCGCCAGCCGCTCGATCCGCTCCGACGCCTGGCGCAGCACCTCCATCGCGACGATGCCGCCCATCGACAAGCCGGCGAGGGCGAAGCGCGGCGGGGCATGCTCGAGCACCTCGGCGGCTAGAGCGGCCATCGTGTCGTGGCCGCCGATCGGCGCGCAGTGGACCGCGCGCGTCGCGGAGACGGCGGCGATCTGCGGCGCGAAGAGGCGCGCGTCGCACATCATGCCGGGCAGGAGCACCAGCGGCGTCATGCCCGGGCGGCGCCCTCGGCGAGGGTGTCGAGCTTGGCCCAGGCTATCTCCGGGTCGACCGCGCCGAAGCCGGCGAAGGTGCCGAACCCGCAGTCGGAGCCGGCAATGACGCGTTCGCGTCCGACGATCTCGGTGAAGCGGCGCAGGCGCTGGGCGACGAGCTCGGGGTGCTCGACGAAGTTCGTCGTGGTGTCGACGACGCCGGGCACGAGGATCCGGTCGTCGGGGATCTCGGCACGGCGGTCGCGGAACACCGTCCATTCGTGGCCATGGCGCGGGTTCGAGGTCTCGAACAGCAGGTAGCGCGCACGGGCCTTCATCAGCACCGGGAAGACCTTGGCCATGTCGATGTCGCAGACATGCGGGCCCTCGTAGTTGCCCCAGCAGATGTGGATGCGGACCCGCTCCGGCGGGATGCCGTCGAGGGCGTGGTTCAGCGCCTCGACGTGGGTCTCGGCGACCTCGACGAACTCGTCGTCGCTGAGGTCGGTGAAGAGCATGTGCCGCGACAGCGCGAGGTCGGGACAGTCGAGCTGCAGGTCGAGGCCGGCGGCGACGATGCGCCGATACTCGTCGCGCATTGCGTCGGCGAGGGCGGCGAGATAGGCGTCGCGGCTCGGGTAGTGGGCGTTCTGCAGGAAGAGCGAGATAACCCCGGGCGAGGCGGCGTTCATGAACCCCCGGGCGGCGCCGTGAGCGTCCATCGCCGCGCGGAGGTTGGTGATGTCCTTCTCGAGCTCGTGCTGGCCGTTGGGACGGACCTCGCCGACGCACATCGGGCGGGCGTAGGCGGGCGTACCGCCCGACTTCGCCAGCCGGTCGAGGAAGGTCGGGAACCGCTTCAGGTCGGCCGGGGCGTTGCGCGGGCTGTCGCCGGCGAAGCCGCTGTAGCGGTCCTTGACGTAGGTGGCGTAAGAGATCTTCGAGGTCTCGCCGTCGGAGACGATGCCGATGCCGGCCTCTACCTGGCGGCGGACCACCTCGGACACGGCCGCTGTCATGCAGGCGTCGAAAGCCGCCGGATCGGGTTTCTCGCCGCGCTCGCGCGCGAACAGGAAGTCGGCGACCTCCTGCGTGCGCGGCAGGCTGCCGACGTGAGTTGCGGAGAGGCCGGTCATCGCGTGTTCCATTCGCGTCGGCGCGCCGCCGCCTTGGGAGCGGCAGCGCCGGGGTTGGGTCAGTTCCGGTGGGTCGGGCCGGCCTTGTCGTCGGTGTTGCGCACGCGGTAGAGGCTCGCCTCGCCGGTCATCGACGGCGCCAGCGTCCGCGTGAGGCCCGGCGGCACCGCGCAGGTGTCACCGGGCGCAAGGATCGCATCGCCCCCGTCCCACGAGAGCCGCCAGTGGCCGCGCATCACCATCAGGATCTCGTGCCGGTCGGTGGCGTAGGGCGTCTCGGGGATCGAGCCGCGGGTCAGGAGCTCGACTTCGAAGCCGGGACGGTCCTTTAGGATCGCATCGGCGCCGATCACCTTGGCGGGCTCTT
>JAXMDH010000112.1:0-3161 GCA_046348915.1 Amaricoccus sp.
CACGACGAGTCCGCCTTCGACCCGCGGCTCGACTTCGCGATCCGGAGCTGGGCGCACCAGTCCGAGCCGGTGACGGCCCGGATCAACGCCGCCGACGAGCGACGGCTCGCGGCGATCCGCGGCATGTTCGAGCGCTTCGGCTACGCGGCGGGCGACGCTGATGTCCGCGCGCGAACAGTTTACCTCGTCCAGATCGGCTACATCGCCATGCAGGTGCAGGAGCCGCCCGCCGTGCGCATGACCCGCGTGACCGGCTACGTTGAGATCTACTCGGGCCGCCCGCCGAGCGCGAGCGAGATGGCCAGGTTCCAGGCGCGGGTGAAGTTCCGGCCGTCCGGACCCGGCGTCTCACCGCTTCCGCGCTAAAGCCTTGTCAGTCGAGCTCATCACCTACGAGGCCGCGATCGGCCGGATGTCCTGGGCGGGGGCGGTGGAGGCGCTGCGTGCGGGGCACATGATGCCGAAGGCGGAGGTCGCCGACATGGTGCTCGGCCCGGCGGATGCGGCCCTCCTCAGCCGCGGCGCGTTCATCGCGGGCCTCGGCTACGGCGCGAAGTCGGTCACCATCCTCGACCGCAACGCCGCCCGCGGGCTCCCGACAGTGCAGGGGGCGATGCTCGTCTTCGAGCCCGAGGGCGGGCGGCTCGCCGCGATCATCGAGGGCCGACTGGTCACCGAGCTAAAGACCGCGGCTGATTCGGTGCTCGGGGCGGCCTGCCTCGCCCGGCGGGACAGCGCGCACCTCCTGGTCGTCGGGGCCGGGACGGTGGCGCGGACGATCATCCCGGCCTACCGCGCGCTCTTTTCCGGACTTCGCCGGGTGTCGGTCTGGGCGAGGCGGCCGGAGCAGGCGGAGGCGCTGGCCGGCGAGCTGACGGACGCCGCCGCGCCGGTCGTCGCCGTCCCCGACCTCGCCGCAGCTGCGGCCGAGGCGGATATCATCACCAGCGCGACGATGGCGCGCGAGCCGCTGCTGCGCGGGAGCTGGATTCGGTCGGGCACACACGTTGACCTAATCGGCGCCTACAAGGCCGACATGCGCGAGGCCGACGACGCGTTGATAGCGGGCGGCTCGCTGTTCGTGGACAGCCGGGAGACCACGATCGCCCACATCGGCGAGCTCGCGATCCCGATCGCGACGGGGGCGCTGCGCGCGGATGCAGTGCGAGGCGACCTCTACGACCTAGTGCAGGGCAGGGACGGGCGGGCGTCGGATGCGGAGGTCACCGTCTACAAGAACGGCGGTGGCGCGCACCTCGACCTGATGATAGGCTGCTACATCTCGAACCGGATGGCGGTTGGTAGCACCGGAGGTCTCTGAGTTCGGCTGGACGACTGCCGTGCTTGAAGAGACCCTTCGAGCCTCTTCGAGGCACGCTGGCGCATAACGCGCATTCTGATGAAGAACGGGAGTTCTGGGCGGACATCGGACGTTCGCTGCAACGGCGAACAGGAGCGTACCTTGCGCAGAAGCGGACATTCCGGCTGCTGCAACACGGAGAACTGGTAGTAGTGAAGCAGACCGCAGCAGCGCCCTGTGCTTCAGCCGTCCGCCGGAAGCGCAGGCTCAGGTTCGTCAATCAGTGACGTCGGCTTGGCGAGCCGACGGAGATCGTCGACGCTGGCCAGAGAAACAACGGCTTGGTCCACACTCACCCCGTAGGCGCGCAGGGTCGCAAAGGCGCGGGACAGGCTTTCAGGGGTCATGCCGAGACAGGAGGCAAGCTGGCGCTTCTCGCAGGGCAGGACGAAGCTGCCCGTCATGCCGGTCTCGGCGTCGAGGCGCAGCAGGCAGGCGGCGACGCGCTCGATCGAGGAACGCAGCTTCAGCTCCTTGACGTGCTTCGTCACCGTCCGGAAGTGGATCGCCAGTTCGCCCGCCATCGCGGCGGCGAAATGCGGGTCCTCCCGAAACGCGCGGCGGACGTCCTCGGCCGGGATCAGCGCGATGCGGCTCTTGGCGAGCGTGCGCGCCGACATCAGGTTCGGCCGGTCGGTGATCGCCGCCGCCGGGATGAATGATGCAACTGGCCGGAGCATCGCCATCGTCGTCTCGCGCCGGTTCCAGGTTGCGAACATCTCCACCGATCCCTCGATCAGGACATGGAGGAAGTCCGGCGCATCCCCTTCGGCGATCAGCTGCACCTGTGGCGGGAACGTCTGCAGGTAGGCGCCGCGGATCAGTGCGTCGAAAGCGGCGTCCGTCACCGTCGCAAAAAGCGGAAGCCGGCGAATCTCCGGGGCATCCTCCAGACGCACTGCTCAGCCTTTCATCTTAACTTGATATTTATCAAGCAAGATTGCAACGCAAGTCAACACTTCGTTTCTAAGCGGGGGAGTAGAGGCCGCCGTCCCGCAATCGGCCGACGCGACTCCTGCCCGCCGCCCCTTGAATCGGCGCGGACGCGGCGGGCACTTTGACCCAGATCAACACAGGGCGCCCGGGCCGGGCGATCCTTCTCCGGAGCGCGGCCAGATCGACTGGCCGCCCGCGCCACGGGGAAGTCATGGTCACGACCCAGCCCGCCAGCCCGGCCGATCGCCAGCGCGCGCTCTGGCTGAGCACCGTCGCCTTCACCGCCTGCTTCGCGGTGTGGATGATCTTCTCGATCATCGGCCTGTCGATCCGGGAGCAGCTCGGCCTGAGCCAGTCGGAATTCGGTCTGCTGGTGGCAATGCCGGTCCTTTCCGGTTCGCTCACCCGGCTCGTCCTCGGGATATGGACGGAGCAGTACGGCGGGCGCCTCGTCTTCCCGGCGCAGATGCTGCTCACCGCCGGCGCCGTCTGGCTGCTGACCTACGCCCACAGCTATCCGATGTTCCTGCTCGCCGCGCTCGGCGTCGGGCTCGCCGGCGGATCCTTCGCGATCGGCGTCGCCTACGTCTCGCACTGGTTCCCGAGGGAGAGCCAGGGCACCGCGCTCGGCGTGTTCGGCATGGGCAACGTCGGCGCCGCGGTGACCAAGTTCCTCGCGCCCTTCGTCATGGTCGCCTACGGCTGGGAGGCGGTCGCCCACGTGGGGGCGATCGGCCTCGCGGCGATGGCGGTCGTGTTCCTCGTCTTCGCCAAGGACGACCCCGCCTTCGCCCGGCGCAAGGCCGAAGGGGTCAGGCGGCCGTCCTTCCGGTCCCAGCTCGAGCCGCTGCGGAACCTCCAGGTC
>JAXMDH010000113.1:0-2640 GCA_046348915.1 Amaricoccus sp.
GCCTTCACCCGCTCGGCCGGCTGCCAGACGAAGTGCTCGGCGGCGCCGTCGGCGTCGTGGAACTCCACGTGCCCGCCGAAGCCCACGTCGTAGGCGGCCTCGCGCCGGTCGAACTCCCAGGGGTTGCCGTGCTCGAGCCAGGTCTCGGGCATCTCGGCCTGCCAGCCGTCGAGGATCTCCTGCCGGAAGAGCCCGTGCCGGTAGCGGATGCCATAGCCATAGGCGGGCACGCCGACCGTCGCCATGCTCTCCATGAAGCAGGCGGCGAGCCGCCCAAGGCCGCCGTTGCCGAGGGCGGCGTCGGCCTCGATCTCGGCGATCTCGTCGTAGTCGACGCCGAGCATCTTCAGCGCGGCGCGCATCGACTCAGTCAGGCCCAGGTTCGAGACCGCGTCCCGCATCAGCCGACCGATCAGGAACTCGAGGCTCAGGTAATAGACCCGCTTGCCCCCTTCGAGATAGGTCTGCCGGGTCGCGTTCATCCAGTATTCGATCGCGCGGTCGCGGGTGATCAGGATCACCGCCTGCAGCCAGTCGTGCGGCTTGGCAACCTTGGGATCCTTCCCGACGCGGTAGGTCAGCCCGTCCACGATCTCCCGCGCGAGGATGGCGGGATCGGCCGAGCGCGGGTCGGGTGCGGGAAGCGAATGGAGGGAAAGCGTCATGGTCGTCCCCTTGGCCTCGACGGTTTCGGCGGATCGCAGCGCCTTGGCGGCACCTTCGACCCTCGGATAATCGAGACGCCCCTCCCGAAGGCTTGCCTTGCGGCGAGCGACACTAGCGCTCTTCGTCGCGGCCGATCAAGGGCCAGCGCGCCGCGCCGGCCCCCGTGCTTCGAAGCGTTACTGCACGCCCCAGATCTTCTTGTAGACGTCGCGGTAGCCGTTGTCGGGGTCGAAGACGTTGTCTGGTCCGCCGTCGAAGGCGATGTTGTCCGCCGTGACGAGGTGGATACCGGACACGTAGCCCGACCAGGGCTCGCCGGCAAAAGCGCGGTTCAGCTCGTCGACCAGCTGCCAGCCTTGCTCGTGCAGCGGCTCGGGCACGGTCGCCATCTGGAACTGCTTCGAGCGGATGCGCTGGAAGGCCGACTCCGAGCCGTCGCCGGCCGAGATGTTGTGCGGCGGATCGCCGCCGTCCTTGCCCGCCGAGGCAAGCGACGGCCCCATGAAGTCGTAGTAGAGGTCGTTGACCGCCAGCGAATAGGTCCACTTGTCGCCGAAGCGCTGCAGGAGCGACGTCGTCAGCTGCGGCATCCGGCTCGACGCCTCGGTCATCGGCGAATCCTCGAGGCTGAGGACGGTGCAGCCCGGGCAACCCTTCTCGATGTCGGCCTGCATCATCCGCGCCTTGCCGATCGCCATCTCGTAGTTCGAGTCGCCGAAGATGACGACGCCGGCCTTGCCGTCCGAATCGACGATGGCGAGGTCGGCGGCAGTCTGCGCCACGTCGGCGATGCGGGTGTTGACGTTGGCGAACATCCCGGTCTTCGGGTCCGGCCCGGGCTCGATCGTCGCGTGCCAGCCGACGAAGGGGATCTTCGCCTCCTTCACCTGTTCGAGCGCCGCGTTCTGCTCGATCGCATCGAAGCCGCCGACGACGATGCCGTCCGGGTGCAGCGCGATCGCCTGGCTCATCGCGGCGGTCCGCGCCGAGATGTCGCCGTGCCCGTCGAGGACGCGCAGCTCCCAGCCGATCGCCTTCGCCGCCTCGGCGACGCCGCGCGAGACGCCCTCGGTGCCGCCGTTCCGCAGGTCGCCGGCGACGTAGATGATCGTCTTGCCCTTCTGCGCCGTCGGTCCGGTCGTCGGGCCGTCCCAGGCGCCGGCCTTGGCGGTCGCCTTGGCGATACGCTCCTTGGCGGCGTCGAGGCTCGCGTCGGCCTGCACGGCGCCGGCGGCCAGGAGGCTGGCCAGCGCCGCCGAGGCGGCCAGCCGAAGTCGCGTCTTTCGCATGGTTCAGTTCCCTCCCTGTTGTCCGGCGCTTGCCTGCGCGCGGGTTTCCGTTCGATCCGGCGCCCGCTGCGCCGCGATCCGCTTGCGCTGGGCGTAGCCGGCGATGCCGATCGCGACGAGGAGCGTCAGCCCGTTGAACATCGGCTCGACCCAGAACGACCCGCCGAGCTGCTGGATGCCGGAGATGCCGATCGCGAGGATGATGACCCCGACCACGGTCCCCCAGACGTTGACCCGCCCCGGCTTGATCGTCGTCGAACCGAGAAAGGCGCCGACCAGCGCCGGCAGCAGGAATTCGAGCCCGACGCTCGCCTGCCCGATCCGGAGCTTCGCAGCCAGGATCACGCCCGCCGCCGCCGTCAGCGTGCCGGACGCGACGAAGGCCGCGATTGTGTAGCGCCGCACCGGGATGCCGTTCAGCGCCGCGGCGCGCGGGTTGGCGCCGATCGCGTAGAGGTAGCGGCCGACCGGCAGGTACTCGAGCACGAACCACAGCACGAAGGCGAGGACGAGCACGTAGAAGCCGGTGATCGGCACGCCGAGGAGCCGGAAGGTATTAACCTTGAAGAAGGCGTCCGGCAGCGTGCCGATGATCTGGCGCCCGTCCGAATGCCACATGGCCACTGCGTAGAGAACTGTCCCCATGCCGAGGGTGGCGATGAAGCTGTCGATCTTGGCGACTTCG
>JAXMDH010000114.1:0-2541 GCA_046348915.1 Amaricoccus sp.
CGATGTACTACGATCCGATGATCGCCAAGCTCTGCACCTGGGCGCCCGACCGCAGCGGGGCGATCGCGGCGATGCGGACGGCGCTCGACGGCTTCGAGGTGGAGGGGATCGGGCACAACCTGCCGTTCCTGTCGGCCGTCATGGACCACCCGCGGTTCGTCGAGGGCGCGATCACCACGGCCTTCATCGCCGAGGAATATCCCGACGGGTTCCAGGGGGTCGCGCTGCCCGGGCCCATGCTGCGCAAGGTGGCGGCGGCGGCGGCGGCGATGCACCGGGTGGCGGAGATCCGGCGGGCGCGGATTTCCGGCACGATGGACAACCACCAGCGGAAGGTCGGGTCGGAGTGGGTGGTCACGCTGCAGAAGGTGGCGATCCCGGTCACGATCGACGCCGACCGCTCGGGGGCGACGGTCGAGTTCGCCGACGGCGAGCGGATGCGGGTCGTCTCGGCCTGGGTGCCGGGGCAGCCGCTGGCGCGGCTCGACATCGACGGCGAGCTGCTCGTCCTGAAGGCGCGGCGGATTCCGAGCGGCTACCATGTCCGGGTGCGCGGCGCCGAGCTGCAGGTCAACGTCATGGCACCGCGGATGGCGGCGCTGGCGGCGCACATGCCGGAGAAGCTGCCGCCCGACACCTCGAAGTACCTGCTGTGCCCGATGCCGGGGCTCGTCGTGCGGATCGACGTCGCGGAAGGCGACGAGGTCTTCGACGGGCAGGCGCTCGCGATGGTCGAGGCGATGAAGATGGAGAACGTGCTGCGCGCCGAGCGACGGGCGAAGGTCGCGAAGGTCCGCGCGAAGCCGGGCGACAGCCTCGCGGTCGACGACGTGATCCTGGAGTTCGAGTGATGCTCCGGCCGGTCAGCGGGGACCCCCGCGGCGCCCGGCCGGGGCGGGCGTCGCGGTCAGCGGCTGCGCCGCGACCAGGTCTCGCCGGTCATGGGGTCGATGCGCACGCGCGAGCGGCGGCCGTCGGCGTTCACGAAGTTGACTTGCCAGTAGCCGTCGTCCTCCCATTCCACGTCGGTGATGGCGCGGGGGCTGAGGCTCGTCTCGACGTTGTGGATGACCTCGGACAGCGGCTTCGCCTCGGCCGGCGGCAGGCGCTGGGCGAAGGCGGGCGCGGCCAGGAAGAGGGCCGGGACGAGGGCGAGCAGGCGCGGGGACATCGGTTCTCCTTGCTGGGTTGGTGGCTGGGACGCGCGATCGAGGCTAGCCAGCCGAACCCGGCGGCGCAAGTGCCGGCGGGGGCGGCGGGTCGGGGGCCTCGGCGGCGCGCGCGGCCGGGCGGTCTGGGAGCTATCCGATGAGCGACGATCTGGCGGGGTGGAAGGCGCTGGCCGAGAAGGAGCTGCGCGGCAGGCCGGTCGAGAGCCTCGACTGGCGGACGCCGGAGGGGATCACGGTCCGGCCGCTCTATACCGAGGCGGATCTCGCGGGGCTCGGGCATCTCGGGAGCCTGCCGGGGCTGCCGCCGTACACCCGCGGGCCGCGGGCGACGATGTATGCGGGGCGGCCGTGGACGATCCGGCAGTATGCCGGGTTCTCGACGGCGGAGGAGTCGAACGCCTTCTACCGCAAGGCGCTGGCGGCGGGGCAGCAGGGGGTTTCGGTCGCCTTCGATCTGGCGACGCACCGGGGGTACGACAGCGACCATCCGCGGGTGGTCGGGGACGTCGGCAAGGCCGGGGTCGCGATCGACTCGGTCGAGGACATGAAGGTGCTCTTCGACGGGATCCCGCTCGGGAAGGTCTCGGTGTCGATGACGATGAACGGGGCCGTCATCCCGATCCTCGCGAGCTTCATCGTCGCGGGCGAGGAGCAGGGGGTGCCGCGGGCCGAGCTCTCGGGGACGATCCAGAACGACATCCTGAAGGAGTTCATGGTGCGGAACACCTACGTGTATCCGCCGGAGCCCTCGATGCGGATCGTGTCGGACATCATCGGCTATACCGCGAAGGAGATGCCGAAGTTCAACTCGATCTCGATCTCCGGCTACCACATGCAGGAGGCGGGCGCGAACCTGGTCCAGGAGCTCGGGTTCACGCTGGCGGACGGGAAGGAGTACGTGAAGGCGGCGATCGCGGCGGGGATGGACGTGGACGCCTTCGCGGGGCGGCTGAGCTTCTTCTTCGCGATCGGCATGAACTTCTTCATGGAGGTGGCGAAGCTCAGGGCGGCGCGGCTGCTCTGGCACCGGATCATGACCGGGTTCGGGGCGAGGAAGCCGGCGAGCCTGATGCTCCGGACGCACTGCCAGACCAGCGGGGTGAGCCTGCAGGAGCAGGATCCCTACAACAACGTGGTGCGGACGGCTTACGAGGCGATGGCGGCGGCTTTGGGCGGGACGCAGAGCCTGCATACGAACGCTCTCGACGAAGCGATTGCGCTGCCGACGGAATTCTCGGCGCGGATCGCGCGGAACACGCAGCTGATCCTGCAGGAGGAGACCGGGATCACGCATGTCGTCGATCCGCTTGCGGGGTCCTACTACGTCGAGCGCCTGACGGCGGAGCTGGCGGATGCGGCCTGGGCGTTG
>JAXMDH010000115.1:0-1526 GCA_046348915.1 Amaricoccus sp.
GGGTGATGTCGGCGCAGCTGAGCATGCTGAGGAAGTTGGGCGGCAGGCCGGCGAAGGCGTCGCCGAGCGTCTGGGTGCGCGCGGGCTGGGTGCGCGGCACCGCCTCCTCGTAGGTGCCGTTCGCCAGCGTCGCGCCCGCCGGGGCGCCGACGATGTCGAAGCAGAGGCTCCCGACGCTCTCCGGCGCCGCGCAATGCCCGTCGAGTCCGCCGAAGACCAGCTTGGCCGTGCCGCCGCCGGCGAGCTTCACCGCGAAGGTCCGCGCGCTCGTCGTGTCGTGCGGCCCGGTCGGCTTCGCGGCCACGGTCGCGACCGTCGCATCAACGGCGCCGTCCGAGATCATCCGCAGCGTCCCGCCGGTGCTGCTGCCGATCCGCAGGAACACGTCGGCCTGGTAGGTGCCCTGCTGCCGGGCGCAGTCCTCGAGGCTCGCGTCCGGGTCGCAGGCGACCCGGACAAGCGACGGATCGCGGTCGCTGTCGCCGATCGGCCGCCAGTCGCCCTTCAGCGCCGAGGCGCTGGTGTAGACGTGCGGGTCGACCTGCGCCCACGAGACCGGGGCGGCCAACATGGCAATGGCCGCAATGGCCGCGACGTGCCGGCGCCTCGATCGCATCGCATCCCTCCCCCAGGCCCGCAGAAGCTAGTTGCCGTCCGAATGCTCGCCGTCGCCCGGCGGCCTCTCCTCGCCCGGCCTCTTCTCGGGCGGCTTCTCGTCGTCGTGGGCGAAGAACTCCACCGCGTCGGCGTCGTCGAGCTCCATGTCGGAGCTGTCGGCGTCCTCGCGGTCGATGTAGGGATTTCTGCCGCCCGGATAGGTGACGACCTCGTTGTTATTGTTGTTGATGAAGGACCCGCCGTTGTCGACCGCCTCGTCCCACGACCAGTCCGAGCCCGAGACGCGGTTCCGGAGCGTCGGCTTCGGGATCTGCGACCGCCACGACGGCGGCGGCAGCTTCTTGGCGCGCTCGGTCAGCGCCGGCACCGCCAGCTTGTCGGGCTCGGGCCGGTAGAGCAGCCCGGCGACGTTGCCGAGCCAGACCATCTGGTCGCGGTTCTGCCCGTAGCGGTCCACCTGCGGATAGAGCTGCCGCCACGACGAGCCGAGATAGTCGTTGACCCCGAAGTTCATCCGCCGCGCCACCTGCGCGATCTCCTGCGGGTTCACGTAATCGACCCCGTCGCGGCGGGCATAGAGAACCGCCTTGGTCTTGCCGCTGGGCGACTCGATCGTGTAGCGCACCGGCTTCCCGCCCTCGAGGCCCTCGATCCAGTTGTACTCGGCCAGCGACGGGATCTTCTCGTACTGCTGCTGCGCCGGCTTGGTCAGCTCAGGGGTCTCCTCGCTGACGCTGTACTTGAACCCGGCCGCCTTCAGTCCCGCGAGAAAACGCTGGAACGCCGCCGGATTCAGCTCCTGGGCGGCCGCCTGCGTCGGCAGGGCAGCAAGCAGCGTCAGCCACCCGACGCACATGGCGGCACGCAAGCACGACCGAAGCATTCTGTCGACTCCCCCGAGTGCGCCG
>JAXMDH010000116.1:0-1893 GCA_046348915.1 Amaricoccus sp.
GCGTCCTTCTTGACGGCCGGAACATCGCGCATTCGCCTAGGGTGCGTCTCGCTCTCCCGGCCGACCGCGCCCGGGTCGACGGCGATCGCGCCGGACCCGCACGGGACGTTCTTCGCGCTCGCGGCCGGCGAGGATGAGCGCCTGTTCGACGCTGCCGGCGATGCGCGGCATACCCCCGGCGGAATCGGCCGGGGGCGCGCGAGGAGCGATCCGGAAGACGCGAAGGACGGCGCGGGCGACGCCGGGGCTCGCCCGGCGTCAGAACGCCCAGTTGCCGTAGACCGAGCCGACGAGCGACGTCGTGTTCCGGTACGAGCCCACGAGGTCGCCGCGCCCGCCGAGCGCGGGCGGAAGCTGGCTCGTCGAATTCACGTCGAGCGTGCCCTCGTAGAGGAGCTCGCCGGCGAATCCCCACCTGAGCCCCTTGCGCACCTGCTGCTCGGCGCCCGCGCCGAAGCGCCAGGCGGCGTCGACCGGGAGGAGCGGGCTCACGTTCCCGCCGCGCTGGAACCCCGAGTCGTGGGCCACGCCGACGTTGACGGTCCACGGATCGGACGGCCGGTACTGCGCGCCCAGCGCGAAGTGCCAGGTGTCGCGGAACGGTAGGCTCGTCGTGACGCCGCGGGGATCCTGCGTGTTCTCGATGCCGATTTCCACCTGCCCGAACTTCGACCATTGCTGCCAGCCGACGTTGCCGAGCACCGCCCAGCGATCGTCGATCCGCGCGTGGAAGCTCGCCATCACCTGCTGCGGGATCCGGGTGCCGAGGCTGACGTCGGCGTCGAGCAGGCCGCGCGAGGCGAGGAGCGCGGACAGCGCGGGCCCCAGCCCCGAGAACCGCGCGGGCGACCGGAAGTCGAGGTCGACCTGCGAGGTCCATGTCAGCCCGAGCCTCGTGTCGGGCGCGATCTCGTAGAGCACGCCCAAGTTGCCGCCGAAGCCCCAGGTCCTGTCGTCGAGCTCGAGCCGGCCGTCCGCGGCGAGCGGCGAGACGTTGTTGATCGCCACCTTCTGGTCGAAGACGCCGTAGACGGCGTTCACGCCCGCGCCGATCGACAGACGGTCGTTCACCCGGTACGCGATCGACGGCACGAACTGGACGCCGAGGAGCGTCGCCTGCTGCACGCGGTAGCGGCCGACCCACGCGTCGTCGTAGTCGATGATCGACCCGAAGTTGCCGGCGATCGAGAAGCCGACCTTGAGGTCGGGCGACAGGCTGTGCGAGACGAACGCGCCGGCGCCCGGGACGAAGCCGTTGAAGCCGAGGGCGCGGCCGCCGCCGTTGCCGCCGAGCGCCGCGGACGTGCCGCCGCCGACCGAGAACGCGTTGTCGAGCCACATGACCTGTCCGCCGGCGAGTGCCTGCGTGCCATCGAGGCGCGTCATGCCGGCGGGGTTGGTGAACGCAGTCGAGGCGTCCTGCGCACGCGCGGCGTAGCCTGCCGCGGCGAGGCCCGGCTCGGCCGTGCCGAACTCGTAGAGCAGGAGCCCGCCGGCCTGCGCGCCGCCCGCGGCCAGCGCAGCCGCCAGCACGGCCAGCGCCGGGATGCGCCCGCCCGGGCGCCGATGTGCGGTCGCGCCCATGGGTGGATCAGTCGCCGAGCATCGGGTTCACGAGGTCGCGGACCTCGAACGGCTTCGGCGCGGCCGCCGCCTGCTTCGGCGCGGTGCCCGGCAGGACCTCGAAGTCCGGCGTGAACGGCACGAGGATCGAGCGCAGCTGGTCGAAGCCGGTCCGGTCGCCTTCGAACTTCGCCTTGCCGTCCTTCAGGAGGTCGTCGAACGACGCCTGCCCCATCATCACGAGGTTGAGGTCCGCGCGGTTCACCGTCACCGTCAGGTCCGGGCTCTTCGCCTGGAAGCCCCTGGCGTTGGTCAGCGTCCCGTTGCTCA